>CAZQMO010000012.1:0-10079 GCA_964594755.1 uncultured Candidatus Saccharibacteria bacterium | reverse complement strand
CTCCAAAGTGTGTTATGAAATTCGTAAACCCACAAAAAATTATCGGCCAGTTTGGTCTGAAGCCCGGTGAACATGTCACTGATCTTGGTTGTGGTAGCGGCTTTTATACCATGGCTGCGGCGAAGATTGTCGGAAATACTGGGCGTGTTGCAGGCGTGGATGTTCAGGATACAAAGTTAACTGCTACAAAATCGATCAGTTTGCAAAATAATTTGCACAACGTTGAAGTATATAAAGCTGATTTAGAAAAACCATTCAATGCTTTGCCAGCAGGCAGGGAAGATGCTGTGATTATGGCTAGCATCGTTCACGAAGTTAAGGGACGTGCCGAAGTGATTCAAAATGCATACTCATTGTTAAAGACCGGTGGCCTATTATTAGTAGTTGATTGGAAGAAAGAAACTAGTCCGTTTGGCCCTGCTATGGAAAAGCGCGTTTCCGAAAAGGAGATTCGCACTGAACTAGAATCATCTGGTTTCAAGCATATTAAAGATTTGGATGCCGACCTCTATCATTACGCCATGATTTTTGAGAAGCAGTAGCCTTGCCAAACCCCATACAAAACTATAAAATAGAGTAGTTATTTAACTACTCTATTTTTATGTTTAATCCTATTGATTGGTCTTTAGTTTTTTCTACACAGTTTTGGCTTGGTATTGATCGCTTTAAAGGCGTGAGCATGGCCGATAAAATGATCCTCTGGTTTGGTGTAGCATTGCTGGTCATCGGAATTTTAGTTTTGGTTTATCGCTTAGTTAGTAAGAACAACTTACTAAAGCCAGCTTTAGGAAGAGTTAGTTCGGTATTTATTACGGTTGGTTTACTAGAAATGCTTTGGTTCTTGCTACGCAGCCAATTAGTAAGCGCACTGGGTTCTCGAGCAGCTGCAGTGATAGTTGCGTTAGTAGGACTTGCCTTTCTGATTAAACCAATTAAGTATTTCTTCAAACAGTATGGAGCGGATCATGTAGCTTACGTAAAACAGCAACAGAAAGATAAATATTTGAACCTAAAATAGAGATTGACGGCTAAAGCCGTGGCCCTTACGGGCCTTTTTTTATTTTTTCTTTATTTGGAATTGAAGCGCTCGGGTTAAGCTGAGTGTATGTTAACTCAATCTGAGCTTGGTAACTGGGGCGAGTCTTACGCAGCCCGATTATATGAGCGAGTAGGTTTTAAGATATTGGTCAAAAATTCGTTTAACCCTTACGGAAAACGACTGGGCGAAATTGATCTCATCGCTGTCCGAAAAAAGCTGCTGGTATTTATTGAGGTAAAGACGAGAATCTCTACCAAGTTTGGGTTACCCGAGGAAAACATTACCAGTTTTAAGCGCCATCGCTTAATCCGAAGCTGCCAATGGTTTACAAGCAATCATTCAGAGTTTCAGTCTTTTCAATTTAGAATAGATGTTTGCGCAATCCTTCTTGCCCGGACAGCCCAGTTGGCAAAAACAGGAAATCTTGACAAATTCGTAAAATATAGTAAAATAATTACAAATGCTGTTGAACTGAACTAGTAGATGAGCTCCGCTCATCTTTTTGTTTAGCATAGCCATACCTTTTGCACGATTTTTTTGTAGCAAATATCCGTTACTCGCTCGCCGTACGTTTCAGTACGACTCGCTCGTTGCTCCTTTGCTCCGCAAACTCCCACAAATCTATAGCTATGAAATTAGCATTAACAATTTCATAACAATTAAATATTGTATTTTTGATACACACATTCACACTTGGGCCGAGCGATAGCGAGGTGAAGCGTGAATGTGAGAGGAGAAATTGGCGGAGAGCGACAGAGACGGACTTTTGTCCGTATCGAAAGCTCGAAGACAATTTAGACTAATGAATGAACAACTAGAACAAGCTTTGGCACAAATTGCCGAAGAAAAAGGAATTTCCCGAGAAGAGATCATTGCCATGATTGAAGCTTCTTTAGCGGCGGCTTTTCGTAAAGATTATGGCGATAAAGATCAAAACGTGATCGTTGAATTTAACCCTGAAGATTTATCAGCTAAGATTTTTGATGAAAAGACAGTTGTGCCAATCGCGCAGGAAGAAATCGAGGATCAGCAAAAAGAAATTAGCGTAGATGAGGCTCAAGCATGGCAAAAAGGTGTCAAAGCTGGCGAAGTCGTACGCAAAGAAATCACCCCAACTGGGAATATGGAGTTTGGTCGTATTGCGGCACAAACTGCCAAGCAAGTTATTATTCAAAAACTTCGTGAAGCAGAACGTAATATGCAGTTTTCTGACTTTAAAGCTAAAGAACGTACACTTATCAACGGTATCGTTCAGCGTGTTGAAGGCGACACTGTATTGGTAGACTTGGGTAAGGCAGTAGGTATCCTCTTCCCATCCGAACAAATCCGTAGTGAAAAGTACAATGTTGGTCAACGCATTAAAGTTCTGCTACTTCATGTTGAACCAACTTCCAAAGGACCAAAAATTACTTTGTCTCGTAGTCATCCTGACATGGTGCGCAAGTTATTCGAACTTGAAGTTCCAGAAATCTTTAATGGTACAGTTGAAATTAAGTCTGTGGCGCGTGAAGCAGGCAGTCGCTCAAAGATTGCAGTGTCTTCCAATCAGGAAGGTATTGATCCTATCGGGGCTTGTGTTGGTCAAAAGGGTACCCGCGTACAAACAGTTATGGCTGAACTCGGAGGCGAAAAAATTGATATCATTGAATGGAGTGAGGATCCAGTTAAATACATTGCAAATGCGTTATCTCCTGCTAAGATTTTAAACGTTCAGCCCAATGTCGAAGAGCAATCTGCACAGGTTGGTGTACTTGAAGATCAGTTGTCTTTGGCAATCGGTAAATCTGGACAGAACGTTCGCTTAGCTGCTCGCTTAACAGGCTGGAAAATCGACATCGCCTCCGAAGGTGGTAGCGGCGAAGCAGTTTCCAGTGACGAAGCAGCAGCTGAAGGCGTAGAAGAGGGTGAAGTTGAATCAGCCAATGACGCTGTTGAATCAAACGAAGAAGAAGTTGCAGCCTCCGAAACCGAAGCTACAACTGACGAAGAATAACTATTAATTAACCCACATTCACACTTGGGCCGAGCGGTGAGTAGGCTTGAGGAGTGTCACGAAGAAAGCCGCAGCGAACCCGAAGGTTAAGCGTGAATGTGAGAGGAGAAATTGGCGAAGACCGCTAGCGACACAGCTTTGCTGGGCTGCGAGAGGTCGAAGACAATTTGGATGAATATGCCTTTAGTACCAATGGTTATCGATAAAACTCCGATGGGCGAGCGCGCTTACGATATTTATAGCCGTTTGCTTAAGGAGCGCATTATCTTTTTGGGTGAACCGATTGATGATGCAGTTGCTAACACCTTAATTGCACAACTACTTTTCTTGGATGCAGAAAATTCTAAAGAAGACATAAAAATATATATTAACTCTCCAGGCGGCAGTGTAACTTCTGCCATGGCAATGTACGATACTATGCAGCACGTCAAAGCCGATGTTGCGACTATTTGTGTTGGTCAGGCAGCAAGTGCTGCTGCAGTATTGTTGGCCTCTGGCGCGAAAGGTAAGCGTTTTGCTTTGCCTAATGCGCGTATTATGATTCACCAAGTTATGGGTGGCGTAGAGGGCCAGCAAAAAGACGTTGAGATTCAGGCTCGAGAAATGCTTCGCATCAAGAACCAAATCAACGACATCATGGCTAGGCATACTGGCCAGCCGCTCAAGAAAATTGAACAAGATACTGATCGCGATTACTTCATGATTCCTGATGAAGCCAAAAAGTATGGCATCATCGATAAAATTATTCAGTAGTTATATAAGACCTGCCGATAGGCAGGTCTTTGATATTGACTTATATCGATATTTTTGCTATAATTAATACAAAGATAGTGGTTTTGATGTATTTTCCGCTAAAAATACTGTTAGTTTAGAAACAAAAACAAAAATTAAAACTAAATAAGTATGAATCAAGATTTTGGGCAAGAAACGAAGCCCCAAAAAGTAGAAAGCCATAGCTCTTCTACTAGCAGTGTTAAACGCAAGCTACTTATTGTAGTCTTGCTTTTAATTATCCCAGCAGCAATTGGTACAGTGTTCTGGTTAAGAGGGAGTAACCAGTATTTTACCAATTTAGATCCAGTTAGTAGTCAGGCTGCAAATACGATTTACGTAAATGCTGGTGATGATTTGCAGGCAGCAATCAATCAAGCCCAATTAGGTGACGAAATTGTTGTCCAAGCTGGCGCCACCTTTACTGGAAATTTCTTGTTGCCATATAAAAATACTGGCACAGGTTATGTAACTATTCGCAGCTCCAACTTAGCTCAATTGCCACCGGAAGGACAACGTGTTAGCCCGGCAGATGCGGTTAATATGCCTAAGATTCAAACTCCTAATAATGCCCCAGTGTTCTATACCGAGTCTGGAGCTACGCCATCTCATCATTACAAATTAATCGGTTTAGAGATTACTCGTCCTGCAAACAGTAGCCAGGTGACGGCATTAGTAGAGTTTGGTTCAAACTACGACGACCAGGATACTTTGGCCGAGGTACCTCATAATTTTATTGTTGACCGAAGTTATGTTCACGGTCACACTAATTCTCCTACCCGTCGTGGATTTAAAATTGAAAGTAAAGATACAGAAATTAGAAATAGCTATATTTCGGCTTTTCATGAATCTGGATATGATTCTCAGGCAATCTTAAGTGTTAATGGTCCAGGCAATCATATTATCTTTAATAACTATCTTGAAGCGGCCAGTGAGAATATTATGTATGGTGGAGATGACCCGATTATTCCAGGGTTAGTTCCAACAAATATTTTAATTGAACATAATCACTTCTTTAAACCACTTTCTTGGCGTGGCCGTAACTTGGCGGTCAAGAATTTATTTGAGTTAAAAAACTCAAAAGATGTCATTGTACAATACAATATTTTTGAAAATAGTTGGTACGAGGCCCAGGCTGGTTATGGTATTGTAATTACCCCAAGAAGTGCTGGCAATGCACCATGGTCAACAGTAGACAACACAATTATTCGTTACAACATTATCAAGAATACAGGTAACGGTATATCTTTATTTGGATCTGACTACGCTTCAAATATCCAAGCCATGGATAGGTTTACCTTAGAGCACAATTTGTTTTTAGTGGCTGGCCCAACTATGGATGGTAACGGAATCGGCATGTGCATCTCCGGGAGACAGAATTTCCCAGGCCAAGACGTTAATATTACTCATAACACTTTTATTGCCAATGGTCGAACTTTGGAATGTGCCGAAGGTAGAGTGTTTACCAATTTTAACTTTAACGATAATATTGTAGCTTCGGCTGGGTCTGATCAAGGTTTAATTGGACAGCTAACTAACGGGGGAGCTTACGGTAATGCCTTCATGAATCTTGCTTTTGGTAATACTTGGCAGTATCGTAATAACGTTTCTCAGCTGGATGCTTATTGGCGAACTAATCACCCTAATACTTCTACATACGTAGATAATAATTCGGCTTTTGGTTTTCAAAATGTATCGGGCGGGATTTATAAACTAGCTGCCAACTCACCTTTTAAAAATACTGCTACTGATGGTACTGATCCAGGGGTCAACTGGGATGAGCTTATGGCTAGGACTGCGAATGTTGTTTCTGGTGCTTCTTCTGGCGGTGGTACACCTCCAGCAGATACCACCCCACCTTCCATGAGTAATGGTGCACCAAGTGGTAGCTTGTCTGCAGGAACCACCCAGGTTAATCTGACTCTCTCAACCAACGAAGCTGCTACTTGTAAGTACGGTACAACTACTGGCCAAACCTATGCTAACAAGCCAAGTACTTTCTCTACCACAGGCTCAACCAGTCATAGTACACAAGTGACAGGCCTAACCAATGGCCAGTCGTATAACTATTATGTACGATGTCAGGATTCTGCTGGTAATGCCAATACTAGCGACTTAACTATTGCGTTTAGTGTTGCTAACACTCCTGCAGACACGACTCCTCCAGTGATGGGGAATGGCGCACCTTCTGGGGCATTAGCTGCTGGCACCACCTCAACCAATATAACTTTAACAACCAACGAAGCTGCTACTTGCAAATATGGTACCACTACTAATCAAACCTATGCTAACAAGCCAAGCACCTTCTCTACTACTGGTTCAACTAGTCATTCTACTCAGGTAACTGGTTTAACTAATGGTTCAAGCTACACTTACAGGGTAAGATGTCAGGATTCTGCTGGCAATGCCAATACTAGTGATTTATTAATTAGTTTTAACATCTCGACTCCAGCAGATACCACCCCACCTTCCATGAGTAATGGTGCACCAAGTGGTAGCTTGTCTGCAGGAACCACCCAGGTTAATCTGACTCTCTCAACCAACGAAGCTGCTACTTGTAAGTACGGTACAACTACTGGCCAAACCTATGCTAACAAGCCAAGTACTTTCTCTACCACAGGCTCAACCAGTCATAGTACACAAGTGACAGGCCTAACCAATGGCCAGTCGTATAACTATTATGTACGATGTCAGGATTCTGCTGGTAATGCCAATACTAGCGACTTAACTATTGCGTTTAGTGTTGCTCAACCAGCTGGTGATACTACTGCACCAGTAGTCAGTCTGACAGCACCTGCAAACAATGCTACTGTGTCCGACTCTTCGGTTACTGTATCTGCTACAGCAACAGATAACGTTGGCGTGGTGGGAGTGCAGTTCAAGCTTAATGGCACGAATCTTGGTTCCGAAGATACTACTTCTCCTTACAGCGTTATTTGGAATTCAACCACAGCCAGTAATGGCCAGCATACCCTAACAGCCGTGGCACGGGATAGTGCGGGTAATTCTACTACCAGTACTTCTCATACTGTGACTGTTAGTAATATTACTGCTCCATCGACTGTAGCAACTCCAACCATCTCTCCGAACGGCGGTTCTTTCACTAGCGCCCAGACTGTGACTTTGGCTTCCACCACCCCAGATGCTTTAATTTACTACACAACTAATGGTAGTGATCCAACCACAGCTTCTACTCTGTACTCAGCACCGTTCCAAGTGACTCTTACCAGCACCATCAAGGCCATAGCTACTAAATCTGGTATGACCAACAGTTCCATCTCTTCTGCTACGTTCACAATTACTGCTCCAACAAGCGGCGGCGGTGGTGGTGGCGGTGGTGGCGGAGGCGGAGGTAGTAGTAACCGTCCTCCAAGCACTCCAACATCCCCAACAACACCAAGTACCCCAAGTGGTGTAATACTCCCTCCAAACTCAATAGCTGGTCAAACTATTAAGTTCCCAAATAATCCTACTGTTTATTTGGTAATGTCTACTGGTCTTCATCCGTTCGATACGTTGGCATCTTTACAATCTTACCAAGCACAGAGCGGCGCAGTTATTATTACTCGCACTGGAACCGCCTCAACTTACACAGTAAGCTCAACTATGGCTAAAGATATCTTGGCTCAACATTCTGGTGGCAGTAGTGAGCCTACGCCTACACAGCCATCTACTGGTAATCCGGCTAACAACACTGACTTCACTTGCGAAGGTAATCCTACTGTCTACTATTATAGCGACGGGCAAAAGAAAGCCTACACTGAATTAGCTGTCTGGCAAGCTTGGAATGGCAATGATTTTAGTAAGGTCACAAAGCATACCGCAGCGGTATGTAACTCGATAACTAGTGGCCCGACCGTGCGTTTACCAGAAGGAACAATTATTCGAGTGCCAAATGGTCCAGAAATCTATATGATAGCTGGTACAACCGCCCGGCCATTCTCTAGCTTTGCAGCTTACCAAAGAGATAGTGCTGGTAAAACCACCTACACTGTTTCTATCCCTTACTTACATACTTACAGCAGAGGGGCTGATATAAATTAACAGCTTAAAATCCCATCCTATACTAATGTAGGATGGGATTTTTTTGTTATACTACAATACATGTTAAACGCATCTGATTTAGTAATCGTAGATATTGAAACTACAGGCGGGAGCCCGTTTTTTAGTCGCATTATTGAAGTTGGATTGCTTAAAGTAAAAAAAGGCGAAGTCGTAGAGGAATTTCAAACTTTACTTAACCCGGGTCAAGAGATCCCTGAATTTATTACCAAGATGACCGGAATAGCTGAGCAGGATGTTGCAGGTGCACCAACTTTTGCTGACATTGCTGAGGATTTACTAGCACGGTTTGAAAATTCTATCTTTGTGGCCCACAACGTGAATTTTGATTACGGATTTTTAAAAGAAGAGTTTCGTCGCCTTGGTTGGATTTTTAACACGGACCGACTGTGTACTGTTCGCCTGTCCCGTAACTTATATAAACAGCATCGCCATCACAACCTCAGCGCTCTGATTGAACGGCACGGTATTGAGATTACCAATCGCCACCGCGCTTTTGACGACGCCAAAGTGCTTTGGGATTTTATGCAGCTCATCCAGACCGAGCACGAACCAGAGGTTATAACGCGCGCGATTCAAAATTCCATGACTAAAACCCGAGGTTTAATAAAATTAAAAGAAAAGCCAACAGAAATTATTTATGAAGATGAAGCCGGCATTGTCCTCTGAAGCTTTTGCGAAGGGGAAACAACATTTACGCTCAGTTGATAAAAAACTGGCAGTCGTAATTGATAAATATCAGCTAAAACCTCAGCGCCGACTGCCCCGTACGCACTTTGAAGCTTTAGTGGAAGCAATTATTTCACAACAGCTCTCGGTTAAAGCTGCCGACACGATATTTGCGCGTTTTCTCTCGCTGTTTCCAAACGCTAAGTTCCCAAAACCAGAGGCAGTGCTTAAGCTTCCAATAGCAAAATTCCGCAGAGTCGGAATCTCCGGCCAGAAAGCCAGTTATATTAAAGATTTGTCCCGCCGGGTTGTGTCTGGAGAACTGAAGCTTAACTCGCTGCACCGCCTAGATAACGAAGAAGTTATAGCTGAGCTTATTAAGGTGAAAGGAATTGGCCACTGGACTGCAGAAATGTTTTTGATGTTTACTTTGCGCAGACCTGATGTGTTTAGCTTTGGTGACTTGGGATTACGGAATGCAATACAGAAACTCTATCAATTAAAAAGCTCTCCAACAGAGAAACAGTTAGAGCGCATCACTAAGAAATGGTCACCGCACCGAACAACTGCGGCCCGCTATCTTTGGAAAAGTTTGGAGAATCAATAAACCCGCACTGCTGCGGGTTTAGTTTATTAGATACACGGACTTCATTCTATTGTTGAGCAGAAACATGCGGCCCACAAAACCATTGATGTCCCAGCGGATCTGGAAATCCGGCCAAAAGGCAGATTTGGTTTTAGTCCAAACGTTTTCCCTGAACTCTGCGAATGAGACTCCAAAATTATCACCTAGATTAAGATCAAGTAGCCGCTGTTCCAAAGTTCCGGCTGTGTCCAAAATTTCTATTGGTCCCGACAATTCGGCATTCAGGGCTTCGGATCCCTTGGCCGATTGAATGACCAGGCTGTCTATGGCATTGCGCATATTGACTGAGGGAGTCATGGCTAGTAATGCTTCAATTTCAAACCAGCCAATGGGTTTTCCATCTCTAGCCTGGATCATGACCCTGATTTCATCTGCTTCTGGTAAGGTGGGTAGTTGATTGTAGACAAAAATCCAATCAGATTCCATATTTTTCCTCCATTTGCCTAAGTCAGATTTTTTTCAGCATAATCTATAAAAAAAGTCTTGACAAGAGTACAAAAAGTTACTAATATAGTGAAGGATTAATAAGTAATCCTTAAGGAGATTTAAAAGACACACGACCTCAATTCCACTTAGATGTATCCGGCTCCGCCAGTGGCGGATGGCGGAGATTATCTAGGGCCTCGCCCAGCGAGGGAATCGAGCACTACAAAGGCAACTTTGAGTGTTTTTTATACTCCAAATCAACCTACTATTCACGCTGAGTCAAGGCTTGGCAATAATCTCGACGAATCCAGTCTTTCAATCAAATTCCGAGAGGTTAGATATAGAAAGTTAACCCGTCCTTTGACAACTGCATAGTGATTGAAATGTTGTACAAAACTATTTCGCAAATTTATTTGCGATTGTAGATTGTCGCCTATACAACTAAGTTTAACTTAGTAAGTGAGCGTCTGGCT
>CAZQMO010000011.1:0-17735 GCA_964594755.1 uncultured Candidatus Saccharibacteria bacterium | reverse complement strand
TTGCTTGCGCTTGGTGTCTTTAATTCTTGCAAAGACAGTTGAAAGTTCGGACATAATAAAAACTCATGATTAATAACTAAAGGATTATTACCCCTGAGCGCACAACGCGGTCTTACCGAGTTGACGCGAAGCCTGGAGTCCCGCTAGCGGGACGGAAGGGGTAAAAATACATTTAACATTTGTTTTGCAACTGGGCAAAACAAATGTTAGTAGCCCGAAGGGCTTCACGGCTTTAGCCGTGAGAATGTATTATATCACGAGCTAATATTATTTCTTATCAAAATTTAAGGCGCAGGAATTGATGCAGTAGCGCTTGCCACCTTTATCCTCTGGGCCATCATCAAACACGTGCCCCAAGTGGGAACCGCAGCGCTTGCAAACAACTTCGGTGCGGTGCATGCCGTAAGAATCATCGGCTCGCAATTCAACATGCTCTAAGTTCATCGGATCGGTAAAGCTGGGCCAGCCAGTGCCGGAATCAAACTTAGTGTCCGATGAAAATAACTGCTGACCGCAGGCCGCGCACTTGTAAACTCCTGCTTCGTGGTTATCGTAAAGCTCACCAGTAAAAGCAGCTTCCGTACCACCTTCTCGCAAGATACGGTACTGCTCAGGAGTTAACTCTTTCTTCCACTCTTCCTCTGTCTTTATAATCTTGTCCATATTATTTTTTAAATTCAATTAATGATGATTCTTTTGCCCACTTCATGAGCAGATGATTGTTCTCCAGAACTTCGGGAGGCACCTGCCAATATGACATAAAGTATTGGCGGCCATTCTTAGTATAGCTAAACTGAACGCTGCCGCGGGTAATATAATGGCGCACGTTGCTATTATCCGTTTTAAAGTAAAGTTCGTCGCCGGCAATAATTCCAAAAATCCGATCTTCAAAATACAAACCATACCCACCAAACATGGCTTTGGCGGTAATAGCCGGGTCGTTACCGAACAGATCCACTAAAACATATTGTAAGAAGCTCGAGGTGGTCATAAACCCTCGCTCTCTACTCTTGAATTAATGATGCAAACTTCTCTTTAAATTTTTTGAGTTTAGGCGCAATGACGACTTGGCAATAAGGCTGCCCTTGATTACGCTCAAAGTAATTTTTGTGATAATCCTCAGCTTCGTAAAATTCCCCGAGTGGCTCAATTGTAGTGACAATCGGGTTTGGGTAAGCTTTGGCTTCGTTTAGTTCTGTAACGATATTTTCGGCAAGTTGTTTCTGTTCCTCATCGGCGTAAAAAATCACACTGCGATATTGCTGACCCACGTCGTTGCCTTGGCGATTAAGAGTGGTTGGATCATGAGTAGCAAAAAAGACTTCTAGTAAATCACGGTAAGAGATTTGCTTAGGATCAAAAGTGAACTTGATAGCTTCGGCATGACCTGTATTTCCGCTGGAGACTTGCTCGTAAGTTGGGTTTTCTACTTGCCCACCAGTATAGCCTGGCACCACACTGGAAACGCCACGCAGTTTTAAAAACACTGCCTCAGTGCACCAAAAACATCCCCCTGCAAATACCGCTGTTTGTGTGTTCATATACTAATAAGATTACTGGTATTTGATTTATTTCTGAGTCTCTCCACCGGCTTGCAGCCAGTCCAGCAAGCCGCCGAGATTATGGACTTCTCTGAAGCCTTTGTTTTCCATAACCAGCTTTGCGCGCCCAGCACGACCGCCGCTGTTACAGTACAGGTACACTGGCTTATCTTTGTCTAAATCTGGCACCTGACCAGATTCAATTAATCGGCTATCAAAATTGATGGCGCCTTTGGCATGATCCACCTGATATTCCTCTGCTGTACGCACATCTATTAAATTCGCTGCGCCAGAATTTATTAAAGCAACGGCGTCCTCAATTTCTTGTGGTGTCATATTACCAGTTTAAATAAGTGACTGTAATTTGCAAAACGGTTGCGAAACTTACCCAGAGCAAGTAAGGAATATTTACTAAAGCTACCCAGCGACGGTGCGGCCAAATTGCTTTCATGAGCCAAATCAATGTTCCCAACACCAACAGAATATCTATTGAAGCCAGAAGATTATTATTGAGCCCAAATTGCAAAGGCGTGAAGAAAGCATTGAACAGGATGTTCAATACAAACGGCAAGGCGACCTTCCGAGGAATGATATTTTTCCACGCTAGATAAAATACATATCCAAAACTGACGATGATAACCGCATACAAGAAGGTCCACACCGGACCAAACAAAAAGGCTGGCGGCGCCCAAGCTGGTTTAATCAGTTCAGCGTATTGGGTATATTCGTTCATAGTTTAAGCTTACCACAGAAAAACCCGCCCTAGTCAACCAAGGCGGGTTATGGATTCTAGTTGTTGTACCAATCCCAGGGATTAATGTTGGTTACAGTCTTGCCTTCGGCAACTGTTACCACGATTGGAGTGGTGTCTTTACAGTCAACCGACAGTCCACACTTTACGAACTCATTGTAATAAGCTCGTTTGATGTTTGGGTCTTTAGGGTTCTCTGCCAATGTTGCAAACACGCGGTACTGTCCGGTGGGTACGGTGATTTCGTAGCCCTTACCGTAAGTATACTGATTGCCGGTCAGCTGAGCATCGGTGCAGTAAAGTTCCGACATATCAACTGCTTCAGCACAAACCTGCATATCTGCAGGAATGCCTTCCGATGGATAACTGAGTGAACCAGCGATTCGGCCTACTGGAGCTTCTTGCTCGGTTGGCTGAGTAACTTGGTCGTCTGCATCTTGCGGCTGCTGCGACTGCTGGCCATTCTGTACTTCTGATCCTGGAGTGTTCGTATTTGAACTAGACCAGAACAGATAACCGGCAACGGCCGCTAACACCACAATGATCGCAATGAGGATTTTGTTGTTCATGCTAAATAGTTAATGGTACAAGAACCTCCCCTACCCCTCCTTAATAAGGAGGGGGAATCTTCTAGCCGCGAGGGAATGGAAGAATGTTTACTTCACTAGGCTCGGTTGATACAGGTGTATCACCGATACCACCATCTGGTTCAACTGGAATCGGTTCTTCACTTGGCTCACTCACCGGCTGATCAAGAGGAATTGGTCGATTCTGGTTTTCATTATCTAAGATATCTTTTACCAAAGGTATAACCACATTCTTGCGCCACATCATTTCTTCTGGAGCATCCAAGATTGGGAATACTAAGGATGGAACATACAATTCGTCGCCTGGCTGATTAGGATTTGGTGAATACCACATGCGCACGAGCTGCACGCTTGGAGCACCGAGCTCTACTGTGCGAGTGTCGCCGTCATCGCTGCCGCCCCAGAACCAGCCGTTATTGTAGCCGCCGCGCTCAAGGATTTCGCTGATACGCTTGGTGTCGGTTTCGCCGACATAAGACGACTTCTGGAACTGCTTGCTGTCTAAGCCGTAAAGATTGTTGACTTTGCGGGTACGGACATCAATATTGATGATCATACCGGTTGGGTTACCGCCTTCATCGTAAACTGTTTGCCCTTCCAAAGTTAGCGGATACATAACCATGACCCCCTCTGGGAAGTAGAAACGGTCTTTGTCTTCGGAGCGCTCATAAGCTGCAATCCAAGAGTATTGCTCATAAAGGAATGGTGAGCCATAGCCTTCAAGTGAAATGCCGTAATCGCTGATAAACTGGTTGGCGATTGAGACTGCTTCGGCTTCGCCAGGCATATCATCTTTGGTGATGCGAGGCACTGCTCCACAGTAGTTGTTATCACAGACATACTGAGGCTGCGGCCATCTTTCCCAATTTTGATAAAGGCTGACATTGCCATAATTCAAATCAACGTTTACACCCAGACCGTATTCTTTATCTTCAACAAATGAGAAGTTTTGAATTTTTGTATCAGTGAACTTGGATAGATCGACTAAGCCAAAACTAAAGAAACTAATAATTCGGCTAACCAAACTTGGGTTCTGTTGTGGCTTCACTCGCTTGAGCACATCTTGAGTAGCTGCTAATTCTGGGAGTTCGCCATCGTATTCAAATTCAAAGTTAGTTCCAGGAACTGGCAAAATACTCACATCACTACCACCACCACTACCTGGAGCAATCATTTTTTGATCTTCAGCCATTGCCGCATCACCACCAGCACCAAGACCAAAAGCAGAATTGCCGCCACCGCTCTGAGAGCGTTCGCCATCAGTGTTAATGGCCACTTTACTTAAATCACCAAATGAGTTAGCGGCCACAGGATCAATTGAATACTCACTCGACAGTAATTGATTACCGCCTACGTTAATTAATCCTGGGTTTTGATTGGTGTACCAGACACCTCCAGCAATCAGCAATACCACGACCGCCAAAGCTGGAATCATAAGTTTGTTCATAAAACTATTAAAAACATTAATTTTTGAAGTTGAAGGGTTTGCCGCCTGGCCGGCGATTTTTTGTTGCAGTTGCTGTCGAAGTCGCAATTTGAATTGCTGGTCGATTTGAACATTTGGTTTTTCGGCAATCAAACGTTCCAACAGCTTTTGCAACTGGCTATCGGTCGGATCTAAACCGAGCTCCGCCAGGATAGATTGTAATTCTTGTTGGTTCATCGGTTAGATGTTAATTAATAAAAGTGCTAAAAGTAAGCCGGGGGCAGTTTCTTGCAACTTTTTAATCAGCCGCGAGAACTGCATCTTTAACGCGCCTTCGGTTTTACCCGTGAGGTCGGCGATTTCAGCGTAAGAAAGCTCATCCCAGAGCCGTAAGGTAAGTAGCTCACGCGCATCAACGGGGAGTGATTCCAAGAGTTTCTGGACCGATTCCGCAGCAAGCTGGGAATCCACGTCTGCTTCAATGTTTGTGTCGTCTTGTAAGTCATAGTGATTATCCAAATTTTCGGTTGGCTTTTTGCGACGAATCTCATCAATCATGAGGTTACGCGCCACACGATATAACCAAGCACCAAACGGACCTTTACCTGCATCATACTGATCAATACGATCAAACGCTCGCAAGAAAGTTTGGCTGGTTAAATCCTCGGCCATTTCTTTATGATGTACGCGGTAAAACAAGAAGCGGTAAATTCTATCAACGTAAAGATCGTACAAAACTGTAAACTGCTCAGTCTGCCCAGACTGCACCGCAAACACGGCTTGCTGCTCAACCAAGAGGTCAGTATCGCTGGGCTGATTGTATTTAAGCTCTGTCACTACGGCTTCACGAAGCATTAATTTCAGTCTTAATTTTACCACATTTTAATTTCCAAGCGCTTTCGAATTGCCTTACGGGAGCTGGCCGAGAAAGGTAACAAAAAACCGCCAGATTCCTAGGCGGTTTATTGACGCTTATCGCTATTTATACGACCATCCACTAATTGAATGATACGCTTGGCCCGTTGGGCATACTCTTCTTCGTGGGTCACCATAATGATAGTCTGACCTTCTCTGTGTAAATCCAAAAAAACTTCGAGCACTTGGTGTGAACTAGTTACATCTAAGTTGGCGGTTGGTTCATCAGCAAATAAAATCTTTGGATCATGAGCCACCGCGCGAGCAATAGACACGCGTTGTTGCTGACCACCGGATAACTGGCTCGGCAAGTTGGCCAATTTATCTGCGAGACCAATCCTAGCCAGAGCTTTTTGAGCTTGTGCATATGCTTCGTTTTTGGTCATACCTTGCATGATCATTGGTAAAGCTACGTTTTCTAAAGCATTCATTTCTGGAAGCAAGGCATAATCTTGAAAGACATAGCCAAGTTGGCGAAGGCGGAATTCAGTTTTTTCGGTATTATTTAACTCCGAAGTCTTGACGCCATCAATAATTATCTCACCTTCATTAGGTTCATCTAAAAGCGACAGTTGGTACATCAGCGTACTCTTCCCTGCTCCACTCGGGCCAATCACGGCAACGAACTCACCAGAATCAATCTGAATGTCTATATTCTTAAGGGCAATCAGCTCGAGCTCGCCTTTACCAAATTTTTTTACTATACCAGTAGCAGTAATCATATTAACGTCCTAAAATTGAATCTAATGTGTTTCGACGAACAATCAACTTGGCAGGAATATATCCAGCCAATAAAGTTACTACCAATAAAATAGCGACTCGGATCGCTGAACCAATCGGAGTGGCTACCAGAATTCCATCGGAGAATGGGAAATCAATCGGGTTGGCGTCAAAGTAAGGCTTGAGTACTACAAAAGTTAAAAATAAACCGATAGCCGAACCAATCACGCCGTAGAAAAAAGCTTGAATAATGTAAGAAACCTGGATAGCTTTCGGACTAATACCGATACCTTTCATAATCCCAATGAATTTGCGGCGGGTAACAGCATTGATAAAAATTACAATAAACACTGTGATCGAAGCCACAACCAATGCAATGGACGACAATGCGTTACCTAAAATATTGAAAGTTGTTTGAATGTCACGCAAGAAAGAAGGGATAGCTTGTTCTGCGGTTTGGATAAGCGCGTCATTCTCACCATTAAAGGCAATTAGCTGATTAACATACTTGTCTGCGTAAAGCGGGTCTTTAAGGCGAACAGCAATAGACTGATACTGCTCCTGATTAACAGCCAACATTCGGCGAAGTTCAGTGTCTAATACAAACATTCGAGTAGAGACTTCATCAACTTTGCTTTTTACCAAACCCTTAACAATAAAGTCCTTACTTACCTGCCCTTCACCTGACGCTAAAGTCAAGCGTACTTTATCACCTACCTTTACTCCCTTCAGCAGATTTAATCCAGGGATATCAACATCACCAAACGAAGAATACTCTTTAATTAAATTAGCACCGATTAAAATGTAACCCTCTTCACCGCGACGCAAACTTTCGCCTTCAATTAAAGCATCAGAAAAGTCTGTCAATTTTTCTTCGGCTTCTGGATCAATACCCATTACGCGAGAACCAACCTGATTAGGTTTTTCTTCTTTGGGAGCGTTCTCGTCGAGAGTGCCTAAGACTTGACCGTCTGCAGAAATCCGAGCTGAAAAATGCGCAGTCTGTGGATGAGTTTTAATGAATGAAATTAATTGGGGCGAGTTTTCGATTATGTCGCGACCTGATTCCGGAGTAATAATTACATCTGCGGCCCAGTCATTTTTGAATGACAACACAGCACCGGAAATTAATCCAACCAACAAACCGGATACCACCACTAAGTTTAAGAACGTTAATACCATGATAAAAATAATCAACGCGGTTGTGCCTTTGCTAGAGCGGCGAATCTGTCTGAAAGCCAAAAACCACCCTACACGGATGGCATTCAACCAGACTTTTTTTAGTTCCAAAAAGCTTTTCATTACTCTTCTGGGTCAGTAATTATTTCTTGGCCGGCTTCTAAACCGCTAGTAATCTCGATCAAACCACCATCACCGCGTACTCCAGTAATAACTTTTTGCTCTGTGAAGTTCTTGGTATTACTACCCGAAACCACCTGAACAACTTTCTGTCCGTCTTTTTCGAGAATAGCCAACTCAGGTATAGCTAAAACATTAGATTTAAAACTAGTAATTATAGTTAGATTGGCTGTCATACCTGGCTTAATGTCTTCAACTTTACCAACCGCGGCTTTGATTTTGTAATTAACTATTCCTGAAACTAAAGTTGAAGCTGGATCAATCATGGCTACTCGGCCTTTAAAGACCTTATCACTACCGAGCGCATCGAAAGTAAACCCAACTTCTTGATCGAGTTTTATTTCGGCAATATTAGCTTCGGCAATATTAGCTTCCACGTACAAGTTCTCTAAGTCTTTAAGGACAATTGAAGCTTTAGTTGGCGAAGCGGCTTCTCCCACATCAACTTCGATGGCAGTAATCGTCCCGTTGGCCGGTGCGCGGATTAGCGTACTTTCGTAAGCTGCGCTAGCCGCCTGGAGCTGTCCTTCGGCACTCAAAATTTGCGCTTGAGCAATAGCCACATCCTCTGGACGAGCTGCAGCCAAAGTTTGTTCAAAGTTATACTGCGCCTGCTCTAACGCTGACTCTGCAGCATTAACATTGTTTTGTGCAGTAAGTAAGGCCACATCTCGCGCTTGCAAAGCTGCGTTGTATGCATTGAGATTAGTAAGATAATCTGCAGCCTCTGGATTAGGCACATCCACACGCCATTCTGGATTGCCCCCAAAACTGCCAGTTTCTGAAAAAGTTACAAATAGTCCTTGTGTACCTAACGGTGTGGGGATGCCGCGGCGGATAGTTTCTGTACCCACTCCGTTTTCTAAACCGCGATAACGGACCTTAAAACCAGAGGTAATGAATTCGGCTTCAAACTCATAATAACCAGACTCTGTACCTTGGTAAGCACCTGTGATAGTTGCTGTGACTTCACCAGAAACAATTCGTGCCCGTTTAGCTTCAAGCCCAGAATTGAAAAATACCAAGCGGGCATTCTTAACCAAATTTTCTTGCTGAAAAGCCGCCGCATTGTAAGCTAGTTCGGCATTACGAAAAGCAACTTCCGCGCTGCGTAAAGCTGAGCGCGCAATATTTACTTCTGGGGTATCAGCTCCGGCAATGATTTTATCGTAATTCGCTTGAGCAGATGCTAAAGCCGCGCGCGCTTGGGTCACTTGCGCAGCTTCCGCAGCACCATCCAAGGCTGCAATAATTTCGCCTTCTTCGACCCGATCTCCAACCTTTGCGTTAATTTGCTGAACTATCCCGGACGATTTGAATGCTAAATCAATATCAGTGTTACTAATAACTTGGCCAGTTGCTAAAACAGTTTTGCGCAAATCACCCTTAACAACGATTTGGGTAGTAGCATCATCCTTTCCCCTACTAGCCGCAATACCAAAACCAATCAGACCGATAACTACAAGTCCGATAACGCTGTAAATTATTCTTTTGGTAGTAAAATATGCTCTCATGATTAACAAAATACCCAAGAGTAGCTAGAGTAGCCACTTTGGGCGTAGCAAGCTTATTTTAGCTGGTTTTCGCCTTTTTGTCCATGTTTTACACGTAACAAACTAGTTTTATAGATGTGAGGTTTAAATGGTTTAAGCCGAAGAATTTTCGGAAAGACCTGGGCTTCGGCTAAGGCGTGACGTAAACCTTTTACGTAAGCTTTTTGATCATAACCCAAAGCGATAATCTCGGGGTTGATTTTAACAATGTGAGGAATGTGATTTTTGATACCCCCAAGCACAGCTGAATCTACTTGAGGGATCTTGGCGACTCTCAAGCGACGAGACCGTTCACTAGTTTGCGGCGCTCGCCCCTTAATCTTTTTTACATTTTGGTCACGAGCGATAGAAACTACTAAGTAGGGATTCTTAGCCAACTTTCGAGCTTGTTTAAAAAAATTTAAGTGTCCTTCATGAATCAAATCAAAAGTACCGAACACTAAAATTGTTTGTTTAGTTGTTTGGTTCATAACCGCGTCTTAACAACCTCATCACAAACTGCCAGTCGTCTTTACTAAAGAACCCAAGAACCAGTAAAGTTGTCCCATACACCACGGCCCCAACTAGAACTGGGATTGCCAAGAATTGGTCTCGCAAAAATACAACCGTCACTCCCATTATAGCAGCGGCAATAAATGGCTGCCATAGATTACGGAAAAACGTAAACTTAGTAATTCGGGATTTCACAAAATAGAAATAAAAAATCCCCTGCAGGCTTTCTGAAACCAAAGTCATGATAGCGGCACTGATGATTCCGTAACGAGGTAGTAGAATAATATTCCCAACAATATTTATAACTACATTCACACCTGTTACGATAGTTGCTAATTTCGTCAGTTGCGAAACAACCAAAGCGTTCACAACAATATAAATAAACAAAATTGCAGGCGCCCAAACCAAGACGGCCAAAACATCAGCAGCTGGCGCAAACTCCTCACCTGCTAACAGACGAATAATTTGTTCTGATAACAGCATTCCCCCAGTGGCTAATGGTAGAGCGATGGCTGCCATAAAGCGAAGGTATTTTTCCAAAACTTGACGGACATCACTAATTTTCTTTTCAGCCATAAAAGTCGCAAAGACTGGGTAAAGTGAATGTGAAACCACTGCCGGAAAGAATGCCATCAAGTCAAAAAATTTATAAGCTGCTGTGTACAAACCAGTTTGAGTATATCCTAAGAACTTGGTAATCAGTACGATATCAATTCGGTTATAAATCGTACTAAAACCTACCAGCATGGCAAAAGGTACAGAGGCCAGTAAAATCTTTTTCACTACTACAAAATCCAGACTCATAATACCTTTAAACATTTCTGGTTTACCGATATATGGTTTGACGAACTGATAATACATAGTCAGTGCTAGAAAGCCATAAATCACTTGCTGACTAGTTAGCATTACAATACTGCCACCAGTCCAAATAGTTAGGAAAATAATTCCCACATTGATCACAGAACTAATAAAGTTCAGCAACGCGGCTTTCTTTAAATCATAAGACGCAGTAATGACTGCTAAGAATGGGTAAGTTAATCCATGTAAGGCTGTACCAAAGCCAGCAACTGCAATCGCTTTAAACACCACTGGTTCATAATTATTCAAATAAGCTATCAATAGCATTGAACCATACACCACCCCAGCCAGTACTGTTTCGACGGCCAAAAAGTTATGGAAATAATGTTTGGCTTTAGCACGATCTTCGCTAATTTTCTTGATGATGTACTGCTGTATACCAAAATCTATAATCACTCCAAATAAAGTCACATAAGAAAGCACAAACTGAAATTGTCCGCTGCCAGTTGGACCTAGGTAGCGGAATAACTGCGTGTATGCCAAAAATAAAAGACCCAAAGAGAGGACCCTTGAGACTGATAGCCAAATAATATTTTTTGACGGTGATGACATTGGCTATATTATAGCAAATCTTGACTTTTGGGGTATAATTTAGTAAAGTGTGCTGTTAGGCTAGCACTACTATAGGAGGAAATTATGGCTGACCATGAACACTGCCCTGTGCAGTCAACTATCAACGCAGTCTTTAACGGATTCAAGGGAGTCCCAGAGGAAATCGCCCAAAGTGTGCGCGAGTGCGAAAAATGCTTTGTGTTTTTCTACGGAGCACATCTTGGCGAAGATTTGCTTGCAAATCCGAGCCAAAGAAGTTGCGGTGAAAACTTCCATCTTGAGCACTGCTCAAGCTGCCGCAACCAGCAAAGAAGGCTACTGCCCAACAAAATGGGCCGCAGCCATCCGGGCTATATAAGCAAGATTGCATTTTAAAAAAACACCGAGCTCTCACTCGGTGTTTAAATTTGTATTATTGCTGAGCGCCTAAGTATTTTGTAAGCTCTTCGCCAGAAATCAGTACGATACTAGAGAAGCTCAGACCGCGGGATTTGAATTCTGCGCCGGACAAAGCTTTGAGGCCTTCACCCTCCACAATATAAACTGCCGGGCCGTTAGTTGCTTTGAGTAAAGTACCGTCCTTTGGCATGATTGGCTCACCTTCCGGCCAAGAACGATGCTCTGATTCCGCCAAGGTTACATCTGGCGTAATCCCCCGCTGCTTAGCAACAAATGGCGCAATGTAATGGCTACTACCATTACGGTACAAAAACTGTACGCCACTTTCAGCAACTTTATAATACGTAGTGTCTTTAGGTTCTGCTAAGGATCCTAACGGAATGGCATTAAACTCATCATCACTAATAGTTTTGATATCTGCAAAAGTTTGACCATAAGTTTTAAAGACTGCCAGGGACGGAATCGGGCGGCGAATGCGGGAAGCAATCAACGATACTGTTGGATCTGTTGGCGATTTAACCATAGTGCCGTCCAGTGGCGGCAAGAATCCGCCTTTGGTATAGAGTGCTAATTCGTCATCAGGAATAATTTGAACTTTACCAGCCAAGCCTCGCTGTTCAAACACCAACGCGGAAACCAAGCGCAGCTGAGCGTTTTCTACAATATAAACTTCTGGGCCGCTAAACCCGCGGAGTACAGTCCCTTCATTTGGTGGTAAGCGATGCGCTGGCAAAAATGGCTGAATATCTTCCTTGTCAGCTTCTACTGCTTTTTCTATCGAGCCACCACGCTGCTTAATAATAGACTCGCTCGCCTCGTACAATAAATTGTCTACAAAGATATAAGTCTTATCGCCTACTTTTACTACCGCGTTGTCGGCTAACCCAAGCAAGCCGCCTTTAGTGTAAGTATTAAATTCTGCCGCTCGCACGCTGACAACGTCGCGTGAACGCGTGCTAATCTTTCGGGCTTTTTTTACAAAATCGTTAATTTCCCAAAGTTTACCATCCTCCAACATGTAATATTTCTTACTATATTTAACTACACTACCTTCAGTGATTGTTTTTCCACCAGGAACATCACGGCTGCCTGTACCAAACCACTCTTTCATGTAACGCCAGAAATTATAATTACCATTAAAGACATGTGGGGTGTAACGATAAAGAGCAGCGGTAGCAGCATTTTCTAAAGTAACAGTCTGGTTTGCCTGAACTCCCTCATAGCCACCTAAAGTGTTGGACAGCACGATAGTGTCGCCGACTTTGGCAGCACCGCCATTATAAAATGGGCCGCGTCCGCCGGGTGTAGTGGCTGATCTCATTAACGAACGAGCTGCACCTAAGTAGCGATTATTGCCTGAATCAACATTGCCAAAAAGTTGAAAATAAAAGCCACGGTATAGCTCACCGCATGGCTGGCTGTCTGGACAGCCAAATCCCATGGAGAAATCCAAAGCCCGCTGAACTTGTTCGGGCGTATTGGTTTGCCGGCCGGTGATCAGACTCTGTTCTTTTTGTAGAGTTACTAAAATTACTTGAGGATTAATTCCGCTTTGCTGACTAACGTCATAAATCAACTGGGCAGCACTACGGCGCGAAGAACCTAAATTGTTATCCTCTAAAATTCCCGCCAAGGAAGAGTTGCCGATGGGTTCTTTAAGCTTTTCGGTGAAACTTGAGCTTGTATTAGCCAGGATACTATTTTTTCCTTCCAAAAATTTTTGGATATCGCCAGCAGACATAGAGCTTTTGTTTTTAAAAGCACTGTCGCTAATTAGCTGATTTGGGTCAAAACCGCGATCAACAGGCAAAGCAGCCAGGGCTGGCTGAGCAGTGCCGGCCAAGATTATGGCAGCGGCAAAAAATATAAATAGTTTGTGAGTTTTGTTCATAGTTACGTTGTTTTATTATAACACACCCTTTTTAGGTAACGATTATTTAGACGAAACACTTCTGAATTTATTTCTGAATAACAAGGAAAATAAATTTTTTGCCTTAGGTAATCAAATTACAAAACCATTGATTCGCCTTTTGGAAACCCATTTAGATCAGCAGTCGGCATGTACAGTACCGGAAATACATTTAAACCACGCGCCAGATAAAAGGCTTCGTTGATCGGATGCAGGGTACCATTTACTACCCAATACACAGTAGGATTTTCTGGAGTTCTTACTAGAGTACCTTCAGGAGGAGCTAAGAAGCTGCCTTCAACCCAAGAATTAACCTCGCGTGAATTCAAAGTAAATACGTTCGCGAAGGATAAACCGCGAAGTCTAAAAACTGGTCCAGTCACTGGCAATCTTAAGCCCCCTTCAATGTAATAGATGGTTGGACTATCAGCAGTTTTTACTAATGTTCCATCTCTTGGTGCAGCATAGGTTCCTTCAGGAAAAATTTCTACTTCTGAGAAAAAAACAGATTTGGGTACTACGCGAATAAACCTTTGATTTTGCACGAAAGGAGAAACTCGCTCTCTTCTCCCTCCGTTGATTAGATAAATCTCATTACTACCTTCGATACTCACCAAATCACCGTCCTGCAAACCCTTCAGAACACGTTTAATACTTTCCGCAACATTAATGCGGCCACTACCTAGATATCCTTCACACGACTGTCCACCACATTGGACCAAATTCAACTGATCAATTTGGTCTGCAGTGGCAAGAATTCGGTCGCGGATCTGCCGATTAGATGCTGTAGGATTGAGAGTGCGCAGTAACGCAGCTTGAGCGCTCACATAAGGAACAGCCAAAGAAGTTCCTGAGGCATAAGCATAAGCGTCTGGTGCCAATTGGCCAGTGGCTGGATCATGGTTGATAGTAGATAAAATTCTGCGTCCTGGCGCGGTTACATCAACACAGGCTTTGCCATAGTTGGCGAAGTCTGGTTTTAAATCATTAACGTCGGTCGCTGTCACACCGATAACCATATTAAGGCCGTTGTCGTTGCAAATTGGGAACACAGGCTGGACATCTAAATTACCGCCAGTGATGGCCACGTCATTTCCGGCCGCAGACAGAATGACAACGTTTTTTTCGTAAGCATAAGTAATCGCGTTAACCAAGGTTTTCTCGTGAGAGAATCCGATACCCCCAAGCGACATATTGATGATGTCTGCACCGTTATCGGCGGCCCAAACAATAGCCTGCGCAATTCGGCTAGCGCTGCCGCTGCCGCGCGTATTGAGAGCTTTGATGGCCATTATGGAAACGCTTGGGCTTGCCCCGACAATACCTGTCTTATTATTAGCTGTGGCCGCAATGACTCCGGCAACTAAAGTACCATGGCCATTGTCATCGCTATTTTGTGATGGTCGGACAACGCGATCATTTATAAAATCATAACCTCGCACAAAATTAGTATCTTCAAAATCTTCGTGGCTAGCATCCACGCCTGTATCAATCACAGCAACTACGATATCGCTGCTGCCGGTCGTTTCTCGCCAGCCCTCAGGAAATTTTGCTTTAGGCAATCCCCACTGCTTATCTATATTTGCTTGATTGGTTGTGTAGCCAGGATCATTGGGAGCCTTTAATAATTCGTTGATACTGACTGAAAACTCCTTGTCTGCTTCTAAATACTCAAAACTACCAGCCAAACGACTGCTTAATTCTGCTTCTGGTAAAACCGACTTAAACTCATAAATATTGGCGAATTCTGGATTCTGGCTAAAGCTAAACTGCTGACTGATATCATAACCAACGCTAGATAACGCCTCAGAGCCTTGACTGTGCAGCTTAATTACATAACTGTATTCCTGCTCCGCGGAAACAGCATGCGGGTAGACCAAAACTGCTGCCAAAAGCAGCAGTGGCAACCCTCCCCAGGCGATGAGTTTTTTTAAAACAAACATGTTACTTTTTGTATTGTCCGGAAAGAGAACGGAATTTAATCTTAAATAAATCAAATAAAGATTCTATATAAGCTTTAAGTGGCACATGGCCGCCGCCATGTTCTGTCCAAGACACACCAACTTCTTTAATTTTATATCCTTTTGCGAGCGCAATAGTTAGTACTTCCATATCAAAACCCCAGCGCAAAACTTTTACCAACGGGAAAATGTCTTTTGCAGCTTTACTTGTAAACGCTTTGAATCCTAATTGTGTGTCTTTGATTCCTGGAACAGCCAAAAATTGAATCAGCAGATTACTGAGCCGGGAAAGTAAAATTCTGTAAAAGGGCTGCTTAACTTTTACCAAATCTGGGTTAGTATAACGAGACCCAATGACAACGTCATAACCCTTATCAAAATACGGTAAAAACTTTTCTATCTCCGAAATCGGAGTAGCATTATCAGCATCCATAAACATCACGACATCACCACTAGCTTTTTCTAAAATACCGCGGCGCACAGCATTACCTTTGCCGCCCTCGGTGAGGTTCATGGCAATGGCTTTTTGGACAGTGGTCTTTTCTAACTCCTGGACCACTTCAAAGGTTTTGTCTTTACTATTATTGACTACGACTACGATTTCATAATCGTAACTTTGTTTCTCTAGGTACCCATCAATGTCTTTGAGGGTTTCGGCGATACGCTTTTCTTCGTTATACGCCGGAATCACGACAGACAGTTTTTTCATAGAATATACTTAATTTTCATTATTATACCATGAAAAATCAAAAAACCCTGTTTCGCCTAAGGCTACGCAGGGTAAATAAAAGACGGTCATGATTGCTCATGACCGTCAGTCCAAAAATGAAAAGTTAGAAGCGACGCGGACGTTGCGGTGTCGGCGATCCCGTTGTCGGGGTCGACTTCACTGGTTCGATTTTACCGCAGTGCTTGCATCCCCCTCGGATATAATATCCAGCGAGGAATGCAGCGGCAATGGCAATGGGAATCACCCACTTCCACCAGCCTAGCCCTTTCTTAATAACAGAATGGGCCCAAACCGCGTAGTCGCAGCCGTTAGTGTAAACCACCAACGATGTAACCTTGGCAGTTGTGTCCGGAATGGACATTAACGCCAAGATTCGATCGGCAGTCTTCGCATCCAGCTGTTGGCGAATAACCTCAGCTGGATTGAATCCCTTTTTGTTATGAACATCAAGGATTCGTGTTGAAGCGCCGGGACGACAGGTATTGTCGATCGGCGGCGGCGGTTCGCCCGGAATCTTGATAATCTGAGGTTCCGGAATGGGATAATTGCATTCCTTGCGACCATCTTGACGAGTAGTCACCGTCCAGTCAGACGGGACATCTTCGATCGCAAGAGGAATGTTCACACAAAGTTCTTTTACAACACGCGGACGTTCGATAGTAGGCTTGTTAGCCAACTTGATCCGATTGTAATAGACTTTTCCGTTTTTGAGACAACCCTCAAGGTATGCCTCATCCCACTGGAAACCGTTCGGGAAACGAATTACGGCTTTACCGTGAAGCTTTCCCTTACGAGCCGAGCGACCGAATTCATTCCAGAACTCAGCACCTTCAAGTCCTAACTCTTCTGCCGTCATCCGACCCCAGCCGTCGAAAAACTCAGGGTCTCTCGGATTGTAGGCCGGAAGCGTGTAGATTGAAAGCGGAGCGGTCTCACCAGTTAAGGTGTAACGACCCAGTCCGCGCGGATCTTCGTAACGCTGCCGAGTTATATTACTGCGTTGTGCCCAGATGTTAGCCGGGCAAACGATAACGGCGGCGATGGTTAATATCAAAACGTAAGCCACTTGGGCTTTCAGTTTATTCATCATTTATTGCGCCCTCCTATGGCGTACGTTGTGCGAGCAGTTCCTGCCCGCCGGTCAAAATGTTCTTCTTCTGAAGAGCATCCATGGTAACAAGCAACTTCATTAGCTGCTCAGCTCGATTTTGAACATTGCTTTCATCAGGCAATACAACTGCATTGCCGTATGGAAGCAGTTCACCGAAATTTCCACCGGACAAGATTTCAACTTTCCTCGGCCGATAACCGTAAAAGTTGCTTTCCTGAACGAGGAAGACTCGGCTTCCCAAACCTTTCCACACGACCTGGCGTCCGTCGTACATCCAAGCTTGGGTCGTAACCTCAACTTGTGCAACACGGATGCGTGGTTCTTGAGTGTAGGGTCTACTTGTCCTGCGTATGGTCGAGCGTGCCCGAGAAGGCACACGACGAGCAACTTCTTCGACAGCGATTTGAATTCCGCTGCGAATGAGCTGCGGCTTCAGTCCGTCCTGGCCGCGTTCTGTTCCCAGAGTGCGAATCCTAGTTCGAACAACCAATCTCCGTTCCGAAATTCCTGCAGCAGGAACGAGGCAGTAATTGGCCGAAGGGTCTTTGAAGTCAAGATTGAGTACTGCTGCGACGAATCGCTCGGCCTCAACGTTGTTTCTAAAACCAGTCGGGCTAATCTCTACACCTACCTGCGCCTTATCAGCACATCCATCGCCGCCCAAAATCTGAGCGGAAACAGCTGAAGGGATTACGAAAATGATAACCATCAAAAATAAACTTTTCATATTATTAGTCCTCCTCGACTATTTTTCAATGTACCTTTTGTCTGAACTATACCGCGCAAGAAGCGGTGTTACAACTGTACTTGGCGCGGTGCCAGACATGTTTCTACCCTTTTCCGGCCTGACTGTAGTTAAATACCAGGGGAA
>CAZQMO010000010.1:0-20010 GCA_964594755.1 uncultured Candidatus Saccharibacteria bacterium | reverse complement strand
CACTTTGGGCAGCTGAGTCCAGCGACAAATCAGCAACTTGACTGCCCACTAGCATCACTGTCCAGCCAGGCAACTTTTGACCGTACTGATCCTTTTTACAAACAGTAATGTCAGCTACTTTTGGTTCTGGTTCTTCACAGTCAAGCAACTTAACGCGAACACCGTCTACATCATAGCCATCAGTTTCGCCGTTGAACTTACTGCTGTTCTTGTTAGAAACATCGGTGAGGCGCATATACATTGCTTCACTTACTGCACCCATTTCGATATCTTCGTCCTGGAAGAACTCTCCCAGATCAGTCCAAGGACCAGCCAGATTCATAGCTATTTCTACTTTAACTTTTTCTGGATAATTACTATCAGAAGGTGCGCCGTAGCTGGTTTCTACTAATTTAATATCTGTGCCCGGAGTGTTAACAAATTTACCACCAAACGACAATACAATATTGCCACCGAAACCTAAGGAAACAAAGTTTTCGGTATCATTGTTTTGTGCTACACCTAAAGCCTTGCTGGAATCGCTTCGTGCTGGCAACACATCAGTACCATTCTTTCGCTTTCCTTGTTCAAACGACTCCACTTTAGCTGCCCAGGCATCGATTGGGTCACAAGGCAACTCTTGCTTAACATTGTAGGCAATACAATAAACATGCTCTGGTTTGTCATTACCTAGCTTAATAAATTCCAAGTTATCACCATTAAGTGCATCATTATAACAACGCAATGCTCCAAAGCCGTAACCTTCTTGGGTAATCTCAGTGACCCACAAGTTACCATTCTTTAATGCTTTACGGTGCGCGTCAGTTAGAGGTGAACCCTCGCCTTTAATCGGGATACTGATTTCACCGTCCTCATTAGTAGGGCCAATGATTAAAACATCTTTAGTTTGGTTTTTATCAGTAGAGAGTTTAAATTGCCAACCTTTGGCACGATAACAATCGCGGTCTTTATCATCTTCACCAGGGATTTCGCTTGGATGAACATAGCCATTCACTAATGGTCGTGGCTGGAAAGTGTTATTATTGTTGTTCCAGAAAGCTGTAAAGTAACCACCAGTATCATCGTGCTTATGTGCTGCTTCGTGTCCTTGAATATCTGAATATTCAGCACACACTACTTTAATGAAGTGTAATTGGGTATCTTTTGGCTTACACTCTTCGCCAACACACTTATTAACTAGAGTGAAATACTCCTGAGCTTGGTCGATTTCTACTTTTTGTCCTTTACCAGATACATTCTCCCAGCCAGCTTTAAGAATTTCATCTAAAGTGTAAGTGCCATGTGGTACATCCTGAAAAGTGACACAACCTTTTTCATCTGTGATTCCTGAATAAATAGGGTAAACTTCTACTTTTAGTTCTCCGGAATTATCACCATAATAGTCATCCAAAATTCTAAAATCTAAAGTTCCATTCGCTGCCAAATTATAAACCCCGCTATATTCGTGGCTGGAACTATATACATTACCCCAATCAAAATTGGCATTCTCGACTTGGATTCCTAAGAAACCAGTGTATGGTGCTGCGAAATCATTGACCCTTACCCATGGTAAATGTGGTCCTGCGTACAGACTTGGATCAATGCTTGCATCGGAAGGAATACGCTTGGAGTAAGCTGCATCGCTAATGTCCCCTGCACTGCCTGGGCGATAAATATATGTCCCACTTGCTTCCAGGTAATAATCGCCAGCGGTCAATGCAACAGTGGAATAATTAGTTCCATCTGGTTTAACCTTCACGGTGGCAACTTTTGAACCCTTGAGCATTACAGTCCAGCCTGGTAAATAGTTTTGGCGGTTGTCTTGCTTACAAACAGTTACATCAGAAATACATTCTTGCTTGACGCTCACATCATCAACAAACGCACCAAAAGAGTTTCCCTGACCTACATCAGTAATTTCTAAGCGACTAATATTAGACTTTGCTACAAAAGTATAAGTATGTAAAGTCCACTGGGTCTGATTTTTTCCAATCCCATTCTCAACAATAGTATCTAAGACAGTACCACCCATTTTAACTTCGGTTCGATTTTGGTTGGAGTCTTGCCCAGGGCGTGGCGAAGTCCAAAGGGACACAGTGTACGTTCCGCCAGGAATTGTGATTAGGTCTTGATAGATCTTTACTGAAGCGTCCTCACCACTAGGGCCATTTGGCCCTTGCCAGTCAGAATCTAACTCTGTGTGTTGGTCTCCGCCATGAGAAGCCCAGTTATTTACATTTTCATGAAGTTCTAAATTAGCAGTGGCCGGAGTATTAGGACCAGTACGTACCCACTCCACTGACCAATCCATGTTAGGAGTACCAGAAGGGAAAATATCCCACTTCGCAGAATTTTTTACTTCTGGTAATTCAAAGCCGCCATTAGAAATGAGTTCATTACCACATGGTTCTGGATCTGCTAAACGATTAATGACAGTATGAGTACAACCATTAGCAGTACAATCTTGTGGTAATAACTGACTACCGGTACCACTGTAAGTAGTCCAAATTACAGGCAAACCGCTTTCAGACACATTTAAGCTAGTTGCTGGAGTTACATAAATTACCTCATCACATTCCAGTTCATCTTCATCATAGGTACAGTCTACACCGTTAACAGAAATAGTAACTTCTGATTTATTCTGTGGAGCAGGTAAGTTGTTACCTTGTTGGTCTTGCCATAACTTTACAACCGTAAGCGGTACACGCTGTGGCGGACAAGGATTAGGAATAACAATATTAGTTTGTGCTTCTGGATTATCTACTAAAGCAGTATCTAACTGTGGCTGATCTACGAGCTCGTCACAAGGGTCTGGGCAGTCTTCGTTAGTGTTCGTAGTCTGTAAATCTGTATCACATCCGTCCACATCACCACAACGACCATTATCTGAAATGTACGTTCCTGAATTATCTTTCACATACTTATCAGCATCCTTTTTAGCATTTTTACCGCTAAATAACTTAGTTCCACCGTCTAGCAAACAAACTAAAACTTGTTCGCCGCCACAGTCTTTCTTATCATAAAACTTCTTACCATCATCATTCCAGTTTAAGCCTGTAAAATCATCAAAAGGAGGAATAATGTCACCCCATTCATCATCTATTCCTGAAAACCAAACTGGTCCAGTGTGATCACCATGCGCGCTTAAAACTGCACTCTTAGCAATTTCAATTTTTTCGTATGGATTTGTATGAGAATCTGTCGCGTGACAAATTTCAATTTTTTTGTCTGTATCTTTATCCTTATCATTGCTTCCATATGCCACATTCATTGGCACAAAAGCTGAGAAAACCATTGAGAATGCAGAAACTAAAACAGCGCCTCGAAGCACCCAGCCACGGAGTGACTTTGCTTCGCCCAGCGCGCGATTTGGAACTGCATGTGTTTTGAAGCCGATAGAAGACTTGGCCTCAGAAATTCCATACTTATTCATATATTTCCTTAATTGTTTGAGAATCAATCGCCTCTATCTCGTAGACAAGCTGATTTGCCTAAAAAACAGTAGCGACTAATTCGGATTTACTGATTAATGATAAATCTTATGATTGTACGACCAATCACAATTTCTGTCAAGTTTAACTGCTATTATTATAAACTCCTCTTAAAATAATAGCAAATTACAAAATTCCCCTCATACAATCTGAGGCGAGAAAGATCTGTGTATAAAATTGTTGATATTTTTGTGGATAATTAAGGAAGGTAAGCTAAAACCCCTTCGTTTCCGAAGGGGTCAGAGATTTAATTTAAGTTACTGAGTAATCGCAGGTGCCTCTTTGTAGCTAAACCTATTACAATCTACAATCAAGACATGCTCAAATCGATGTCCGCGCTTAGTAAAGGCTTCAATATTAGCGAATGGGAATCTAAGCTGTTTACTCACCAAAAAGATGGCTGGTGAGGCACTACACCTAATCAAAGCCCCATCGGGGTGTGTAGAAGAATCATCTACTAATTCAGTATCAGTTTGGATAGTATTAAGATCGCTGTCGGAGATTTGATCTACTTGGTCGAATTTAAATCCTAAGGCAGTGAACACAGTGGCACTTGTAAAACCTTTGCGTTTGCCGTTTTTAGATACAAACCAGACAGTTGCATCAGAGCCTTTAACTAAAGTCCCCTCTGCTGGCACCACAGGTTCATCAACTACAGTCACGGTGTTTGGTAATGCACTTAAAACCTGAACTTCTTGAAACTTATGTCCTCGAGACTTAAACGCAGCTTCGCCGCGGAAAGGCTTTAATTTACACGCTGCCATGAGATACACAGTCGGTGAATCAGCCAGTTTATACAATCGGCCATTCTGGAGACCGTGCCCACAACGGAATTTACCATGTTCGCCGCGATGTTCATCACAGTCGTCGTCACTATCATCGCTGTCGTCATCTTTGTTCTTGTCGTCGTCACTATCATCGCTGTCGTCATCATCGTCATCATCTCTTGTGACGCTCAGCCGATCATCTATACAGTCATCGTCTGTTGAAGTAAAGTTACCTTTTATTTCTGTACGTCCTAAAAAGGGTTGATTATCTAAGTCGGTAATACTATTTCCTTTAATTGAAACTACGTCCCCAACTTTAACATTAGGTAATGAAGTAGCATCGGATAAGATAATTACCAGTTCCTCACCATCATCACTCCATTCAGCACCTCCCAATCCCCCAGAACCATCTAGGAAACTTTTTCCGCCGGATAGGTTAAACACATCCATAATATTAGAAGCGTTGACGGGGTATTTATTTGTGGTTTCAGAAAATTTTAACAGGATACTGTCACCAGCTTCAAATGCAGAAGTACCACCTGTGTTTACCGCTTTCGCCTTTTCTAAAATTGGAGCTGATGAAGAACTACTACTAGCCTGAGCCGGATTAACTGCTGATAGCCCAGAGACAGCCAATATTACAGCAACAAATCCCATAGCCCAAATACGTTTTATATTCATAATTATGGATTTTAATGACTTAATACTCATATTATAGCGCCATACGGTTTCAATTAAAAGAAGTTATCAACAAGGGCTCAGTCTCTTCTCATATGGCTTATAACTCTTGGGTGACAACAGTCTGCAAAATCAAAAACCATCCTCAATAAGGATGGTTTTTTTGAAAAAATTAAGCTGTTTGATAAGTCAATTAGCGCTTAGCCCATTGTGGACTTCTGCGTGCGCCCCTTAACCCAGGCTTCTTACGTTCTTTCTTACGGTCATCGCGAGTTAGAAAGCCATTCTTCTTTAGAACTTTTTGCATATCTTCGGAGAGTGATGCTAAAGCTTGAGCTACACCATGACGAAGTGCTTCAACTTGAGAAGTACGACCACCACCATTGATGTGCGCTGTAAAGTGGTACTCGCCTACTAAACCGGTGATCGCTAATGGACGGAGTGCGGTTTCTTGCTGAGTCTTATCTTTAAAATAGGTTTCAAAAGGCTTCTTGTTCACAACCATATCACCGCTACCACCAAACAAACGAACGTTGGCAACCGCAGTTTTGCGACGGCCAGTGGCAAAAATGTATTTGCCAGAAGCTGGTTTGGTGTGAGCTGGCTTTACTGCTTTCAGAGCTTCCGCTTCGGCTTCCGTCTTGTGAACAACTTTCTTAGCAGCTGTCTTTTTAGCTACAGCCTTCTTGGCTGGAGTTTTTTTGGCTGGAGTTTTTTTAGTTACCATATTACTTTAATTCCTTATCAATCTTGAAAGAATGCTTGTCACCCTTAACGAGCTTCAAACGAGATACTAATGTCTTGCGGAACTTAATTTCATCAAGCATAGAAAATACTGCGCGACGCAAAACTTGTTCAGGATTGCGAACGATTTCATCTTTAAGGTGCTTGGTCTTTAATCCACCTAAATAACCACTGTGACTGTAATACTTCTTTTGTTCAATCTTGCGGCCAGTGAACTTAAGCTTATCAACATTGATAGCGACTACAAAGTCACCCATATCCATGTGAGGAGTAAAGGAACGCTTGTTCTTGCCGCGCAAAATGTTGGCAATGCGAGTAGCAACTCGGCCCATTGGTTGACCAGAGGCATCAATTTGATACCAAGAGCGGGTTACTTCATTAACTTTTGGGATGGTAATCTTTTGAGTCTTCATATTATTCTACAAATTCTAGGACAGCTTTGCTGGCACCAGCCTTAGGATTATTAAGCTTAGTCAATCGCAAGTAACCACCATTACGTTCTGCGTACTTTGGACCGTAAACTTCCAAAGCTTTCGCAGTGGCGTTGCGGGACAATTTCGAGAGCAATAAACGACGGTTATGCAAAGAGTTTTCCTTGGCGCGGGTGATCAACTTTTCTAAATAAGGTTTTACAGCGCGGGCGTTGCTGTAGCTGGTCTCAATTCGCTCGTACAAGATTGCAGACGATGCTAAAGAGCGCAACAGCTTTCTGCGGTGATCAGTTCCCTTACCAAATTTTTTCTTCTTGCGATGTCTCATAATATTAATTAAATCTTTAAGTGAGTTTTATGCGGTGCGGCCTAATAAATCAAGGATCTCTGCGATAGTCTTCTCACCTAGACCTGGAATGTTATTGATATCTTCGTCGGTCATAGTGCGAAGCTGTTCGATAGTAGTGATACCAGACTTCTGTAGCGCGTTCTTAGCACGGTTAGATAATGTAGTATCGTCGATTGGACTACCTTCAGCTGCCTGGGGTTCTGGAGCGGCTTCAACTGGGGCTTCTTCAGCTGCAAGAGCAGCTTCTTGCAAAGTCGCAGCTTCTTGCATCATTTGAAGACGTTCATCACCTTCGCTGTTAAACATCATACTGAAGTGGTCAACTAAGATGTGAGAAGCGATATCAATGGCTTCACCGCCAGTAATCGTACCGTCGGTTTCCATACGGAGTACCAACTTATCAAAGTTGGTCATACCACCAACGCGAACGTTGGACACATCATAATACACGCTGCGAACTGGAGTGTAAATAGCATCTACAGCAAGCATACCAGCTTCAAGGTTTTGGTTTTCACGAACTTCAACTGGTTCGTAACCGCGACCTTGCTCAACAATCAATTCCATGTCGAGGTCTGAGTTCTTGCTATCTAAAGTACAGATGTACAATTCAGGATTAGCAATTTCTACTTGATCAGATTTCTCGATCATATCTGCAGTGATTACACCTTCGCCTTTAGCTTTTAAGCTCAAGCGCACTGGCTCCAAAGAGAAGCTGCGCAAACGAAGCTGTTTAAGATTCAAAATAATTTGAATCACATCTTCCTTTACATTAGGAATCGCGGAAAACTCGTGGTCGGCAAACTTGATTTTTACCGCAGTAACCGCAGCTCCTGGCATAGAAGACAACAGCACGCGACGAAGCGCGTTAGCAATTGTCACACCGTAACCTGGGTACAATGGTTCCAGAGTCACCTCATATTGATTGCCATCCAAATGTTGGATCTTGGCATGATTCGGTAATGGAATGGGTTGCATATTTGCACCTTTCACTAAACGCTTTGGACAATGTTCTTGAAGCTGCGTTTAATGTTGTTAATTAATTAGTTCAGTTCCCGTTAGGGATTAAAGCTTAGTATTAAATGCGGCTGTAATGTTCAACGATCAGCTGCGTATCGATTAAGTTGCCGATTTGTTCTGGAGTTGGACTAGACAACACTTTACCAGAGAAATCTGCGGCCTTGAGTTCAACCCAGTCTTGGCTCTTGTAGTTCTTAAGAATTTCTTTCTGAGTTTGCATGTACTTAGAATTCTTCTTGTTCTCGCGGACGGAAATTACGTCACCAGGGCGAGTAGCATAAGAAGGGATATCAACTTTTTTGCCGTTAACTTCAAAGAAACCATGGTTTACCAACTGACGAGCTTGAGCGCGGGTTGCAGCAAAGCCTAAGCGGTAAACAATGTTATCTAAACGAAGTTCTAACAAAGCTAACAAATGATCACCAGTTACACCTTCCTTGTTGGAAGCTTTCTCGAAATAGCGCAAGAATTGGCGTTCAGTTACACCGTAATTAATCTTCGCCTTTTGCTTTTCGCGCAACTGAGTACCGTATTCAGAAATACGGACGCGGTTCTGGCCGTGTTGACCAGGTGCGAAATTACGCTTTTGTAAAATCTTGGCGTCTTTGTCAGTGAAAGCAAATCCTAAGCGACGTGCTCTCTTAACTTTTGGTCCTGTATATCTCATATTAGACTCTCCGTACTTTCTTAGGGCGAACACCACCGTGTGGAGACGGAGTACGATCTTTAATGCTCAAAACAGTTAAGCCAGCGCCGAGAAGAGCACGAATTGCTTGTTCGCGGCCACTGCCAATACCTTTAATAAAAATGTCTACTTCCTGTAAACCACGATCTTTTACGCGAGCTAGTACATCTTCCATAGTCTTACCACCAGCATAAGGAGTAGATTTCTTGGAACCCTTGAAGCCAGCTTTACCAGCGCTACCCCAAGCAACTACATTACCGTTGATATCAGTTACTGAAATAATAGTGTTGTTATAGGTAGAGTTGATAAAGATTTTGCCTTTACCAATCTTTTGCTTAGACTTCTTTTTCTTACCAGACTTAATCTTGCTAGAAATATCAGTCGCAGCACCTACGCCTTCAGTTGCAGCAACATCAGCAGTAGCAACCGGAGTTTCGGTAGCTGTGGTTTCAGTTGCTTCAGTTGTAAGTTCTTTATCAGACATGATTTAGAGATTAAGTGAAAAATTAGGTCTTGCTATCAGCTTTCTTACGGCCGCTTCCAGCAGTTCGACGAACGTTACCGTGACGGGTACGAGAGTTAGTCTTAGTTCGTTGACCACGAACTGGCAAACTTTTGCTGTGACGAGTACCGCGGTAAGAACCAATTTCCTTCAGGCGCTTGATATTGAGCAAAACTTGCTGTTTCAAGTTACCTTCAGTCTTAAAATTCTTATCAATATATTCACGAAGCTTGTCTAACTCTGCATCGCTTAAATCTTTAGTACGAGTATCAGGATTAACTTTAGTTTCAGCTAAAGCTTTCTTGGCTAAAGTTGCACCAACACCATAAATGTACTGGAGGGATGCTTCGATTCTTTTTTCGGTTGGAATATTTACTCCGGCAATTCTTGCCATAGATCAGAAATTAATAACAATAAAAACGCCTAGCGCTCCTTAATACAAAGGAGTTAGCCTTGGCGCTGTTTATGCTTAGGCACCTCGCAAATAACGTAAACACGACCAAATCGCTTCACGATTTTGCACTTCTTACACATAGGTTTTACAGATGCTCTAACTTTCATAAAATTTATCCTTAGCGCCTTAAAGGCTCCAATTGAGGAAACAGGGTTTCCACGGCTTCACTTTCCGCCAGCTGGCGGAGTGTGCCGATTCAAACTATTTTAATCTTCGAGTGATACGACCCTTAGAAAGATCATAGGGAGTTACCTCCATAAGGACTTTGTCTCCAGGCAATACGCGGATTCTGTGAAGGCGCATCTTGCCAGATAAGTGTCCTAGAATGATCTGACCGGAGTCTAATTGAACGCGAAAAACAGTATTAGGTAAACTCTCAATGACTTTACCCTCTAGTTCAATAGTCTGATTTTGTTCGGAACTACCCAAATTCTTGGTATTCTTGTGGTTACTGAATTTCCCTAATTTTAACACAGAATATTATTTTGTCAACAAAAATAGGCCAAAATCTTGACTAAATCAAGGAAAATAATCCTAATGAAGGTCTACTTAACTACTTCTACCCTAATCTTAGAGCTAACGCGGGGGAAGGATTTTTGCCAGCTTGGTGCTAATTTCATATCTACCCTCTCAATATCTGGATTGTCTAGTAAAATATCTTCTGCCTCACCTTGCGATTTAGCAGCTAGGATGGAAGCTAAAGCTGTTTCATCTATACTCGGAAGCGCTTTGCTTTCATAATGAATAGACAACTGCATCAACCCGGCTTCGTAGTCTAACTTACCAATTTTATTCACCACCACATCTTTTTCCATCGACTGAAGAGTCTTGTCATCACCTAAGGTTTGAGTAAGACGACCCCGAACCATTTCCCGCAACTCTGAATCATCAAACGCTAGTCCCCTAATCACGACAGTAGCGCTGGCGTTAAAAGTGGTAGTTTCTGTACCTTCGGGTTTGTCAGTAACAAAATTTTGCAGATCAACTGCATACGCGCCTTCTACTAATTTGCGATTATCATCTAAGCCACGGTTGATTTCATCTACAGCACTCTTGATCAAAGATGTTTGTGCGCCAGTTACATCTTCGGTAGAGATTACGGAGATGAAGCGAGATGAACCTCCAACAACCTGAGTCACTGTTTTAGCATACAAGCGTTGCGGCTGACTACCAAAAGCTTGGTTATTAATTTCCATTCGAGTTCCAGCAGGTAAATTAAAGTCTTCCCCGCCATCACCAGCAATAATGTCTGCGACTGTTGCGTTCTGGTCGCTGTTGACACTTTCTAAAGCATTAATATTATTTTGATCAGCAGTGAAGTAATAAGAACGGCTTCCGACTGTAAGTACAGTTGTGGTGGCACGAAGGTTCAACGGACTACCGGTCAGATTATATAATGCCACGCGCCCTTGAGCCTTGGCACCAACCTCTTTTTTACCGTTTACATCAAACGACATTGAAACTTCTTTGGTTTCACTTACCGATGTCGCAGGCAAAGTTAGCCGACTGGCATCAACCGCAGAAGCATTACTATTAATCGTCACTTCCAAATCCCGAGCTACGTTTTGTGCTTTAGCATAAACCGTCACACTTGCCGAAGGGAGCACTACCAACACCAAAACCAAAACGGCAATCATGCTGACAGTAACGAAGCCCATTGCCCACTTCCAGTAAGCGCGCTTACGTGGCATATCCTTTGCGCCACTGTTTGGTGGCATATAAACATTTTCAGACAGTGGTTTTGTTTCCCCAGAGTCTTCGATTAACCAATCCGAAGGCAAGTTGTCGGCAGTAACTTGTTTTTTTGATTTATAGACCTTGGATGAATTTATTTTTGGCGCTGCCACCGCTGCCCCAGCTAAAGCTGCAGCTCTCTGAACCTTCTTTTTTACAGTTGGCTTTGGAGCAACCGGCTCTGGTGTATCATCTACCTCTTGAGGTTTGAAAATTCTAGTACCACCACCGGTACGGATATCTGAGAAAGATTTACTGGCCGACACTTTTGGCAATCGCTTTAGCGGGAACCCGGCTTCACGGGCATACATTTTACCAGTAATGTCCATAGTTAAAACCGACACTTTAGTGCCGAGCATATCAACCTGTTTTTTGAGCAATCGCAGATTAATGCTGTCGCCTAACAGATAGCTGTCTTTTGGGATAACCAGTACGACTTCTTCGCCTTTTTGCGCCTTGATTTTGGCTATAGTTTTAGCAACGTCGTCTTCCAGATTTAAATAGATAGTTTTCATGCAGAAATAGCTTTCGTTTTCTTATCATACGAAAAATTAGGGCTGCTGGCAAACAAGAAAAAAGCAGCTCAGAGCTGCTTTTAAAAGAAGTAGTTAAATTTCACCTTTATATTGTTCTCGCTTGGCAAAGCTAATCTTTTTACTGCTTTCTACCTGGGGCTGATCATAAGGATTTACCGCTCGCAAGAGCGATGAATAAACAGCGTACAACTGCCAAAAAGCGATTAACCCACCTAAGTGATGTTCACTAATTTCTTCGAGAATGATTTCTGCCATTGGAATGTTCTGCATTTTGGCATCAGCTAGAGTTGCCTCCCGTTCGAATTGCAGAGCATCTTGAAGCGGAATATCATTTAGCACACTCAAAGTTTGTTCTTTGAGTGGAACAGATTGTAAATTTTCCGGAACATGCGTTTGCAAATCTGTCTGAGAACTTGCACTGCTTACAAAAAATCCGGCGATGTTTTTGCGGCCACCAAAGAATCTTTGATTGGTGTGATGCTGGCTCTCCGGAGCTTCGTGTGCGAAATAAGTTTGCCCTTTCCCCTCTTTGCCAAAACTTTCGTGACACAACTGAACAATCAAATTAGAAAATGGAAATAATCGGCTAGAGTAAAAAGGCATGAACACATCCACAATGCCTTGACCTTCGAGTTGATTAAAGATACTTGCTGCTTGGAAAGCTGGATTGGTTTCGTTAAACTGTTGCAAAACAGCTTGACCGCCGTTATAAATCTTCTCACAATCAAAACCACAGAGAGCGGCTGGAACGAGTGTTGCTTCAGTAAAACCGCTGAAGCGACCACCAATCGGTGGATGCACAACAGTTTCGGCATTTAGTTTGTGGGCTATTTCCGCTAACGGACCAGCGGCGCCAGTGATAATCACCATTGGGTAATCTACAAATTGAAGTATTGCTTCTAACTGCGTGACAGTTTCCCCAGATTTGCTCACTGCCACAACAATAGTGTCATGAGGATTAGTTTCCTTTTTAACTTCGGATAAATAATCAGGGTCATTGGTACTAACCAAAAACACCTGCTTGGTTGATTTAGATTTTAATGCCCCGAATAAACCAGCGAAGGTTGTGATACTACCACCATGACCAATCACTATCATTTTCTTGTAACTAGAATATTTGTGCTGCAGTTTGTTCAGCAACACAAAATCTGGTTTGTAATCCAAAAAATTGGGACGATCATGACTGATGTCTCGAAATTCTTCTGGCTCCGGCGTATTGTAAAATTTAATTTGCATTTTCTTGTCCTACGTAGCTTTAGCGAAGCAGGAGGTTTTTATTTCTCAGTTTCCCCTCCCCCTTCTAGGAGGAGGTTAAGTGGGGGTTGATTTTGATTAATCAAATCCTGAATTACTCCATCAATATTCTTTAATACATTACTATTATTATATCTTATAACTCTATAACCTAAAGACTCCAAAAATCGTGTGCGTCTCAAATCAGAATCAATAGCAGGACTGCCGTCATGAGTATCGCCATCAATTTCAATAACTAATTTCACCCCTGCGCAGTAAAAATCAACTATGTACTTTCCTATTATATGCTGGCGTCTAAACTTTAAGTTATTAATTTGTCTGCTTCTAATCTTGCTCCAAAATAATCGCTCGGCTGGAGTAAGGTTTCTACGTAGATACCTTTGATATTGCTTAAGCATACTCCTCCCTAGCCCCTCCTCAAAGAGGAGAGGGAGAAGATAGCATACACCATTCAGATAAACTGTAGTTCAATATTTACTCAATTGTTGCTTTAATGCGGCGGACGCCGGCAGAAACAGCTTCTTCTTTGACTATTTTGAATTTACCAACTAGCCCAGTGTGTTCAACGTGTGGGCCACCGCAAAATTCACGTGAGATAACATTTCCATTTTTGTCTGTTGCAGTATATATAGACACAGTATCGGCGTACTTTTCACCAAACAAACCAATTGCACCAAGTTCTTTCGCCTTTTCTAGCGGCATCATCTCTTGTTTCATCTCAGCATCAAGCGCAATCCATTCGTTAACTTTATCTTCCACGGCTTTAATTTGCTCCGTTGTCATTTTTTGCGGATAAGTAAAATCAAAGCGCGTGCGTTCGGCAGTGATGTTACTACCTTTTTGCCAAACATCTTCTCCTAACACATCACGAAGCGCTTTATGCATTAGGTGAGTCGCGGTGTGATAACGAACAACAATATCGGAATGATCTGCGAGTCCACCTTTAAAAGTTCCCGCGCTAGCTGTTCTAGATAAATCCTGGTGCTTTTTAAACTCACTGGCAAATTCTTCACGGTTAACTTCCTGACCACTGCTTTCCGCTAATTCTTCTGTTAGTTCTAGTGGGAAGCCGTATGTCTGATACAAATTAAATGCATCTGTTCCAGAAAGCTGTCCTTGTCGCTCAAATAATTTAGAAAATTCCTTCAATCCTTTTTCTAAAGTTTTTCCAAACTTTGATTGTTCATCTTCGATGACTTTAAAAATCGCTTCGCTGTTAGTAATCATTTCCGGATAAGCTTCGTTGTATTCTTCCATGACTTTACCAATCAAAGCTTTCAACCAATTGTCTTGCAAGTTTAATAGCTTGGCATAAACCATAGCGCGGCGGAGTAAGCGACGTAAAATATAGCCGCGTTCTTTGTTAGCCGGCACTACGCCATCACCAGCAATAAACACCGCAGCGCGAATATGATCAACAATGATGCGCGCTTTACGCACTTCATCACCACTCAAAACATCTTGCGACAAACCAATCACATTAAACATTCCTGTAAACAACTCTGTGTCATAAACAGAGGTGTGGCCATTTAAAACTGCAATCACGCGATCAAGTCCCATACCAGTATCAACATTCTGCTTTTCAAGAGGCACTAAAGTGCCATCTGATTTCTTTTCAAACTGCATGAACACGTCATTCCAAATTTCTACCCAGCGCTTGTCATCTTTGGTTTCTTGGAAATTTTCTGGAGCTGGAGTACCATCATCAATCCAGTAAAACATTTCTGTATCTGGCCCGCATGGACCGGTTTCACCAGCAATCCACCAGTTGTCTTCTTTAGGTAGCTTGGCAATGCGAGCTTCGGGAATTCCTAAACGCTTCCAGTGTTCATAACTTTCTTCATCAAACGGCGCGTCGTTGTCCCCGGCAAAAACAGAAAACGCCAAGCGATCCAATGGAATACCCAGCCATTGTTCATCTGTTAAGAATTCATAGCTCCATTCAATGGCTTCCTTTTTGAAATAATCACCAAAGCTCCAGTTCCCCATCATTTCAAAAAACGTGAGGTGAGTATTGTCGCCAACCTCATCAATATCAATCGTGCGAATACACTTTTGAATGTTGGCCACACGAGTACCACCAGGATGTTCTTGTCCCATCAAGTAAGGCACCAACGGAAACATACCTGCCATAGTAAATAAAACCGAAGGGTCATTCTCCGGAACTAGTGAAGCAGAAGGAATAATTGTATGATTTTTAGATTTAAAAAATTCGAGCCATTTCGTACGCAGCTCTTGTGCTGTAAGCTTCTTCATAGTAATATTCTATCGAAAATCAAGAAGTTTGCAAAGGAGGGAGCTATGCCTTGGTATTACGAATATAGCAGCGTAATTGCCATTCTAACTACCGCAGTTAGCGTCGCAACCATCACCCTATTATCTTGGGCTTTTGCAGTGGTAATCATGTGGGGTATTCAACTCACTTGGAATGTACTGTTACCAAAAATTAAAAAAACGGCTCCATAACAGAGCCGTCTTTTTATTTTATAAATCTTGTCCCAACTAATTTAAGACCTCTTGAACTGCGCGGTCGAGTTGTGGATCTCTTTGATTCTCATAATCTTCTGCGGTTAGATCAATTTCAATATCTGGATTCAACCCACCCTGATTTAAATTTTGGCCAGAAGGGGTAATCCATTTAGCAATCGTAACTTTAACAGCAGTATTATTGCTCAACGAGATTAACTCTTGAACACTACCTTTTCCAAAGCTCTTATTACCAATTAATGTCGCCTTACCATTGTCTTTGAGAGCACCGGCCAAAATTTCTGAGGCTGATGCACTGCCACCATTAATCAAAACCGTGGTCTTATAGTTACCTAACCGATTTGCACCAGTGGAAGTAAAGTTGATTACATCTTGATCACTGCGTGCTTCTTGAACCACTAAGGTACCAGAAGGTAACCATTCAGATGCTACTTCGACTGATGTTTCTAAATAACCACCAGGATTATTGCGCAAATCAATGACTAACCCGGCAACACCTCGTGTGCGGACCTCTGCAATCGCAATATCAAGAAGCCGCTTAGTATCATCTCCAAACCGGGAAATTTTAATTACAGCAACAGTTCGCCCCTCTCGTTCTTGATAAGTCACTTTAACACTCCTAATCTCAATGGTCTCTCTAGTAATCGTAACTTCAAACGGACCATCGTCACCTTCCCGATACAATGTTAGCCGAACCTGACTACCGGCTGGACCACGGATTTTATTTACAGCTTCATCAACATTCCAATCCAAAATACTTTCATCATTGACTTTCAAAATCACATCCCCAGGCCGTAAGCCAGCACGCGCAGCAGGACTATCGTCTAGAGGAGCCACGACTACAATGTTTCCTTCGCGCTTCCCAACTTCCATCCCGACACCACTAAAGCTTCCCTGTAAGTCTGATTTGAATTGCGCCAATGTCTCTGGGTCAAAGAACTCAGTATATTCATCACCAGCAGCTCGAACTGCTCCAGAAATGGCACCGTACAAAACTTGTTGCTGATCAATTTGATCACGGTCAATATATTTTCGACCTACAACATCTAAAGCTTCCCATAACAAACCATAATCTACATTTATTGTTTCCCCGGTGCGGTTAACGATTTTAAATTCTTTTGAGTCAAAAGCGTAACCGCTTTGACCTGCGCCGTAACCCAGCCTAAACACTCCGAACAAAAGCAAAATCACCACTAAATACATAATCGCAGAATTGCGATACGGATGTCTTGGCTGTGTATGGCTGGATTGGGGAACTGGATTTTCTACAGGGGTAGGAGTAATCGGCTCTGGAGCCGTTACAGGAGTGTGATTATTTTCGTCCATATATTAAAACAAAGTTCGAGGTTTATTTCTTAGAGCAACATTAAGCAATGCCAACATGGTCATTAAGTAAAGCAATACTCGTTCATTAAAAATAGTAACATCAAACAGGCCATAAGCCAACAGCCACAACAAAGCAATTCCAACAGCAACAAAGAACAAGTTGAGTACAGAAAAAGCGAATTGCGATTCGGAGACAGCTTGCCATAGCTGTTTGGCCACACTCCACCAAAACAACAAAAAGATAATCAAGCCAGCTAAGCCCAGCTCAACTAAGATATGTAAATATAGACTGTGGGCGGTAATAAACTTTTGAGGTAAATTATAGCGAAGATTTTTGTCCGCCGAAACTTCTTCGAAAGTTGAACCTTCGGGAACATCTACGAGGGTAGTAATAAAGTTTCCGTAACCTGTACCCAGTGGATGACTTAAGCTGTACTTAAAACTATCTTTCCAAATTTCTAATCTGCCCACATTAGAGTCTTCACGAAGGTCGTACACACTCACCACGCGTTTTAAAATGTTATCTTCAATTGCAACCGAGCGAAGCCAATTAAAGCCTGTCGTAATCCAAGGTGAAAACAAAAATAATAGAATAATTATTGTGAAAGATAACCAAGGCAACGCACCTAGCAACCGAGCTTTGAATTTATAAATCATTAATGTAACTGCACTAATCGGAATAACCATCGCTACCCAAGCGCCGCGTGTACCACTAGCAATTATGGCGAAACAAATCGCGATTAACCCCGCCCAATACCATTTGGGTTGATCTCTAAAGATTTGCCGTACTCTAGTATTGGTTGTTGTGACTTTAGCTTTTGCCCACCAGATTGCTAAAGCAAAAATCGCTACCACGGCGAACGCATGCGTATCTTGCAAGATTCCAAACATTCGCAGCGAACTATTTCCACCTTCGGCGCTAAACCAAGAATTTGAATAAGCTAAAACTTGAGCCAGCGGCTGTCCGTAATAAACTGCCGATACCAAGGTTGCCCAGTACTGCCAAAAAATATAAGGTTGGGTGAAGAAAGTGGCAAAGAATTGCACAAAGCCAAGCAAAACCGTTAATAGCAGCGAGTACTTAAAATAACGGACGGTCTTGGCCCAGTCATCATTATCCGCAACTGCCAGCAATGCAGCCAAGTAAATACAATATACGTTAAGCAAATACAATATCTGTTTTAGACCGTGTGCAGCGAAGTCTGCAACCAGCAATGAAGCAGCTGCAATCCCGATTAAGGCAACCAGCCACAAATCCCATTTATTAAGCTTGTTCTGGTAAAAATCTAACGCCTGCTGCTTGATGTTTGCGAATATAGAAACATCTTTGCGCCAAACTGAAATTAAATATTTGACTGCCACGACCGAAATCAGCCACGCGCTTAGGGGACGCCACATCGGCATATTAGGAACAATCCCTTCTGGAATTACGACCATAAACGGCAAGGATAGTAAGAATAAACCGAGGGCATCCGCTTTTGGTAACACTACAATTGCAGCTGCAATTATTGCTAGGTTAATCCAGACTACCAAGAACGGCCAAACACCGGTGGCTAATAAACCGATAGAAATCAATTGCCACAAAATTATTAAGGCAATTGTTAAATAAATTTTGTTGTAAAGAATTTTTTGCATATTATTCTCCTGCTGTCGTTAGAACTTCCAAGGTTTGCTTTGCGCATTTTTCCCAGCTGAAGTCTTGAAGGCGCTGCCTGCCCTTTTGAATAAGCTCTTGCTTGAATTCAGGTTGGCTAAGCACTTTATAAATGGCGTCTTTGATTTCTGATTTTTTGTGAGGATCAAAATAAATCGCGGCATCACCGCCAACTTCCGGCAAACTGGAAATATTAGAAACCGCCACAGGAGTACCGCATTCAAAGGCCTCCAAAATCCACATTCCAAAGCCTTCGTAGAAACTAGCATTCACAAACAGATCGGCGTTCGCATAAATTGGCCAGCGCTCATCATCATTCACCCGGCCAAGATATGTGACGATATCTTGATGCTTTTCAATAGCCTGCAAACTCTCTTCGTACTTCCAGCCTTTGCCACCAACCACAACTAGCTTATGGGGTAATTCTGGATGTTCATTTTTTAAATCAGCGAAAGCCTCAATTAGTCCCACAAGATTCTTACGAGGCTGAATAGTAGAAAGAAACAAAATATATTTTTCTGGGAGCTTGGCTTTTAATTCGCTGGAAAGCTGCTTATTCACTCCATCTGTAACCTGATAGCCATGCGGTACGACAGAGATTTTTTTTGTTTCAACACCGTAATGATTAACTAAATCTTTTTTAGTGGCCTCGGAGATAGCAATAATTTTGGTGGCGCCAGTGCGCGCCAGCCAAGAAAAAATTCTATGGAACCAGCGCATGTAAAACGTAAAAATCTCCGGGTAGTAAATCCAAGCCACGTCGTGTTCGGTGTAAACGCTGCGCGGATGAGCCAGCGGCAAAGTGGAAGCTGGTACAAACAACACATCCGGCCGGTGCCAAATCATTTCCCATGACAGCCTCAGCTGAGTCCAAAAAATTGGGAACGGCATTACTTTGACTTCAAAATTTTTAGGTAAAGACAAAAACCAGGATTCTGGTTTAGTTCGAAGATATAAAATATAACGGTTATTTGAATCAATTTTGGCAAGATGGAGGATCAGCTGTTTAGCATAATGCTCAACTCCAGTTTTTTCGCCATGATTGGCCCGTTCGGCCTCAATTCCTATCACCATTCCTATATTTTAGCACAAAAAATACCACCAAATGTGGTGGTAAAAAGAAAGGGCGAAGTTATCATAACTTCGCCCGCGACGCTCTATTTGAGCGTCAGATTCAGGGTGTACAGCCGTTGCTGAAGCAGCGCCTGATACAGCTCCTGTTGCGGCGTGGACAGAATTGCCCGAATTGCCCGGCCGTTCTCGCGATCCCAACGCGCGACTTTGATGTCGCCTTCGCTGGTCTTCCAGAGACAAAGCTTGTCCTGGACAAAATACAGATACGGATCAAAACGTTTGGCCCGGTAGTCGCGAATGGCGGTATCAACCTCGTTCTCCATTGCTGGTGTTTTGAAGCACCCGCACGGAAAAGCACTGTTATCACATATCGGACACTGGTACTCGTCATCAAGATATCTCTTTGACGATACAACGCTTTCCAGGATAGCCTGGAAGCGACCAACGTTCGGACTAGTGAACGACGGAACTTTCACCATTTTGGCAAAATCAAAAGTTGATCTTGCTGGATTATCAGTTTCCATTCGTTCTGCAACCAAGGGATCAATGTAACCCATACCCATTTTTCTCTCCTTTTAGTTTGAATTTCGGTCTTTGTTTGCCACTACTATATCATATTTTCGGTATTTTGTCAATATCTAACAAAATAGTGCTATAATATATCTACAATTAATAAATCACTATGAAAAAGAAACAAATTTGGATAATTATACTTGTAGTACTTGCTGGCCTGTTAATCTGGTGGCTATTCTTTACCGGCAACGAAGCCACAGCTCCTACGGATGAGCAAGCCAACTCTGAAATCACCGAACCATTGCCTGGTGACGATCCTAACCAGGAAATACCCG
>CAZQMO010000009.1:0-28604 GCA_964594755.1 uncultured Candidatus Saccharibacteria bacterium | reverse complement strand
TGCTCTTAAATCCGGTAACGACAGGCCTGGTTCCCTAAGTATAGATGGAATGGCAGCATACCTGAGAGCAGTAAATATCTAGTTGGAAATTGAACTATGATAAGGTTCGGGACAATTTCAGATTTGAGGCGAATTCGCGAAGCCAGCGAGTACCGAGCAAAGCGTAATGAAAGTTACGGTGAGCGAGGAACGGAGCTGGCGACAAAGAAGTCGGCCAAATATGAAATTGTAAATGAAGAATTTTGGCGACAAAAAAACCGCAAATGCGGTTTGCAACGGCGACAAAAATTGCCAGTTACATAAACCGCGGAGTGTTAAGGGTTAATGAAGAATTTATCATATATTTCTGGTAAATTTCTAAAGCTTCAATTCTTATAGCAATACTAATATATAGAGGCTGGCTTGTCAAGGGTTTTTCCCTGGAAATTTTGGCCAAATCACTGCCTATTCCTGCCGCATGACCAATATAATATCGTCCGGCGTGTAATTAGTCTTATCTGGGCCGTAGGATAGCAAAACTACGACCTCAGAGCCCATTGGGACATAATCCGCGTCAAACCAATAAGGCGTCCCCCAAGGATCCAGAGTACTGGCAGTGCCAGCATAGGGTCCATTCCAATAGGTCACCTCGGTTGCGGTCCACTCGCATGGCAATTCCACCACACCGACTGGTGGTGCACTAGCTAAGCCAGCTGCTGGTTGATTTAATTCCACCTCAGGGTTTGCCGAAGATTCGATCGGACAACCATTTGGCCATTTACCTGTATCGGATGCCATTAATTCAATTCCAGTTCTGAACTGTGCCAAGTCTGCTTGAGCCTTTGCAATCCGTGCCGAAGCTCGAGCCCTACCAACGGCTACAAAAATTACTGCAGCCAATAAACCCATAATACCTATAACGATTAGGAGTTCAACCAAAGTAAAACCTTTTTGTGTATGGGTTAATCTAAATGTCATATTCCTAGCTTGCGATCAAATTAAGTAATTGCTTTTCGTTCAGAATGGTTATCTGTAAAGATTTGGCCTTATTAAATTTGGATCCTGGATTTTCACCAACTACGACATAATCAGTTTTCTTTGACACACTCTCTGTTATTTTACCACCTGCGGCTTTAATCCGTTTCTTCGCTTCATCCCGAGACAGGGACTCTAAAGTCCCAGTCACAACAAATGTCTTTCCGGTTAATTGACCAATAACACGTTTAGCAGGATTAATAATTTCTACCCCATTGCTGATAAGCTTCTCAATAAAACGATGGTTCTCTTTATGATTAAACCACTCAAACACGCTTTGGCTTACAATCGGGCCAATATTTTCTATAGAGTTAATCTCATCTGCTGAAGCCGCCTGCAATCTTTTGAAATTCCCAAAGTGCTCTGCTAAATCTTCACTGGTTTGCTCTCCAACGTTAGTTATTCCCAACGCATAAATAAATCGTGCTAAAGAAATTTTCTTGTGCTGTTGAATCGAAGCAATGATATTTTCTGCACTCTTCTCTCCAAAACGTTCTAAAGTATTAATATCACCTGGCTCGAGAGTAAATAAATCTGCGGCATCAGAAATCAAACCCTCATCTTTGAAACGAGTGATAATTTTTGGACCAACCGTGTAAATTTCAAACGCATTCACAAAGTGCTCTATGGCGCGTTGATTCTGAGCTGGACAATCTGAATTGGTGCAATAATAGGCAGCTGATTCTTTACCTCCAACATCACGGCGTTCAACCTTACCATCACAAACCGGACAACGCCGAGGCATGACAAAAGCTTTTTCTGTCCCTGTCCGGAGTTTTGGCAGGACTTCAACCACTTCTGGAATAACATCACCAGCTTTTTGAATCACTACAGTATCTCCAATCTTAATCCCTAACCGATTTATCTGATCCATGTTGTGCAAAGTCGCTTTAGATATAGTAGAGCCCGCTACTAGAGTTGGTTCAAAAACGGCAAAGGGAGTTAACACCCCTGTACGACCCACGTTTATTCGGATGTCCAGCACACGAGTAGTAGCTTTCTCCGCTGGATACTTATATGCCACCATAAATCTTGGGGCTTTACCTACTACCCCAAGCCTGTCGTGCAATAGGAGTTCGTCTACTGAAACTACAACTCCGTCAGTGCCATACTTAAACTTTGCTCGCCTCTTCTCAACCGCTTCAATAAAACTTTCTACTTCTACCAAAGTCTTAGCGATAAGTTCGTGCTTATCAACTTTGAATCCAAACTTCCGCAGCAATTCATGCTCTTCGTGATGAAACTGTGGATTTGGCCATGCGCCCTCCACACGGGCAATATCGTAGGCAAAAAAGTCTAAACCACGACTCGCGGTTAAACTTGAATCAAGCTGACGCATAGAACCCGCTGCACTATTTCGCGTATTGGCCAACAATGGCTTCCCAGCTTTTTCATAATCATTGTTAAGTCGATCCAATTGCGCTTTACTCATCACTACTTCACCCCGAACTTCTAAAAGCTTAGGTATTCTTGTGCCGCGTAAACGCAAAGGAATCATTTTAATAGTCTTAGCGTTTTGGGTGACGTCTTCACCAACCTTGCCGTCTCCGCGCGTGGCAGCTCGAACCAATAATCCATCTTTATAGATTAGAGAAATTGCCAAGCCGTCTAATTTGAGTTCAGCGAAATAACTCAGTTTCATTTGCGCTGGTAATAATTTCTGAATACGATTTTCCCAAGCGCGTAGTTCTTCAACCCCGAAAGCATCATTTAAGGATAGCATTGGCAAGGCATGTTCAACTTTGACAAACTTATCGAGCGGCTTACCACCAACGCGATGAGTTGGGGAAGCAGGGTCGTAAAATTCAGGAAACTTCTCTTCCCAGCCTCGCAATTCACGAATCAAAGAATCATAAACATCATCACTAACACTGGGATCATCTAGTACGTGGTAACGATGACGAAGCTCATCAATCTGCTCCCGCAATTGCAATATTCGCTTTTTGGCTTCTGACTTCTGCATATAAGTATTATACCGAGTTATGAGCCAGCTGAGGAGTGCATTTTAAGTTTAATAAAGACTGAACCAGTAAATTGTGGGGATAAGTCAGTGGTCAACAGCTTAAAGATTCTGTAAAATAAATACATCACTTATGATGTCCAGTAAAAACAAAATCAAGCTCGCGCCTCGACTTCGTTGGGGAGTAGGTCGCGATACTAATCAAATCAATTTCTTCAAAATTAGCGGTGGGATATTTATGATCCTCAGCGCTGCACTTATCATCCGCGCTGGTTGGTTATTGTTCTCTGACCCAGAAACTACGACCGAAAACAGTCCGCAAGTTCTTGGTCAGACAGACGAAATCTCACCTAGCGATTTGTTCGTAGAATATCAAATCCAGCCAGGCGAAACCTTGTTCAGTATCGCAAAGAATAATGATGTTGAATGGACCATGCTTGCCACGATCAATAATCTCAAAGCTCCGTTTATTCTCCAAGTTGGTCAGAAGCTCAAAATTCCAAAAAAATAACAATAAAAACCGTCCTGAACTCTACAGGGCGGTTTTTAAATATCGTTATTGTTTTTTACCGGAATGGTCCCATGTAGCTTGGCCATCATAGAGTGTATAAGCCATCGCATTTACTGTGAGGCCCTCCAACCCGACCTGACTTGCTGGAATCTCCAAACGTACCCAACTCCCTGTACTTGGCAATGGCCCCATATAACGTCGCGAGGACGTCCCATCAGTTCCCCATCCAATAAGGTTTTCACCCCAGTAAGCACGGTGGTTCCAAGCCTCGGCTGTGGACCCCCATTGAATCATTACTTGGCGTGGAGGATTAGCAGGATCAATGTAAATATACTGCACCATGACATCACCAGTATTTACCACCATAGTGGTAGGAGAGCTATGGAAATAATGCTGATGAATGCCAGAGACAAGAGCTGACTGGTGCGACAAACTACCGCTAAACGGTGTTGGGTTACTACTGACCCAGTTCCAAGGATCACCATCAGAAACTGTAGTAGCCCCTAAAGGCACGTCATCTGCAACATAAACAAAATCATTGATTGTGGCGCTACCCAAACTTACATTACCAATAGGGATATCTACTCGATAAGTTCTAGTAAGACCAGAATAATCAGCAACAATCTTCAACACCTTAGAAGCTACAAATGGCAAACCTTTAGTTTTAGAAGGGGTGGCGCTATCATAACTCCAAATGCTCACCTGAGCATTCTGTTCTATATCCGTATTTGTAATTTTGACGATGTACTGGCGATTGGTAAGTACAGGAACTGGCCAATCAACCCGATTACTACCTTCATTCATACCTGTTGCGATTGTAGTCGTCCCTTGCGTACCAGTAATGTCTATCCAATCTGCAGTAATATTAATGCTGGCGTTTACATTTCCTACCGGAACTAGCTCAAAACTCACCGCACCAATTGCTGAATCCCAAGAGCAGTCTGGATCTTGGACAGGACAAGAAACTGAAAATAGCGGAAACTCCTTAGTTTCTCCGGCAAAGATTGTCTTAACTAAAGGCACTTCTGATTCACTTAAAATCTCTGGAAGAGGACTATCTAAAGACACTCCATTTAATTCACAGACCTCCAGAATTTGCGGGTAACAAGTAGCCACATCAAACACGCTTGCATCAATGAATCGCTTATATTGAAAGAGGGCTTCCTCGGTCACACCCAAAGTGGCATATAATGCCGGCTCACTACGTACTACATCTCGCGAAGCGCGCAATTCAATAAATACAATTGTAGATAAACTAAACGCAATAGCAGTAATCGCAGCCAGAATTAACACTGACATCATTAAGGCTACGCCTGATTGTGAATTGGTTTTGTAAGTCATATTAGAGCGGTGGAATGTTATGAACATCGCTAGAGATGGTGGTTTGATATGGAATAACTTGTTCATCTGCTTGGCCCGGAAAAACAATAAATTCTGCTAAAATCGTTACCATTGGTTGAATACCTTTGTTCGAAGGACCAAAGGGATTCGTAGTTGGGCGAACAATAATTCTAAAAGTCGAGGGATTGATGCTAAAGTTTGGCGGGTTAATAATTTCATCAGAAAAATTACCAGCCAGATTGCGACGCTCCAAAACTAGCAAACCGCGGTTAGTACCCTGTTCTGTGGTTAAGACCATACAGGTACTAGTACCATCTGCGCGGATAATAGTTAAAGTCTGATTCTCGGCACTAGCATACCGAGTTGCCAAACATTCACCCGATGGAGTCTGCTCTACATCTGGATAGCCAATGCGCCCATTGCGAATCTCACGAGATAAAATTTCTGTAAAGGCACGAGTCCCTTGTGCTACTTGCCGCACTGCTTGAACACGACGATTAACTTGGAGTACATAATTAAACAAAGCCAACACCGCAGTCACAACGGTGACAAAAATAGCAGTAGCTACTATGATTTCCATCAAAGTAAAGCCGAACTGTTTATTATGTTGCGAACGCTGAAACTCTCTCATGCTTAATAGTCCTTCCAATTAGTCAAATAAGTTTCCAAAGTAATCCTGCAGCTACCGCTGTCGTCCGGGTTTACAGTCATTGCTGGGCAACGTCGATCATTCCACCAAACGTCAACAGTAACTCTCAACCGTGGTCCGGTATCTTGGTTAAAAGGCGGAATGGTATCATCTAAAGCTAATGTTACCCTGCGAGAAAAACCAGCTGTGGCAGTGGTTACTGGGACACCAGATACTCCATTGGTAGAATAAATACCACCGGACAAAGAAGATGGTGTGTAGTTTAGTCCATACAAAGAGCTGGTAGGAATCAATCGCCAGTATTCATGCTCATCGGGATCACTAGAATCAAAACCCAAGAAATAAGTGGCTTCCCCCAAGGTCGGATATAGATTATAAGTACCACCGCTTAACCAGTTTGTATAACAATAGGCGTCACTATTGCCGGTCAAATGATTGTAACAATTTGCCGATAAATTACCTCTAAGCCAATTTGTGTCTCTCATATTCCGAACAGCTTCTAAGCCTTCCCTGGCCAACCCCACAGCAATAATTTGCTTAGACACACCTGTGGTCGCACTTAACCCATATACCGCCAAACTCACCGCTGCTCCAATACCGAGCGACAATACCAAAGCTGCGACCATGGTCTCCACCAAAGTCTGTCCTGCTTGCTTGTGATTTTGTGTCTGCTCTAATTTCACCATAAATAATCTAGGCTAATTTTTTCCCGAAGGTGTATATGTTTGCACGCGTCCTGTTGCACCATCAATATAAACACCTTTAAGTTGAGAGGTTTGAGTATGCAGAATAGAAATTCCTAAATCATAATTTGCTTGTCTGGCCAAGCTAGGAGGATCCGCAACCAAAGTTGCTAAATAATTGTCTGTGCAACCCTCGTCACCACCAATAAACACTTTGGCATAAATCACATTGAAAATCACAAATGTGCATGCAGGTGTGCTTATTGCTCCTGTGTCTTGGTCGACAACGCTGAGCTCAGAGAAGGTAATGCCTTGGGGCAAGGTACCTGTTTCTAAGGCACCCGAAATAACTCCATTAGAATCAATAGCTTTCACCTGATATTGACCAGGGGTAGCTGTATCAAACAGCATTACATAATAATTTGGTGAGCTAACACCTTCAATATTTCGCGAAGATATAGCATAACCTTGAATTTTTCTGATGTTGGTCGTCAATTCATTTTGGGCGATAGTTAAATTTCGGCGAGGTGTTTGGGAGTTCCAACTAATAATCCCTAAACCAGCCATCAATATCATTATCAAAAAAACGACCAATAACTCGGTTACAGTAAATCCTTGTTCAAATTTGTTTTGGTTTCTGGTCATTTTAGCCTTTAATTAATTATACCACGCTAAAACCCAAAGCCAATCAACCTTAAATACCAAGTCCACATAGCTTCACCAAACCATAAATTTAAGATCCCAGCAATAGCAAGGAAAACTCCTAAAGGTAATTTACTGCTCAAAGTTTTTCTGCCTGATAATAACAATGGAATTGCCACGAGTGTACCTATAAAGAACGCTAATAAGAAGCAGAGCCAAACATGCGGGAAGCCAAACACGGCGCCCAAGAACATGCCAAGCTTGGCATCCCCTAACCCAATCCATTTTCCTTTGGAAACTTTCCAAATCAAGTAAAATGGTGTGTACCCAGATAAAGCTCCAACGATTGAGTTGAATGTCAAAGAATAGTAAAACCCTGGGCTTAAAGATAAATCCATTCCCAAGTTAACCACTAAAATTATAATGGTGGCTGGCCAAACAACTTTATCCAAAATTAAATAGTGCTCAAGGTCAATTACAAAAATGACTATCAGTACCGAAATTATAAACATCATCTGTAGTAGCAACAGCCAGTCCAAAATATTAGCAGGAACAAACAGATAGTAACTTATTAAAAATAACCAAGCCGTAATTAATTCAATGACTGGGTATCTGCTACTAATTCGTTTACTACAGTACCGACAGCAGCCCTTTGAAACAATAAAACTGATAAACGGAATTAAATCAGCAGGGCCAAGTTTGTTATGACAATCAGGGCACTGTGAGCGACCCTTGCTAACTTGCTCGCCTCGAGGTAGCCTCCATATCACAACATTTAAAAAACTGCCGATGGTCGCTCCGAAGCAAAAAACCAATAAAGCAGTCAAAAAATCTGGGCTAGGCATTATTTTTGGGGAGCATTAAGGCTATTCCAACCTGTCTGATAACCAGCCACTCCTTTAGGAAGACAAAATCGCAATTCGTAATCGGAGCGGAAAGTATTCACATATTCATAATTACTAGAGCAGTTAACGGAAACAAATTGTTGTGGTGGGAAATTGTCCGCATACTGTCGCATGATATTCTGATCCAAAAACTCATCAGTAGATGGATACCGATTTTGGTCTTCATAAAAATATTCTAAAGCTACGGCGATAGCTGCGGAATCTTTAACAATCTGCCTACTCTGAGCACTCTTACGAGCATTCACAATAGCAAGCCATAACGCTCCAAGAGTGATTAAAACAAATAACCCGATGCCAGCAATTTTTAGGATTTTCCAAAACATAGTACTTAAATTATAACATTTTTTGCAGTTATTGGCCTTGTAATCGCAGCATATGAAAAACGGTACGCAAAATAATCTCAAGATCCAACATTAGGCCTCGGTGTTTAATGTAGTAGAGATCATACTGTAATTTTTGTTTTGAACTGGTTAGATCATTGGCATAAACGTGTAACTGACTCCAACCTGTTAACCCAGGCTTAACAATATGCCTCTCATCATAAAACGGAATTTGGGCTTTGAGCTGTTCCACAATATGCACTTGTTCAGGCCTTGGACCTACTAAGCTCATGTTACCAATAAGAATATTAAAAAACTGGGGAAGCTCATCGAGCCGTAATCGTCGTAGCCATTTACCTACTGCTGTGATGCGGCTATCGCCAGCTTGGGTCCAAGTATTATTCTGTTCACCAGACATTGAGCGAAACTTGTACAAAGTAAAGATTTTTCCGTTTTGACCAACGCGTTTTTGGGTGAATAAGATTGGTCCCTGGGAATTGAGCTTTATCAAAGTACCAATCGGAATAAATAGTAGCAACGTTACCAGACTACCAACCAATCCAACCAACAAATCAAAGATTCTCTTGAAAGCATCAAAAACCTGAAAGCCAGAATAATTTACAGAATGCAAGAACCATAACTCGCTCAAACCCCACAATGGAACAGTTCGTTGAGTTAATTCATAAAACCGATGATGGTCAATAACTTCAACACCCCGACGCTTGTACCTAAATAGTTCCGCTAACTCAGTCTGGGCTGAATCTAATGAACTTGGAATAACAACAGTAGTTTTCTCATAAATAGTAATATAATCAGGATTGAACTGCCCAGAAAATTGCCACCCTAAAGTATTGTTACGGGCTAAATACTCCTGAACCTCTAAATCAAAGTTCTCCCGATAAAGCATTGGGTGTAAAAATAGTTGCCTCTGCCAAATTCTCGGTAGTAAGTATTTAACGAATGCATACCATAAACCTAACCCGACCATAGTGATCCCCAAGTGAGCTAACAAAAATCGACGCGGGGTCAGAATTAACTCTGGTTGAAAATAAAAATAAGCGGTGGCAATCACGCCGCAAGTAACTATCGCAGCCAATAATCGTGAATAAATCACGGCATTAGATCGAAAAGTTGTAAGGTCAAATAAAGTATAAGCAAAAAATACTGGTAACCAGAGTAAGTACACAACCGAAAAATGTATGAGATGCTGTTGCCACAACTCGGCCTGCAAGTGATCAGAATACCAAAGCTGCATAGTTAAAAATAAACCAATGTAGCACCAGGCTATCACAGGGATAATTAACAACCAAAATCTAGGAAAAGTTCGGTTCATATGCTTTATTTCTTTATAAACTCATAATACCAAGATTTCGGCATAAACTGATTGCCAACTAAATTGACTATATAACCAACTGGTAATGTCACCAACCAAATCGGTACATATTTCAGCCAAGTATCAAAAACTAATTCCGGTTTCATGTAAGCATGAATTGGGGCGACAAACCACCCCCACCAATGTTGCTTCCATGAGCCTAAAGCGATTTGGGTTTCTGAAGCCTTGGAACTTTTAAATAAAAAGTACAAAAAAAAGTGGTCAAAAAATGCCTGTGGTTGTTTTTTGACCAGTTTAAGTCCGAGAGTAGAAAATAAATCTTCAACTTGAGTGCCTTCAAAAATCCTAACGTGGTGAATTTCTTTAAAATAAGTCGGCCGCACTCGTAACAACCATCTTTCAGAACGAGCAGCTGGAACCTTTACAACTAACTTTCCTCCTCTCACTAAAACCCGAGCCATCTCTCTAGCTGTTACTTGTAAATTGTCTACATGTTCCAAAACATCTCTCGACCAAACAATATCAAAATAACTATCTGGAAATTTGAGATTTTCAACAGACATTACCTCAAAATTCACTGCTGGATAATTCTTGGCAGCAATCTTTATGTTAGCAGGGTCTATATCAACGCCAAAATACTCCCCCGCCTGCTGCTGGGCACGCTGGCCGATGTATCTCCCCACTCCACAACCTGCATCTAAATATCTCATTTAAAAATAAATTTTATTCTGGTTCTGGAAAATGCACAGGATATGGGATCGACTGAATATCCTGAGTTTCTCTAAACAATTGCAAAGTACCACGAATCAAAAATGTCTCTTGATTAAGCTCCGCAGCTTTTTCATAGGCGAATAAAAACTGCTCTCTTTGATTTAAGTCATAATATATTTTTGACAGTAAAACCCAGCTAAAAAACTGATCATTACTGTAAGTCAGAGCTAATCGTTGATGGAACAAAGCTTGTTCTAAATTACCTGACATGTAATAAAGGTAGGCGAACTTGAGGTGTGTGTTTGCATATCCAGGTTCTCGTAAAAGAGCTTGCTCTATAGTCCCATCCATCTTAAGCAAATACCGCTCATCATTGGTTTGTTTCCATAGATGGTAATACATTGTCGATGATGAAACATAAACTGGAGCTGAATTACTACGTCGATCTATCGTCCTTAGCATTAACGCCTCTGTTTCCTCTGCGGGTAGGTTAAGAAACACTCGACTGCGTAAGAGATAATTATTAACACGAGAATTAGCGACGTCCCAAAGCTGACCCCACTCAGCGAACTTCAAAGCATTCTGATAATCTTTGCTGTCGTAGTATTGTTTGGAAATATGCAGCAGCACGTAACTGGAAATCAAGGCAATTCCCAATGCCGCAAACAAGGGACCTATCGCAAACATTGCTCCGCGAATGGGCAACAAATTTATACTAAGAGGCTTGGTGCGGTATTGATAAAATATGGCTGCAAGAGCAAGCGCCAGCAATAACCAACAAGCAGTAACTACTGGTCCAAACGAGGCAGCCACTGACCAGGCCACTAAGCTCGCCACCCACACAGCTGCAAATTGGTTAGTATGTCGCTGTTTCCAGCCCAAATAACATCCTATACCAAGCAATACAGCAAAGGAAAAAACCATCACCAAGCCGCCATTGGCTGCTAACAGTAGAAAGACGTTATGCGGATCGTCAAACCGTTCGCCATAACTGAATGTAGACCAACCATATCGATGGAAGTCGATAAAATAATTTGAAAGCCCGGTGCCCAGCCAAGGGTGCTCCATAATCATATTTAGCGTCATGTCCCAAACTACGAAACGTGACTGCTGTGTGTATTCCTGAAATTGGAGTGATTCTGCGATGTTGTTTGGTCTGTAGACATTAATGGACAGGAAAGCCAAAAGAATTGTCAGTACAATAGCAACCGCTGTTGATTTAAAAAGTATGCCAAAATCTTTACTCAACAATAGTTGAACAAAAAGTGCTCCAAGTGCAACAATCAAAGCCAAGATAGCTGCCCGGCTAGAGGTCTGAGCAAGGCCCCAAATCATCATGAAAGTGGCAAGTATATACCAATTTCTTTGCCAAAACTTCTTGGACTTAGCAATGAAATACAAACCAAGCGGTACCACCATTGCTAAATACATGGAATTAAAGTTTGGATTACCTAAAAAACTAGGCGCAATCACACGATGATCAACTTTAGTGCTGTCATAAAAACCTATACCCTCTTGTTGTAATAGACTGTAGACTGCGATTAGAAACCCTCCTAAGATAACAACTTTAGATAACACCAATAATTTATCTTTAGTTAATGAACTGACAAGCAAATAAATCAGTGCTATCCATCCCAACAGAAACACTGCAGAATTAGAAGTGCGTCCCATTAATCCAAGCAGACTATTCCTAATATCAAGAGAGAATATAGTAGTCACAATAATTGTCAGCGCAAATAAACCCACCGTTACTTGAACATACTTTGGGAGATTATAGATCGGTAACTTCTTATAAGCCCAAATAAATATAATCGTACCTAGCGCAATCAGAAAGAATGCCATCTTGGGCGTCTCAAAGCCTTCTTCTATAACTGGAATAAAGATTAATGGCAGAAATAAAAAAAGAAACAAGGTTAGACTAAAAACAGTGTCTTCCCGATAAGGTAACCGAGGAATCAACCCTAAAAGATTAGATAAAGCATTTTTGATTTTCGTCATATTATCATTCTATGATAACGTGCTTTTTCGGTCAAAGTAAAAACCGCCCCAAGGGGCGGTTTTTAACAACAGCGATTATTGAATACCGGTTTCGCTCAAAGTGCGGGTACCAGAACTGTAACCACCGGTGTCTTGAGAGATACAGAAACGCAAGGTATATGTCGCGCCACCTGTACCACGAGTGTAGGCGTAAGAAGTAGTATTACATCCATCTACCGGAGTTGGGAAGGTTGGCATTTGACCAATATAACTTGGTGACAAAGAAGCGTAAGTGGTTGGGTAAGAATTGTTATCGTTAAAATACAATTCCATTGCACTTGCAATCTGACGAACATCACCCAAACGCTTAGCGTCACGAGACTTTTGACGGGCGGATCCTAACGCCAAAAGTACCACTGAAGCCAGTAAACCAATGATGGCAATAACCACCAACAGTTCGATCAAAGTAAAACCTTTTTGGTTTTGTTTCAATTTATTCACCCCCGTTCTCCTTACATAAGAATTCACAGCCCCTCCTACCGTTCATCTTTTGGATTAGTTGACTAGTTTAATTATACCACAGTCTCTGTTAATGCAAACTTAATTATCAACACCCCACCGGACCAACCCCTTATCTGGTAATTGTATTCAATCCAGCTGAATAACCAGAAGTGGCATTCCCCAAACAGAACCGTAAGGTATAGGAAGAGCCGGTTGAGTTATAGAGGTAAGTATTATCGGTAGCACCAGTACATGATCCATCTCCTGGACTCGGAGGGGGATTAAGTGTGCGTATCAATACTGTGCCTGTGGTGTTAGTACCAAAACCGCCATTTTGCGTTGAACTGCCATTATGTGCCCCACAAGGCCCTAGCACGGAGCCTGTGCCAGTATATAAGGTGGTATACTGGCCAGCAGTGCCTAGAGCAGCATCTGTTTCAATCGGATATGAATTACAGTTAGAGTAATACAAATCTAACGCCGCACTTAACTGTTTTACATCAGAGACCCTACGAGCATCTCTTGATTTGGTACGACTACTATTTATCAACAACAATGCAGCAGAGGCAATCAGCGCAATCACTGAGATTACTACCAATAATTCAATCAAGTTAAAACCTTGTTGCTTAAACCGATGATTTAATATTGGTTGTTGTTTGATCAATCGCATAACGTTTAACTAACACTACTAGCTAAATTATAAATCGGCAATAATACCCCAGCAACCAGTAAACCAACCGCGCCACCAAGAATAACCATAATTACAGGTTCTAACAAGCTCGATAAGGTGCTGATTTGTGAATCTACTTCTTTTTCATAAAAGCTAGCCAGTTTTGTCAAAATATTATCTAGCTCTGCAGTCTGTTCCCCAACTCGAACCATTTGTGTTACTAATGGAGGGAACTCCTCAAACTTGGACAGTGAGTCACCAATCGATTTTCCGTTCGTGACCTGCTCAGCAGTAATAGTCATAATATCACGATAAACTACGTTATTAATGACATCACCAATAATCTTTAACGCCTGAATAATTGGAATGCCTCCAGAAACCAAGGTGGCTAAATTTCGGGCAAATCTGGCCATATAAATCTTTTGTAGCAGAGGACCTATAATCGGCAAGTGGATTTTAAGCTGATCCCACATATAACGTCCAGATGCAGAAAAAATATACCAACGTAAAAGTAATACTCCACCTACCAAGCCCAGTAACACCATCCACCAATATACTTGGAACCAATCAGTAAAAGAAATTAAAATTTTGGATATTAACGGTAATTCGGCTTCTTGCTCTTTAAGTACTTCTACTAACTTTGGGAGCACAAATTTAAACATCAATACTCCAACAACAACTAAAGCAGACAAAACAAACGCAGGATAAGTGACTGCGGACTTTACTTTTGAACGCAAGTCATAGTCTTTTTCTAGTTGATCTGCCAAGTAAGATAAACTTTCACCCACTGTCCCTGCCGCTTCACCACTGCGTACTAGACTCACATACACATTACCAAACACATCAGGGTGTTTGGACATTGCCAAAGACAGGCTTTGCCCGCTCTCGATGGAGGCTATTAGGTTACGGATAACTTGCACCAAACCTTTACTATCGATTTGGCTTTCCAAGATACGCAACCCTTGCAAAATCGGTACGCGGGCACCAACTAAAGTAGACAGTTGGCGAGAAAAAATCACCAAATCCTTATAACTTACATGGTTAAACAAACCTTCAATCTTGGACAAGAAGGTCTCGTTCTGAACATCTAGACTAATAATAATTAAACCGTTGTTTGCCAACAGCTGTTCAGCCTTGGCGCTGTTTGCAGCAATCACAAAGCCTTTTTTTAACTCTCCTTTTTGATCTTTCGCAGTATAAGTAAATTTCATTTGCTAATGAACTCTTATTAGCCTAATAAAGAAATGAAGTAATCGTTATCGAGAACATAGTTTTCGGCCACCGCTCGTTCAACTAAACCTTGCTGAACCAATTGAGCCAAAACTTTATCTAACGGCACCATGCCTTCTTCCATGCTGGTATGAATAATGTTGGCAATTTCATAAATCTTATTATCACGAATTACGTTTCGGATAGCATGATTCACAACCATTATTTCCGTTGCTGGCACACGGCCGCCACCAACTTTTGGAAGCAAGCGGAGTGAAGCAACTCCAAGCAAAGTGTTGGCAAGCTGAGCTCGAATCTGACCTTGTTGATCACCAGGAAATACATCCACAATACGATCAACACTTTGCGCAGCATCGTTGGTATGCATAGTCGCAAAAATCAAGTGACCTGTTTCAGCCAAAGTCAGAGTGGCAGAGATAGATTCTAAGTCCCGCATTTCACCCACTAAAACCACATTAATGTCCTCACGTAAAGCTGCTTTCAAGGCGTGAGCGAAACTTGGCGTATCCAAACCAACTTCACGTTGCGAGATAAATGATTGTTCATGGGTAAACAAAAATTCCACTGGATCCTCAATAGTTAGAATATGTTCGGCACGAGTTTTATTGATTTCATTAATCATGGAAGCCAACGCTGTGGACTTACCATGACCTGTTGGACCAACCACTAACACCAGACCTTGTTTATTCTGAGTGAACTTCTTTAACATTGGTGGCAAATTCAGTTCTTCCAATGTTTTAATTTGGGTTGGGATCAAACGGAAAGCGATATTAAATACACCCTGGGCTTTATAGACGTTCACGCGAAAGCGAGCATTGTCTTTATAAGCATATGACAAATCTAAATGCATTTGTTCTTTAAGATTTGTCAGCTGAACATCGTTCAACATCACTTTAACTAAATCAGCTATAGCATCAGCACTCAGAATTTGATAATCTTCTAAGCGATATAAAGTACTATCGATACGCAAAATCGGCGGCTCACCTACTTGCAAATGAAGATCCGAAGCATTGCGCTCCAAGGTAATAGCCAATAACTTGTTTAGTTCTAATTCACTAGCTTTATACATAGTTTTTGTTTGTGATTTCTCTTTAAAGGATTTGTTCTAAAACAATAAGTAGATCCCTAGGATGAGATAAATCTCGGTTTATATGCATCCGAGTTCCTAATTTCATAATAGCATCTAATTGCATTTCTTGCATGGTTCTAGAAATGGTGATTACTGGCAATTTGGGATTTGCACTAATAAATTGGCCTAAAATTAGCATCTCTCTATCTAGCTTGTCGACATTAGGACTGTAAATCACTGCCCGAAGTTCGGCGAGACCCGTCTCTTCAGCTAATTGAGCTAAATCAGCAGCTGCTGTTACCAAAATATTCGCCTGTTCAAGCTTTTGTTGGTAAAAACTGCGGGTTTGTGAATCAGCGTCCACTAAACCGATGGGTTGACCCAATAACTTAAAATGCGGGTGCTGACGCATAGAATATCTTTTAACTATAAGTGGTTCCATTAGTCATCAGTAGTTACGCGGCCAATTTCTTCTATGGTAGTTTCCCCGCGTAGAACTTTAATTAATCCGTCTTGTTTCATAGTAATCATGCCGAGCTTAGCTGCCGCTTCATAAATTTTAAAGGCTGGGGTTTTCCCAAATAATAGCTCTTGTAACTCATCAAACATAGGTAACACCTCAAATATACCCATGCGCCCTTTATAACCAATGTGACCGCACTTATCACAACCCACTGCTTCGTAAGCTTTTAATTTTTTTGGGTCTAAACCGTCGAGATATTCTTTGGGCGAAGTTTGTAAAACCTGCTCAAACTCCTTCTGCAATACTGGATTAATTTTTGTTTCGCGTTTACAGTCATTGCAAAGTTTACGAATCAAACGTTGAGCCATGATCAGATTAATTGACGCGGATAGTAAAAATTGCTCAATTCCCATATTCATTAATCGAGGAATCGCACCGACCGCATTATTTGTGTGTAGAGTGGAAAACACTAAGTGTCCGGTTAGAGCGGCATGAACTGCCAGCTCTGCAGTTTCTTCATCGCGAATTTCACCAACCATAACAATGTTAGGGTCTTGTCGAAGAATGCTACGCAATCCAGAAGCAAAAGTTAAACCGATTTCTGGCTTAATCTGACTTTGATTGACGCCTTCGATAAAATATTCTACTGGATCTTCCAAAGTGACAATGTTCACTTCAGTAGTATTGCGGATAGTCAAAATCGAATACAATGTCGTAGATTTCCCACTCCCTGTTGGACCGGTGATTAAAAATACCCCATGAGTTTTTTGAATATTCTCGACGACCCACTTTAAGCCAGTACCGCGTAACCCTAACTCTTCCAAGGTTGGGACTTTAGTGGTCTTGTCCAAAATACGCATGACAATCTTTTCACCAAACATCAGGGGTAAAGTAGAGACACGCAGATCAACAGATTTCTTACCCAAATCGACGTGAAAACGGCCATCTTGCGGCAAACGAGTTTCATCAATTTTTAAGGTCGACAAAATTTTGATACGTGAAACGATTGCGTTTAAAACATTTTTTGGTAAGCGCAAACTAGTGTGCAGAATACCATCAATACGATAACGCACCCGTACATCATTCTCTGAGGGCTCAATATGAATATCTGATGCCTTGCTTTCAATAGCATTTGAAAGGATGACATCAACTATTTTGATAATTGGCGCATCTTCGATAGGTGCGACCTGCTGTTTTTCTGATAGTTGTAATTGTGCAGTCTTGTGAGCTTTTTCTTCATGTTCCTTTTCTGCTAAATCTTCCAAAGCTTGTCCAACCACGCTCTTAATATTCTGCTTATTTCCAGTTAAGAATGCCTCCAAACCACTTTGAGAAGCAACATAGACCCTTACCTGATAATTATTCTTTTGACCTAAAAATTCTAACGCTTCTAAAGCCTGAATATTGCTAGGATCAATAATAGCAACTTTTAATTCCTTGCCTTTTAGTTCGTAAGGTATCATTTTATAAAACTGGCGTGATTCCAACGGAATAATATCAACCACTTCATCTGGAGCTATAACATTAGTTAAATCAACATAGGGTAAGTTTAAAAAAGCCGCTCTGGCTTTAGCGACATCTTCATCATCCATCAGTTTTTCGGCGACTAGGAGTTGAGCCAGTGCATTAACATCTAGACTAGCATCGCTTTTGCCGTACTTGCCAGCTTTGATATTAGAAAGTTTATCTTGCTGAGATTTCGCCAAAAAACCATGGTCCACTAAGAATTGTTCAAAAGTGCCGAGGGCTGCCTGCGGCGAATTAGAAGTGGCCATCTTAATTACTCAATAATATTTCCCAAAACTTGTCCGACTTCCGACGGGCTAACTTGTGGGTACGGGAAGAACAGATTTTGATCGTTGAATTTACTCAGAGTACTGAAATCCAAATCACTCCCATTAGGAAGAATGTTATAGACTTGAGCCGAGCTTTCGATTTGAATACCACTACTTGTAGAACCACTACCGCCAGAAAAAGCCATATAACCCATCAACGCGGCACCACCTAAGGCAATAACGATAATTGCGATGTAAATATACTTCTTCATATTATTCCTCTAAGCCTCCTAACTCAGGAGTAGTTCGTTGGGCTAACTCGTAGGCGTAAGTTTTTAACCGGATACTATAATTTGGGCCTTCTTGAGTGCTACTAACTGTTAGTGAGCTAATATCGATAATTCGGCCAGACTTTTCTAATAAAGTTAAAAAGTTGCGGAACTGCTCAATACTTCCTCTTGCGGTTGCCGAAACTTCAATGACTGCTAATTCCCTAGGCTCTTTAAAGGGATCCTGTGATAATGTTTTATTACCGCTAGCAATAAATCTTTCAGGTGTACCTATACTTAACTGAGATAATAGCATTCCCGAATTTTGAGCGTAGGTTTCTAATACCAAGGCAATTTTCGTAGGACGTGCTGTTAATGGAACAGCTTCATCTAGAAGCTTAATCTCCTGGTCAGCATCTTCCAACTCACTAATTAATCGATTAAGTTCGATTTGATCTGCTTCCAAGCTCTCTCGTTGGGCTTTTAGGGTAGATAACTGCTCACTAGTTTGCTGCGTGCTTGCATATTTTGGGCCAACTACAAACCAACCAAATACTGCGACAACAATAATTATCAGTACTGTTTGCAGTAATGGGTTTTGGATTTGTTGACGGGTCGTCATGCTGGAAAAATTCGGTGATTCCATAGTACTATTTTTTTGGCTTCAATAAAGCCTGATCCATAGTTAATTGCAGACGCATGGTGGTCTGTAAAATGTTGTCTTTTTGACTACGACTCAAAGCCATGACTCGAACGTTTGAGAAATAACGATTATATTCCGGTAAATCAAAAACTTGTAGGTATTTTTCTGCATCTGCATAGGTCGGAACAGTCACAGTTAAATTCAAATCGCCTTCTTCTGTGGTTTCGATAGTAGAGTACTCTGCAGAAGCTAACGTCACTCGTGCTAATTCAGGTAATAGACCAGACCAAAACAAATGGGCTTCAATTAATTCAGTGGCACTGCGTAGTTGGTCCTGTCTAGCAATCAATTCTGAGCGTTGTGAATTATTTTCTAAACTGGTTTGGGTCTCTGAAATAACCTGCTTATGTTCAGCAATCTGCCTTTGTCCGCTCCAGTCACGGTAGTACAAGTAACCATACAATGCCAAAGTCAGGATAAAGACTAAGGTCGCTACCCGCAGTAACCAGCGCTTACTTTTCTCCTTAACTTGATGAAAAGTAGACTGACTTTGTAATAAATTAATTTCTGACATACTCTTTTGTGTTTGATTTCGTGATTACTCTGTTTGTCGCATGGCGAGACCAACTGCGACAGGTAATTGCATGGAGAACCGCTTCAGCACCCCTTCTACCTCCACCGGATAACTAAGTTTAGAGATTGGGTCACCGTAGATTACTTGTGGAGCAAGGTTAGAAAAATATTCTTTTAATCCAGGCATCTGACAACCCCCACCCACTAATACTAAACGATGAACTTCCACTTGATGACTTTTGTACAAATCCATCACCTGTTTGACCTCAGCTACAATATTGTTTAACACAGGCTTAACTGCTTCAGGGAGGAAGTCAGTTGAGTTAAGTCCAAAGTCACGTTTAAATTGTTCGGCTCTGGCTGGTTGTAAATTTAAAGTCTGGGCAATTCTCTCAGTGATACTGTCTCCGCCGATGTTTAAATTACGAGTCAACTGGAGTAAACCTTCCTTAATAAAGTTAATTCCAGTGACTTTTGCGCCTATATCTATTATAACATCATTTTTTGATTTATCTTCCACAAGTGCACGGATTAATGCCAAGGCCTCTATTTCAATAATTTCTAAGTCTAAACCGGCTTGCTGAAAAATATGAATGTAAGTATCGCGAATCTGCTTAGGCACAGCGATGAGTAAGACCTTCATTGTGTTGTTAGAAATATCTTCAGAGATCAGACTCCATGACATGGACACTTCTTCAAATGGCAAAGGCACATACTTCTTGGCCTCGAACTTCATAGAGTTTTCCAACTCTTTGTCAGACATCTTTGGCATATCAATAACAGAAGTAAATACAGCTGAATTAGGTAAACTCAAAGCACAACGCTTGGTGGTAACCCGAGCTTTCACTGCTAGATTGCGAAGTAAATCTACGGTCGCATTCACAACTTCGGGTTTTGTCTGATTCGTAATTGGTTCAATTAAATCAACGATCCCATATGTCTCTAACTGTAGACCTTCTGACTTAAGCTGGACCATTTTGATGGCTTGAGTACCGATATCTATGCCAAGGATTGACTTTTCTTTACCAAACCACATGAGTCTCTATATATTTAGTTAATTTTAGTAACAATTTTTATTTCAAAACACTTAGTTATTTAATTCAGAATACTATATTTAGGAGCTTATTGTCAAAATTAGCTAACTCTGCTACAATGCGTAGGTTAGATTGAAGCCCTACCAAATTTTTGCTTGGGCCAAGGGTGAGCAGGCACGACGAGTGTAGCGAGGAGTGCCGTAGCGAACCCGAAGGTTAAGCGAAAATTTGAGAGGAGTACTTGGCGGAGACCGCTAGCGGCACAGCAAGGCTGGGCTGCGAGAGGTCGTAGGCAAGTATGACGAGGGCCTCTAGCTCATCTGGTAGAGCGCCTCGTTTGCACCGAGGAGGTGAGCGGTTCGAGTCCGCTGAGGTCCACCACTTCGAAAAAAGTAAAAAACTGTGCCCGAAAGGGGTGCGGTTTTTTGTTTTATTCAAGGGATTTTTTAAAGGCGTGTCGCGCAAGTAATGTTCGAGTGGTTTGCGCATTACAACATTAAAAGTAGGTTTGTGGGACAGGCCGCTTATTTAAGAGTCAGATTCGTTCGAGTCCGGAGTGGGGGTTGGGGGTGTCGTCATTTTCTTAATTTATGTTTTGCAACGCGGGGTTTTTATGATTTCTCTTCTCCCATTGCCCACGAAGCATAACCTCATCGAGTCTGCCTTCTGCTCGCAATCGATCGTAGATTTTCTTTACTACTCGAAGATAGTTTTGAACATTCTTCGTAGCTTCTTCCTGCTCCTCCAGTGAGAATTTCGAATACAGATCACTGATGGTTTTTAATTTTCGTTTACCCATACGTTCAGCCTAGCGCCGCTGAGATATTTTAAAAAGACCCATCTGCGCGCGAATAGAAAGTAAATAAAAAGTCGTCATCTCTTATCGAAAGATGACGACTGCCAAATGCTCACTGCGGTCTACCGCGCGGCCAGAGCTGCTTTGAGATTTGCTCAGGAGTAAACTCGAGCTCGAGTTTACCTGCTTTGATCAAATCTTCCGCTCCGGAGCTTGGAGGTAGCAGATAAACCCGATCCCAAAACGGTGGTTTTGGTTGACGGAAATCGGGAGCAGTCTCGTCATGCCTATCGACGATAATTAATGAATTGTCGTCGTCAGCGCAGACCTTGACTGCGTCGGCATAGGTCCGATGTCGCTCGACCTTCACACCTGCAAGGGTGCTTCGAATGTAACCTTCGAATTTGTCGGCGAAATATCTAACCCAAGCGCTGAAATCACCGTCGGTCGATGATTCTGCTTCGTTTCCCAATTGCTGAGAATCGGAGCTCTCGCCACTGTCGACGTGATCGCCAATATTGCTTTCGACCAAGTGTACCGTATCGATTTTTCGATCGGCACAAAAGGTCATTAGAACTTTACGAAATCCTTCTTCATACGTCGTGACCTTGAGTTGGTCACTGAAAATGAACCGAAAGATTTCGTCCAGATACCGCTGTATCCGGATACTCGAATCCATTACTTCATTCCCAGTCGGCAGGTTTACGCCACACGTCTGGTCTGAAATAAAGTATCCAGGTTCAGAACGCTCCGAAAGGAAAGTCCTGGTATTTTCTTTCGCTTCTTCGACAGAAGCGGTTGCTGCTACAACAAGCCTGTCGATGGTCCAGCCGTCTGCTCTCATTGCCTCAGCAAAGGCAGGCATGTAACGGGAAAACAAGGCGTTATCCCGATAAGCGATAAATAATCGTTTCATTGAGTCTCTCCTTTGAAAATGTAAGCGCACAATCAGGCGCTCCTTTCCCTTCAAAGGAGAGTCCGACCTAGATTTTACTAGACTTGTAACTATAACATAAATAAGGATTTATGTCAATACAGTACAATAATAAAGGTCTTAGTGGTCTGCAGTTAGAGATTCCTTGCTAGAGCTGTTTTCCATAAAAATTTTCAAAAGCCGGCTTACGAAAGCAGAAACAGTTCGAGCCGTGCTAGGACGTGCTCCACCAATAAAAAAGTATCAGCTTGCTGGTGCTTTTTTATTGGTGGATTTTATAGAGGCGAGAACCAGGGGACCCCAAACTGCTTGGGCCGATCCGCCAACTGGCGGAGAGGTTAAGCAGTTTGGGGAGAGGGACACTGGCTCACGCGAAGCGAGGGCGACTAAACAGAAGCCCGAAGCGGAGCAACGAGTCAGTTGGCCCGATGAGTCCGCTGAGGTCCACCAATAAAAAACTCCAACTTGTTCGGGGTTTTTTATTGGCTGAATGTTATAATATAGACTATGAGATTTATAATTGGTCCATTAATGATTGTGGTTGGTGTGCTGATGATGAAGTACACTGTCTGGATTACAGAACAAGTAGGGAAAGTTGATTTCGCGCAATACCTCCCTTACCCAATGGCAGGGACTTATTCTTGGTGGAGATTGGTCGGTTTAGTCCTGATTGTCCTCGCCATGCTCTGGATGTTTGGCTATCTAGATTTCGGCTCTACAGGCTTGGTAGTACCAGAATAAATACCATTGATTTTTAGCGCCTATCCTGCTAAAATGACCAAGTATTTTTCCTCCAGATTTACCCAACACCAAATTTTTGCTTGGGCCGACACTAAGCTTGCGAAGTGGAGGTTAAGCGAAAATTAGAGAGGAGTAGTTGGCGGACAGCGATAGGAATTCACTATAGCTGATTCCGTAAGCTCGGAGAAAACTACGACGAGGGGGCGTGTAGCTCAGATGGTTAGAGCTTTCACCCGCCCACTTTCCAAAGCAAGATACCTTAAAGCAGTTTTACTAACTTTGTCGTCTGGGCGTATAGCTCAGTTGGTTAGAGCGCGTCACTGATAATGACGAGGTCCATGGTTCGAATCCATGTACGCCCACCACGCCCAGACGACAGAATTAGTCCAACTAGAATATAAGTTACGTCCAGAAAGTGTCGGGGCAAGCTGATAATGACGGGGTCCCAAGTTCGATTCCTGGCACGCCAACCATGAAAATAAATACCCCGCCTAACGGCGGGGTTTTAGATTGGCAGACCACTACTCGCAAAGCGAAAGGCTCTGGGCACAGAGAGCGTAGCGGCGTAGCCCATGGCTTGAGCGGCAAGTAGTGGTCTGCTCAAAGAATGTGATGAAGAAACAAAACAGCTCTATATTAGAGCTGTTTTGTAGACTGTGGATCACCCCCTTATTGCCTTATAGGCATTAAGTTGTACGATAAGGATCCTAAAGGATCAGAAGCATTGCCACCAACATTGCTGCAAAAGATGTATTCGCGACTAGACTGACATGTTGAACATGACGCTTAATGGCAATTGCTAAAATCAAAGCTGCGATCAACCCGGCCAAAATGACCAAGAAGATTTTCTCCTCCCAAATATTGACGTTGAAACTTGTGCCGAACAATGTGACTTGAGCTCCTTCCACTTCGCCGGCATTAAGACTAGCCAGCTGGTTACTAAATTGTGCGACAGGTTGTTGGTGCATTTGACCGTTTAAGTCTTGAGCTTGAATTAACAAGCTGTCCGATGGGTTAACTTCGGCAAGAGGAATGTTTCCTCTCCATAGACCATCAGCAATCGGATCAAGAATTAAACTGCGGGCTCCCCAGAATGCCAAAAGTTTTACGGCGTTATGTGAAGCGGTAACTTCTAAATACAGTTGGTTGCCTTGCAAAGAAGTTTTAGTATCGATAATTTCTAACGCATCACCTCTTGGGATAACCAGTGACGGCTGTTCAATGGGCTGGTTCTGCAATTCATTGGTTGTGATTTCGGTTGGGACTGGTAGTGGAGCTTGTACAGTCGGCGCAGGTTGCGCAGGTGCAGGAGCTTCGGGAGCTGGGGCGGTTACTTCGGTTGGAGTCTCTTGTAAAGTTACGGGAGCGGTCAAAGGGTTGCCAAACATTTGCACCACAATTGTGGTTTCATGTCCTTCGAACATCCCACTAGAAATGCCAATACCGATTTCAGTAAAGTTATTATTTAAAATATTAGCGCGATGACCAGGGCTGTTCATCCATGCAGATTGAATATTTTCTGCTTGTGTGAAATCAATGGCCAAATTTTCACCAGCTGTGGTGTAGCTGTAACCTACCGCCTTAATGAAAGTCCAAGGAGTCTGGCCATCAGGAGTATTATGAGCAAAGTACTGGCGAGCCAACATGTCGTTAGCTTTATTTTGAGCAGCACGTGATAACAAGCTACTAGTTTTTAGTTCAACTAATCCGTTAGCAACACGATCTTTGTTAGTTAAACTTATAACGTTCTCAATGGTGATGGGAGCAGCGTAACTAATTGTTGCGGGAGTGAACGCCACTAAAGAAACCCCGGCAATCTTCACGGTGACTACCAGGATTGATAACAAAGCTAACATCCGGTGACTTAACACATGTGGATGATAGTTGTTACGTTCATGTGGGATAAAGTGGTCGTGCACAGACATCGCCCACTTATAGAAGGTCGGGAACTCGAGAGGTATAATACTCCCTGCTACCGGCACGAAATTAGAAAAGTTATTCATTTGTATTTTTGTTTTGGTTTCAAAGCCCTAAGCAGATTTTGGCTTAGGTTTTGTAACTAGCTAAATTCATTTTAGCATAAAACAGAAAAAAAATCAACCTCTCAGGTTGATAATTTTCGTGGTGTGACCCAAACTGTTTCGTAAGGCATTGTTTCCTGCTCAATCTCAGTCATCATGATATAACTGGTCAGAGAGACCCCTGAAACGATCAGAAAAACTATGGTCCATATAAACCAACGGTGATCATATGTAGGGAGTTTTGATTTCGTGATCATGAAAGTAATTCTTTCAAATATTATATCACGAGTTTGCCAAAATTATTCCAGAAGCAGTAATGATGCCATCACAGCAACTCCAATTAGGAAAGCAACCACTTGCCCAACAGATTGTGAAACTCGCTTTTCCTTCTGCAGCTCTGGAATAATATCGCTCATAGCAATATAAATGAAACTGGCCCCAGCAAGAGCTAATAATGCTGTCGGGGCTTCCTCTAAGCCAGGAACAAAGAAGAACACGACCGCCGCGCCTAAAATAGAAGTTAAGGCAGAGAAAAAGTTATAAAGCAAAGCTTTAGCACGACTCCAACCGCCATGCACTAAAATTCCAAATTGACCTAGCTCTTGAGGTATCTCGTGGAACAAAACTGCCACAGTAGTAGCGATACCCAACGGAATGCTAATCAAGAAACTTGCCGCAATGATTATACCATCAATAAAATTATGCAGAGCATCACCAACGATAGTTAGGTAGGTAGTGGCATGCGCTTTTTCATCATGTTCACCATAGCCATGATGCCAGTGAATATACTTTTCTAGGAGAAAGAAGCCCACGATACCAAGCAGGAAGTAGATTCCAGTCATGGTAGAAAATTCTGCCTCGGCCATCTCTGGAATAATGTGAATGAACACATCACCCAGGAGAGCACCGGCAGAGAAGGCAATCAAGAATTGTAAAATCCGATGAAGGAAGTTCTGATGAAACCCAAGAAAGGCAACACCTACGAGCGATGCCAAACTCACAACCAGCACAGAGCCAAAAGTGTATAAATAGATTTCTGACATGTAAATACTTTAATTAGCTATATTGTAATACAGTCAACAGTAAAATGCAACTTATTTGCATTATAAAAAAGGCGCCAACAGGCGCCGATAGTTATTCACTCCCAGGTCTATCAGTCCTCAAGACGGACTTCACCAAAATAAGTGGGATCCCTCACGCTTGGTAGACAATTTTCCGCAGGATCAATTCTGAGCCCAGTAATCAACCCGCGCCACTTACTATGCCACCCTGCGTAAATCTTCCCGCGGTATGAACCACTGCTTCGAGGATAATAGCCAATGGTTTTACTCTCGCTCCAGTTTGGCTCGCTACTTGTAGTAAAGTAAATCTTGCCAAAACTACTTGGGCAACCATTGTACAAATCCAAGTACACTGAATCATAAAATTCTGACTCAGCTGCCAGAGAACTACTACACGGTCGCGACATACCACAATTAGTAAAACCACCACGGCGCACATAAGGGTCATAACCACCGTCTAGCCAAAGCGCCCCATTAGAAACACCCCAATCTTCCCAATTGTGTAAATCCCACAGCTCACGATTACCGCGCTGTTCAAAACTCCACTTGTAGCCACCTTGAAGAAGCACAATCGGATTATAAGTTTGCGCAGTCACAGCAAAATTATCATCGCGGTAATTGAGCGAGCTTGCTGATGGATAGTACGGCTCTGAATTCGCATCATCTTTATCGATTTGATAATGCAAATGTGAGCCAGTGGAATTACCAGCGCACTTATCCGAATTAGGATTACCACCACTTTTGCCAATTTCAGTTCCCGCGGCAACGTAATCGCCAACTGAAACCTCTACTCCGCTGCTGTATGTTCGCGACCGCAGGTGAGCGAACACCTGACGGATAGTTAGCCATGGCTTATCTGGATGCTGACTGCGAATCACCAGCAACCCTCCCCAGCCATCACTGCATCTACTAATCAACACAGTTCCGCTCAGAGGAGTACGAACGCTAGTCCCAGAACCAACTGCTATATCAACTCCGGGATGACGACCACAACCTTCTCCCCGGCAACCACTCCGATAGCCATCGTCTTGGTTATCTCGATACAAAGTTGTATACCGCGCGCTGCCTGTTCCTGGGCTGCCGCGATAAGTTCCATTGTAATCCGCCATCGCAGCCACAGGCTTCACATAACTCTGCGCTCCAGCTACCACTGCCATACCCAAAACTAATCCAACCAATTGAACAACTCTCATAGTTACCTCCTAAGTATTTCTTTTAGCTTAGCGAGGTAACTTCAAACCCCAATCAATCTTTCCTCAATTTTGAACAAACAAAAAACACCCTGTGAAAAACTCAGGGTGTTTTACTTATGTCACTATTTTTTTTCATCAATCCCTTTTGGAGTAAGTGAATGTTTTCCTGCACCTATATTTCCTGTTTCAAAACCTAGGCAAAATGTTAGAGCGTATTCATCAGCTGACAAATAAGAATACCTGTAGGTGTTCTCTATATCTGAGCACTCTCCATCCTGGGGAGTTGGGGCTACCGGCACTTCCTGAAGATACTTAGGAGTAAGAGCTGAAAGATTTACCGGATACCTACCTGTTTGGGCATAGTATAACTCCAAGCCAGTAGCAATCTGACGAACATCTGTAACTCGTTTGGCATCGCGCGATTTAACCCTGGCACTATTTAAAGCTAATAATGCCACGCTTGCCAGTAACATTATAGGGATTAGTAGAGCACCGATTATTGCTAAAACAACATACCAGCGACTACCTTTGGTCTGTACCGTCTGTGAACCGTTAAGCTGATGAAGATGTGTATACAAGGCAACTATGAATGCAAATACAAACGGTGCGATGATAAAGCTAAGGATATTACTTAATATTTGAACTTCACCAAAATTGAGTGCACTAGCAATCACTGCATCCACAATCCCAATTCCAATAAATACAACAAAATAAATTAACCCGAATAGAAAATTACGCCCGAACACCTGACCAAATCTTCCTCGAACATATTCTCTTGAAGCCTTCATTGACTGGATAGCTGACTTGTTTTCAGCGATGGCTATAACTGAAGAAAAGGCAAAGAATGTTGCGGCAATTATGCCGGGGATAATCAACAAAATAAACCCTAGTAAAATGGTGCCCCCGTAAAATAAAGAAGCTAAAAAGAAGTTAAGCAGTTTAGGCTTCACCTCTTTTAAGGTTTCCTTAATAGTCTTTGGCGATTCGTACAATAAAAACTGAATAGTAGCAGCTTGTATCCATACCATCCAATACAATATGGCGATGATTGCTGCTGAGCCTATAGCAAACAAACCTAAAATAATTACAGTATTATCAAAATTCGGCCCGGCAACCGCAGCTACGATTACGCCAAGGACTACTATTGTAAAGATTGGTAAGACTGATAAGAATTGGAGTAATAGTAGTATCCAAAACTTAGAAGTAAAATTTTGCCAAGCAACTTTGAAAATAGTGGCAAAGCCAGGCAATTTTTCTGTTGCTTGAACTACGGTTGCTACAGTCGAACTAGGTGTGGCTGGTAGAGTTGGTGAAGCTGACTGCGGAGATGGACTAGTTGAAGCAGGTTGGTCTGCCTGAGGTTGATTCGCAGGAGTTCCGCAATTTACACAAAACTTTGCATTGGCATCAAGTTGATTGCCACAATTTTTACAAAACATGATGAGATTATTAATTACCTAAATTATATCACTATTAAGCCATATTTACTCGAGTAAACAAAAAAACACCCTTGAGGGTGTTAAGAGTTTAACAACTGTATAGTGACTGAAATGCAACCGACTACGAAGTCTTTTGAGAGGCCTAC
>CAZQMO010000008.1:0-36232 GCA_964594755.1 uncultured Candidatus Saccharibacteria bacterium | reverse complement strand
CGCTCTGTGGCAGCGGAGGCAGCGGGTTCAAAACCCGTCAGCCACCCCAGCAATAAAATCGCGTTTAAACGCGATTTTATATTTTAATCATGCAGAAAATCTGGTTCTGATTTTTAATTTCTATAATTTCAGTTTTCTCAATAACTGAGCGTTCGCTGCCACAATGATTGTACTGGTAGACATCAATACTGCACCGATAGCTGGCGGCAAAATAATTCCTAAACCAGCCAAAACACCAGCCGCTAACGGTATAGCCACCACGTTGTAACCAGTTGCCCAAATCAAGTTCTGCCACATCTTGCTATAAGTAGCTTTAGACAACTTAATAATCTTTGGAATATCCAACGGATTACTCCTCACTAAAACTATACCAGCGGATTCAATTGCCACATCTGTACCTGCTCCAATAGCAATCCCTAAGTTAGCCTGCGCGAGAGCAGGGGCATCATTCACCCCGTCGCCTACCATCGCAACCTTATCTCCACCTTTTTGGAGCTCCTTAACTTTATCAGCTTTGTGTTCAGGCAACACCTCTGCAAAATAAGTATCTAAACCAAGTTCTTGGGCTACATAGGCTGCGACACCTTCTGAGTCCCCAGTTATCATAGCAACCTTCACGCCTTGGTTTTTTAACTGCCTCACTGCTTGTTTAGATTCCTCTCGGATTATGTCTGCTACGGTGATCGCACCAACAATAAAATTATCTTCCAGAACATATGTTACCGACTTACCATCTTCATTTGCTTGATTCACTCTATCTTTTAATTCCTCTGGAATCTGTACTTGCTTAACTTCCAGCAAGCGTGGCCCACCTACCGCTACTTTGTTTTTGCCATGCAACAAGCCTTCTACTCCATGACCAGCAATAGCTTTAAACTGTTCTGGTTTATCAAGCTCAATATTCTTTTCTTTTGCAGCATTTAAAATAGCCTTAGCAAGTGCATGCTCACTAGTTTGTTCAACCGAAGCGGCCGTGTGTAATACGTTATTAATATTCTCGCCGTTAACTGCCCATACATCGATAATAGATTGCTCGCCTTTGGTAAGGGTGCCGGTCTTATCAAATAAGACTGTATTAATATTACGAGCAGATTCTAACGCCATGCGCTGTTTAACGAGCAAGCCGTTCTTCGCCCCCAACGTAGTTGATATAGATGTGACCAAAGGTATGGCTAATCCTAAAGCATGCGGACAGGCAATAACTAACACAGTCACTACGCGCTCCATAGTAAAGCTTAAGCTTTGTCCTGCAATCAGCCAACCAACCAGCGTAGCTAGTCCAGCCAAAATTGCGATTATTGTTAAATAGAAAGCCGCCCTGTCAGCTAGTATCTGTGCTCGAGATTGAGAGTTTTGTGCTTCTGCCACTAAACGCATGATGCCAGCTAAGGCAGTAGACTCGCCAATCTTTGTTACCCTAACTTTCAGCGAACCTGAACCATTAACAGTACCTGCAATAACCTCGTTGCTGATCATTTTTTCAACTGACTTAGACTCTCCTGTGATCATAGACTCATTTACATCAGATTCCCCCTCTACAACTTCACCATCAGCAGGAATCTTGGCTCCTGGTCTAACCAGCACTATATCTCCAACTTTTAATTCCGAAACCGCGACATATTTACCATCAGCTAATTCTGCAGTATCTGGTAAAAGTTTCGCAAGTTCTTTAAGTGCTCCCTGAGCGTTGGACACTGACCGCATTTCCATCCAGTGTCCAAACAGCATCACCACTATCAAAGTAGCGAGTTCCCAAAAAAACTCAGTGCCAGAAATAAAGAATGTTGTAGCTACACTGTAAATGTAAGCAGCTAGGATTGCCAATGAAATCAGCGTCATCATCCCTGGCTGCCTGGCTTTTAATTCCCCCCAGGCACTTTTCAAAAATACGGTACCACCGTAAAAGAAAATTATACTTCCCAACACAAACGGGATCCACGTTGACCCGAGAAACTCGGGCATAGAAAAGCCGAGCCATTCCTGCACCATGTGCGAATACAGCACTACGGGAATAGTAAGTATCAAGCTAAGCCAAAACCGATCCCGAAACATGTCCGGACTATGACCAGCGTGCTTATCATGACCGGCATGGTCATTATGACTTGCTGTGGTACCTTGCATAGCATGATGGTCACAGTAATGATGTTTTGCCCCGAACTCATCAGTTACCATTTTGGTCGCTATCATGCCGCACAGCTCACATTTGTAACCGTGACCTTGTTGGCGTGTATGGTTATTATGGTCTTTCATACAGTAATTAATTTACGCTAATAGTATATTCTGAAGTGTAGACTTTGCTTTTATACTGGAACTGAGTAAAAATTTTATACGTACCCGGCTCTGAGAACGTAGTTGAAAAATCTACAGTGTCAGGCTCGCCTTGATGCCCTGCATGCTCAGCAGCTGTCATTCCTTCCATACCTTCCATTTCCATACCCAGTGCGTGCGTATGAATAAAGTCTAAAGAGCCTTCTTTTAGAATGACGCTGTGACCCATTGCCCCTAAGTAAGTTTCTAACTGCACTTGTTCGTCGCTGTTAGGATCTGAGATTGTAAGCCCGTAATCCAGTTGAGATCCTACTCGCGGAGTGCTTCCAAAAAAGTAATCTACGGTTAAACCTCCTACTGTTTTGCTAGTAGCCGTATCGGGTGTAGTGGTTCGAGACTGGTACTTACTTACATCACCCACGTTCAAATCAAAACTTTCTGTCACAGGCAATTTCTGGGGATTCTCATCCGTGGGTGTAAAGTCTGGATATAGCTGATAGGGGCCATCTGCTGGGAAAGTAACTTTTACAATAAACTCACCTGTTTGTTCATTAAAATCAGGGTGTAAATGTTGAAAGTGTTGAAGATCTTTTCTAACTAGAATAAAGTGCATAATCTTTTCGTGTGCAACTGTAAAGTCCTTCACAACCTCATTTTTATCATTTACAATTTTATAACCAATCGTGGTTAGCTGCCCCGGTCTAATATTTGCAATGTCCGAAGTTACTTGTACATCATAACTGCGATGGCTTTGTGCAACGGGCTGTCCAGAATCTTTGTTTTCTGGGGTATTAATATTTTTGTTTCTGTCAGATGCAGTATAGTAAATACCGCCAATTACAAGAATGACTGCGAGGATAATATATGCAAAGTATTTTTTCATAGTTCTTCTATTTAAATAGTTACTTCTTCAGATCACCAATATAATACTTTTCCAGTATTTTTCTGGCATCAGCCGAATGCGGAGTCCCTGAACCTTGAGGGCGGGTTTCAAACAAAGTTGTAGCATCAGTACCACAACCATCATATATTACATGCCCTCCAGGGTGGGTTTCAGTAAAACTATCAGGGATCTCATAAACTTTGTCATGGATCACCATCCAACAAGGCAAACTAGAATCCCCAGTATCCCACGTCTCTGGACCATGTTTCTGCACATCTTCCATGGTAAAGGTTTTAACATTAGGATCTGTTACTGGTGTTGGAGTAATATTCGCCTGAACATTTCCATTCTCACTTGAAGCCGAGATGCTGTTTGTATTGGTATTTTCAGATGTATTATCTCTTCGTAAGAAGATCGCAGTCACAACAACAGCCGCGACTATTAATATCACAATAAGGAACTTTTTCATTAAGTATTTCTTTTAATTTGCAAGTGGTTCAGGTGATTTATTTTTATTAGCCCTGATGAATTCCAGTATCTTTGCTTCGTCGTAAGACGTTAATTTTTCTAATCTTGTCCATGCTGCAATAGCAATAGGGGCATCGTTTGCCGCTCTTGGGGTCACTATTACACTCCCTGGATTCGCTTTACCAATTGCTTCTAATTTCAATTTAGTATCCGGATCTATATCTTTATAAGAAATCCAAATTCCACCGTGTTCTAAGTTATGAATTAATTGTTTATCAGGTAATTCATTCTGATAAACACCCCATTCGGCAGGGTTGACCAAGTGATCACCAGAAGTTGGCGGATTTGAATTATATGGGCCAGAAGCTTGTTCCAGAGGAACGTGTTCTCGTCCTTGACTTTCGAAACTTTGTCCTACTTGTTCTGCAGCACTGTCTCCTTTAGTCTCAAGTTCACTTAACTTCTGATCAGGGATAGATAAAGCAATGCCAACGCCAATTACTGCTACAGTTATAACTCCGATAATTATAGATTTCTTCATATTGCTATTAATTATTCGACCATTATTTATACCACTGGTTGTACCAGTTCCTCATTTGCTCTATTTCCTTGGTTTGCGCTTCGATGATATTATCTGCCAACTGCTTCATTTCAGGGCGCGTGGTAGAACTCTTTAGCATTTGCGCCATCATCACTGCCATCTGGTGATGCGGTATCATTTCTTCGATGAACGCCTTATCAAAAGGTTCTGCTGTGCGCAAAGACTCAATATCAGATTCATTGTTCATCATTCCGCCATGCATCATGCCAGAACCAGCGCTATGACTAGTCCCTGCAAAAGCATCAGGTACAGAGGCGTTAAACCAGCCTTTATACCAGCTTTTCATTTGATCAATTTCGGAACTTTGAGCAGCGATGATATTTTGTGCTAAGTCCTTTATTTCCTGATGCCCTGCCTGTTCAAGAGCCAAGTGGCCCATGGCAATAGCATCGGTATGGTGAGGAATCATCTGCTCTATAAAATGACGGTCAACATTATCCATCATTTGCGATGTCTTGCCCATGCCCATCATACTCATCATCCCGGGATGATGTGAGTTCACGGCATTATTGGCAAAAGTCCAAGTGACGACTACGCCGATGAGTAGTCCGACTACTCCGTACAATATTTTTTCTTGCATATGTTTACGTTTAATAATTAACAACATTCTTTAAATAAATCTTTGTTATGACCAAGAGATTTGGGATTTCCTCTCGTCTTTCCAATCACTAATGTGATGATAGTTAGCATAACCATTAATCCCAGGCCGTACCAAAGTTTTCCTTGAACAAAGTAATACACAGCGGGGAGACCCAAAAGAACCATAAGAGTTTTCCAAACCAGACCGAATCTAGTTCCGAACTTGTCAGCCAGTGCCCCTAGACTTGCACCAAGTAATATGGCAACAATGAGCGGATCAGCCCAAACTTGCTGCGTATATATTCCCACAATGCCAGCAAACCAAGCTATACTCACTCCTGCACAAATAGGACAGACAGACATAATCCTAGCTTTATACAAGTAGGCAAAGATCATAGTCAAAATTAGTATAGAAACTAAGAAGTAGATCATAGCGATAAGACTACAAATGCGAGAATAATCATAATGAACCCAGCCACAATCTTCATGTATTTCTTATTGGATTTCTGAAAGCCTTGTACTTTATCTACCAATACTTTGTTGCTGGATACAAGTAATATTACAACTAATGGCAGAATAAATATGAGGTTGTAGAGCAAAAGGTATATAGTGCCGCTCCAGTAGGTCCTTGAATCATGAAGCAAGCCGATAACGGTTAAATAAGGGCCACCGGTGCAGGGAAATTCACAGAGGCCAACTAAGGCACCTAGCCCGATCATCGCAGGAATGCTAACCTTCTTAACCAGCTCGTTCATCTTGCCATGAGCACTATGCGGAATAGCAAACTTGATTGGAAAATTAGGAAAAATAGTTTCGAGTATATTTATTGCTCCAAACAGAATCAGTAATCCAGCCCCGAGCTTGGACATGAAATGCGGCACGTTGAATACATGGAGAACTTGCATTATACCAAGACCAATCAGTAAATAAACTAGGAAGATACCGAATATGTACGCTATACCGTATTTGAATATATTCTCTCGAGTCTTTCCTATACCAAACAGGAAAATAATACTGACAATAAGTATCGAGAATGCACAAGGGTTAATGCTATCCACCAAAGAAGATACAACTACTAAAGGTAAGAGTGTTTGACCTTGGTTGCTAATAGTCCAGAGCCACTCGCTGCCTGCCTGGAATTTTTGGAAAAATAAGGCACCGCCGAACACCAATAGTCCAAACAATATTAACAGGATTAGATTTTTGTATTTCATTACGGTGTTACGTTAGCGATAATATTATACGTGGCAAGCTTGCCGTCCCGGCCTTCAACAATGACAGAGCGTTCAATACGCCCAACCCCTGAGGGGCCATGAGCATTAGGATCGTATTCAACTTCAATCTCAGCTTCTTGGTTAGGTTCAAGTTTTTGTTCGAAAGTTGGGATAGAGCCATGACCAGGCATACCAAACGGTCCTTCGGTAGCACCATTTATGATAAGCTTCGCTTGGGTACACATACAGGTAGTATAGAGCCTGGATAAGTTCAATGCTTCTGGGGTGGGATTCTTTACTTTAAAAGTAGTTTTAACTTTACCATCCTTCATAGAAATAGTTCCAAAGTCATAAGACTGAGTGTCAGGCTGAAGTACGTTGTGTTCAGCACTAGTGCCTTGCATTTGCTCGTGCTCAGTAGGTTGGTTTAAGAATAAAATAACTCCTAGCCCAATAACTCCTACTGCAACCGCTATAATAACTTTTATCTGATTTGGCATATATTATCTGTTAGATAAAGTATAAACTTTGATAAGTTCCTTAACCGCTTTTTCGCTCTCCCCGTTATTCTGCATTTGATGCTTTACGTGAGTGCGCAAATGGTTTTCTAAAAGAAAAGTATCTAGGCTTTTGAGCGACCTTTGGATTGAAAGAGATTGCTCCATTAAAGTTGGGCAATATTCTTCATTTTCTATTGCTTTAATTAGGCCTTCCATTTGCCCTTTAATTATCTTGGCACGGTGAATCGCTCGCTTTTTGAGTTTTTGGTCTAGTGCGTGTTTCATTGTTATCCACAATTAATTATATAGGTAATACCCCCATACCCTATTTATACTCTTCTCCCTATCCATTGTCAAGGGATAACAAAAAGCTGAAAAAAATCCCAGCTTTTTAAGGTACATATAGTGATTTAAGAGACCATCAATCTCTGAAGTCTGGCCATGCCCCACCCACTATTCCATTACTGGAATAACTACATAATCAGACGTATTGCGGACTACAGTTGCCACATCTTTCACTATGCGACCCCAGAAAAAAGCACTTTAACATCTGAGTGCTTTTTGTTATGCTCAAGTAAATTATCAAATTATGATCAGACGCATACCTGCCAGCAATCGCTACAAAGCCGAACATGACTGGCTAAAAACCTATCACCTCTTTTCATTTAACATGTACCATGACCGGGGCAACATGAACTTCGGCGCGCTGCGCGTGTTTAATGATGACTATATAGACGGCGAATCTGGTTTTGGCCCGCACAGCCATGACAACATGGAAATCATAACAATTGTGCATGAAGGCACGCTCACCCACCAGGACAGCCTGGGCAACACTGGCCAAATCAAAACCGGCGAGGTGCAATACATGTCTGCAGGCACTGGCGTTACTCACGCCGAAGTCAACCAGCAGAAAGAACCGATTCATCTTTACCAAATCTGGATTTTCCCTGGCGAACAAAATCAACAGCCCCAATATGCCCAAAAGGTCTTTAGCAATATGCCGATGAATCAGCTGGTACCAGTTGCTTCCGGGCAAAACAAACCGGGCGCAATCAAAATCCGTACCGCATCCACAATCTACTTAGCCAAACTTGATTCAAACGAAAAAAATAGTTACCAATTAGAAAATGATCGCGGCTTATTTATCTACATTAAACAAGGAAAGCTTACAATCAATGGGGTTGAGTTTGAAAAAGAAGACCAAGCACGCATTATGGACGAATCAGATATTCTAATTAAAGCCTCAGCTGATTCAGAATTCATCGCCATTGATGTGCCGATGAAATTGCCATTTTAAAACCGCCAAAGGGCGGTTTTATTATTTTTAGTTAATTAATATTTTCTCCTCTAGAGTAAGTATGTAAGTAGGAAACCGAAATTGTATATGTAATTTTTCCTGCGGAATCTCTTAGGTAAGCAGAGTAACTTGTGAAGGGTCGTGCTGTATCACCCTGAATCATATAAATTTCAGAACCGCCAACAGCTTTAACAATTGTACCTTGAGGCAGAGGTGCCAACCCACCATCCGGAATCGCTGCACAAACCTCAGCGCCAAAGTTCTTGATGTTGCCATAATTCTTGCCGTTCCAAGCTTCAAAGACTGCAGATTCACTGTAAGCCAATTTTGTGCCTTTGTAATAATAGTAGACAGTCGAATTACCACTACAAACAAAGTCGTTGCCTTCCACAGGCATGCTGGTCGGCAGATTATTTTGGCCTAAAATAGTTTTAGCTAGAGCAGAACTAACTGTATAAGTGGAAACTACTCCATCACGAGTAATAATTTGCGCGCCGCTCTGTGCCTGGTACGCTAGGAACGAAGCCCAAGTATCAAAGGGATGAAGTCCTGTTGATTGCACTAAGTAAATTGTAGGTGAATTTGGAAACTTGATTACTTGCCCAGCAATAACGTTTGGAGGCAAGATTACGCTAGAGGATGAAGGCGTACTTGGGGGTGATGGATTGCTAGGAGGGGTGCTAGGAGGACGGTTACTGCCACCTCCACCGCCACCTCCACCGCCACCAGATGATGATGGAATATTAAGAGTGAAGGTTGCTGAGGTAACAGCTGAGTCAGTAGAGCCAGTCTTGTAAGCAATAACTTTAACGATCGTACTAGCAGTAATGGTAAATGGAGCGCTATAAAGAGTGCCAGTAGTAGAGGTTGGGTTTGATCCATCGGTAGTGTACCTAATAGACGCTCCAGTGGTTACTGTAGAAAGGGTCACTTGTTGACTAGAGGTAAAGGAACCGCCATTAGGTGAGATAGTTGGATTAGCTACTGTAGTAGCAGGTGTAACATTAGAAACAGTAACAGAGACAGCAGTGCTAGTAGTACTATTACCGGCGGCATCGCGGGCTACAGCTGTGAGGCTATGAGTACCGTTAGAGGCAGAGGTAGTATTCCAAGTGATGCTATAAGGAGATGATGTGTCTTCTGTTCCAAGATTAGAACCATTCAGCTTGAACTGCACTCCTACTACACCGACATTGTCTGAAGCTAAAGCAGAGACAGCGACACTTGAGCCACTGACAGTAGCATTGTTGGCTGGAGCAGACAAAGAAATAGTTGGAGCTGTAGTATCGCCGACTGGAGAAGAGATAGTAAAACTAATTACTAAGTCACTGGTATTAGCATTACCTGTTGTATCCTGGCATCTTACCTGGTAAGTGTAAGTGGTTCCGTTGGTAAGACCTAAGAGAGTAGTTGAGTGAGCAGTAGTTCCCGTTGTAGTAAAGGTGTTAGGTTTATTGGCATAAGTTTGGTTGGTAGCTGTGCCATACTTACAGGTTGCCGGCTCATTGGTAGACAAAGACATGACTACCTGGGTGGTGCCTGCGGGCTGGTTTGCGTTTGGAGCACCATTACTCATCACAGGGGCGGTGGTGTCGGTGGGTGGAGGTGGTGGTGGAGGTACAACGGCGGCACAAACTATCGGTGCGTTTGTTAACCCGATAAAAGGTGTGTTAGTGGAAGGCTCACCTTGGAGGGTGCGAAACTCATCACTGCATGAACGCAAGCGACTATCAATACCAGGATAAACATTCGCTGGATTATCTGAGCCTGAAGAGTTAAAAAATGTAGCCTGTGAACCAAGGGGATTACCTTGTCCGTTGTCTGTGAAAATATTATTAACGCTGAGTAAGTATAGTTTCCCTGCCACGTAAAAACCATCGCGCAAATCGCTGTCCTTCACCACTACAGGGAAAGGCATATAACCAATTGGCCACTCCACATACATGGCATATTTGTTGTTACTGGATTGAACCCTTTCAACATAAACATTACTATGCCTAGACAGATGTATACAGGCCTCGGCCTTATTCTGCGCTGACTGTCCGTTGCATTCCAAATCTGTTATCGCGACGTGTCCACCATCAATTTTAACCCCTGTTTGCCCAGCCCGCATCGACTGGATTTGAGTATTAATTATATTCCAGTTTGACGCATTCTGGTCTCTCATCTCTATGCTGATATTATTATTCGAAAAGATTAAATTTCTCAACGCTATCGAATCAAATTGAGGCTGCTGTTCATCAAATGCACCGCTGTCATTCTTAACAATAATGCCCTTGTTGAAATTACTTATGACTAAATCTTCAAATATAAAATCGCTGGCCGCTCCACGATTACCAGACAACTCAACTGCTGTGGTTTGGCCAAGGTCAGAAGCATCAGCTTGCTCTAATTGCAAATTCTGCAAGGAAATACCCCGTTTAATAATCGTGTCTGACTGCATGGCCCTTACTAAAAATAAAGGTTTGTCAGGAGCTGTGAAGTACAGTGTACTGTTCCCTGCCCCAACAATGCTAATCCCGTCGTCTAGTGTTAGCGTATCGGAGATACGATAACTGCCATTGGGTATGACAAGCGTACTGTTGTACCAAAAACCAGCTTCTTGTAAAGCTGCACGAAAGGCTGCTGTATCGTCTGTTAACCCATCACCAACAGCACCAAAATTTTGCACATTCAAATATGCAGCAGATGAACTGTTCCCAGAGATTATCCAATCTAAAGCTGTGAATGGTACTGTGTTAATGTCAAAATTGACAGCTATTGAACTCAGATCAAAGTTACACTCTTCTGGTAAACTGCTCAGACCAGGATATAGCTCTGCTGGTAAGACCTCGAGTGGATTCGGTGCTCCGTTGGTAAAAACGTCAGCGCATCTATAAAGTGTAGAGCTACTACCAGGGCCAGTGAAATGAATTCGGTTTGACGGCAGTTGTGACCAATACCGGTTGGCGAGACTATAAATCACGCTCTGCTGTTCTACATAACCGGCTAGAGCTGAGTTTACAAAATAAATTGGTTGCGAACTTTGTGACTTTACTCGAAAACCTTCGGCTGGTCCTTCTACATGAGCTTGCACAAAATATAGTTCCCCGGTCCGCTCCCTAATGTCTAAGCACAATGCAGCGTTATGCAAAGTTGAAGCACAGGATAATTGCATAAAGCTCATTTTACCAGTTCGTTCAAATAAGATACCATTCTGCCCCTCAAGCATCTCTACTACGTTAAAGCTTTGGACATCCCAATTCGTGGCATTCGTACTTCGCACTCGCATGGCCCAATGATTAACACCACTAGACAAACTTTTAATTTTTACATCTCTGATATTGTAATTACTACCGTCACTCGCACCGACATCTATCGCATAAGTGAAATTAACGATACGAACATTTTCGAATTGCAGATTGCGAGTTGTGGAGCTTCCACCAGGGATGCGGATAGCTGTAGTATTTTCATCACGAATCCGAACAGTATCATATCTGGGGTAAACATTTGGTCCCGGTGTCATTGAACGAAGTTCAATATCTTGAATGATTACATTTTCCGCGCCCGGCTGTATTTCTAATAACGCCAGGCCTGATCCATTCATGTCTTGATCTGTTCCCAGGATTAACATTGTTGGTCCAACTTCACCAGCGCCGACACCTTGAAGGGTTATATTAGATGGAAGTACAATAGTTTCACTAACTAAATATTTTCCAGGACCAAAAAATAACACTCCTCCGTTACCAGAGGAGAGTTGAGCGATGCCGTCGCGAATAGCCGAAGTTGCATCAACATAGGTATCAGTAGTCCGAGCAGTAATTTCAATTACTTGCTGGTTTGCACCACTGGGAATATAACGCAAGTCTAAGTACCGAGCCACTAGCCCCAGAGCTATCAAAAGTACTATTACAAATATGGCTAACCAATAAGATTTTTTCATCTAAAATCACAAAATTCAAGCAAACTTAAAATAAATACTTAAGATTGCGAATTTTCTTTAAAATAAATTGTATTTTTGTTTCTATTTCTAACAGTTGTTCTATTATCTAAAGTAATTATAACATATTTTTTACTTCTTAGCAAGGTACTTCCAACTCACCTTAATTCAATCAGGCTTCAAAAAAAACTGAACAGTTTATAGTATAATTAAATTACTAATGACTGATTCGAAATCAACACCAATACAATTTTCCAAAGATTTTTTGCTAGGTGCTGCTTCTAGCAGTCATCAAGTGGAAGGCAATAACACTCACAGTGACTGGTGGTATTTTGAACAACGCGGTCGTTTAGCAAAATCAGGACTGGCAGCTGATCATTATCGCCGGTTTGAAGAAGATTTTGACATTGCTAAAGATATCGGTTTAAACGCCATGCGTATCTCGATTGAATGGAGCCGGATCGAACCTGAAGAAGGCAAGTTTGATATCGCTGCGATTGCACATTACCGCCGCGTGTTAGAAACCATGCAGAGCAAGGGTTTAACTCGCATGGTGACGTTATTTCATTTCACTCTCCCCCAGTGGTTTGCCGAACAGGGCGGATTTACCAAGCACAAAAATGTAAAGTACTTTGTGCGTTATGCAGAACTGATTGCAAAAGAGCTCGGCGAAGAAATAGATCTCTGGAACACAATCAACGAACCAGAAGTGCTCACCTACATGGGCTACATTAAAGGGCTATGGCCGCCATTCTCGCAAAACCCATTGACTGCACTAACCCACTTTACAATCTTAGCCAAAGCGCACCGCAAAGCTTACTCGGCCATAAAGTCAATTCACCCAGAAGCGAAAATCGGAATTGCCAAAAATAATGTTTACAATGAACCTTTCCGGCCAAACAATTTTTTAGATAAACTCGCAGTAAAGATTAACGACTGGTATGGTAATTATTGGTTTCTGAATATGATAAAAAACCACTTAGACTTTATCGGTTTAAATTATTATTTCTACCACTCCCTCTCAGTAGGCCTAGATGGAATCAAACAAAAAAACTTAGCTGGACCAAAATCTGATATGGGTTGGCGAACTTATCCTAAAGGAATTTATTTTCTTACCACGGAACTCCACAAACGTTATCGTAAACCAATTTATATCACTGAAAATGGCATCGCCAACGCGCGCGATGATATGCGTCAAGATTTTATCCGCGAACACTTGCAATGGCTTAGTCGCGCCAATCAAGAAGGCGCTGATGTCCGCGGCTACTTCTATTGGACACTCACTGACACGTATGAATGGCACGATGGTTTTAACCCTAAGTTTGGCTTAGTAGAAGTAAATTTTGAAAACCAACAACGCACAATTAGACCAAGTGCAGAAATCTTTAAACAACTTCGATGAGTTTTTATATTATAATCGCGATAATAGCCTACTCCCTTTACGCCATCAATGGCATCATTGATAAGTTTTTGTTAACCAAAGCAGTGCGCTCACCAGCCGTGTATGCTTTCTATATTGGTATCACCGGGCCATTCACTTTGGTTCTCGCGCCATTTGGATTAAAACTAATTTCTTTTTCCGATTTTTTCGTGGCTATCTTTGGTGGGGCCACATTCATCTGGGCTCTATATTTTCTTTACAAAGCAACCCAAGAAACTTCTATCTCTCGAATTCTGCCAATTGAAGGTGGGTTGGTTCCAGTCTTTACTCTATTATTTGCCTATTTCATTCTTGGTGAACGGTTACTACCCGCCCAATTGGCTGCTTTCGCTTTTTTGGTCAGTGGTGCGGTATTAATCTCTTTCAAGCAAGAAAGAACTGGTTGGCATTCTAAAGCCCTAACCAACGCTATTATCGCAGCCATTCTGTTTGCTCTCTCATTTGTTCTAACTAAGTACATATTTGATAATTACAACTTGGTTTCTGGTTTAATCTGGACTCGTATTGGCTTCTTTGCCGTAGCGCTCAGTTTTCTTATTCCGAAAGATGTTCGCACAGCAGTATTTAACGCTCCTAAACAAACTTCTACCGGCAACAAGTATCTGTATTACGGAGCGCGAGTGAGTGGGAGCGTGGCAGGATTCTTACAAAACTATGCCATTAGTCTCGGTAGCGTGACTATAGTGAATGCCATGCAAGGAACTCAGTATGCACTGTTACTGATCGGCACAATAGCTTTATCCAAGTACTTCCCTAAAATCTTAAAAGAAGAAGTAAATCGTGCCATCATACTCCAAAAACTTATTGCCATTGTCATGATTAGTACTGGTCTATATTTACTCACCCAATAATGAATAACCTCCTCAAAAAACTTGGAAAAATTCTACTAGGGGTTTTAGTTTTTGTATTGCTCCTAATTTTGGCTGGTTATTATGCCGCTCCTGTGAGTAATAATCCTGTTTGGGGAATTAATTTTTCGCCAAGCCACGCTGAAGGCTTAGGGTTTGAACCTAATGAACTGTTCGCAGAAATGTTGGATGATCTTCAGGTTAAGCATGTGCGTTTACCCGCATACTGGAGTGACATCGAAGCGGAACAAGGTCAGTATGACTTTTCGGCAATTGATGAACTGCTAACCATTGCTCAAGAGCGAGACGTCAAAATCATTTTGGCTGTGGGTCGAAAACTGCCCCGTTGGCCGGAGTGCCACGTACCGGACTGGTGGGAAACTTTAGACGGTCAACAAAAAGTTGATGCCACGCTAAATAAAGTTCGTAATACGATTACGCATTTTCGGCAATACGATAATATTGTAGCCTGGCAGTTAGAAAACGAACCGTTCTTTGATTATGGAGAAGACTGTCCTATTTCAGAAACCGAACTCTACAAACAAGAATTGGCCATAATCCACGAATTAGATGAACGACCAGTCATCGGTACTGACAGTGGCGAAAAGGGCCCGTGGCTACCAATGGCTCTAACGGGTATCGATATTTTTGGGTCTACTATGTACCGTGAAGTTTACCTGGATAAAAAAGGTCGTTACACTACCTATCCTTTACCCGCTTGGAGTTACCGCGTAAAAGCTGGGTGGCTTCGAATGTTTAGTGGCGCCAACCAAACTTATGGCGTGGAACTGCAAGCCGAACCGTGGTTTGCCGGAACTGGCCCAGTCCAAACTCCTTACGAGGAGCATAAACGTTTAATGAATTCAGAAATTCTTCTAAACAATATTGAATACGCGAAAGCTTCCGGGTTTCCTCAACATTATTTTTGGGGTGCGGAATGGTGGTACTGGCTAGCTAAAACCCACAATGATAACTCCTTAATCGAAACAGTAAAACCCCTATTCCGTCCTAACTAATATGAAGATAGTTTTTGACATCGGTGGTTCTAAAATGCGAATCGCGACCAGTAACGATGGCCGTGGGTTAAGCGAGCCAATTATTGTGAGAACCCCTCAACAACCAAGTGAAGCCATCAAGAAACTTATTACTTTAATAGAAGATGCATCTGGGCAAGAATCAATCGAGCAGATTGCCGGAGGTGTGCCAGGAGTTTTAAATCAAGAAAAAACAGCCTTAGTAGCTGCAAACAATTTACCTCGTTGGGTTGATTTCCCAATTGTGGAGACATTAAGCCATCACTTTAACCGCCCAGTGAAATTGGAAAATGACACAATACTCGGAGGCTTAGGTGAAGCGACTTTCGGTGCAGGAAAAAATTATAAACAAACAATGTACATTGCCGTAGGAACTGGACTGGGTGGAGCCTGGATTGTAAATGGCCAACCAGCCGGGCAAGGTAGCTTTGAACCAGGTCATCATATTCTTGACTATAATACTCTTACCGACTGGGAATACCTAGTAGACAAATCCCCTTCACCAAAAGAGCAAGTACATTTTTTAGCATTAGGTTTAGTTAACTGTTTATTAATGTGGCCTTCAGAAATTGTCGTCTTGGGTGGAGGAAAAACTTTTCATAAAGATTGGAGTTTGCAGCAATTAACTAACGAGCTCACCGAACTTTCAAATAACTACTTCCCGATTCCTAAAATTGAAGTAGCTCAGCTCAAAGATATGGCTGGACTCTGGGGTGCACTTCACCTATTAGAATAACAACCTGCTAAGCAGGTTGTTTTATAAAGCGATGGCAAAGATTAGCCAAAAAATCATGGCTAAGTCATTTTTGAAATACGGAATATCAATCAGACCATGCAAAAGGATAGCCAGTAAGAATAGAGCTAAGCCGAAAGCAAATGGTTTGGCTCGATTTTTAAAACCATACCACAACCCGTACCCAACGATTGTTAACCACGAAATCAAACCGAGTAAACCTAAATCAATCCAGGTATTTAAAATAAAATTATGTGGGAAATTATAATGATCTAAATTTGGGTCAGTATTGAACTTATCCCAGTTGTAATTAAAACCATTCACGCCCTGGCCAAGAATTGGTGAATCCTTAATCATCTTAGTACCAGTTTCCCAAAGACTCAAACGAGCTACGCTAGATTTTTCACCATAAAACGGTAGGATTACCCGATAACGCAAATTCGGCACTGCGGCAATAACCATTACGGCAATCACGGCGGTTACAACTGCGATTATGCGTAGTCGCCTATTTCCTGCTATGAACACAAACACCGCGCCACTCACAGCCAAGCCAAGCCAACCACCACGAGATAACGATAACAACAAAGCGACCCCACCTGAGACCCAGGCCAACAGCGGCCACAAATTTTGGTTAAACACCTTTGGCAAACCCGCCCACCAAGACTCCAAGCTACTTTTGATGTGCGGTAGAGTGTAAGCCAATAAAGGAGTAATAAATAATGCTAAATTATTCGGATGAATAAAAAACCCAATAGCTCGCTTTGGCTCATTACTATTGCCCCACCAGTCTGACGGCAGACCTACTAGCCAAAAATATTGAAGTAGGGCGACTATTCCAGAACCAAATAGAAACGCGTAAATAAACCACAACACAATTTTCTTTTTATTTGGCTCTTGTTTAATAAAGAAGTAGAGTTGGCCAGCTAATTTAATTGGTAGCGCATACAGCACTAACCATTGCCCGAACTTTGATAAATCAAACCCTCCGACGAAAAGTGAAATCACAGAAGCTAAATAAAAACCTAAAATGCTCCACCTCAATAGCGAAGGTAGTTCTTTGGACAGCTGCCACGCCTGTTTTAGTTGGCCGCGAAACAAAATCGTAAACCCACCGATAAAAGCTACGGCAAAAGCATAAACCATGAAAAAATTAGTTGGTAAGCCAACTAATTCAAATCGCCAAATGTATAACGGCGCAACTGCAATTAAACTCGCGTACCACCAAATCATTTACTTGGAGTTAATATAGTCTTTAAATTCATCGCGATAAATCTCGATCATAGCTACAAATACTGCCATGATGATTGGTCCAATTAAGAAACCTAAAATTCCAAAAAATTGTAAACCACCTAAGACCGAAAGTAAAACTAATACTGGATGGAGTCTGGCTGAATTTCCGACCAATCTTGGTCCAATAAAATTATCAACCAAACCAACTGCAACTGCACCCCAGATCGCCATACCAATCGCTTGAGGGTTTTGACCAGTAACCAGTAAGTAAATAACTGCTGGAATCAACGCTAAGGCAGTTCCAACGTTCGGAACTAAAGCTGCAATAAAGGTAAAGGCACCCCAAACAAAGGGATCAGGTAAACCAAATATGAAATATCCGATGGTCGCGACTACTGCCTGGACTAAAGCAACAAAAAATGAACCCTTAACTACCCCATTCACCGCTGCCACAACTTTATTAATCAACTCATCTTCTTGTTTACTTGAAATGGGAGAAATGTCCATCAACACCTGTTTGATTTTCTTTCCATCTTTCAACAAGTAATAAACAGTAAAAATAAAGGCAAAAAAAGCAACCACAAAACTAGCTACATTCCCCACCACAGCAGTTACTGATGAAAATAACTGATTCGAAACTCGGCCAACAAAATTATTAATGTCTTGGCTAAAGTTCCGGATGAAATTTTGAACCTGTTCAGGTAAGCTCGAAATAATTTGACCTTGATCAAGTATGAATGCTCCCGACTGATAACGATTATATAAATCAATCAATTCAGAAATAATCAAATGTCCAAATAGCCATATAGGTAACGCGATGATTGCTAGAATTATCAAAACAGTCAGCATGCTAGCTACCGCAGGCTTTCCAATTCGTTGATACAGCAATTTATAAACTGGGTGAAATAGGATCGCAATAATGATTGCGAAAGCCAAAATGTTAATGTACGGGTGGAGAATCCAACCAATTAACAAAAACATCAATAGAAGCGCCACTAAAAAACTAACAGAATGAAGTCGTTTGACTGTGCTCATATATATTATTTAAGTGGTTTCATTATAACAAAAGATTGACATTTCCGCACAAAACCTTTAAAATATATCAGTAATTCGGTTTGTCCTGCCGAGAGCAGGGCATTTTTTAATGAACATCTCCCTATTATTCCGGCCAGTCTGGGATTGATTGCTCACATACTAAATGCCTCCTATCCAGGCCAAACCACCTAATCATATGAAGCGAGAAAATATCAGAAATGTTGCCATCATCGCTCACGTAGACCACGGTAAGACCACTTTGGTAGATGCGATGTTAAAATCCACCCAAACCGTCAAAGATAATGACGCGGTTTTAATCATGGACTCAGGCGATATTGAACGCGAACGCGGTATCACTATTACTGCCAAGAATGCTTCATTACAATACAACGATATCAAAATCAACATTGTTGATACCCCAGGTCACGCTGACTTTGGTGGTGAAGTAGAGCGAACTCTTCGTATGGCTGATGGTGTATTGTTATTAGTCGATGCTAAAGAAGGTCCAATGCCTCAAACCAAATTCGTATTAAAGAAAGCTTTGGAACTTGGCCATAAAGCGATTGTTGTGATCAATAAAATCGATAAGCCAGAAGCGCAAGTAGATGAAGTGGTAAACAAAACTTTTGATTTGTTTGTTTCGTTGGGCGCGACTGATCAACAATTAGATTTCCCGATTTTGTACGCAAGTGGTGTTAAAGGTATCGCTGATACAGATTTAGCAAAAGCTCAAGCTGGGGTAGCTGGTTCTGGACCTGGCGACATTACTCCGGTGTTTGATGCCATCATTAATAATATTGAAGCACCTACTATTTCCAACGAACCATTTGCCATGCTGGTACTCGCACTTCGCTATGACAATTACAAAGGTAAAATTGGTATTGGTAAAATTGCTTCTGGGGATATCAAAAAAGCGCAAAACATAACGCTAATTTCTCGCGATGGTAGCAAGACTGCGGGTAAGGCTTCCAGCTTGTTAATGTACGAAGGGTTATCTACAGTCGAAGTAGAAAGCGCTACTGCTGGTGACATCGTAGCTATCGGTGGTTTTGATAACGTCCAAATCGGCGACACCATCACTGACAGCGCTAACCCTCGCCAAATTCCTCCAGTAGAAATCGAGCAGCCTACCATTAAAATGACTTTTGGAGTTAACACTTCCCCATTCGCTGGCCGCGAAGGCAAATTGTTAACTTCTCGCCAAATTCGCGATCGCTTAATGCGCGAACTAGAAACTAACGTAGCACTCCGTGTAGAAGAAGCCACTGGCGATTCTTTCTTAGTGTCTGGTCGCGGTGAACTTCACTTGGCAGTATTAATCGAAACAATGCGCCGCGAAGGTTTTGAAATGCAAGTTTCTCAGCCCCAAGTTATTTTCCATGAAGAAGACGGTGTCAAAAAAGAGCCTTATGAATACCTTACCATTGATGTACCTTCCGAACACCAAGGAGCTGTAATTGAAGAAATTGGTAAGCGCGGAGGTGAAATGCAAACCTTAGAAACTGCCCCAAGTGGCGATATCCACGCAGAATACATCATTCCAACTCGCGGTTTGATCGGTTTAAAAAACTTACTCCTCACACGCACCAAAGGAACTGTAATTATCAACAACTTGTTTGATAGCTACCGGCCCGCTCACGACATCGATACTTCTACTAACGAACACGGTTCATTAATTGCTTCGGAATCTGGCAACACTACGGCTTATGGCTTAAACAATGCCCAAGAACGTGGCGTAATGTTTGTCGGGCCAGCAGTGGAGGTGTATGCGGGTCAAGTTGTCGGAAAAAATGCTTTGGAAAGCGATATCGAAGTGAATGTATGTAAAGGTAAAAAGCTAACTAATATGCGTGCTTCCGGTTCAGACGAAGGTATTATTTTGGTACCCCCACGCGAAGTCACTCTAGATTTCGCATTAGAATACATCGGCAGTGACGAACTAGTTGAAGTAACTCCACAAAGTGTACGTATTCGCAAGCGTTTACTAGACCCAAACGAACGTAAAAAGGAAAAGCGCAGCAATTAAAAAACCACCTCAATCATGGGTGGTTTTTTAATTTAAGCTAATAACGCAATCGCTGGGAAAGTTAATGCTGCAGCAACCGCGATGGCGGAGCAAACGAATAAGGTACGTTTCTTCATACTCATATCTATTATTATAGCAAACATTCACCAAAACATCAAATAGAAGCAATAATCAAATCCATAACTGCGCGCGGTGGTAAAGTAGACGATTTTAATTCTTTGTCCAAATTATATAACTTAGTTAATCCGGTATTGAGCTGCTGTTCGGAAAAGTTTCGACCTAGCTTGTTCATCACAAATAGCCGTCCGCTCTTCCAACCAGTAGCAGTTAAAATCTGTTGTTCTGATAAACCTTGTCCGGAAAGTTGCTTCGCAATTAATAAATTCCGCAATTGATCCGACAAGAGAGCTACTAATCGAATGGTTAACACTTTGTCATCCTCGCTTGAATTATCGTAGTATTTTTTCATAGCTTGCATAGCTTGGGATTTATTGCCCGATGCGATGAAATTTAACAACCCAAATATATCAATACTTAAATCCTGTGGGGTTAGCTCCTCAACCATGGCGACTGTGATTGCACTCTCCCCGGCATAGGCGGAAAGCTTCAGTAGTTCGTTATGAGCAAAACTGACAGGTAAAGTTGGTTTATTCTCCCCCATCAACCGCTGTGCTAATCTGGCCGCAGCTGATGGTTGGATTTTGATTTGATTATCTGCTGCATGCTTAATAACCCAAGCACTTGCAGACCCTGCATCTGGTTCTAAAAATTCCACAACAGTAGCAATCTTCTGCAAAGCTTTGGTTTTACTCAATCTCTTATCTAGAGAGTCTTCCCAAAAGTAAATTAGAGACTCAGACGAAACTGCCTGTTCCAGGTCTGGAAGTTCATAATCTTTCAGTAACCCGATGAGAACATGTGCAGTGGCTCCCCCAAATAGACTAGCCCCTGCTAACGAGCCCAAAGCGGGCTTCTGAGCGCTGTCTTGATACTTAAGCACCTCTGCTCCATGTCTTTCTATCTCTGCATTCAAATATTGCTGTTTTGCAAAGATATCTTGGCCGGTTAAAATGGTCAGCATAGCTAGATTATAGCATTGATTTATGGATGACTTTACGCTAAAATTACGGAGATTTCCTAACAGATCCAAATTTTCACTTGGGCCGAGCGGTGAGCAGGCATGAGGAGTGTAACGACGAAGGCCGTGGCGAACCCGAAGGTTAAGTGAAAATTTGAAAGGAGAAATTTTTTGAGCAAGTGAGCGAGCCGGGCGCGAAGCGCATCGGACGCGAACAGGTGAGAAAAATTTGGACGCGCGCCTGTAGCTCAGTGGATTAGAGCACTTGTCTTCGGAACAAGGGGTCGCAGGTTCGAATCCTGCCGGGCGCACCACTGCTTCACTATAGCTTTGCAGTGCAGACAAGTGTTATAGTCTGAACTATGTAGCCATAGCGAAGTAATTACAAGCAGTACCCTGCGACGCTTTCTGAGAAGCAGAGTATAAAAGAACGGAACCGAGGTTCCGTTCAAATCAAATTCCGTAGTCTGTGCATACTAAACACTAAGACTCCCAATAGTAAGTTCGTTACTGGCAATAACTTATGCCAACGCTTAGGTTGATACCTACTCTGTGGCAAAGAAGGAGTGCCACTTTCATCGCCAATGGCTGCCATCACCATTTCGTTATCACGTGCGCAAGCCATAGTTCACCTCCAATTTATAGTTAAGATCATTATATCAAAATTAGCTCAGATTTAAGTACACATCATGCAAGCTGTTATTCTTGCTGCAGGTAAAGGACTTCGCCTGCGGCCATTTACTGAAAAGCACCCAAAGCCTTTAATTGAAATTAACCATCAACCGTTGCTAGAATATACGCTTGGGGCCTTACCAAGTAGTATCGATAAAGTAATTATTGTAGTTGGTTACTTAGGTGAGCAAATTGTTGAATATTTTGGTGGTTACTGGAGCACCAGGCAAATTCACTATGTCAAACAAACTGAGTTATTAGGTACTGGCGACGCACTTCACCGTGCCAAAGATATCTTAAAAAGTCCGTTTTTAGTTCTTAATGGCGATGATTTATACGAAAAAACGGATTTAGAAAAATTAATTACAACACCTAATTCAATGCTAGTTTGGCAAAGTCAAACGACCAGTAATTATGGTATTGTACGTAACGAAGATGGTAGCTTCGGTGGGTTCAGTCCTGAATCCAGTTTAATTAACTGTGGGGCATATTTTTTAACCGAAGAGTTTTTTAATATTCCTCTGGTGGACGTACCTGTGCCTAACGATGTTGAGTACAGCCTTCCTCATACCTTGGCTCATTTAGCTAAAAACACTCCAGTGAACTTAGTAGAAGCTACTCGCTGGTTACCTGTTGGTACACCTCAACAACTTCAATTTGCCAATGATTATTTCCTGAAAAGGAAACTAAAATAAAAAAATCCGCTCTCTGCGGATTTTTTTGGTGGGTCGGGTGGGACTTCCGCCTCAGCCGCCTACCTCATACTAATCTTTTTCTGGCAAAAGCTAACCCAGAACCTTGTTTTAAATATTTTTCAAACTTCATCGCTTGCCTTTTATTAGAAAAAGCGCAGTACCAAACTATACGGAAAGGAGTGCGCGAAGATGAGTATGCGACCGCCTTTTTATTGTGTTGGACAAGCCTAGATTTTAGGTTAGTGGTATAACCAGTGTAGTAACTATGATCTTTACTACTTTGCAATATGTAAACATAAAACATAAGATAGTAAGATATCATAAATGCCCTACTTCGCCAAGGCTACGTAGGGCACTGCTTAAGCTTCTCTAAGACTTTTAAGCACACGCAAGATAATTAGATTGCCTGCACTGCAAAGCTTTAGCGAAGCAGTGGTGGGTCGGGTGGGACTCGAACCCACGACCGAGTGCTTAAGAGGCACCTGCTCTACCAGCTGAGCTACCGACCCATATAGTTGTATGTAAATCAAAATACCGGATAATCTTAACAGAATCCACTGAAAATTGCAATATCCAGCTAGTTTGATCTAATCCCAAATGGATCTCTAGTGCTCGGCTCCGGAGGTAAATAAGTTTGATTTTCAATCATACGCTTTTCTATTTCATCATATAAGGTAAAATTCACCCGCACTAACTGAGCGTTTGGAAAAGCTGAATCATCATTAGCAGCAAAAATCTTATCAACCGAGCCTTTAATTACCCATGCCTCTGCTAAAATTACCAAACCCAAAACTAACCACAGTACCAACGAAAATCTTTTGATAATAGCTTGACTAATGTTCTTAAAATCAAAACTAAATTTTATACTCTTCATGGCTTTAAGTAAAATTGTGAATTGATTATCGCTCGGGTATCACCGTCCGCTATGGCAGTTAGTTCTATCGCTGTGCCTTGGTAAACAAAATTGGTATGCTCAGTAGCTTCTATATACTTCAAAATGTTATTGAAACCACCAGTGACGGTAACCGAATATGGGATCTGCAATAAATCCCCTGTCACCCCAGTTGCTTTTGGGGCAGCCTCGGTGGATCCTGCAACCTGTAAAGTAAAATCTAAGCTATATCGCTGAGCAATGTCTTCAAGCGCGCGAATTTCACCCACCACTTTAGTGTCTTTACTAAACAGCTCTTGTGGAGGATATGGCTTTTCTAATAAAGTTGAAAGATCGCGCTTACCTTGTTCGTAATTCTGCTGTTCACGCTGTAAAACCAATAACTCAAGATTTTTCTGATTGACTATGTCTAACCTTGCTCGATTGCGATTCTCAAAAATACTGTAGCCAAAACTAAACATGGCTGCAGCAAAACCTGCAAACAGGAGGATAGAAATAAATAATTTAATTCTTGAGCTAAGTTTGGACATTATTGGGTAGGAACTAAAATCCCTGAGTTAATAAAAAATTTGAAATTGAACCTGACATCAGTCGGCCGGGAAACATTCTCTAATGGATAATTTATATTTTTAAAGTGTACCTTATCCGCATTAATATTATTATAAAGCTCAATAACCTGTTCACGAGTAGGACTAAATCCACTGATTTCAATTTCTCCGGTCTCAGCATCAGATACAAAAGTTGTAATCAGCACGCCATCAGGTACTAAGCCTGCAAACGCTTTTAAAACCGCAGACCACTTAGGCGCATTCTTGTTAAGATTATCAAAATCAGCCATCTGAGTGTTGATTTGCTTAATTTCTTGCTTTACTTGTGCATTTTCACTCTTATCTATAACTAACTGTAGTTCGGTAATCTCAGCCTGTAAACTGGCCTCTTTTTGGTCGAGGTAAACCCAAACTCCAATTTGAACAACGATACCCAATAGTAATATAACTACAGATACCCCAACTAATGAATTTACACTATGGTACAAATCCTCGTAGTATAAATCGGTTTGTTTGTGTTGTGGTAATAAATTAATTCGTTTCATCTAAGTAAGCTCCCACATTGCCAAACCGATGGCAGTTGTATAACTAAGCGCTTCGTAAGGACCTAAAGCATCATCGCGATAATTTTGCACATGCTCTAATGGATTAGCTACGGTAACTTTTAAAGGGGCGTACTGCTCCATCATCGGCTCTAAGGCCGCAGCAATGTGCTGAAGCTTAGCTCCTCCCCCTGTTAACACTAGACTGCCAATATGGTCTTGGTGGTGATCATAGTGAAACCGTAAAATATTCTTGATTTCGGCGGCTAGATCTTCCAACGCTGGTAACATCTGGATTTTCAAATTAGGATATTCTACAGTGTTGGCAAATCCAACATTGCGTTTAATCTTTTCTGCTTCTGCCGGACTAATCGATAAAGTTTTAGATAGTCGTTCGGTAAAATTATTTCCTGCCAAAGGCACTGAGGAAGTAAACTGTAATGTCCCACCTTGAACCATTACCAAAGCTGTTTTATAAGCATCCATGTCGGCAATTAAAATTGGCTCAAGTACAGATGTAGGGACCAAGGCCCGGGCTACACTCTGGCTTTCAGTTTCGATTCCAGCGATTTTTAACCCCGCTGACTCCAAGACGGCAATGTACTTGTCAACGTAAGCTTTGGGAGAGGCGATCACTAAGATTTCCAAACCTCCATCTTTTTCTCGCAATACTTGCCAATCGTAGTAAACCTGGTCCATAGGTAAAGGAATGTAACTTTCGGCTTCAAACAATATCGCATTAGCAATCTCGGACTCCTTCATTTTCTGAAGCGGTATGATACGCACGAATGATTTGGACTCTGGAATAGCCACTACTACCCGATTGGTGGAAAAATTACCGAACTGAGGCTTTTTTAAGGACCGGGTAATAAGATTGGCCAGACCTGCAGCATCAGCAAATTCATCGTTCACAATCATCCCTTTGGGCATAGCAACATTAGTAAAACCGCGAAGCTTGGTACGTGAAGGAGACACATCAAACTGCAACGCCTTAATAGCGTGGTTATTTATATGTAGCCCAATATAATGATGTTTTTTCTTAAATAGACCCATCGATTACTAAAAGTATAACAAATTAAGAGATTGATTGCGTAATATTATAGATTGGCATAATCAGTGCCAGTGCCAAAAAACCAACTACAACACCGATAACCAACAAGAGTAACGGTTCAATAATTGATGACAAATTTTTCATGGTTTCATCTATTTCTGCTTCATGTGACTGAGCTAGTTGCTCTAAGATATCTTCTAAATTCCCAGTTTCCTCTCCAATAGCCAGCATTTGTGTAACAATAAAGGGGAACAATTTATCGTGTTTAGCCAATGAATCTGTGAGTGGCTGGCCCAGCTTTACACTTTCGGCTGTATCTTGCAATACTTCTTGGTAATAAACATTACTGAGCGCATCAGCAGTAACACCTAAACCTTGTACGACAGAAATACCAGATTTCATAAGTGATCCTAAAATTCTAGAAAACCGAGCAATATTAATCTTTTTTGTAATTGGGCTAATCATAGGCATGTGCAATAAAAACCATGCTAAGGCTCGTTTGCCAGCAGGAGTACGCATAGCAAAGACACCGCCAACTACGATGGCCACGAAACCAATTACTACAATAACAGAATTGGCTGCCATCCAATCGCTAACATAGATTACAATACGGGTTAAGATCGGTAGCTGAGTGTTGAATTCTTTAAAAGTTGCAGTAAGTTTTGGCAACACAAAAATTGCCAACACAATACCAATTACAATCATTGCTGACACAATCACTGCCGGATAAATCATCGCGCCTTTAGTTTTGGATTTTAAATCCGCCTCGCGTTGCAATTGAATCCGCAAATACTCTAAACTTTTTTCCAAATTTCCTGACAACTCCCCTACCTCTATCATGCTTATAAAGATATGCGAAAAAATCTTTGGGTATTCAGCCATAGCTTCATGTAAAGATTTCCCTGTTTCTACGGAAGTGGCTAAATTGTCGATGATCCCACGAAATTTTCGGTTACCTGTTTGCTTAGCTATTATCCTGAGAGCCCGTGGTGCCGCAACTCCACTCTTAAGCAGTAAATCCAAATTTTGGATAAAAGCAATTTTGGCTTTCAAAGGAATGGTAGCAAGACCCTGAATATATTCCTGCCATTCGAATCCATTGCTTTTTTCCTGCAAATCCATCGGCACTAAGCCTTGTTGCTTTAACAAATGGCCGGCCGCCAAAAAATTAGCCGCATCAATAGTTCCGGTTTGTTGTTTACCATCCTTACTAACAGCTGTATATGAGAAGCTTGGCATTATTTAGAAATAGATAATAAGAAGTAAGAAGTAAGAAAGTCATCAAACTTAGTGATGAAAGTTACTTTCTACTTTCTAATATTTATTCCTTGGTGACACGTAGAATTTCTTCAATAGTAGTTTGACCTTGCACAGCTTTAATAAACGCGTCTTGCCACATTGTAATCATGCCATTTTTAACAGCAGCCACTTCGATGTCTTGTGCCGTGGCGCGCTTCACGATTAAGTCTTCGATCTCAGGAGTATTCTCTAGGATTTCATGGACACCAATACGACCCTTATAGCCAGTATTTCCGCATTTGTCACAGCCTTTACCAACATAAAACGGCATGTCTGCCAGCGATTTAGCCGATCCAGACAAGCCCAGACGTTCCAGTACAGACATAAGGGCATCTAAGTTAAACTGCTTACCTAGTGACTCAAAGGTTGCAGGGTCTGGCTTATCTTCTGTTTTACAATCAGGACAAATTACACGAACCAGCCGCTGAGCCATAATGGCGTTAGTGGTAGAGGCAATTAAATAAGGTTCAATACCAATGTCGATTAGACGAGGAGGTGCGGCGGCGGCAGAGTTGGTGTGCAAAGTAGACAATACAATGTGACCAGTCATGGCTGCGTGCATGGCTTCTTCTGCAGTTTCTTGGTCGCGGATTTCACCGATCATAATAATGTTCGGATCTTGACGCAGTAAAGCACGCAAACCCATCGCAAAAGTTAAACCGATCTTTGGATTCACTTGCATCTGATTAGCTCCTACAATGCGATATTCCACCGGGTCTTCGATAGTCGAAATGTTGACAGTCTTAGTATTTAAAATCGTCAAGATTGCGTATAAGGAAGTTGACTTACCGCTACCAGTTGGTCCTGTGATAAGCATCATGCCGTGAGGCTTTTTGATGTTGCGAGTTACAATCTCCAGCTGTTCTTTTAAGAAACCTAACTGTTCAAGGTTCATCGCTTTGGTGGATTCATCCAATAAACGGATTACTACTTTTTCTCCATCAAAAATCGGAATCGTTGAGATACGCAAAGAGAATTTATAGCCATCTTTTTCAATTTTATAACGACCATCTTGAGGTAAACGATGTTCGTCGATTTTTAGATTAGCTAATACTTTGATGCGTGCTACTAATGCGGCTTGAATCGGTTTTGGTAAAGTCATCACATCATGCAAAACACCATCGATACGATAACGAACAACTACGGCGGTTTCTTGTGGTTCAATGTGAATATCTGAAGCTTTCTCAATTACCGCGTATTCGAGTAATGTATCCACCACGCGAATAATCGGAATCTCTTGCGCCATTTTCTTGAGCTCGTCACCAACTTCATCTGTTCCACTACCCACGTCTGGCTTACCCTCGTCCACCATATGTTTGATTTCGCCTTCCAGGTTAGTGTGATACTTAGACAGGCCGTGGTCTAGAGAACTTTTGCCAATCAAGAAAACTTTAATCCCTAAGCCGGTTTTCTTCTTTATAAACTCTTTGGTCTGCAAATCGCTCGGGTCAGTCATAGCCAATGACAGCTCATTTTTGGTTTTAGCAAAACTAATCACATGGTGCCTGCGAGCAATCGGCTCAGGGACCATATTTAAAACTGATTCAGTGAGATCTTGATCATGAAGGTCGACAACTTCTACTCCAAACTCCTCAGCTTTAATCTTAAGTAATTGATCTTCAGTAAGGGCTTTTTGTTCAATTAAAAAATCTTCCCAAGCCATGGGTTGCTTGAGTCCGGAGAATTCTTTTTCTAGCTTAGTTAAAGCAGAACTTGAAACTATGCGCTTTTTTTTGAGGAGCTGATTAAGCTCAGCTGTAACCATTTTTGTTTGGGTTTCTAACTCTAAAATTTTCCCGCCCTGTGCGCGAATTTATGACTAAATTATAACATATTTGTCCCATAAATTCAAAGCATCTATGAAACCTAAAATTATTGTTTAAATATGCAAAAAAGCTCTACTGCCTAAATTCTTTTTACATATCATAAGCCCCAAGAACATACTTGGGGCTTGTTTTGGTATTATGCAATATGGAGTTTTTAAGTCAAAGCCATCAACTGGCCATCTTTCATTAGGTCCGGCATCATGTCATTGTTAATACTAAGCTCTTGCGGTAAGGCCACTGACAATACAACAAAACAGTATCTTATACAGTGCAGCAACACCTTTCCTAAACTCAAAGTACTTTGGGCATGGAAGAAAAGACCATGAAGTAACCCGCAAGGGCTAATCTTTATGAAGATAACTGACTAACTAAATGTTGAGTTTCATCACTAGAATTAGATACGATTCTATCAAATAATTCTTTCTCTTCTAATAATGATTCGTAAAATTCGGTTAAAATTAAATCTTTTAGCTCTGGAGTTGCATTGGCAGTTAAATTATCAACGGCCTTAACTGCTCTCGTTTCTATCATATCTGGACTAGCCAAGCTTTGCTTATAGTTCTCCTTAAGAAAACTTGCCAACCCCCCCAATATCACCCCATCTATATCAATGAATTCTTTGATTCCATTTGCTTCTTCATCGCTCCATTGTTTAAATTCTGGTATTTCAGTAAATAATACTTGTAATTTTTCGCTATTCATATTTTATCTAGTTAAAGCTCTCCATAATTTCTTGGCTTCAGTTTTGGCTCGATTTAACTGTTGACCAACAACGTTAGTAGTAATTCTCTGTAATTGAGTAAGCCTACCTTCTCCTTTTACGATGTGATTGCTACCGCCAATTGGTATCCCAGTTTGTTTAGTGTAATGGATAGCTCCAGCTGTGCCACCTGGTACTGAATCTTTAGGTCGGTATAAATTTTTAATCGCATCTCTAAGGCTTGGATTAGTCACTCCTTTGAGCCTATCAGCTTGCTGCTTTTGAGCATCAAAAGCAACTTTAGCCCAATCATCAGCTGTCATTGCAGGTTTTGCAATATCATCAGCCTTGCTAAGTATTTTCCCTCCACTGCCACCTGGTATACCATTTAATCCTAGCAAAACTCCCTCTGTAACCCTATCCTTAGCGGGCGCATTAGCATCAAACACTACCCCAGCTTGTCTAGATACATCTGCCAATAGATAGGTAGAAATTTTAGCGGCTGGGTTACTCCATGATGCACCATTATATCCATTTCTAAAGAATTGCTCCCCTGCATACCCTGCTTGACTGAAATTACTAAACATCTGAGAGAGAATTGGAAATTCTCCAGTTTCATCAATATATGCTAATGGATTATTCCTTGCGTAGGAGTAACTATTCTGTATTTGAGGGTCGGATAGCATTATTGCTAGTCGATCACCAGAGAGTTGCCAGAACGCTGGATCCTGGCTCAAGAATCTTCCAATACTAGGATTATAATACCGAGCCTGAGCATAAAGCAACCCAGTATCCACGTCATACTCATGCCCTGTATATTTTCTTTGTTCAGACTCAGCCTGACTAGATAACAGATTATAGTCCAAAGCTCCAAATGGCGCGTAACCGGTTCTCTCTTTTATCACTCCATCAAATCCTATCGCCACGGTAATACTGCCTAGATGATCACTGTATAGCTGCTGTTTTGTAACTTGAGTCCCACTGCCAATAATTGTTGCAACTGGGTTGTCGTTAGCAAACACATGTTTTGTAGCCAACCCATCCACTTTTTGGTTATAAAGGTCAGAGATATAAACTGTTTGGTCCTTTCCGTAAATACTAGACACTCTGGAACCAGTATAATCATAAAGATAGGAAAATTCTTTCTGAATAACTCCCGCCTCCATCGCCACAGACAACCTATTGTCATATGTCCACTGATACTGCCAGTACTCACCCGAAGTTAATATATTACCATTTTGGTCGTAACTAAATTGCGTTTCAGTATTTTGAGAATCAACTATCCTAGTAACCGCATGAGGATTCGCGAAATTCCCAGCCAACGTGTCACCTTCGTAATAGTAAGTACCTAACTTGGAATTATAAGTCATATTTCCAATTGCATCGTACTCAAAAGTTTGAGTGTAACTATCCTGCGGTCTGGTAACTTGCGCGCTAGTTAGCCTATGTAAATCATCATATGCATAAACTGTGCTATGTGGATTAGTTGTAGCTGAATCAGATATCGTCAAAATATTACCAACTGCATCATAACCGTAACTAATATCCTGAATAACCTGTGACACTTGATTCTCTACTACTGTTCCCAGTTTGCGAGTTAATCTATATTGCTGAGTTTCAGAATAAGTATTTTCTACTGTAGAACCGCCAACATATTCAATAAGTTGGGGCTGTCCATTAGCATGGTAGCTAATTCGCTCAATTACCCCACTAAAGTCTGTGTCACCACTCTCTTTCGTCGCCACGGCAATTAATTGATTCCCCAAATCATAAAGATTTCTTACTTGAGAACCATCGGGATTAGTTACAACAAGCTGGTTGCCTTGTCGGTCGTAACTATAAGTTGTGATGTAGTTTTCACCAGTAATCTCAATCTGGGTAGTGATCATCTGACCCAGCACATCGTACTGATACTCTGTTGAAACATCTTTACCAGTAACCCTACAAACTCGACCCACACCGTTAACACAGCTATCGTAAGCATAAACTTTATCTATATCTTGACTACCCAAATAGTTTTCGACTGTAAGCCGATTAAGTGCATCAAAGCTCTGCTCTATTACCTGACCTGCTGCAGTTGTCCAAGAAATTAGGTTACCAGCTAGATCATACTCATAAGTCCAGGTCCCATAACTTGAATCACTAGGACTATGTAAATCCTCTGCACTTGTTCGACGATTTAAGCCATCGTAAGTGAAGTTTCGCTCATTGCCAAGCGCATCAACAATTTTTATCACATTACCATTTGTGTCATAAAAATACTCTGTATCATATTCATCGCTACCATTATGCTCGGTTACTTGAACTAGCCTTTCAAAAGCATCTTTCTCTAAATTCTTTATTTTGCCATTCGGGTCGGTAATGGTGATCTCCCAATCTTCATAATCCGTCGTGATTGTGCCAACTGAATTAGTGGTCATAACAACTCTACTAGCTGGATCATAAGTTAGTTCTGTGTACAAAGCAGTTGCCCCAGAAGGAGAGGTGCGATCAGCTCCTATGCTGAAATATGGTAAAGAAGTCTTACCCACCTGCGCAATATTGTTGTAGACTGTATCAATTACCCGAAAACGCTGGTCCGTAGAACCATTAGCAGGCTCAACTAACTGGCGCGTTTGAATAGACCTCCCAAAACCATCGGTATAAGTAATTTGTTTGTTTTCGCGGGGGGCCACCGTATCATAATTATCCAGATAGTTTGTTTCTAAGGTTTTCCAACCACTAACCTGATTATTAGCTAAGTACAGCTCGTACTCAAAAGCTTTTTTTACAAACAGTAGGTTTGAATCGCTTTGATTAGGACGTGTATACTCTTCTTTAACTATGCGACCCAAACCATCAAACGTAAATTTACTCACCATATTATTCGGATCAGTAATTTTGAATGGTTGGCCAATTCGGTAATCGTATTGATAACTGGTTACTTGGCCCAACGCATTGATGACACTAACTGGATGCAACGCAACGCTGTCGTAGCTATATGTTGTTGTGTTATTGCGAGGATCTGTTTCTGTCAGCATTAAACCATGGCTGTTATAAGTGCGATTAATCGTAGAGTACTGAGAGCCTTGCACCCATTGTTCCTCTTTGGTTGGCTTGCCTATACTCACTTGTCCAAAGGCTAAACTGTCATAATGAGTTCTGTGCTCTTTAACTTTTACTTCACTCTGGTTTCGTTCTATAAACCTAGAAACTAAGCCTGTGATGTTCAAATTAGTGTTAGGCTCAGCGTAGTCGATACTAATTGTAACTTTATCATTACCAATATCTGTAAACAGACCTGTGTCTATAGCATTAACTTCTCCCCAATCGATACTAGAAGTTAGATTTCCTGTATCCTCATCATAAGTATATTCGCTAGCCCGATCCTTATGACTAGTGTTTCCATCAAAAGTTCGAATCACCGAAACCACTAACTTTGTAAAGGAGCGTTCGTCTGGAGCATTGCTGCCAGCCAATCGATCATAATCCCACCTATTCAGAACTTGAGTAAATATATTACCAGAAACATCACGAAGTTCAGTTTTATACAACTTTCCCGCTTTCGCCCAGTCATCGCCGACCTCACCATAAGCAAAATTGTTATCATTGCCCTGGTGGTAATAAGACACTAGCTTGTTACCTACATCATCGATACGAGTAACTCTTTCGAACCCCACAAAGCGGCGATCAAAAGGACCATTAAAATAAAACCAACCACCTTCGTACTCAAAAGTATTGTCCCAAACTACACCATTTTTATCGTTATATTCAATCTTTTGAACAGTCTGAATTGAAAAAGGCAGATTCGGGTTTGGTGCTTCACCTACACTACTTCTATATTGAGTAGAAGGTTTATAAGTTATAGTAATTGTTCCACCAGTGTTTTGAATAATTTTTGTGAGCAAATCTGTTGCTGCAATACTTTGGTACTCAAACTTGATCTCACCGTCTGAAGTACCATTAGCACCACTAGAATCATAACCAGTGTATTCTATACTAGCCAACTGAGACCGGCGGTTTACGGGCTGTTGTTCGTACTCTAAACGGTACTCCCCCACAACAATACTCTGAGCTAACAACTTGATACCAGCTATGCGCTTAATATTCGTAATCATAAAGCCATATTTTGCACTCATAGCTTGGTCTGGGCGATCCTCTAGTTCAAATTCAATATTAAATATACCCGGATCTGTCCCAAAGCCTGTATAGTAAACCGCACTAGGATAAACTTGATTAGATTCTTTTACATATTCATAAGATACAAAATTTCCATTGGAATCTTGGAGTTTTGTTAAGTGCCAGCGGAAAACTTTACTACTATCATCTGGACTGCTTAACCGAGAATTTGCAGTCGCACCAAAAGTCAAAGTGTTTCCTTCTTTATCATAGACATTCCACACTCCCCCATCATTATTTGCCGTTGGGTCAAATTCATACTTTAAATAACTGCCGTTATCTATTTTTGCCCCAAAATATTTGATTCCACTTGTAGTTGAGATTTTCCTTAAATCTCCATCCAATGACGAGACGAAATTATCATTACTAAAAATTTTATTCAGTCCGTCAACATTTTTTCGTTCAATTGTTGGTATACTCAATCCCCAACCATATCCAAACAGAGAACCTTCTTCATTCTGTTGGCTGTTGTAATTTAAGGAAAGTCCGGGTTCTGTTCCATTTCTCCCAGAGGGTGCTCGTAACGAATAACTATAGACAAGGGCCCCAGAAGCAATATCAGCGTCTGGTAATTTTTGCTTAACTGTGGTTGGTGGGAGCTGTATTGTTGGCTCAACTGGGGGTTCTATACCTTGTGATTCGCTAGTCTCAGCTTCCTTGGATTCATCTTTAATTTCTTGGGTAGATTCTTCTTTAGGATCTTCTGTATTTTTTTCTGAACCTGATTCTGATTCAGGTTCACTTAAATCTGCGGGAGTTTCTTCTGGTACAGCCTCACTGCTCGGAGTAGTTGAAACTGATTCAGGAGTACTAGATTCTTGAATTGGCGAACTTTCAGTAACAGTTGCTTCGGATGCCGATATCCCATGAACAGGCTCAAGCAAAAGCCCTACAGCCAGAAAAATCACAATTAACTTAGCGAACCGACCTTTTGTTAACATGTTCATAACATCTTAGTTAATAATTTTTATTCAGAGAGCTTGTTAGCTGATGCGCCAGCAGCGCAGTCTCCTCGATACGTACCAGAGACTTGCTGGCCAGTATTAATATTGGCAACAGTTTCGGCCGAACAAATATAAGCACGCTCCCATCCACTTCCAGTGTGTAAATATATACAAGATCGATATTCAGAAGTTAGGTTTTCTCCATTACTCGCTAAGTTTTGGAATATATAGGCGTAATCCACCAAATTATCACCGTTCAAATCTTGGAAATGAGCCCCGTTTCCCATAAATGAAGCTGTAAATGGTGAATTTGGGTCGTAGGTATTAGATTCCGGCAAATCTGAATAAACCATTTGCCCACTGCAGGCCAAATGCTCTATATCAACTGAGGTCTGAGAGCCCAACCTAAATAGTAGATTAGTATCATCACTGTCAGACTGGCTATACTGCTCTTGTGTTAATTCTAGATTCGATGTATCTTGAGCGACCACCTGATAAGCCACAAAGCTGGCTCCAAAAGCTATGGTTAACAGACAAATAGCTATCCAATACATCAGGTCTTTTAGAGATAATGTAAATGCCATAGTTTCTTAAGTTAATTATGGAAAATTATTCTTTAGTTGAGGGTTCACCGGCGCAATCGCCATAATAATTAGCGACTTCAATTTGACCTGTTGATGCATTGGTGTGAGTAACTGCGTAACAGCGATATGCTTGCGTCCAACCGGAACCATTATTTAAATACACGCAAGCTTGATAATCCTGTATCAGCGTTTGCCCACCATTAACAGTATTAAAAGCAAAGACATAATCTGGTAAGCCATCTCCATTCACATCTTGGAATGCATTAGTTAAGCTCCCAATATGAAACTGTAAATTATAGGGCACGTCAGAAACAAAAACACTAGATGGTTGAGTTGTTCTGACCAATTCCTGCACACAGCTTAAATGAGGATAACTGCTTGAACCCCCCTGTACCCCCAAATCAATCAGTTCTTGTGGTGTTAAGTTTTTTGACTCTACATTCGTCTCTAGTGTTTGCTGTGCCTCCTCTGGTATAGCTTGAGCTTGAACAATTAAGTAGGTATTTGATAAAGCTAAAGCAATAACTGCAAAAACGGAAATGCTGGTCTGGATATTTTTAATTACAAGATTTAAAAATTTATTCATAAAAATTATTATTAATGACATGCTAAAAAGTAACCCTTCAATCATCAGGAGGGGCTAAATTCCTACAATAATAAAGAAATTCTAAAGAAATAAAAAAGGCGCTCGCAATCGCGGGCGCCATATGGGAACCAATAAATTTCTTATCAAAATTAAAAACTTGAGCAATGCCTGTGTTTGGATATCCTGAATCAATTTTAGAAATAAATTTCGGCTGCATCAGCTGAGTTTATCCTAAGCCAGGATTGGCCTATTTACCTAAGCGGTAAAATAGATATCAGTATAACAGGTTACAATAAGCTGTCAAGTTTTTTAATAAAACCGCCAATTGTTGGCGGTTCTAGGCTTTTTGGGTATATTCTCGCTTAGCTATTTGTTCTAGTCTTCTAATCCGGGCGTCATGATTAGTAAGAGTGCTGGCAAATGCACTGGAATCTTCGTAATCCCTTTTATCTATACGGTCAACTTTATCATTAAGCTGGAGAAGTGAATATTCGATTGCATTAATTTTAACTTTTAGATATTCAAAGTCGTCTTTGGTTGCAAAGCCTTTGATGTCGTCTTTGGTTGCAAAGCCTTTGATG
>CAZQMO010000007.1:0-39812 GCA_964594755.1 uncultured Candidatus Saccharibacteria bacterium | reverse complement strand
CTGACTACGATCACGGTTACCAATATGCTTTATTCTTGCTGAATTTGAGCATGCGAACAGTTGAAGAAATGCGCGAGAAAATGACTCGTAGAGGGTATACTGCTACTGTAATCAACGAAGTTATAAACAATTTGTTACAAGAAAAGTACCTCAATGATGACAATTATGCCGAGGTGTTTATTAATAGTATGAAAAATTATAAAACTTGGGGTCGGTTTATGATGAAGAAAAAGCTGTATGAAAAAAAATTACCCAAGGAATTAATAGAACAAAAGTTAACGGAGTTGGTATCTGATGCGGACGAGATAAAGATAGCCACTAGATATTTAGAACGAGAGTATAAGTCAGTTGTAATTCAAGATCTATCTTATGAAGACAAACAAAAAATTATGCGGCGATTAATGAGTAGAGGTTTTGGATTAGATATTGCCAAGCAGCTTGTAAATTAAAACGCACTTGAGTGCGTTTTAATGAATACTGTCTCCGAGGTCTTGAACATCGGATTTTAAATGTTTAGCAAGTGTTTGTTTTGGTAAAACTGCCTTCTTTAAGATATCTAATAACTTGGTTAAGTCAGGAACCTGCCTTTCTAGCGTCGTCATTCGATCTAAGTCCATCTTGTTCATTGAGGTCAGTTTTCTGTCTTGAAGTTCTCTCAACTCTTTTTGCATGGCAGGTAATTGGTGTTCCAAAAAGAATAAAGCAGACTCGATTGAACCATGCATGGTAATCAGCTCTTCCATGGCCTTAGTTTCATCAAAGGAATATTCTGCTTCGGGATTGTATTTTGGATATTCGGACATAATTAGCCTCCCATTTCACGCAGGCGCTTAATGCGCTCTTCGATTGGTGGGTGAGTGTTAAATAATGAAGCAAACCAGCTTTGACCGTCTTTTTTATGATCTTTGAGCGGGTTGCTGATATACATGTGAGCCGTAGCTTTATTGGCAACCTCTAAAGGTTCGTGATCAGCAGAAATTTTTTCTAACGCCGCGGCTAGACCTTCTGGGTAGCGAGTCATGAGCGCTCCGGTGGCATCAGCTAAGTATTCGCGTTTGCGTGATACGGCAAGCTGAATGAGCATGGCAACGATAGGCGAGAGAATTGCTAGGCCGATACCGATAAGTAGAAAAATTGGACTTCCACCTTCGTTGTTATTTTTGCGGCCTCCGAAAGCAGTCATGCGGATCATCCAGTCTGCAAGCAATGTAATCGTACCAACTAGTACTACAACCAGAGCCATAAACCTAATGTCATAGTTGCCGATATGGCTAAGTTCGTGAGCCAGTACTCCTTCTAACTCGGTTTTGTTGAGTTTTTCTAATAATCCTCGAGTGACTGCGATAACTGCATTTTTTGGATTACGGCCAGTGGCAAACGCATTCAGCGCTGTGTCTTCTATAATATAGATTTTTGGGATTGGCAGTCCTGCCGTAATGCTTAAATTTTCTACAATACGGTAAAGTTCTGGGTTAGACTGCAAATTTATTTCCTTCGCTCCAGACATAGACAAAGCAATTTTGTCCGAGAAGAAATAAGAGACAAATGCTGAGACCGAACTAAAGATGACTGCAAAAAACAGGATTTCTGGCGATCCATAGGCTTGAGAGAATACAAAACCAAGCCCGATGATGACAAGCAGGAAAATCATGATTAGCAAAACCGAGTAGGTTTTGTTTTTTGATATTTCGGTGTAGGTGAGCATCAGCTAAAAATGATAATTGCAATACTTACAAGTAGTAGAATGATCCCCAGCACTCGTTGTTTTTTCGCTGGTAGAATAAACCCCCATTCGAAGCCAGTAAAACTTCCGATAATAGAGGCGGCAGACCAAAGTAATAACACTCCGGCTCCAATAATGACTAGCGAGTTGTTGTCCATCTAGAATTTTACTTCCACAGGTTGGCTTTCTGGACCATTGTCATCAATGTCAAAGAAAGCGCGCTTGGTGAAGCCTAGCATCTGGGCAAACAGATTGGTCGGGAAGACTTCAATCTTAGTGTTAAAGTCCCGGACATTGCCGTTGTAAAAACGGCGAGCGGCTTGAATTTTATTTTCCGTGTCGGTTAAGTCATTTTGCAATTGGAGGAAGTTTTGGTTTGATTTTAAATCCGGGTAATTTTCCGCAACCGCAAACAAGCTCTTTAAAGTTCCGGAGAGCATATTCTCATCTTGCTGATGCTCTTGAACTGTCTGAGCACCCATGGCTTTGGTGCGTGCCTCGGTTACGCGTTCTAAAACACCTGATTCCTGAGCGGCAAAACCTTTGACGGTATTTACCAGATTAGGAATTAGGTCGTAACGGCGCTTGAGCTGAACTTCGATATCAGCCCAGGCTTCGTCTACGCGGTTGCGGGAACGGATTAGAGAGTTATAGACACCGACGATGGCAACTGCGGCCAAGGCGATTATTATGAGAAAAATCCACATATGTATTAGATTAATAATTTGTTTTAGTATAGCAAATAAAGGTTTCGCTGTGGATAGCAGGTTTGACAGCCGGTTGAACAGGTTATATAATCTCTCCATATGATTCAGTCTTGGCACGCAATTTACACAATGATTATTAAGGCAACCTGTTTTGCCTTTTTGCCATTTGTGATTGCGCCTGCCAGAGTTCGAGCATAAGTTTTCAATCAATATCGCTCGCCACTGGCCTCGGCCCGTGGCGAGTTTTGTTTTTAGGAGGAAATATGACAAAAAACAACCAAGGAGTTGCTCCATCTTTTGAGCAAACCCATGGAACGAGCTTGCTTAGTAGACCCGCTGTTAAAGCGTCTGAAGAAGAGTTGAAAGATTTGCGCCACAAAAAATTCGTTGCTAGTGTGCGGCGAATGTCAGGTGGTAAGGTGAAACGGTTCAAGATCGGGGGCAGTGCCCGCGAGATAATTTAGGAGGAAGAACTATGGAAGGACATGAAAACGGTCATGGACATCACGGCGAGAGGAAAAGGGAATATCTGGTTGGTTCTGAACCAACTTCCGAAATCCGCACCCCTCGGTATCTGGAACAGGTAAAGCGCGGGACAGACTTTGAAGAAGTCTGCAAACAAGGAGGTGAAGATGAAGAAAGACGCTGATTTTGTCTTTGCCGGCCAGAAATTGAGCATTCATACTACTGATGATCAATTAGCGGCCGTAGTTTCGCAAGAAGTACAGAAGCAAGGCTTGCCTGAAGAGAAGAAAGAAGAGTTGCTAAAAGGCGCCATGCATACCCGTGATGTAGCATACAATGCGACCGCTTCGGTGAAAACCGATCGTTGGTAGGAGGAAACTATGAGTGATCAATCAGTAGTCGTGGCTAAGCAGTTGGAAGGAGAAACGGACAAAGGGAAAAAACCCGTAATTAGTTTTTTCCCGTATTGCACTGACGGATCGGAGTACAAGGAGAATTCCAAAGCTCCGGACTTGCCAGAGCCTGGCGAAGCAGAACAGTTAGCGGAAAATCTGTTCGCTCTTCCTGGGGGACAACCATGGTAGTTTTCATTAGGCGACACATAATGTGGCGCCTTTTCTTTTTGGCTTAGTTTCAGTATAATTGGACTATGTTAAACGCAGAAGAAGTAAAAAAAGTGGCCCTATTGGCTCGCATCGAATTAAGCGATTCCGAGGTAGAGAAGTTCCAAAAAGACTTGTCTTCAGTTTTGGATTATGTGGATGAGCTTAAGCAGGTAGATACAGATGGTTTGGATATCGTTGCTTCAGTCACCGGCTTGGAAAATGTTGAACGCGACGACAAGGCAGTGTTAATTGATTATCAGGAAGATATTATAGAGAACGCGCCAGAGCGCAAAGATAACTATTATAAAGTGAAATCCATTCTTTAGAATGGATTTCATCCTGAGCGCAGCCGAAGGATTACTAATAAAATTATGAACTGGGAAGAATTAGAATTAAGTGAATTAAGAGCGAAGTTGGATAGCAAAGAGGTTTCGTCAGTAGAGCTGACGAAATATTTTTTGACGAGAATCAAAGAGCAGAATCCAGAATTAAATGCTTTCATCACTGTCACAGAAGAAGAAGCTCTCAAGCAAGCCGAAGCCGCGGATGAATTTATTAATTCACCTGGTGACAATTTTCCGTTAACCGGCATTCCCTTTGCTGCAAAAGATTTGTTTTTAACCAAAGGCATTCGCACTACTGCCGCCTCAAAGATTTTAGATAATTATATTCCGCCTTACGACGCAACAGTGATTGCTAAGTTAAAGGAGCAGAAAGCTGTTTTGCTTGGTAAAGCCAATATGGATCAGTTTGCGCATGGATCTAGCGGCGAAACTTCTGCTTATGGCGCAACCAAAAACCCATGGGATAAAACTCGCATGCCGGGTGGATCTTCATCTGGCAGTGCGGCAGCAGTTGCAGCTGGTCTTTCACCTTGGGCACTCGCCACCGAAACTGGCGGCAGTATTCGACAGCCAGCTTCACTTACAGGCGTGAGTGGCTGGAAGCCAACTTATGGTCGGGTGTCCCGCTACGGAGTTGCGGCAATGGCATCGTCTTTGGATAGTATGGGAGCCATGGCCATGAGCGTTAAAGATTTGGCCATGATTGCGGAGAGCATTTCTGGACAAGACCCAAAAGATGGCACAACCGGACTGCACGCAGTGCCAGAATACTCCAAACTTCTTGATGCCAATATCAAAGGCATGAAAATCGGCGTGCCAAAAGAATATTTTGTTGAGGGGATGGAAGACGGGGTGCGCGCTCGGGTGATGGAAGCGATTGAAATTTTGCGCGGGCTTGGCGCCGAAATCGTAGAAGTGAGCTTGCCGAATACAAAATATGGTTCTTTAGTTTACGCGATTGTCTGTCCGAGTGAAGTGTCTTCTAACTTAGCGCGTTACGACGGCATCCGTTATGGCCATTCCACCAAGGAAGGCCAGAGCCTGCTTGATGTTTATATGAAGAGCCGCGCCGAAGGATTCGGTGATGAGGCTAAGCGCCGCATTATGACTGGCACCTATGTTTTGAGCGCGGGCTATTATGATGCTTACTATAAAAAGGCTCAGCGCGTGCGTCGTTTAATTTTGAATGAGTTTGAAGAAGTCTTTAAACAAGTTGATGTGTTAGTTGCACCGGCGTCACCAAACGTTGCTTTGCCACTTGGTAAAGCTGCTGATGATCCATTGTTTGGCTACATCGCGGATCAATTAAACATTCCTGGTTCACTTGCTGGAACACCTGGGTTATCAATTCCTTGTGGTTTTTCCTCCCCTCCACTTGTGGAGGGGCAGGGGGAGGTTAATCTTCCAGTTGGTTTGCAAATCATCGGTCCGCAGTGGGGCGAACAGAAAGTTTTTAATGTTGGTTATGCTTACCAAACCGCAACAGATTTTCATAAGAAGAAAGCACTTAATATTTAAAAGATTATAAATGCCGATATTTGAAATCATTATTGCTATAATAGCTGGAATTATATTTTTAGTAGCTTTTGTACTCTACATTGGGCTCCACATAAAATTCAGAAAAAAGGCAAAGCAGCTTGCAGTAGATATTGGAGGGAAATACTCTATTTTCTCTTTATTCCCATTTCCTTTTTTGCCAAGATTCCATGTAGTTAGAGCTTCATATAACGGTCATAAATTATTTGTTTACCAAATGTTTACTCCCATGCCGATCGTAGTAATAAATGTTGATGATGTTAACTTGTACAATAAATGGGTTCCATTAATAGAAATTTCAACTTTAGATTTAAAGAGTTTAGTAGATAAAATCATTAACGAAGGACATGAGCGATCATAAAGGCTACAAACCAGTTATTGGATTAGAAATCCATGTTCAGCTTGCTACAAAGAGCAAGATGTTTTCAAGTGCGCCGAATAATCCCGACGAGAAAAACCCGAACACTAATATAGATGAAGTGGTAACAGCAGAGCCTGGCACTTTGCCTGTTACTAACAAAGAAGCCGTTCGACTTGGTGTTATGGTGGGGTTGGCGCTTAACTGTGAAATTCCGAAATACTCGAAGTTTGATCGCAAGCATTATTTTTATCCTGATTTACCAAAGGGCTATCAGATTTCTCAATATGATGAACCAATTGCCCAAAATGGTTGGGTGGAAATTTTAGTTCCTGCTAATGATGACCGTGACGCTTACAACAAACGCATTCGTATTACCCGCGCTCATTTAGAAGAAGACGCGGGCAAAAACATGCACCCTGAAGGTTTGCCATATTCTTTGGTAGATTATAACCGTGCCGGCAGTCCGCTCTTGGAAATTGTCACCGAACCTGATATAGAAACAGCCGAAGAGGCGCGCATCTTCTTGCAGGAACTGCAAAGAATTGTTCGCTATGTCGGAGCGAGCTCTGCTGACATGGAAAAAGGCACAATGCGCTGCGAGCCAAACATTTCGGTGCGTAAACCGGGAGAAGAGAGCTTGCCGAAGTATAAAGTTGAGGTGAAAAACATTAACAGTTTTCGGTTTGCCGAAGCGGCGATTAATTACGAAATCCCGCGCCACATTGAAATGCTAGAAGCTGGCGAGATGCCGAAACAGGTTACTATGGGCTGGAATGAAAAAGACAGCAGGACTGTTGAACAGCGCAGTAAAGAAGAGGCGAACGATTACCGTTATTTCCCAGAACCAGATTTGGCACCGATGCATTTTACACCAGAGTATATTTCAGAACTTAAATCGCAATTGCCGGAATTACCGTCACAGAAAAGAATTCGCTTTAAGCAAGAGTTTAATTTGGATGATGCTACTATTGAAACTTTGTTGAACTGGAAAGAGTTGAACGAATATTTTGAAAATGTGGTTAGTGAAATTGATGCTTGGTTAGAGACAGATGAAGTCGGCGATAGAACCAAGCTCATCAAACTAGCTGCTAATTGGTGTTTGCAGGATTACTCAGCTTTGTTGAACGCCGAGCTTGCCAATCCTTTGGAGTCGCGAGTGACCCCGGAAAATTTAGCAGAACTTGTGAAGTTAATTGATGCCGGAAAAATCTCTGGTTCAGCTGCAAAGCAGGTATTCAAAAAGATGTATGAAACTGGCGGGGAACCTGATGCAATCGTAGAAGAACTAGGTCTAGCACAAGTCAGTGATGAAGGTGCGATTGAGACCGCTGTTGATCAAGTACTTGCAGATAATGAGAAAGCAGTTAACGATTATAAATCAGGTAATCAAAAAGCATTCGGTTCACTTGTCGGCGCTGTGATGAAAGCCATGCAGGGCAAAGCCAACCCACAAGTAGTTAATGAACTTTTAAGAAAGAAATTAGAATAAAATAAGGCGACAGCAATTGCTGTCGCCTTGAATTTGCGATCCGTTAATTCCTGGCACTAAGACGTCGGATTAAACAGGAGTATTCTGCCCCGTTATGACCAACTTCTATGGTGATCATGCGATTGTCAAACTGCTTTTTGATCAAGCGTTCTGCCTGCACCTGGAATTTCGCTGCAATTTTCTTTTTTAGCTCCGTCGGTACTTCCCGAGGGTATGACACCTTTGTCATACCCGGTATAGCCCTGGGCAAAATTTCGCACTCATAGGGAATGTCCGCCCCTCTTAGTCGAAAAGTATCCGAAAAAGAAAGGATCGGTGCTACAACAATTTCCGTTGCTTGGTCTTTAAACACTGCAGTGCTGCCATCGCTGCGCCTGATTACTATGGCGTAGCCAGGCGGTAATTCGGTGTTGAATTGGGTAAAGCCTAGTGCCGGAACTGCTTTTGTCGTCATTTAATTTTTTCCTCCAAAGAATTGATGTTCGTACGAAAACGAAACAACATCTTATCATTTAGAGGTGTTTTTGGCAAGACTGAGTAGTTCTTTTGGTTCGGAGCTCCAGTGAATTTCTTGATTGCGCTTCCACCAAGTTAGTTGCCGTTTGGCATATTGCTTAATGGCGCGGAGAAGCTGTTCTTTCATTTCGTCTTCGGTTATTTTGTTTTGCAAGAATAAAGCCACGTATTTGTATTCCAACCCAAAACTTTCTAGTTTTTTCCATGACAACCCTTGCTTATGTAGCTGCGCAACTTCTTTAATTAGACCTTGCTTCAGTCTGGCATTGAGACGCTTTGCGATTTTTTTATCTAATTCTGATTTACCCGGGTTAATCCCTAGCCAAATTGTTTGATATTTAGAACGGTTGGTACTCTTAGGCACAGGCTTACCAGTAGTCATCACAATTTCCAAAGCCCGGATTAACCGTCGCGGATTTTTTGAATCTATGGTTTTGGCCCGCTGCGGATCCAATTTTTTTAATTGCACAAATAATTGTTCAACACTCATTTGATTTAATTTGGCGCGAAGTTTGGTATCGGGTTTTACTTCGGGTAACACTTGAGCAAATACCACTGCATCAATCCAGTGACCTGTGCCACCGCAAATGATCGGCAGTTTACCTCGTTTATGTATGTCGGTAATGAGTTTTGTAGCTTGTTTTTGAAATTTAGCAACAGAGTATTGTCCACGTGGGCTAACTTCGTCGATTAAGTAGTGAGGGATATTTTTGTAAACAAAAACCTCTCCCTTCCATTTACCTTCAACTTTTCCTGAACCAATATCTAGTCCACGATAAATCTGTCTACTGTCTGCAGAAATTATTTCACCATTTAATTTTACAGCTAATTTCACTGCCAACTCGCTTTTACCCGCAGCAGTTGGCCCGATTATGCAAATTAATTGAGTCATGATGGTTATGATATAATGTAAAAACTAATCAGTAAGATATATATTTATGAGTAAACAAGCAGTATATGGAATCGTGGCGGTAATCGCCTTGTTAATTATCGGTGGAGTTGTTTATATGCAATCCGGTTCAAATAGCCAAGAAGCAAGTAATAATACTGAGAGTACGATGAGTCAACAAGAAGCTGTGACAGAACCCGATCCAGTGACACCCCAAGAGAATACTATGACCGAAGGTCAATTCAGTGGTGAAAGTGATGTGATGGGTGAAGTTGCTGTGTACGAAATAAGTTTTAATGGCACTGCTTACTCACCTGCACAAATCACAATCAAGAACGGTGACATCGTAGTATTCAAAAACAATAGCGATAAAGATTTTTGGCCAGCATCAGCAATGCACCCGGATCACTTAATTTACCCTGAGTTTGATGCGGACAAAGGCATTGCGCCAGGGGGAACTTATGAATTCAAGTTCACTAAAACCGGCGCGTGGGGTTTTCATGACCATTTAACCCCGTCAGCTTTTGGTCGAATTACAGTAGAATAAGCTCAAAATTCTGTAACTACACACCCGCCAGTTCTGGCGGGTGTTGTGTTATAATAATAGAGTGAAATCAGTTCAAAATCAACGAAAATTATCAGATTGGGAAAGTTTTGGGCAATCTGGTGCTAAGCAGTTATTGAATAGGTTACTAACTGCCTCAACACCACTCCCACACGCCTTTTTATTTTTTGGTCCAAAAGGTATTGGAAAGTACCAGTTGGCATCAGAATTTGCCAACAAGATTGGGGTACGCGATAACGTGACATCAGAGTTATATGAGTTTGATTTTGAGCTAGACAACGGTTTAGCTGAGCTTAGAGAATTATTAAAGCTCTCAAGTTTAACAGCAGCTGCTTCAGGTAAGAAAATCTTTTTACTTCGCAATTTTCATTTAGCTTCGTTGGCAGGAGTTAATAGTTTACTGAAAACTTTAGAAGAACCAACAACAGACACTATGTTCCTATTGGTTTCCAATGGTAATAGTGCTTTGCCAACTATAATTTCTCGGGTTGTGCCGGTTCGTTGTTTTCCCGTGAACGAAGCCGTGTCAAAAGAATTACCTGCAGATTTAGCACGAAGCTTACAAGGGTTTCCTAATTTGCGATCAGTTTACACTGAAGACTCAGCTGCTAGTGAGGAAATGGCAGAATTGTTGAAAGATTTACAGACCGCTGCAACCCAGCAGTCAGCCTTAGTGTTATCAAATAAATTAGCCGACTTAGATTCAGTTAAGCTTCAGACTTTGTTACAGTTGTGGACCAATAGACTGAAGCATTCCATATCGGAAGCAAATTTAGTCACTAGTGTGGCCAGTATCCGGGCTGCCCAAACCGCGGTCGAAGACTTAACTAAAAATTACAACACGAAGCTGGTGCTCCAACAATTTTTACAAAATACAAAATTATGAAGAGAATCATTATATTTATTTTGGCAATAAGTTTTTTGGCAGCTTCTTGTAATGTTACGCAATCCACTAAAGTTGGGATAGTTAAAACCGCTAATGGTGGAGTAGATTGGCAAGCCGCAAATAAAATAGTCAATGCCGAAAAATCATTGTTAGAAAAAAGTATTTCTATGTTGAAGTATAATGGCGCTGGTGACAAATTGTTTGCGTCCAGTTATAACGGTGGTTTATATTCTTCAGATGATGCAGGAGAAAATTGGTCAGAAGTTTTAGGTAATGTGCCGTTGTATGATTTTATTTTCGACCCCTATGATGACAAGATAATTTATGCAGCAGCTTATTTGTCTGAACGAGGCCGGGTATTTATGACACGCGACGGTGGAAGCTCTTGGAATGAAATTTACAGTGATGCCGGAGAAGGTAACCCAGTTCGGGCAATTGCCATTAATCCAGCAAGTCCTTCTGAGATAATTGTTGGCACAGGAAAAGGTTCGGTAATCATTAGTTCTGACGGTGGAGCTTCATGGCAATTAGCATTCAATCTCCGCGAGCGTATTAATCGAATTTATTGGACCGAACAAGGATTGTATGTCGTTGCCAAAGAAACTGGTCTATATAAAAGCACAGATAATGGACGGAGTTTTGACCGACTTACCGAGCGACTTCGAGTTAGACGTGATGGTTCTGAGATTTTTATGTACGGCAGCAGACCAAATGATTATCGACAGTTAGCCATTAACCCAGGCAATCCAGATAATTTGTATTTAACAACTAATCGGGGTTTATTCGAGTCAACTAATGGCGGAAACAGTTGGAATTATGTTAATATGCCATTCAGACAGCAAGATGCCTCGCCATTTGCAATCGCCTTTGCGCAAACAGGTGAGGACGTGTTGTATGCCAGTAGCGGTGAAGTAATAATGAAGACGGTTGATGGAGGAAGTAGCTGGACTTCTAGCGATACCGGCACGAATGGTCTGGTGACAGTTATAGTTGTAAGTAAAAACTTGGCCCAGATTGCCTTTGCCGGCGTTTCAGAATAATAATTAAAGTATAAACCGAGCCGGCTGGGTTTCCCAGCGGCGAGGCAACATTACCCCTTTCGGGTTTTCCCCTCCGAGGTACAATATGATTCAAGATATTATCAATCAACATAAAGACCAGTTCGAAAAAGTTATCGAGCATTTTCATCATGAACTATCTAGTGTACGCACAGGTCGCGCTAACCCAGCTTTACTTTCAACAGTTATGGTAGAAAGTTATGGTAGTAAAGTTCCTTTGAATCAGGTCGCCAATATTACAGTCAGCGATGCTAAGACCTTAACAATTAGTCCTTGGGACAAGGGTCAACTGGGCGAAGTGGAGAAAGGTATTCAGGCGGCTAATTTGGGATTTAACCCTAGCAATGATGGGAATGTTATCCGTGTTAATCTGCCGCCGCTCACAGAAGAACGCCGTAAGGAAATGGTTAAACTGGTTGGTCAAATTGAAGAGCAGGCCCGTATTGGTGTACGGCAAGTACGCGAAGAAATTATGAAAGCGGTAAAGCGCGCCGAAGCAGATGGTGATGCAACTAAAGATGATGTCGCAGGCGCTCAGAAAAAAGTGCAGGAAGTAATTGATAAATATAATGATCAAATTAAAGCCACTGCTAAGGATAAAGAAACAGAATTAATGACAGTATAGTCAACTTCATCTAATTATGATTGTAACTATAATAATTTTCATTGCCGTATTATCACTCCTCGTATTCGTTCATGAACTCGGGCATTTTTTGGTTGCTAAACGCAGCGGTATGGGCGTGCATGAATTCGGGTTTGGTTTTCCACCGCGCTTAATCGGTGTACAGAAAAGAAATGGCAAGTGGCGCGTAGTTTGGCGAAAACAAGAAGCAAGTCCAGAGGAAACAGTGTATTCGATCAATATGATTCCTTTAGGTGGCTTTGTGAAGATTATGGGAGAAGACAACGATGAAGCTGGTGATCCAAGGAGTTTTACCAAAAAATCCTTTTTTTCCCGATTTTTTACTTTATCAGCGGGTGTAATAATGAATGTATTAACGGCATGGGTAATTTTTTCGATCGGTTTTTTGATTGGTTTACCAGTAGCTGTGAATGAATTGTCTGAACTTCCTCGCGGCAGTAGTTATAATGAACAGAAAATTCTGATTGGCAGTATAAAGCAGGATTCACCAGCAATGACTGCTGGTTTGCAGTCATCAGATATTATTATCACGGTTGATGGACAGAGTATTACTGAGATTGAGGCACTGCAAAATTATATTCAAGCCAACAAAGGACAGCAGTTAAATTTTGAAATTAAGCGATTAAATGAAACTTTGCAAATTCCTGTAGAAGTTGCAACTGATCGGGATCCTGCCCAAGGATTAATCGGTATCGGTTTAGGTTACTACGGTATATTACAACTTAATCCAGTAGCTGCGGTCTTCGAGGGTGGAAAGACAACCTTTAATCAACTGAGAGCAATTTTTACCGGACTATATGATGTCTTTACTACCAGCGAAGGTGTAAAGGCCATTGGTGGTCCTGTAAAAATTGCACAGTTAACTGGTCAAGTTGTTGATTTAGGGATTTTGCCTCTCTTACAATTTACAGCATTCTTGTCACTAAACTTAGCGATTCTTAACAGTCTTCCTTTTCCAGCATTAGATGGTGGTCGCATAATGTTTCTAATTATAGAGAAGCTGCGTGGTAAACCGAATAATCAAAAGATTGAACAGTATGCCAATGCCATCGGCTTTATGGCTTTGTTATTGCTAATGTTAGTGATCACTGCCCGCGACGTTTCTCAGCTGGAGTCGATTAAAAATCTTTTCAGCTAATATGAAGCAGTCACAATATTTTTCCAAAACTAGCAAGACAGCACCCAAGGATGATGTTTCGGTTAACGCCCGCCTATTAGAGCAGGGTGGTTTTGTGCATAAAGAAATGGCTGGAGTGTATAGCTATTTACCATTAGGTATTCGGGTCTTGCAGAAGATTGAAAATATCATCCGAGAAGAAATGAATGCTATTGGTGGTCAAGAAATTCTAATGCCTGCACTGCAACCGAAAGAGAATTGGGAAGCTACTGGACGGTGGTCGAGTTTGGATGTGTTATTTAAAGTGAAGTCGCAAACCGATAGCGAGTACGCACTCGGTCCAACTCATGAAGAAATCGTTACCCCACTCGGTAAAGGCGTGATTAGTTCTTATCGTGATTTACCACTATCTGTTTATCAGATTCAGACTAAGTTCCGTGATGAAGTTCGTGCTAAAAGTGGTTTGATGCGTGGCCGTGAATTTCGAATGAAAGATTTATACAGTTTTCATGCTACCAAAGAAGATTTGGCCAACTATTATAAAGAAGTTACAACAGCCTATAAAAAGATCTTTAGTCGACTTGGTATCCCAGCTTTGTACGTAGAAGCAGATGGTGGCACTTTTAGTAAATTTTCGCACGAGTTTCAAGTTGAAACACCAAATGGCGAAGATGTAGTTTATGTTTGTGAATCTTGTTCGCTGGCCGTCAATAAAGAAATTTTTGAAACTGGTAGAAAGTGCACAGATTGTGGCAAGAGTGATTACCGCGAAACCAAAGCTAGTGAAGTTGGTAACATCTTTGAGCTGAAGACCAAGTACTCTGATAGTTATAACCTGACTTACACAGCCGAAGACGGCTCCTCAAAGCCTGTGCTCATGGGATGTTACGGGATCGGTCCTTCACGTTGTATGGGGGTGATAGTTGAACAGCACCATGACGACGCTGGTATAATTTGGCCAGAAAGCATCGCGCCGTTTAAGGTTCATCTGCTGGTTTTGGCAGGCAAAGACCAGGCCGTGAAAGAGACTGCGGACCAACTTTATAGCGATTTACAGGGAGCAGGGGTTGAAGTATTATATGATGACAGGGAATCAGCCAGTGCTGGGGAGAAATTCGCAGATAGCGATCTCATCGGTATTCCTTACCGACTGATAATTTCCGGCAAGACTATGGCGGAAAATAGCGCTGAGTTGAAATCCCGAGCTACTGGTGAAACCAGTTTTGTTCCTCTTAATGAAATAATTAGCAAGTTTAAACTTTCCAGTTAGAGCCCCTGGCCGGGCAAAGCCCGAGCCCTAGGGCTCTAACCCTATGGGCTTAGCTAATAGCTTTGTCGCCAGTTCCGCTCCTCGTTCTCCGTAACTTTATTACGGCTCACTCGGTGCTCACTGGCTTCGCGCTCTTAGCTAAGCTGAAAAAGTTTAGCTTTTAAGTTTAGCAATGCTTGATTTTCTCTTTAAAAGATTTTCACAAGATCTCGGCATAGATCTCGGCACCGCTAATACCCTCGTCTACGTAAAAGGCAAGGGTATTGTTATCAATGAGCCTTCGGTGGTGGCAGTGAACCAGCGTACCAAGCAGATTTTGGCTATTGGTAGCGAGGCTCAAAAAATGGTTGGCCGCACCCCAACTCACATTGTGGCCACACGTCCTTTGGTGGATGGGGTAATTTCTGATTTTGAAATTACTGAAGCCATGCTTCGTTACTTCATCGATAAAGTTCATAATCAAACCTATAGCTTTTTGCGTCGTCCACGCGTAGTGATTGGTATCCCATCGGGCGTAACCGAAGTAGAGAAACGCGCCGTGCAGGACGCGGCTGTGAATGCTGGAGCTCGTGAAGCTTTTTTAATAGAGGAACCAATGGCTGCGAGTATTGGTGCGAGACTTCCTGTGCAGGATGCGCAAGGCTCCATGATTATTGACATTGGCGGCGGCACTACTGAAATTGCCGTATTGTCTTTGGGCGGCGTTGTTATCGCTCGAAGCATGCGCATTGCAGGTGATTCATTGAACGATCAAATTGTTCAATATGCTCGGGATAACTTTGGGATGCTGATCGGTAATCGCACAGCGGAAGATATAAAAATTCAAATTGGCTCAGCTTATCCGTTGGCAGAACAACTCACTGCTAGTTTGCGTGGCCGCGATTTAGTGTCTGGTTTACCTAAGGAAATTATCGTGACAGACAGTCATATTCGTGAAGCGTTGTCACCGGCAATCAAAACCATTCTAAATAATGTTAAGGCTGTCATCGAAGAAATTCCTCCAGAAATTATTTCTGATATTATGCATCGCGGCATTATGTTGGCAGGTGGTGGTGCGGAACTTCGTGGTTTGGATCAGCTGATTCGTGATGAAACCAAAATGCCTGTATTAATTGCTGATGACCCCTTAACTTGTGTGGCTAGAGGCACGGGTATCGTTGTAGAAGATCTGGAAGCCCTCCACGACGTTTTACTGCCAACCGATTTTTCCAGAATTCCGAAGTAACAATAGAAATTTAAAAATAAAAAGTAGTAAGAAGTTAAATTTTAGGAATTGCATTTTACTTTCTACTTCTTACTGTTTACTCACTATCCAATGCGGTTTATTTACACCAAAACATTTTTTATATTTAGCGGAGTATTAGTGGTAATTGCTATGGCTTTGGTGATGCAACTCCAAGGTTGGTTGTCGCCTTTAGAGTATTTACTTTTACAATTACCTCGTCCAGCTACAGCTGCTATAAACGCAGTCATCCGACCAATTCAGACTGTTTCAAGCACTGTTACTGGATTGCCAGCATTAGTTCAAGAAAATGGCAGATATGCAGCTGAAATTAATCAATTAAAACAGCGCTTAGTAGAATTGGAACAGTTGCGTCTCGAAAATGAGTTGCTGAAGAGCCAGTTAAATTTTCAAACTAAATCAAATTACAATTTGCAGCCTTGCACAGTATTGTCGCTTGATCCGCAGAATACCTCTGATGCCATTGTTTTGAATTGCGGTGAAGACTCAGGGATAAGAGTTGGTCAAGGTGTAGTGAGTAATGGTTATTTGGTGGCAAAATTGGTTGACGTTGGTAAATATAATTCTACCGCTGTGTTGTTAACGAATAATCAGTCAGCCGTAGATGCGAAAGCTTCAAGGAATGATACGGAGGGTGTGGTCAAGGGTTCATTTGGTTCTGGTTTGGTACTTGACCTAGTTTCGCAATCAGCAGATATTGTTCCAGGTGATTTAATTGTTACTGCAGGTATTGACCGCGATATTCCGAAAAATTTGCTGATTGGTCAGGTAGATCAAGTATTATCCGGTGAGAATGATCTGTTTAAACGGCTGACTTTGGTGTCTCCGGTGAAGTCGCATCGGCTTGATTATGTTTTTGTAGTCCGACCATGAAGTGGCCCTTATTTGCTTTGTTAATATTTTTGATTGTGGTAATTTACCAAAGCTTTTTTCGAGTAGTTGATTTTGGATTATTCGTCCCTGATTTATTCTTATTGATTGTCTTAGCGAGTGTTTGGTCTTTCAATAATTATGACTTTATTTTTATTGCTTTACTTGCTGGAACCTGGATGGAAATTTTTGCGGGATTACCAATTGGTGCGTTGAGTTTAGGATTAATCACCATGGGTAGTTTGGCATATATAGTATTAAATCGTTGGTTGTTTTCCGAAAAGCCTTGGCAGTACTTTTTGGGTGCAGTTGTGATTGGAACCTTTTTTACAAAATTGTGGCTATGGTTGTATCTCAACTTTTTAAACAATATGGATTTAATCGGTGTAAATGTGGGTATTGCATTGGTTTGGAGAAGTTTTCTTCCCACTTTGCTCGTAAATTTGCTCTTAATCTACCCAATTTTTGCTAGCATGGAGTTATTGGCCAAATATTTGCAAAATTTTTCCAGAAATAAACTACAATTGTAAGTATGAAACCTATTCATAGAAATCCTTTTGATTCTGAATTTGGCAATACCCCTGTCACTGAGAGTGGGGGTTTAGAGTGGGAAGAAGGAGTACAGAGCGATCAATCCGGTGTAGAAGGTTTTGATGAAGGTATAGAACGTGTGCCACAGAATTTTCGGTGGTTACGGATCAGTGTTTTTGTTATAGGAGCGATACTAGGGTTACAGCTAATTAATTTACAAGTTGTCCAGGGTGAAAAGATGCGGTCCTTAGCAGAAGGAAATCGCTTGCGTTTACAAACCATTTTAGCGCCACGTGGTTATATTCAAGATCGAAATGGAGAGCTGTTGGCAAAGAATACTGCCAGTTTTAATTTAGCTTTAACCCCGATTGATTTACCAGAAGATAATCAAGCTCAAATTTTTGATATTGTAGCTCGACATTTTAATATCCCTGTAGAAGAAATTGCAGCGGCACACGCAAAACATCGAGGGAGTTTACTCGAGCCGATCATTATAAAGCGAAACATCACTCAAGAAGAAAGCATAGCCTTTGAAGTGAATGCCGATCAGTATCCAGGATTTTCCTTGGTGAATATTCCAGTGCGCGATTATCAAACTGCTGAAGTATTTTCCCATACACTGGGCTATACCGGAATAGTTTCCGATGAGGAGTATGCTGCGCTAGCTGAGGCAGGTTATGGTTTAAATGATTTTATCGGCAAGAGCGGCATAGAGCAGTCTTACGAACAATATCTGCGTGGTATAAATGGCAATAAGCAGGTAGAAGTAGACAGTAGCGGTAATCCGATTAAAGAATTGGGCACGGTGGATCCAGAGCCGGGCAACATTGTTGAACTGAATATTGATGCAGGACTGCAGCGGCAAATTTACGAAGATTTCACAAAGAGTCCAGTTGGGAATAAAGGCGCAGCGGTAGCCATTAATCCAAAGACCGGTGAAATTTTAGCTTTGGTCTCTGTGCCAGGGTTCAATAATAATCTATTCGCTCCGGGGATAAAAACCGAACAGTATCAGGCATTGTTGAATGATAAAAATTTGCCTTTGTTTAATCGTGCAATAGCAGGCGCCTATCCGCCAGGGTCAGTAATTAAGCCTGTGGGTGCTGCTGCGGTATTACAAGAAGGCATCGTTGACGCAAATACGATCATTAACGACCGTGGCGTACTAGTAATTCCAAATCAATTTAATCCCGCAATCTCCTATAATTTCGTTGGCTGGAAACGCGACGGTCTTGGTCCTATGGATGTGCGTAGCGCCATTGCCCAAAGTAGCGACATATATTACTACGTGGTTTCCGGCGGTCATCCTTCTACCAATATTGAGGGAATAGGCGCAGAGAAGTTAGCAGAATACTACCGCCGATTTGGTATGGGGCAATTAACAGGTATTGATATTGCCGGAGAAAAAGCCGCTCGTGTGGCTGATCCGACTTGGAAAGCAGAATACTGGAAAGAAGACGCGATTATGGCCAAGTGGTATCTGGGCGATACTTATCATATCGCTATCGGTCAGGGCGATATGCTTGCCACCCCACTTCAGGTGACCGTTTGGACTGCGGCAATTGCCAACAATGGCGTGCTTAATAAGCCAATGCTGCTGCGCCGCGTGCTCAACCAGTATCGCGAAACTATTTATACTCCTGTTGCCGAGAAATTGATTGATGCAGGTATAGATATCCAACATCTTAAAACAGTGCAAGCTGGTATGCGTGATAATGTCACTCACGAGAAGGGTAGTGGTAGGCAGCTACAGAGTTTGCCAATTACTTCGGCCGGGAAAACCGGCACCTCGCAGTTTGACGGCTCCGACCCAAAGCGTACCCATGCCTGGTACACAGCTTACGCGCCTTATGAAGATCCAGAAATTGCTATTACTGTGTTAGTTGAAGCAGGTGGTGAAGGCCATGCCGCGGCTGTACCGATTGTTAAAAATGCGCTACAATGGTGGGCTGAAAATAGAATGAATAAATAATGTTAATAAACGGACGCGCCTTAGCGCAAGAATTAAATTTACACACCAAACAACGAGTTGAAGCTCTAAAGTTTCAACCGTTGTTAGTGGATATTGTCGTGGGGAATGACCCGGCGTCTTTGTCTTATGTAAAAATTAAAGAAAAGAAAGCTCTCGAAGTGGGTTTAGCTTTTGAATTACATCAACTACCAGGAAATTTAACTACAGCTGAGGTGATTGGTGTTATTGAAAAGTTAGCACAGCGACCAGAATTGTGTGGTTTGATTATTCAATTGCCATTACCAGGTCATATTAATACGCGTGCTGTCTTGGACGCTGTGCCAAATCAGATTGATGTTGATGTCCTGAATTTGGAATCTAGTCAAAAGTTTTATTCGGGTGAAAACACATTAGTACCGCCAACTGCTGGGGCAATCTTACATATTTTGGATTCGCTATCCGAAGATTGGCAGTCAAAAAAGTTTTTGGTAGTTGGACAAGGTGACTTAGTTGGTAAGCCCATTACATATTTATTACAGGAACGTGGTTACCAAGTAGAGACTGCTGACCGTTCTACTCAAGATTTAAGTGTTCTGTTAGCACAAGCTGATTGTATTATTTCTGGGGCTGGCAAACCTGGTCTGATTCAAGGCCAAGATATTCTGCAAGATACGATTGTGATCGATGCTGGTACTAGTGAAGCTAACGGTTCGATCACAGGTGATGCAGATTCTGCTTCAGTAGAACCAAAGGCCAAATATCTTACTCCTGTGCCGGGTGGGGTCGGTCCTTTGACTGTAGCTAAGCTACTTGAAAATGTGGTAGCCGTTGCCCAGGCCAGAGATTGACATAAGTTCATTAAAATTATAAAATAAGCCAAGCTTAATAAATCTTAATTTTATATCCTTTCTCCTCTGCATTTTGCGGTGCGGGAAAGTTTTTAAAAACTATGTCCAAGAAATATCTATTGACCCAAGAAGGTCTTCTGAAATTAAACGATGAGCTAAAAGCTCTAGTTACTGACAAACGTCCTGGAGTAATTGAACGCATCCGCGAAGCAGCTGCTCATGGTGATTTGTCCGAAAATGCTGATTATGCTCAGGCTCGTGAAGAACAAAGCTTCATCGAAGGTCGTATTCAAGAAATTGAGGATATGATCAAGAATGCTGAGATTATTACCCATTCTGCTCAGCACAATAATGTGACCATTGGTTCAACCATCAGAGTTAAAGTAAACGGTGAGGAAAAAGAGTACTCAATCGTCGGATCAAATGAAGCTAATCCAGGCGCGGGAAAAATCTCCAATGAATCTACTGTAGGAAAAGCCTTGTTAGGCAAAAAAGTAGGCGATAAAGTGACTGTCACCACTCCGGCAGGAGAAAAAGAATACGAAATCGCTGGTATCAACTAACCCAATTTTTAACAATTAAAACCGCTTTGAAATAAGGCGGTTTTTTGTTATAATTTAAGAACTATTTTGATTAGTAATTACCCAAATTTTCACTTGGGCCGAAGCTATGCTTCGGTTAAGCGAAAATTTGAGAGGAGTACTTGGCGGAGACCGCCAGCGGGTAAGCTTTGATTAGCCGTGAGAGGTCGGAGACAAGTAGGACGATGAACGAACGACTCGAAGATATTATCAATCACCGCAAAGCAAAGCTGGAGAATCTTAAGGCGGCTGGCCAGGAAGGTTATCCGTCGTCAACCGGGCGGACTCACTCTAATTTAGAGGCTATTGAGCAGTTTGACTCCTTGCAGGAACAACCCATCACTTTGGCTGGGCGGATTCGGAGTATGCGAGGTATGGGAAAGTTGTTGTTTTTGCATCTCGACGATGGCACAGGTCGCATCCAAGTTTTGCTCAAGAGTGATGATATTGGTGATAAGCAGTTTGCGTTTTTTGTAGATAATTTTGATTTGGGAGATTTTATTGAAGCAACTGGTACTTTGTTTATCACTAAGACTGGTGAAAAAACTTTGCAAGGCACCACATACAAGATGTTAGCCAAGGGTTTACGACCAATTCCTTCTGAACATTTTGGCATTGAAGACACCGAACTTAAACTCCGCAAACGTTATTTAGATATTCTGCTTGATAGCGAAACTAAAGATTTATTTGTTAAGAAAAATAGGTTTTGGCAAAGTATTCGTTCGTTTCTGAGCGACCGTGGTTTCCTAGAAATGGATATGCCGATTTTAGAAGCAACTCCTGGCGGTGCCGAGGCTGAACCGTTTGTCACTCACCATAATGCTTTAGATCGGGATTTCTTTCTGCGTATTTCTTTAGAATTACCACTCAAGAAAATGTTAGTCGCTGGTTACGAAAAAGTTTTTGAGATTGGTCGGATTTTCCGCAATGAAGGTATTTCTACAACTCATTTGCAAGATTATACGCAGATGGAATTCTACTGGGCGTACGGCGACTTTGAGAAGCTTCAACAGATGCTCCAAGAAATGTATCAATTTATTATTCAAGAAACTTTCGGCACATTACAGATTACAAGTGACGGTGTGACTTGTGACTGGAGCGGTGACTGGGAGAAAGTTGATTATATCGCGTTATTTAAAGAACACACTGGCTTAGATTTGGAATCATGTAGTGATGATGACCTCAAAGCATACGCCAAAGAACAGAATATTAAGTTTGAAGATTTCGCCCAGCGTGGCCGCTTAATTGATGTTATATTTAAAAAGGTTCGTACCAATATCAGAAGCGACCGACCAGTATTCTTAATTAATCAGCCGATTGAGTTAGAGCCATTAGCTAAGCGTGATCCTAGTAACCCTAAAGTGGTTCAGCGTCTGCAAATTGTGGCTTATGGTACAGAATTAGGAAAAGGGTTCGGCGAGCTCAATGACCCCATGGATCAACGTTCCAGATTTGAAGATCAAATGAAGCTCCGTGATGCTGGTGATAGCGAAGCGCAAATGTTGGATGAAGATTACTTAGAAGCTATGGAATACGGTATGCCACCAGCTGCTGGCTTTGGCCTTTCTGAAAGATTATTCGCAGTTCTTGCGAACCGTAGCGTTAGGGAGACAGTCATTTTCCCACCGATGAAATCAGAAAATAAATAAATAATATGTTAGACATCAAATTCATTCGTGACAACGTAGATAAAGTAAAACAGGCTATCGCAGACAAGCGAGTGGATTTGGACTTGGATCGCTTGCTTGATTTGGATGCTCAGCGTCGCACCGTATTAGCCGAAGTAGAGAACTTACAAGCTACTAAAAATGCTTTTAATAAAGAATTACCAACTTTGGCCGAAGACGAAAAGAAAGCCAAGATTTTGGAAATGCAAGAACTGGATAGTCGCCAGACCGGCCTCAAGGAGCAGCTACGTGCCATTGAAGCTGAATTCAATGAATTGATGCTGTATGTGCCAAACATCCCTTCCCCAGAATCACCAGTTGGAAAAGATGATACCGAAAACGTCCCATGGAGTTACTGGTCTGAAGGTACAGGTAAGGTTGATCCTAAAGATGTAGACAAAGTTGCCCAGGTTCCAAAGAAATTTGATTTTGAGGTTAAGGATCATGTAGCTTTGGGTACTAGTTTGGATTTAGTAGATTTTGATCGTGGCGTAGAAGTTTCTGGTTTCCGCGGTTACTATCTAAAGAATGAAGCCGTAATCATGCAAAACGCACTTTTCATGCATGCTATAAAAAAGTTGCGCGACAAAGGGTTCACACTGATGCAAACTCCAACCTTGGTCCGTGAGTTTGCGTTAATTGGTAGTGGTCATTTTCCAGCTGGTAAAGCAGAAGTGTATCAGGTTGGTAATGCTGCCAAGTTAGAAGACGAAACCAAAGAGCAAACCTTTTTGGCTGGAACTTCCGAACCGTCATTGATTGGTTATTATGCTCATCAGATTTTGGATGAATCACAACTACCAATTAAGCTCGTTGGTATTTCTCCATGTTACCGCAGTGAAGTTGGTAGTTACGGAAAAGATGCCAAAGGTTTGTACCGGGTACATGAGTTTCAAAAAGTGGAACAAGTAATTATTTGTAAAGCTGATATTTACGAAAGTGAAAAGTGGCTAGAAGCTCTGCGCGAAGTCTCCGAAGAACTCTTGCAAGATCTTAAACTTCCGTACCGAGTTTTGAATATTTGTACCGGTGATATGGGGCCAGGAAAATATAAAATGTATGATGTGGAAACTTGGATGCCAGGCCGAAATAATTACGGTGAAACTCACAGTGATTCTAATTTAACAGATTGGCAAGCGCGGCGGCTCAACATTCGCTATCGCGGCGCTGATGGCCAAATTAAGTTTGCTTATACTTTGAACAATACCGCATTCGCCAGTCCCCGCATCTTGATTGCTATTTTGGAAAATTATCAGCAGGCTGATGGTAGCGTGGCAGTCCCAGAGATTTTACAAGATGCAGTCGGAGCTAAAGTACTTACCCCAAAGAATGGCTCTACACCAAGGGTAGAGCAGAGCCTTGCTCCGGAAGAATCGTCAGCAACACCTGCCTCTGGAGCAGAGACAGGAAAGCCAGAACCAGTTAAATAATCTTATGAAAAAGTTTATAGCGAATTGGCTCGCCAGCTTGGCGCGAAGTCTGATTGCAAAACATCAACCTAAAATAATCGGCATAACGGGGAGTGTTGGGAAAACCTCCACGCGCGATGCCATCTACGCGGTAGTTTCTACCGCGTTTTGGGCTCGTAAACCGGCACGCAACCTTAATAACGAGTTTGGGATGCCATTGTCGGTGATAGGCTCAGATTCACCTGGCCGGAGCATTTTTGGTTGGATCAAAGTGTTTATGAAAGCATATTGGCAGCTCTGGTTTGGACGGTTTCCGAAAGTATTGGTTTTGGAGATGGGTGTAGATAAACCGGGTGATATGGATTATTTATTATCTATCGCTAAGCCAAACATCGCTGTGGTTACAAGTATTGGCTTTGCACACTATGAGTTTTTTAAAAGCACTCAAGCAGTAAAAGAAGAAAAAGGGAAAATTGTTAAAGCTGTTGCTAGTAATGGAGCCGTTATTCTTAATGGGGATAATGGCAATGCAGCGACTTTAAAGGATTGGACCAGTGCCAAAGCCATCCGGTATGGGTTTAATGACAGTAATGAAGTTAGATTACAAATTAAGACAGAAGATTTTACTCCGCCAGGACAATCAACCCTTGATATTCATACCCCTACTCAAAATATGTCGGTAGTGATTCCAGCAGTTGGAGTGCCTCATCTGGCTAGTTGTGGAGCAGCGATCGCAGTGGGATTATACTTATCGATTCCACTCGATAAAATCCAAAAGGGTTTACAAATTTATAAGCCAGTTCCGGGTCGTTTAAATCTCATCAAAGGAATCAAAAAAACTACCATCATCGATGATACTTATAATGCATCACCCGATGCTGTAAAAGAAGCTTTGCAAATTTTGCGGAGGATGCCTCACCAGCACAAAATCGCTATCCTAGGCGACATGCTTGAGCTCGGTGAGATTTCAGAGCAAAGTCATAAAGAAATCGGCCAATTAGTAGCAACTTTACAAATTAATCAGCTTATTGTCGTTGGTAAACAGGGTCGACTGATTGGTGAATCTGCTGTCGCAGCGGGTATGAGTAATCATGCTGTTTCTTTCTTTGATAGTAGTGTTCAAGCGGCCGATCATATTAAGCAGCAATTGGTACCAGAAAGTGCTGTGTTAGTAAAAGGGTCACAGGGGGTACGCATGGAGAAAATTTCCAAAGAATTACTAGCCGACCCGATGAGCGCGACCAATGTTTTACCACGACAGTACGGTAAGTGGGTCGATGTTTAATGTTATTTAACAAAAAGAAATCAAAATTAGATCCTAAGGTGCGTTTTCAGCACAAGCAATTTACTACTAAACTAGATAATGCTAGAAATTTTAAACGTGCCAGTAAGGCTGTGCCGGACTCAATCTGGCAGAGAATCTTTCAGAGAGTCGGCTTAACGGGATTATGGTCACAAATTGCCACCGGGGTGTTGCTCTTGGGGTTGCTTTATTTGGTTTATGTACCAAATTTATTATCGGTCAAGGACTTTTCTATTAGCGGAATTTCGGATACCCAAGCAGAACAGTTAGAAGCAGAAATTCGTAGAGTTATGAGCGAGGCTTCAATCGTTAATCCGCAGTATAACTTACTATTTTTTGACCCCAAGTTAGTTAATCAGGCCGCAGCTAATATTCCAACTATTGATTATATTGCTTCAGTGAAGAAAGATTTTCAGAACCAAAAAATTTACGTTGATGCTGCTAGTAAGTATGAGCGATATTTGGTTTCAGAACCCACAGGCGTCTTAGATGTTTATAACGATAGCTCAATTAAGGGAGCGGCGAATATCAGCCTGGAGCAATGGACCACACTTCAAAACCCTAGTATGGTCAAAGTATTGATGCATCAGAAATTTCCGCACCGACAATATGAAGCATTATTCACTCCGCAACTCTCGAGTTACCTTGATAAGTTGTTAGAATATTTACCTACTGTGGAGGGTCAGCAATTAGCTTATCTAACTTTCAAAAAACCAGAGTTAGAATCTCCACAGCCAGAAGTAATTGAGGTTGAAGAGGATACTGAACTTGTAGAGCCTACACCCGAACCAGTTGAACCAGAGCCTGAACCCGAACCAGAGCTTCCCGAGATACAATTACCGTTCAGTGCCAGTGAAGTGCATGTTGTATTTTTTAAAAACAATGATTTGCGTAGGACTTACAAAGTTATCTTAGATGCCACTGCTGATGCTGCTCAGGACTTAGCAGAATTGGAGCTGCTGTTATCACAAACACCAGCTGATAGGTATAACCAACTTTATTACATTGACTTAAGGATTCCGGACAAAGCATATCTTTGTTTGGAATCTGCTCCTTGTGCAAATTAAAAACTCTCGGGAGTAGCCAAGAGTTTTTTATTGAACTTGATATTGAGTAACCACGACCCAAGTGCCGACGTAAGGTCTGACTTCCGCGAAACCAAATTCATCTACTTGTTCCCAGTTGGTGGGGACTATGGGTTTACTGCCACCAAAGCCATTCGTCCAAACTACCCAGACTACGTCACCAGTGACAACGTTATCATTAAAGTTCAGAACTAGATCGTCATCAGTTAGGATGGCTGTCCCAGCATAGTGGGGCAAATCTTTAGTGAGATTGTTATTGGTGTATAACAGCGGTCTGACTTGGTTTTGGTTTAAGTACAAGTGGTAGTATTTTAGATTAAAGAATTCAAAACTACTTGCCACAAACAGTTTATGGTTTGGTTCAACGTTAGCATCGAGTAAGGTTGATAGCTCAGCCATGCCGCCTTTTTCTGAAACTTTTAGCTCGTTCCAGTAATACCAAACGCTGAACAGGTTAGTGCCGATAACTAAGATAATCAATAAAGTTTTAATCCCAGCGGTTTTAATTCGCGCCAGCCAGAGCGCCACGATAATAGCTAAGAAAGGTACTGCGAAAATAAAATAACGCACTAAGTAGACTGAAGAATCTTGACCCTGAAGCTTGGCTAATATGGCAAATAAGATCGCACCGCCAAAAGGTGCTAAGAATATGGCTAAGGTAAGCCACTTTTCGGTTTGCTGGTATTGTTTAATTAATTTCCAGATTACCCAAAGTACAAATACTGTGGATAGTACCATGACGAATTTGCCAGGTGCACCTATGTTGAGTAGTAATCGATAAAGCGTTTCAGGAATGCTCCATATATTCATTGGAGGAATCCAGTAGCCAGCGCCAACTTGGCGATATTGGTATAAGAACCAATTTAACCACGGAACAAATAAAGCCAGAATTCCGACTCCTGACAAAGCCAGCCAGAGATAGCGAGTGATTTGCCAACGGAACACAGTCCAAAGATAATAAATTCCATACAAGCCTAAGGCAGCCACGGTAAACATCAAGTAGTAGTGAGTGTAGAGTAGAACTGCTCCACAGAGTGTGAATGCGAAGTAATATATGAACAGCTTCCATCGGCTTGGTTTTATGCCTGAGCCCGTGATGTAATAATTTTTGGTCGCATTCAAAGCAATACCCAAAAGGTAAGCCCCTAGTATGGCAAAAAAGGAACCCATGGTATACATGCGCGCCTCAGTTACGTATTGAATTTGGAATTGATTGACAGCAATTAAAGCAGCTGCAATTAAAGCTGCTCTAGTACCCCCAAAGAATTTTTTTACAAAGAGGTAGCCAACTAGAATTGTTCCTACGCCAAACAACACTGACATAGCTCGAAGACTGAACAAGCTGTGGCCAAAAACGTAGTGCCATACCCTGAGCGCCATGTAATACAGCGGTGGATGAACATCTAAGCCAATTCGATAAAACATTTCTCCCCAAGAGTATTTAATCAACAGCGCAGAAAACGCTTCATCATGCCAAAGTGAAATTTTGGTGAGATTAAATAACCGAAGTAAGGTTCCGCTGAGTAGGATGATCAGTAGAATCCAATACTTATTTAGGAAGTTGATAAGTGATTGCATCTTAGCGGTAAATATAGACTGCTAACACAGTTTGCCCAAATTGGTTTCGTTGTTCTGTATCGAGGTATGCATTTGGATGTGCAGCTTTAAAGGCTTTGGTGTCGAACACACTTGATTGAGTAAAGACGATTTTATCACCTGACTTGAAGTTGGTGTATTCAGCAACCTTTTCTGGATCAATTTGAACATAGGGATTGTTGCGGGGATTGCTTGGGTTTGGGCCATCAACAAAAGTCATGTAGTCAGTAGTCTGCACAGAGAATTTATCCAGAACCAAATAAGTGTCAGTCTTATCGCCATTTTCGTTAAGCCATTTGGTAACGGGTGTTAAATCTGACCGGAAAGCATAGGCATATTCTGGACTATTGGCAGCCTTAATAAAGTAGAGGATATAAGATTGAGCTATTAGAGCAGCTACAAAACTAGCTATTAATAGGCCTTTAAGAAATAAGATAAACTGTTGTTTCCAAGGCGCTAACATCGGCCAGAAGTGATTGGTAATACTGCTGACTTTTTCTACAACCCAGTATAAGCCAAGGGCTGTGACAATAAACACTACAGGGATTGTTCCAATTGCGCGCAATCCATGGGGAATACCTTCGGCAGTGGTAATTACGGGCAGCAACATGGAGCTGAACCAACCAGCTAACATAAAGTAGCCCCAGTCACGGGGATATTTGTGCGGGAGGATGGCGTAACGAATCGCAAACCATAGCACTAGTAAAGTACCTAGAGCAAAGAACGGCGAAATTATAATAGACAAAAATGGTTCACCTGAAATATTGTGGCGCCAGTTTAAATCTCCGTCCCAGAAATAAGCACGCATACTCCAACCAGTAACCTGTAGCACTGTTCCAATCAAGTCGCCTTGATTTAACTCAGGATTAAACACAGAAACTTGGCCACTGCGGCCCACAAACGAACCAGGGTGTGTATAAAAATAGTGAGCAATCGGGAAGATTACTACTACGAAAGCTAATCCTGCTAACAGAGTTGGTGCAAAATATTTTTTGATTTGTTGAAACCGCGGTGTTTTGAGGATATCAACTGCCAGTGGCCAAAGTACCAAGATAAATAACACCGGTGCCAAAATTCGGTAGGCAATATAAGTATAAAATCCTAAAGCAAAACTTGCTCCAGTAGCTAAAGCAAACCAGTAGCGCTTTGCTGTGCTTTTTGCTTGGACTGTGGCTATGAGTAAATAAAAAGTTAGAGCAGCGAACAACGGTATGGTGTTGGCTCGAAAGGCAGTCCGAGATAGTACAATATGCCAACTCGAGGTAGCAACAAACAACATTGCTAGAAGGGCTATCCAGTTGGCACGATTCTGATTACCATTTTCATCCATTAACAGCACCAAACGGCGGGTTAAGAAGAACGTAATAATAACTACTGCCAAGCCAACTAAGCCAGAGATTAGGTGGTGAGCGAATGGGGTTTTGCCAAACACTTCTACACTGCCCCAGAGCATATAAAAGAACAACGCTTCACGGCCATTACCGCGCTCGTAAAAGGGCTGCAAGTCACCTTGCTGCATAGAATTGATATCTAAGCCGTTAGCTGCTTCATCGGGGAATAATCCACCAGGTAGCTGGTCGATCAAGAACAGTCGGAAGAAAATAGCTATGAAAACTATCCCAAAAAAAGCGATTTTTTGTTTTGGTGTCATTAGTTAAAGATGGATGTTGCTTTGTCTAAAATATTGCTATAATATACGCAACAATATGAGTGATTTAACACAAACCGCCCACACTACTCCTTTGAGCAAACAGCAATTCTTACGGATTGCTAATTTGTTTTGGACCATTTCAGTTGTTGTTTTTATTATAACATTGATTGTTATTCTTATCAAAATTTTTAACTCCTCAGATGTTGTGGCGCTCCGCTATAATGTGATTATAGGTGTCAGTGAAATCGGCAGTCGTTACCAACTATTGCAATTACCGTTGACTGGTTTATTGATAGGAGTTGTGAATTTTATATTAACTAAGTTAAATAAATCTAATCAGCAGATTTTGCCGTTACTGGCTAGCATAGTGACACTGGCCGTTAATGCCATTCTACTTTTCGCAGCCCTGCTGTTATTTCAAGTAAACTAATGTTTAGAAAACGTACTACCAGTGAACGGTTGTGGGAAATTATTCCTGGCCTGTCCTTCTGGACAGTCTTTTTTAGCGCGATTGCATTATCGTATTTTAGACCTTTTTGGGCTGCTGTCTTTATTGTTTGTTTTGATTTGTATTGGGTCCTTAAAGCCTTAAACGTGGCCAGTCATTTAATTGCTAGCTATCGGAGATTTCGTATTTACGTCACTTGGGATTGGCTGGAGTTAGTTGAGCAATTACCAGAACGTGAGAAATTAATTCCTATTTTGGAACAACGCCGGGCGCAAAGTAAGAAACGTTTAGAACGAAAAATTTATACTCAACAAATCGCTCGTCTTAAGCAACCGATCAATAATGGTGTTATTGATCGGAATTATCGGGATTTTTATCATTTAATGGTAGTGCCATTTGTTGATGAGAGTTATTTGGTTTTGAAATCAACTATCGAAGCGTTGGCCCAAGCGGAGTATCCAAAGGACCGGTTAATTTTAGTGTTGGCTAGTGAAGAGCGTGCTGGTGAAGCCGCAGCTCGCACTGCAGCCACAGCACAAGCCGAATTTGGTAACATCTTTTTTAAGACCTATATTACTGTTCACCCTGATGGTTTACCAGGAGAAATTAAAGGTAAAAGCGCGAACGCTAGCTTTGCTGTTTCTTCGTTACTGCCAGAGCTGGAAAAACTAGGCATTAAACAAGAAGATGTTTTGGTTTCCAACTTAGATAGCGATACGATTGTGCATCCTCAATATTTTGCGCGCGTGATGTATGAGTTTCTAACCAACGAAAAGCCTTACCGTCGCAGCTATCAGCCGATTGCCATTTACAATAACAACATCTGGGACAGTCCTGCGTTCATTCGCGTGGTCTCGGTTTCAAATTCTTTTTGGCAGTTTACAGAAAGCTCTCGCCCAAATCGTTTGCGTACTTTTTCTTCCCATTCAATGCCACTCAAAACACTGGTAGAGGTAGGCTTTTGGAAGAAAGATATCATCAATGAGGATGGTTTTATTTATTGGCAATGTTATTTGCATTATAAGGGCGACTACGAAGTTGTGCCGCTATTTATTCCCATCTCGTTAGATACATGTTTAGCGGACACATTTTGGCAAACGCTTAAAAACCAGTATAAACAAAAAAAACGTTGGGCTTACAATGTTGAGTATTACCCACATCTGATCCCAAAACTGTTAAAGAGTGAGGCGCCTTTGCGTAGCCGTCTGTACCGGCTGTTCCAGTATGTGGAAGGTAACTTTAACTGGGCTACGGCCAGTTTACTGATTTCTGTTTTGGGTTGGTTGCCATTATTTATTGGCGGGCCAGAGTTCCGTCAAAGCGTGATTGGTTATAATTTGCCGGAAGTGACGCGCGTCTTAATGACCATTGCCACAGGATTTTTGATTTTTAGTGTTTATATCAATTTGGTTTTGCTCCCACCACGGCCTGCTAAATACCGATGGACGCGTAGCGTGATGATGTATTTGCAGTGGTTCTTGGTGCCATTTGTTTCCGTCGTCTTTGGATCGTTGCCAGCGATAGAGGCGCAGACTAGACTGATGCTTGGTAAGTATTTAGAATTTTGGGTCACTCCAAAAGCCCGAAAAGGGGAAGTGACTGCTGGGAGCATGAAGGAGATGAAAGGAGTAAAAGGCTAATGTGGTATATCTTGTTTATTGCCTTAGCATGTTTTTTGTCGATCCTAATTACTCCAGTGATTCGTAAGCTGTCTCACAGTAAAGGCTTTGTTGATTTACCAAGACCACCTCGTAACCTTCACTCTTATCCAGTCGCCAAACTTGGCGGAGTTGCTATTTTTGCCAGTATCCTAATTTCTATTGTGGTGTTTTGGGTTTCTGGCGGCATCGATTTTAACATCGTTCCTGAGCGGTTTATTCTTGCGATCGTAGGTGGTGGATTAATTTTAATCATAGGTGGTGCTATTGATGATAAATATGATTTACCTGCCAAGTATCTTTGGATTGCCCCTGCATTAGCTGCCCTAATGGTTGTATTGGCTGGCATAGGTGTTGGTATTAAATTTATCTCCAACCCATTTGGTGATCCAATCAGCTTAGATTTTCTCGTAGCTGGCGTGCCAGCTTCGGGGATTTTTATTTTTATCTGGATGCTGGGTATGATGTTCACAACTAAATTTCTAGATGGTTTGGATGGTTTAGTCGCTGGGATTGGTTTGATTGCCGGACTGACCTTATTTGCTTTGTCGTTGACCGAACAGGTTAATCAACCCATCACTGCAACTTTAGCGATTATTTTGGTCGGAGCTTTGGCTGGGTATTTATTTTATGCTTTTCATCCCGCCAGTATTTTTTTAGGAGAAGGCGGGAGCTTGTTGATTGGGTTTATGTTGGGTGTGTTGTCGGTCATCTTGGGCGGAAAAATCGCTACCGCATTGCTTGTGATGGGGATTCCAATCCTGGATGTCGCCTGGGTTATTGCCCAGAGAATTTGGAGCGGCCGTAGTCCTTTCATTGGGGATAGATTGCACCTTCACTTTAAATTACTTGATTTAGGTTTTTCTCAAAAGCAAACCGCGTTAATCTTATACGCGATTTCGGCAGTGTTTGGTTTTACCGCCGTGTTTTTACAAAGCATGGGTAAGCTCGTTGCATTGATAATTTTATTTGGACTGATGGCCACGTTAATTCTTGGCGTGATTTTCGCATATCGAAAAAAGAAACAGTCATTGACACCTAGCGGATAATTTTGTTAATATTGTAGCTGTTGAATTTCGGATTCCAGTATTGCAGGAGGACTTTTATGGAAGCAGCGCAGACTTCTGGCGTTAATCAAGAAGTAATTGATCTGTATGAGCAGATTAATCAAAAAATCCTTGAGACAGATTTCCAGCCGCAGCAAATCCGATGGATATTGCGACTCGGCGCCGACACAATCGTTAGCAAGTTCATCGCAGAGCACAACGTGTTCTTGCTAGAGCATTGGAAAGATTTCCTGACTTTGGGTTTAGACAAAAACGACCCTTGCTTTCTGGAAGTATTTATTTCCGGATTGCGCAAGTTCGTTTCAGCTGAACTCAGGGACGAGATGGTTATCTTCCTCGTTCACCACGAACGTCGGTTGGAATATGAGCTACCTAAGCGGATTCAGCTCGCTGTATCAGATTCCCGTCATCATGAATTGGGTGACATTACCGAAGATTGTGCTCAGCGCAGAGCCGCTATTCGAGAGGTGGTACAGGCCGGATTTGGAGTGAAGGCCGAATACGACCACCATTCTGGGCAGGTAAAAATAGAGCGCTCAGCTTCGCGTTGACAAAAACCCCGTAGTTCGTTAGAATTACGGGGTATTAATTTTACTTAAATATGTCATTTGCAGTAATTGCGACCGGCGGCAAGCAGTATTTGGTTGCTAAAGGCGATAAAATTCAGGTAGAAAAGCTAGAAGGCAAAGCTGGTGATAAAGTCACTTTCGGTGAGGTTCTTGCAACCATTTCCGATAAAGACTATCAACTAGGCAAGCCAAGCCTTAAGGACGCTTCCGTGGAAGCCAAAATTACCAAGCAAGGCCGCGGCAAGAAGATCGAAGTTCTTAAGTACAAGCCAAAGAGCAAGTACCGCCGCAAGATTGGCCACCGCCAAGCTTACACTGAAGTGGAAATCACAAAAATATAAAAACTGCGAGAGCAGTTTTTTATTATCTTCCCCAATTTTAATAACGGGAATTATTTTGCTAAGCGAAAGGCTCTGGGCCCAGCCTGCGAAGCAGCGTAGCCCATCGGCTTGAGCTGGCAAAATGATTCCCGTTCTATAATAACTAAACCCCGCCGTCAGGCGGGGTTTAAAACTAACTTTTGTTTTCTTTATTGTAAGCCCAAAGGTTGGCTTGGTAGTAGCTTTCAAATGTGCCGGCGTCAATCCACTCGCCTTGGAGCACCGAAGCAGAGAGCTGGCCGCGTTCCAGATACCAGTTATTCAAGTCAGTGATTTCATATTCTTGCCGGCCTGAGGGCTTTAGGCTTTTGGCAGCTTCTACGACTTGGCCGTCATAGATATAGATGCCAGTGACGGCATAGGGCGATTTCGGTTGCTCTGGCTTTTCTTCAATGCTTAGAACTTTATTGTTCTCATCAAGCTCGGCGATGCCTAAACGGCTGCGGTCTTCTTCGGGGACTTCGCGTACAAAAATGTGCGCGCCAGATTTAAAATTTTTAACTGCATCTGAGATTTCAGCATCAAATAAGTTATCACCAAGAATGAGCGCTACATTATCTCCGTCGTCAAGAAAGTTTTCACCGATTACAAATGCTTGAGCAATCCCATCTGGTTTATCTTGAATTTCGTAAGTGAATCTAACGCCAGGCCCAAAGTCTTTTCCGCTACCCAAAACCTTCATAAAGTCGCCGCAATGATCAGGGGCGACGATAATTAAAATTTCATTAATCCCAGCATTCAACAGTTTTTGAATAGGGTAAAATACCATCGGTTTATTGTAAATCGGTAGTAATTGCTTTGATGTGACTTTGGTTAAAGGGCGGAGGCGAGTGCCGGAGCCGCCAGATAAGACGATACCTTTCATGATTGTAAATATTCTATAAGAGCTTCTTGCCAAGAGCGAAGTTGGGGTAATTTAGTGTTGTTTAGCAGTTCAAATTCAGGACGATTCGCAGGTCGAGGGAAGCTACTTCCTGAGACCGGTTCTATTTCTACAGCCATGTTCTTAATTTTGTAGATTGCTGTTGCCCAGTCGAGCCGTGAGGCTTCCCCTTCATTGGTGAGATGGTAAACACCAGAAGGATTATCATCCCGAAGGAGTTCCAAAGTGGCTTTGGCTAAATCGTTAGTCCAGGTTGGCTTACCAATTTCGTCAACCACACCTCTCACTTTACCAGATTTACCAAGTTCAATCATCAGCTCAACAAAGCTTTTTTTGGCTGTTCCACTGGCAGGTTTCCCGTATAACCACTCTGTTCTAATTATATAGTAGTTTTGAGCTGTGTTTTGGATTAGCTTTTCGCCAGCTAACTTAGTTTCTCCATATTTATTAACTGGGTTGGTTTCGCTATCTTCATTGTAACCGTTTTGGTTGGTGCCAGGGAATACCATGCCAGTACTATAATGAATCAGTCGGGCCTTGATATTATTACAAGCTTCACTTAAATAACCAACAGCATTAGCATTAATCATGTAGGCGGACTCATACTCCGCTTCCGCGCCATCAACATTAGTGTAAGCTGCGCAGTTAATCACAATTTCTGGCCGGTGCTTGGCAAAAAAAGCTTCAATTTGTTGTTTATTAGTGATATCCAAACTATCTCGGTCAACTGTAATTATTTGCTCGGTCGGCAAAAGTTTAGTGAAGGCTGTGCCCAAAGTGCCCTTGTGTCCGATGATTAAAAATCTACCCATACTTAAAGTTCCTTTAAAGTTGGGTTGTTCTGGTCCTTTTCTGAAACAGTTGGTTCTGAATTTACCCAACTAATTCCTAAATCAGGGTCATTATAACGCAGATTTTTTTCGCGGTTAGGTGCCCAGTAATCTGTCGTAATGTAAGAGTAATCAGCTTGGTCGCTGATAACCAAAAAGGAGTTACCGATTCCAGCCGGTACAAAAACACTCCGCGGATGTTTATCACTCAAAATTAAGGATACGTGTTGGCCATAGGTAGGTGAGTCTGGGCGTGTATCTACAAGCACTGCTTGAACTTCGCCACGTGTGACAGTAATCAGTTTGTGCCATGGCGCGATGTGAATCCCTCGTAGGGTTCCTTTACTCGAACGAGAGTGATTAGCTTGCACAAAATTAAGTTCAATTCCAAGTCTGCGCTCTAAATCTTGTTTCCGAAATGTTTCCCGGAAAAATCCACGTTCATCGTGATACGTTGGTCGTTCAATAATCATTACTCCTGGCAAACTAGTTTCAATAATGTAATCATAAGATTTGTTTGAAGTAGGAACTGTTGCCAGAGATTGGGGACGTGCTACGGCGAGTGGTTGCACAGGCGCAATGGTCTCAAGGTTCTTATTGAGGCTTGCGGGAAACAAAACTTTTTCGCCACGTGATTCATAAAATGCTTCGGTTTCATTGACCAGGGGTTGCCACCAGTCTTGATGGTTTTGATACCAAACTACGGTTGCCATGAGCCACTCATCAAAACTGTGCAGCGGTGCCCAGCCAAGTTCACGGTGAATTTTTGTCCAATCAATATCATATTTTACGTCATGACCTGGGCGGTCTGTAACGAGCTCGATGCGGTCTTCGGGCAGTCCTAAAATAGCAAGGATTTTTTTTGCCACTTCTAGATTGCTAATTCCCTTTGCCATACCCCCAATGTTATAAGTTTCGCCGATGGTACCGTTCTTTAGAATTGATTCAATAGCTCGACAGTGGTCTTCAACATGGAGCCAGTCACGAACTTGGTTCCCAGGAATATAGAGTCGAATATTCTGTCCACGGATTAAGCGAGTGATGGAGCGGGGAATAAATTTTTCCGGATGATGATAGGGACCAAAGTTGTTACTGCAGTTGCTGATAGTAATGGGAAGGCCATAAGTGTGGTAGTAGGCGCGCACCATGTGGTCGCTACCAGCTTTACTGGCAGAGTAGGGACTACTTGGTTGGTAATGAGTTTGCTCTGTGAACTGCCATGATTCATCCAGTGGGATTTGTCCGAAGACTTCATCTGTTGAGACATGGTGAAATCGTTTGACCCCTAGTTGGCGAGCCACTTCGAGGAGGACATGAGTGCCAAGGTTATTAGTCCTTGTAAAAATAAAAGGGTCGTTGATGCTGCGGTCAACATGGGTTTCAGCTGCGAAATGTACGACAATGTCGGCACCTGTCATCGCGCTTCGCACTGTGTCGTTATCTGCGATATCACCTTCAATAAATTCAATTTCGTGAATGACAGAATCGAGGGATTTTAGGTTGCCAGCATAGGTTAATTTATCCAAAACTGTAATCTGATCTTGGGGATGGTTTTTTCGCCAAAATCTAACAAAATTGCTGCCAATAAAGCCGGCACCGCCAGTAATGAGTAGTTTCATACCCATCATTTTAACAAAACCCAGGCAAACAAAAAAGGCGCGTGGCGCCTTATATTTTTTACTTTGTTGACGGCTCAGTTTGCAATTGATATTCAGCATTCCATCTCTGGACTGCGTAGTGGCAGGTATCCATTCCAGCGCAAGCCAGTAGTAACAAAAGTATAAACAAAATTACCTTTGTTTGTTTCCATCTCATGGGTTTAGTGCCTCCTTTTGGGTGTACGACAGTCGTAATCTTAGCAATACCTGTTGAGTATGCCAATATGCTCACCTGATTTAATTTTGCTAAGATATAGGCATGCCAAAAGTAGCTCTTGTTCAAGTAGTCTATAAGACCAAGCACTTCATTCCGCAGGTTTTTCCAGCGGCTTTAAAACAGACTCACTCTGACTGTGAGTTTTATGCTGTGATTGCTTCTAATGAGGATGGCGCTAAAGATTATATCCAGCAACACTTTCCCGAAGTAAAGATTATTGACCCAGGATACAATATAGGTTTTTCTAAAGGTCACAATGATTTGTTTAAAGAATTGGATGTAGATTTTTTTCAACTCATCAATCCTGATCTGATTATTACTGAAACTTTTGTCGAAGAAATGCTTCGTCCGTTTGAAGACAAAACTGTTGGTGCAGTTAGTGGCAAAATTCTGCAGTACGATTTTAAAAATGACAAACCCACTAACATTATAGATACTACTGGTGTAACAATTGCCAAAAGCGGCCGTGGCCGCGACCGAGGGCAGCACGAGGTTGATACTGGTCAGTACGATAATCACATTGATTTAGTGGCCGTGTCTGGGGCCGCGGCAATGTATCGCAAAGCTGCGTTAATGGATGTTGCATACCAACGTCCTGATGGCCGTAGTGAATTTTTTGATGAAGACTTTTTTATGTATTGGGAAGATGTAGATTTAAGTTGGCGTATGGTTAACCGCGGTTGGAAGATCAAATATAATCCTAAGGCTCTTGCTTACCACGGTCGTACTGCAGCATCTAGTCCCAAAGGGTATTCAAGGGTTTGGTCATTCATTAAACATCATCGGAATATCTCGCGACAGATTTTACAATGGAATTACAAGAATCATATTTTTATGTTCATCAAGAATAGTTCTAAGTGGTACTGGCAGTTTTTCGTCAGAGAATTATTCTATAATATCTTTGTCTTAGTGTTTGAGACGAAAACTTTTAAAGTACTCCCAACTTTCTATAAACAATTACCGTTGATGTGGAAGAAACGACAATACATTAAAAAAACTAGACAGATTAGTGCAGAGGACATGCAGAAATTACTTGTATGAAGTTATCAATTATCATTGCGCTTTATAATTCAAGAGATGTAATTGAAGTAACCTTGGATGCTGTTTATGCATCCAAGGTAAATTTTGATTATGAGGTGATTTTAGTTGATGATCATTCTCCTCAGGATGAACTGGAGCTCATTAAACAAAAATATTTAAGTCAATCAGAGCTGGCCAAGAAAACTCAAATTTATCGCAACGAAGTTAATGTTGGTTTTGGGCGAACCAATAATGTTGGGTTGGCTAAAGCCAAAGGTGATTATTTATTGTTGCTTAACTCAGATACCAAACTCGAACCAGACAATTTACAAACTATGGTTGAATTTATGGAATCACGTCCCGATGTTGGCGTTGCAACATGTAAGTTGATTATGAGTAATGGTGAAATTGATAAGGCCTCGCGTCGGGCTGAGCCAAATTTAGTCCGCTCATTTTTTAGATTGTTTGGTTTGCAGGCGTTGTTTCCAAAATGGTTCGGTGGTTATAATTTGCTCAATCAAGACCCAAATCAAGAAGGCGAAATTGATGCTTGCAGCGGAGCTTATATGATGATGAGTCGAAAAGCCTATGAAGTATCCAAAGGTTTTGACCCACGCTATTTTATGTACGCGGAAGATTTGGATTTATGCAGAACCATTCGTGAAGCTGGGTTAAAAATTTGGTGGTACCCAAAGACCAGTTGTTATCATTTTCGTGGCCAATCAACCAAAAAGACCTCTCAGAAAATGCTACATGCGTTCTATCAAGCTAATTGGATTTATTATAAAAAATGGTACAGCGGTAAGTATTATCATTTAATGGATCCTTTGGTGTATATTGCTAATTGGTGTTTGTACATAATTAAAAGTTTACAGAATGCGGCACGCCCAAAAACCAAACAGTATGTCAGCAGATAACATTGACTCTGTGCTAGAATTATTGTAGAATGCAATTTCTTAACTTAACACTATGGCTGATGAAAAGAAAAGATTAAGCTCCAGTGAAGGCATTGAAGATTTGTTTGGTATGAAGAAATCAACTGAACAAGCTGAGCCAAGCATTGACTCACCTGAGTTTGCTGAAAAGACCGAAGCTCCTCCGGCCAATTTACCAGTGGCTGGAGTAAGTGAGCTGCCAACTGAACTAAAAAAAGCAGATCAACCCAATCCGGAAATCTTGCCTGAAGCAGAGTTGCGCAATATGCCAGATTTAAGTCAGTCTGCACAAGGCACTACTATCGGTAGGTTACTCAAAGGTATCTTGCCTTACGCAGCTATCTTTTTACTCGGTCTAGGGTTGTTCTTTTACTACTTTAGTGACTTTAGTTTTCAGAGTTTGCTAGGTGACTCGTTACGATTAGAATCTTTAACCGCCGATGACCGCGATAAAAATATCGAGCAGCTTAAAAAAGATGTTGAAGATGATTATAAAGTTTGGATTGCACAGTTCTTTGTAGATGTGAATGACCCATCAATAATTAGCATGGACGCGGATGTTTCTGGGAATGGACTTTCTAACTTAGAAAAGTACATGCTCAACCTAAATCCAAAAGTTTATTCCACACAAGGTAGTGCAGGGGATGGTCAGTTAGTTATAGAGGACATTAATCCTTGGACTGGCGAAGCTTTTACTGCAAAGCAAAAAGAATTAGTAGATCGTTACATTTATAAAGAACTCATTAGCAATCGAATCACTGCTGCCGCGATTACTCGTGGTGTCACCAAGTTCGCTCAATATGTGACTGATGATTCACCGTACTTCATTGACCCTGACACGTTAGAAGAAATGAATAATAATGGTAGTACAGTAGTGAATCCACCGCAGATTCCTTCTTCAGGAGGAAATGGCTCTGGTGGTTCAACAACAATCCCAACTACACCAACAGTTCCAGAGATTCGCCCTGATCAAGGTATTGATACTTCTAAGCCAGGCTTGTTAGAGATTCCAGCTAATCGAATTTCTGTACCAATCATTTGGACTAAGGAAGTAAAGGACTTTGATGCTGATCTAAAGAAAGGTATTGTACATTATCCCGGTACAGCTATGCCTGGAGAGGTAGGCTTAAGTTATTTGTCAGGACATTCTAGTGGTTATGTTTGGGACCGTAGTCCGTACAAACAAATTTTTGCTTCACTTGGACAAGTTGCTGATGGTACTTCCTTTACTATCACTG
>CAZQMO010000006.1:0-57903 GCA_964594755.1 uncultured Candidatus Saccharibacteria bacterium | reverse complement strand
ACGGCTTACTGGCGTAAGCCTATGGCGCTTGCCTACCTCCGCCAGTTGGCGGATGGCTATACCCCATCGATTTCAATTTTTAACTGACCTGGCTATTTGTCCGCTCAAAGCGGACCTCTAAGATTAACGGCTTACTGGCGTAAGCCTATGGCGCTTGCCTACCTCCGCCAGTTGGCGGATGACTATACCCCATCATTTACAAATAGATTCCGGCTAGCCCGCACTCGCCTACGGCTCGTTTGTAGCTGCCAGAATGACAGTAGGACTATTATAATCTAGATTGCAGTTATTTTCAACCTAACCCTTGTTTGTGCTATAATAAACAAAAGTCCGACACCTGAAACCAAACCAATGCCTCATATGTTCCATATCGCTAAATACGTATTTTACTTAGTCGTAATTGCCGTGGTGATATTTTTAGTTTGGTTTTTGCCAAAATACTCTTATGTTCAAAAGAATCCCGGTTATTGTGTAGCCTTAACAAACAATTTCTATTATTGCGGTAACGAAAGTAATATCTCCGACGTTTATGGCAACAGCGTAGACGCCAAACAAAAATTCGATCAAGCTAAAGAAACATACGATGAAATTGACTCATCACTCAACTCCCAGTAGAAGCTTTATAATCTTAATTATTATCGTACTCTGCACAGTGTATGCAGCTTTAGTTTTGACCCGGATTAACAAACTCTATGTTCAAGATGAAATTGATAAGACTATAAGCCAGGAACAAACTCCAACAAAAGAATCAGTTCCAGAACCAGAGTTTCCTCAAGTTCAACCAGCTGATACAGCTAGATGGAATGAGTTCGTAGATCAAGACTACCCGCTCACTTTTCTCCGGCCGCAGGGTTGGAACGTTACTTGGAATGATGACATTGATGACTTGTATATTGTTTATGTCACCCGCAATGATCCTCGCGCACAGATTAAAATTTATTTAACTAAAACCGAGCCAGCCGAGCCTCGCGCCTTTGGCAAAATGACCTTCGTCACAGCCAATGGTTATGAAGCCACCAACTATTACAATAATATTTATCAAATTAAGTATGGTGAATATTACTATGTCTTTGACGGTAGTGCTGCCCAAAACTACCGGGCCGAACTGGCAGGCATTGTTAACACCGCAGACTTAAGCTCAGAATAAAACGACCAGAGTCCTGGTCGTTTTAGTTTATTACCCCGCCGCCCACGCAGACTTTTTTGTCGTATAGCACCAAACTTTGGCCACTAGCTACAGCTGTCTGAGGCTTGGCAAACTTAACTTCATAATGGTTGCGGCCCTTTGGAATAATGGTCAGTTTTTCTAATTGGCCTTGATGGCGATAGCGACCAACAAGCTTAGCTGGAAATGATTGCGGCTTGCTAATCCAATTTACGCTATGAATTTCAATCTCCTTAGTCTGCAAAGCCGGATCATTAGGGTCATTGGTAACTACCAAAGTATTAGTTTTTAGATTCTTGCTCACCACATACCAGGGTCCGCCTTGACCAACGTTAATCCCTTGGCGCTGGCCAATCGTGTAATACGGCAAGCCTTGATGCTCGCCAATCTTTTGGCCATCTTGGGTAACAACTGGGCCGGTTTTTGGTTTAATTTTTTGTGACAAAAAATCTTTTAAGCGAATCTGACCCACAAAGCAGAGCCCCATGCTTTCTTTTTTATCCGCATTCGGAAGCTTAAGCTTCTTGGCCAAAGCGCGAACCTCGGATTTTTTCTTTGAGCCGATAGGGAACAGCAAGTGGGGGAGTTGTGATTGCTGGATATTATAAATGAAGTAAGTTTGATCTTTGAATTCATCTTTGCTCCGCACGAGTTGGTAAGTATACCCATTGTGATCCTGAGCTTGATTCGGAATCTGGAGTCCCGCCTTCGCGGGAATGACAGAGGATTTTCGCTTAAGTTGGTAATCCTCCCCTGCCTTATTTTTTATTTTTTTGACTTGGGCGTAATGACCGGTTGCCACGTAATCAAAACCGTTCTTCATGGCCCAGTTGTATAAAACTTTGAATTTGATTTCTTTATTGCACATCACATCGGGATTCGGCGTGCGTCCTGCCTGATATTCCTTAAAGAAATAATCCATTACGCTCTTTTTATATTCTTTTTCGTAGTTCACTGTGTGCATAAGGATACCCAAATGAGCAGCCACGCGCAACGCATCTTGGCGGTCAATCAGCCAAGGACAATCTGAATATTTTAAACCAGCCGTTGAGGACCAGTTTTTCATAAATGCGGCTTCAACTTGGTAACCCGCTTTTTGCAGCAAATACGCCGAAACAGCAGAATCAATTCCGCCTGAAAGCGCCATAAGTACGCGCTTTTTAGTTGTCTTACTTCCCTGTTTCATTTATTGACAAATATGCTGATTTATGCTATAATATACAAAATACAACTTTAAGGAGACTTATGAATAATAACGAAATAGGAAAGATCCTTTTGTCGGCCGCGGCTGCGGTGGCATTGGTTTATATCTCTGTCGCGTTGGTTTACCCAACTCCTAACGAGATCGTGGCCAACTGGGCCAACCGGGAGCCATCGGCTATCCTAACGTTAGCCCTGGCCATTATATGTGGCGCAGGCATGGGAATCTTCCCGATCGTGAAGACAGAATTTAGTCGCTCACACGCTTACGCAATGTTGAGTGGACTATTCTACTTTAGCTTTATAGTTGTCTACCATTTCTACGTGATTGAATCGCTTGGTTCATCACTCACGTACATCATCGGACTGATTGCGGGTCTCGTACTCGGCATCATATTCAAGAACGTGTATGTAAGAAAGGTCTACCAATAAAGCAACTGCGAGCAGAGAGAACTTTGTTTCTCCCTGCTCTTTCTTTTACCGAAACCCCGACACATTATGCGTCGGGGTTCTTTTTTTATTGCATCATGCTGCCGAACTTACTCTGCAACATTTTTTTATGCTTTTTGTTCAAGTCTTCTAATGCGTCACGGATGTTGCGAGCAATATCTCCCCTATCTCCAACAATTGAATCATCAACTTTTACACTTTTAACATTCTGATTGCCATCAATCGTGATTTCAATTTTACTTCCTGAAGATTTACCAGTAACTTCTTCTTGGCCAAGCATCATCTCAATCTGCTTAGCCTGCTTACGCCTCTCGTTTACATCTTTAAGCTTATCGAATATTCCCATTATACAGTTTCGTTATTAATTGTTGGTGTTGCTTGTTGACCGCGACTGATCGCAGTAATATGCCGAATGATTGTACCAAAACCTACCCAAACAATCAATAAGCTGATTAGCCAGCCGATGGCTGGGATCAACGCCAAGATAGAAACAATAACAACACCCAGCACGACTGCTTGCCAATCAATAGTCAGTTGTTCCTTCTTGATAAACTTCTGATTAATCCAAGCTCCGACAAAGACCATACCCACCAATGCGCCGACCATGCACCATAGCAGCCAGAGAACGAACACAATCAAAGCCGCGTAAAACCCAACAAAGGTGAACAGCAACAGTAGCGCCATAATTGGCATGGCAATAAATGCAACGAAGCCGATACCCAAATTAGCCCATACGTTTTCTTTAAGATGAGTAACCAGCTCGGTGCTGGTCTTTGGGAACAGCTTGAGCAGTACCAAGCTTGCCAAAATCATGGCCAAGAGCTTGAATACAAACCCTAAAGTCAAAACACCGGCCAATGCTTTGCCGCCTTCGTTCTGTTTACGAGGAATTTGTTCGTACTGCAAATTGCCAGTTTGGGCACCGTCTGCAATCTGGGCTTCCTGCCACGACTTGTATTTTGCTTCGCCAGCAAAATTAGTCTTTTCGCCAAGAGATAACTTCTCACTAGCAGTAATTGCTACTGCTCCAGCGACAGCGTTATTCATGGTAACCATCTCACCAAGGATTGTAAGTTTTCCTGCAACTGGGCCAAGCACTTCAACTTGACCGCCAGCTACTACAACATCACCGCCCACCACAGCTCGATCACTCAAACGGATTGTTCCGCCAACACCGACTACATCACCGCCAACTGAATTATTGATAATTACGTCACCACCAGCTACTCGAATATCTCCACCAACTGGACCGTTAATGTACACACTACCGCCAGCTACTATAAGGTCACTTTCAACATTACCTTCAATTGTAACATCACCGCCAACCACAACGGCATCACCTAAGGTGGAATTGTTCATCAGCACACTACCACCAGCAGTATAAAGATTGCGGTACTGACTATCTGCTGAAACCGTGATATTCCCGCTTTCATCTGGTTTCAAAAATTCTGCAGCCAAAGCAGGGGTACTTAGTGCCAAAACCATGACCAAAGTCATAATTCCCGCACCAATGCCTCCTAAAATGCGCGCATATTTGTTCATAATCGTCTTATTAATGCTCTTCTTAATTATATGCCTAAGTGTAAGTAAACTCAATTAAAATAAAGGAGTTGAACCAGAATCGGTTAACTTTTTAGATTTAGAAGTTTTCCGAGCGATTTTGGTTTTTAAATCTGGTTTTAACCGAGGTTGGGGAATTGAATCAACAGACTCACCTTCTTCGGAAGCACGAGCATAGTACCAACCACAATATTCACAATCTGAACCGCTATCTGGAATCTTTGAGCTATCCAAACAATCTTTAATCTTAAACAGAATACCTTCCACCCAATCAGCTTTACCGGTGTAAGGAATTAACACTACATCAAACTCAATAGTTTTATCAAAAGCTTCTTGGTCAGCTTTACCCGTACAGTACACAAAGTAACCTGTATCTGAAACTTTCAGGTCGTTGTTGCGAAGTAGCCACTGATAAATTTCCATTTGACGCTTGTAGCCTTCGTGCCAAATACCGCTCAACTCTTTTACCGGTGCGTCTTTAGCAGTAGCTTTGTAGTCAACTACTATATATTCTCCTTGGCTGTTAAGCCACAGGTCATCAATCGCTCCGCTAACCAACAACCCAGTAGGCTCGTGGAAGTACTGCACCCCTTCAAAGTTTTCTCGCCAAGTATTTATTTTGTCGTGTTGCGCCGGAACTGCATCAATCCCATATTCATCTTGAAACGGATGCTTGGTTCCTTGGGCGCGATGAACATCGAATTCTTTTTTAAGTTGTGAGTCAACGGCTGAGTTAAGCAAGAACGCTGGCATAGACGGCCGGCGAATACCCAGTTTGTTGTCTAAATAAAAACAACGCGGGCACTGCATGAATAATTCAATTTTGGAGCGAGACAGCTTCCAGTTATTACCACCGTAATTCCAATTACTGCTACGCTTAGGACTTGAGATAGGCATAAATCTTGTTAAATATAGGTAAATTATACCATACAAAAACGCGCGCATTCTTGCCAAAAACCAGTATTTTCGGTATCATATCAAGGCTAATTGAAAATTATTGGGGTATAGCCATCCGCCAACTGGCGGAGGTAGGCAAGCGCCATAGGCTTACGCCGGTAAGCCGTTCATCATAGAGGTCCGCTCAGCGGACAAATAGCCAGGTCAGTGAAAAATTTAACGTAATGGGGTATAGCCAAGTGGTAAGGCAAGCGGTTTTGGTCCGCTCATTCCCAGGTTCGAATCCTGGTACCCCAGCCAATAACTAATCGCCTTCGGGGCGATTTTTTGTTATACTGGAGCCAAGATTATTAACTAAACAATATGAACACGAAAATTATTGGCATAATTGCTGCTATCGTCGTGGTTGGGGCTGGAGTGTGGTACTTCACTCAAAACCAAAACTCCGGCGAAGTGCAAAATGATTCTGCCACCACAGAGAGAGAATCAGAGCTAGCCATGGAAACCACTTCCCTAAAAGAGTTAATGACTCGCGGTCGAGACATTGAGTGCTCTTGGAACAGCACCGACGCCAACAACCAAAGCTCTGGCACAATCTACGTAACCAAAGATAAAGGCCGCGCCAACTTTACCTCCACAGACGAAGGTCAAACCCGTACTGGTCATATGATCTTTATGGCTGGCAGCACCAACACCAGTTATGTCTGGATGGACGGCGAAGATAAAGGTTTCAAGATGTCATTTGAAAACACCACCGAAGCCAACAGCTCTCAAGGCATGGATCCAAATGAGAACTATGATTACTCCTGCAAATCATGGAACGCTGACAGTTCATTCTTTGAACCGCCAAGCAACATCAACTTCCAGGAATTTAATATCCCATCTTTGCCAGCTGCTTCTCCAGACTCTAACATTCCAACCCAAATGGACATTGACCCTAGTGCCATCTGCAATTCTCTGGCCGAGCCTGCCAAAACCCAATGTCTCAATAGCATCAACAAACAATAAACAAAAAGACACCGACTGCGAAATCAGAGAGGCGTTTTTTGTATTGACTAAAAAATAAAAGAACCCCGCTAAGGCAGGGTTTGTGATTGAATAATAGGATCAGTTAATGAACTAACAACTGCTTCGGCAAAACCGTATTCCACGAGCTGATCGCTTGACCATATACCACAACCTTCATCAAATTCTTGCTGCTGAGTAAGTGGAATACTTGTCTCCTGAAGCACGATGTTTTTCATGCACTTTACTTCATATTCAAAGGCGGCGAGCAAAGCTTTAGACTCCTCTGGCGAATGAACCTTGGTAATCCCTGTTTGCCCGACGTGAAAATAATAATAGGTATCGGGAAGAATAAACCGCTTTGTCCCTGCCAAAAATACTAAAAGTCCGGACGAAGCAATTTCACCCATCCCAATGGTCACCAACTTCAAACCTAAAAACTTCACCCACCGATAAAACCCATTTGCAAAGGACATCTCACCTCCACGACAAGAAACAAATAAACAAACCGGCTTCTCCGAGTTTTCTTGGTGGTGAGCTTCCAGTTGATCAATTAGGTTACCAATAGATTCGTTATTGATTTCGGACAAAAAATAACGCCAGCGAAAAGTGGTCTTATCATCAACCTCGAGTGAACTCATATCATCCTCCTATCCCGTTTGAATAGGAAAAGAATATCAAAACCGCACGTACTCCGCAATACTCAGGTCAAAAAAAATTACGCAAGTCTAGTATTACCACAACCCAGGTCTCTGCGTAGCTGGAATATCTGTGGCAGATGATTCTTCTTCTGGCAGCCCACCCGAGTCAAAATACGGGCTAGAGGTCTGCGGAAAAGCTTGCTCAAACGGAATCACTGGAACTGACTCAGGTTCTGTTGAAGGAATCTCAGTAGAAATCCCGCCCACTGTCCCCTCTCCATTGGTCGGAATAGGTTGATTATCAATCGGGCCAATCAATGACTTTGGCATATTGCGTGGCGCCGCGCTCACCTGAATATCTTTTGGCAGGGCATACCAAGCGATTGGTTCCATGCGCACATTCTTGGAATCGCGGGTTACTGGTTTATTTGAATAAATATCGTAAGCAACTTGAATGATCCCATCAGGAACTTCAAAATCTTTAGCAGGTAAATTCTTATGGGCTTCAGTCATAAACCTTTGCCAAAGCGGCGCCGCTGTAAAGACTCCATCCGCACCAGCACGCATCACAGTACTATCATTGTTCCCTGTCCACACACCCACTGCGAGTTGTGGGGTAAAACCCATAGTCCAACCATCTTTCCAATTTTGAGTTGTCCCAGTCTTTGCTGCAACTGGTCGTCCATCAGGTAAAACTAACGGATTTTTTGGACCAAAAATATACTGGCGAGACTGATCATCAGACATAATACTAATTAAAGAATAGACTGCTTCAGGATTAACGACTTGTTCTGGCGGCGCTGTAGAATCTTCTAAAACCTTGCCGTGTTTATCTTCGATTCGAATAAACGGACTGCTCAAATTGGCCTTACCGCCATTAGCAATTACACTCATGGCAATCGTATGATCCATTAACCGGACCTCGCAGCCACCAAGTACTAACGACAACCCACAGTTTTTCATAGGTGAAGTAATTCCTAAATCTTTGGCAGTCTGTACCACATTTTCTACACCTACGGCATTTAAAGTTCTCACTGCAGGAACATTCAAACTACCAGCAAGAGCTTTACGAATTGTCATAAGTCCACGGAAACTTCCATCATAATTTTGTGGCGAATAAGGCCGACTCCCAATTACACCAAAGGTAATTGGCGCATCCAACACCCGAGATAATGGCGTATAGCCATGTTCTGGTTTGAAAGCAGTTAGATAGGCATACGGCTTGAAACTACTACCTGGCTGTCGCAAGCTAGTGGCCACATTTACGTTTGGTTCAAACTTGCAGTTTTTGCCTACGATACACCCTGCTGGCTCAGGTTCGCCCCAAAAATCTTTTCCACCTGCCATTGCCACCACTTTATTATTGGCAGGATCAACAGCCACTAATGCCGCGTTATAGGCGCGATTTTTTAACTTATTCTCCTCGGCCCCATCTTTAACGACCTGTTCTGCTAAAGTTTGAAGGTTCATGTCTAAAGCACTATAAACTTTTAAACCACCTTCTTTCAAGAACGCTTCACCGTATTTTTGGGTAAGATAAGTTTGAACATAAGCCACAAAGTATGGTGCCACCAACTTGTTAGTGTTATCTAAGAATGCTACAGGGACTGTACGCGCCTGATACATTTCGTTCTCTGTGATATACCCTTGCTCAAGCATATTTTGTAAAACTAAATCTTTACGCGCGTCCAAAGCTTGGCGATTCTTACCAGTTGGACTGTAATAACTTGGTGCTTGTGGTAGCGCTGCCAAGTAGGCCGCTTCTGACAAACTCAACTCTGAAGCAGACTTACCGAAATAAATTTTAGCAGCTGCCTCAGCGCCATAACTGTTGCGGCCATAAGGAATTTCATTCAAATACAGTTCCAGAATTTCATCTTTAGTAAAGTGTGATTCAACTTTATAGGCTAATAACACTTCACGGACTTTACGGCTGTAAAGTTTCTTTCGATCCAGCAATGCGTTCTTAACAAACTGCTGAGTAATCGTACTACCACCTTGCACAGGTGCACCAGTCTCATAATTTGCGATTACTGCACGAGCAATCGCTGGTAGAGAAATAGCTCCGTGATTATAAAAATCCTTATCTTCTATAGCTAACGTAGCATTAACCAGATAAGGAGAGACGCGCTCCAATGGGATGCGCGAACGCTTGTATTCACCGTAAAATTCGTAAATCAATGTGCCATCGCGGGCATAGAGTTTACTTGATTCAGGTACATCACGGTCCACTAATTCTTCGTACGTTGGTAAAGATTGGTTGACCATGTATAAATACACTAGCGAACCAACACCAAGCACAAAAAATACCATCATGAAACCTGTTGCTGCAGTGATTATCAGCAAGCCGAGTGACTTGGCAACAGAGTTGATGGTACGAACGATGAACATGTTGACTTAATTATAGAGTAAATAAATTATTGTGGGAATAGTTTTTAAAAAATAAATGGCGAGCGGTCGGGAGTGACGCGCTCGCGCTAGGTGCCTAAGAGAAAAAATCTAACCACACCGTAAGGTTCAAGGGACTTGCGAATAAAATTCTTCGCCAAACCGACTTGATGACCATTGCAGTCTGCCACAACCCACTTGGTTTGGCGGCCGCGCATCTCTGGTTTGGGATGAGACTGAATGCGGACCTCGTATCGTCCTTTGGGAAGTGTTGCGAGTTCTAACCCCTTAGCCGTGATTTCTCTGGCCATGGGTAGGTCTTCAACAACTTCCATCATTAGGGGCCGATTTCGGACCAATGATTTTCGATACAACGAACGGGATCTGCGAATATCGCGACCAACGTAACGTCGTTCATGTTTACTACCCATAATACCTCCTTATTTAAGCCAAATTCACATGGCTCTTGTGTGCTTAGCATAACCTAAATCAGCATTCTGTCAAGGCTATAAACTACTTTCGACTTGGAGGAATATTGTAATGTTGAACTAGGAAGCGAGCAATTTCACCGAAAGCGGGAGCTGCTGTACTCTCAGCAAATTTGACAGTGCGAGGATGATTGATACGAACGAGCATTACAAACTTAGGATCTTCTACCGGTCCAAAGCCAATAAACGAACCTATGTTATTATTTTCTTCGTAACCTCGGCCATCCTTTCGAGGAACCTGTGCTGTGCCAGTTTTGCCAGCAATGTAATAACCTGGCACAGCTGCTTTGGTCCCATGACCATTCTCCACTACATTCACCATCATAGCGGCAACTTCTGATGCGGTCTTGCTAGAAATGACTGATTGGGCTTCTACCGGACCAATTTCCTCTAGTTCACCGGAGGCGCGGATTATTTTACTGACCACATAAGGAGCCCTCATCTTACCCTCATTAGCGATTGCTGAGAATGCTTGCACCATTTGTAATGGGGTCACACTAATCCCTTGTCCAAAACTCGCAGTATGATAATTTACTTTAATATTCCCTTTTAAGTTGGCGAGATTACCTGCACTCTCCACAACTTCAAAGCCTGTTTTTTTGCCAAATCCAAATCTTTCAACATATTCCAAGAACTTAGCATTACCAATCGAATCTTTGGCAAAAATCGTACCAGTATTCAAAGATTGCTCTAAGACCTGAGTCATAGTTTGTAGACCATAAGACTTGGAGTCAGAATTTTTTATTGTATATTGATCTACCTTAACCTCCCCAGTATCTGTAAAAGTCGTAGTTGGAGTAATCTGGCCTTCGTTAATAGCTGCGGCCATGGTTAATGGCTTAAAAATTGAACCAGGCTCATACGCGCCAACCGTAACTTGGTTAAGATAAATCTCCGGGTTTTCTACTTTAGAATAGTTGTTTAAGTCAAAAGTCGGATAAGTTGCCATAGCAATGATAGCCCCAGTCTTCGGATCCATCACTACCACACTACCACTATCTGCACTATGCTTCTCTACAGCTTCTTTTAGCACTGCCTCAACTTTGAGCTGAGCAGTTTTATCAATGGTTAACATAATTGAGTCACCGTCTTTCGCCGGTACCCGGTCTCTCTTCCCACCAAAAATCCAACGCCCAGCATTATCTGTTTCTTCTAATAACAAACCTGGACTCCCTGATAGTTCATTATTGTAGGCCAATTCCAAACCTGAAGCACCTTGCTTGATATCACCAACATAACCCACAAACCCGAGCAGATGAGCAAGAAAGGATTTTTCTGGATAAAGTCTTGAGGTTTCACGATCAAAACTCACACCTGTAAGAGCCGCGTCTTTGATTGCAGTTTGCTCCTGTTCGGTCAAATCTTTTTTAATTACCACATACTTCTTAGTGTTATCTGAAATTTTGGCAAGAATTTCTTCCATAGGATTGCCGAGAAGTTCGGAAAGTCTAGTGGCAATCTCTTCGGGATTTTCAACTTGACTCGGATTCACCCAAACCATAATTTTTTCGCTTGATGTTGCGACCGTGTAGGGTAAATTGTTAAAACTGTCCCAAATTTGTATTTCTCCCCGGGTTGGTTCTAATTGTTGCTGACCTGTTCGCTGGTTCTCTGCTAAAGCCTTATATTTATCACCACTCCATAACTGCATGCTGGCCAAACGTAAAACAATAATCACCATGCACAATACGAAAAAAACAGCCAAAACGACTATTCTTTTCCTGAAGGTGTGTTCGAAAGAAGGACGGCTCACCATATCTGTAAATTATTCAACAGCGGCAAAATTATTGTTTGCTAAGTATTCCTCATCAGTAATAGCGACTAAACCATTCTGTGCAGATTCAGTTAAGCCAGTTGTTGAGTTCAACAACGACTGTTGTACCAATAACTTCTTTTGTAATTCTGTTTGTTCTTTAATAGAACCCTGAACTTCACTTAAAGCAAAACCTTTGTCTGAATAGGTATTAACCCAGTACAAGTGAAGTGCCAGCATGGCACCAATTGCAATGACACCGAGCAAAGATGCCTTGGCAATCGCGTTGTTGTTAGAAGCTACTCTGGCCGGAGCATCTTTACGAGCACTCCATGATACTGCCGAAATATTTCGGGAAGTAGTTTTGGAACTTACGAATGGGGACAAAAATTTTAGAGTGTTGGTTTTAAACATTGAATTTTATAATTTTTTAACAGCACGGAGTTTGGCAGGTTTAGCGCGGGAGTTTTGCTCAAGTTCTTGTTCCGTAGCCATAACCGCTTTTTTTGTGAGGATTTTGCCTTGCGGGGTTCGACCGCAGCGGCAAACTGGAAATTCAGGAGGGCAGATACAGCCAGTAGCCAGAGATTTAAAATAATTTTTTACAAGCCGATCCTCTAAGGAATGGAAAGTGACAACTACGAGAGTACCACCAGGGGCCAAGATATTGAAAGCTTCAGGAAGAAATCTTTCTAAGTTGGCTAATTCGTGATTCACCTCGATTCGCAGAGCTTGATAAATTCTGCGAGCAGTATCTTGCCACTTATGCTGTACTGGTTTTGGCAAAGCCGCTTTGATCAAATCATTTAACTGGAAAGTAGTTTTGATTGGCTCTTGTTCCCTACTCCTTACAATCCGGTCTGCAATCTTGTGGCTATATTTTTCTTCCCCATAATCTTGGCAGATGGTCGCTATTTCCGCAGTACTATGATTGTTGAGAATGAACCTAGCATCAGGTTCTTGGGAACTTTCATCAAAGCGCATATCCAGTGGTTCATCTTTTTGAAAGCTGATACCACGGCCAGACTGATCAAGCTGGAAACTAGAGAGTCCAATGTCGGCTACAATCCCAGAAATATCTGAGAACTTGTGCCTAGTGACATGATGAGCAATGTCGCGGAAGTTTCCATGGACCAAGACCACTCGGCCTTTCGGCAATTTAGTTTGGGCATTCTCTAGAGCTTTATGATCTAAATCAATGGCCAAGACTTTACCATTTGGAGCAGACTGCTCGAGTAAAGCTTTAGTGTAACCGCCGCCGCCCAAAGTTGCATCAACAAAATTTTGATTAGCTTCGGGCCCCAGCAGTGCTAAAACTTCATTGAGTAATACAGGAATATGAGCAAACATTTTATACTCCTAGATCACCCAATTGTTCGGCAATTTGATTACTTTGTTTTTCTGTTTGTGTTTTATACTTCTGCCAAGCTTCATCGCTCCAAATTTCGATACGGTTATACAAACCGGCGAACACGAGCTTTTTGGAAATCTTAGCAAAACTCTTGAGGTAACTTGGGAGAACAATTCGACCTTGTTTGTCGATATCGCAATCCATTGCTCCTGCAAGCATCAGACGAGAAAAAGCACGCGTGTTGGCAGTAGAAATTGGGAGACTAGCCACCTTCTCGGCTAACTTTTTCCACTCGTCTAATGTGTACAGAACCAAGGAGTTATCTAACCCTCTGGTTACGACGACCTTTGATTTCAAAGAACTGCGGAACTTTGCTGGAATGGCAACGCGGGCCTTGTCATCAATTGAAGCTTGAAATTCACCAATAAACATAATGCAGTTTGGAGGGAAAAACCCGGGAAGGGTTTTCACCGGTTAGCAGTCCAAACCTAGTTTGGACTTAACCCGGATCCCTTCCAATGACCGCTTCGCGGTCTGCCTCACCTTTCCTTGGTTGCTCAGACCCTGGCAAAGCCAGATGTCTTCGCGGCTGTTACTTTTAGTTTCTAGAAATCTGTATGGTTTGAGTTGTCCACTTATCCACCCACTTATCCCCACTTTCCCCCACTTCATTCCACTTGAAGTCAGTATACCCCACTTTCACCCATTTTTCAATTTAATACTAATGCCCGAAAAACAAAAAAACCTTTTTAATTAAAAGGTTTTTTGATGTTTTCCAGAATTGCTCCCCAGCTATCCCCAGTCCTTGACAAAATTAGTGACTTTTTGATAAGTTGTGGTATATTTATCCCACAAAAGGAGGAATTATGAAAAAACCGTATATTGGAGTAACTGGAATCTTCGACTTAGAAGATTTAGTAGTAACCATACGAGAAGCGTTTTATAACCGCCAAACGCCATTCCCTACAAACTATCAACTAATGGTTGGTGTGTTAGTGAGTTATAATACTATGTCAGGGAGACGGAGTGAGAAATTCCCCAATCGATACCCTGCGATTGAGAGCATTCCTAGGCTGTTAGACTTGAACCCAGGCGGATTCCTAACCTACTTGATTCACTACAACTCGAAACAGCCCAACCTATCTGATCAACTAGCAATGTTGGTGGATATTTGTGGTCAGAATCTGGAAGGATTTCAGCTCAATATTTGCTGGCCCGACCCAAAAGAACTTCAAAAGTTTCGCACCGAAGGTCGTGGGCACACAGTGGTCTTGCAAGTCGGAGAAAAAGCTTTCGAGGCCATCGATAACAATCCTGTTAAGCTCGCAGATAAAATCCGTACAGAATATTATGAACTGGTGGATTACGTCTTACTAGATCCATCGGGAGGTACAGGGAAAGAAATGAGTATCGCTGGAACCGATGGTTACCTGAGCGAACTCTACGGACATGGATTAAACAAAAAGCTTCGTTTTGGCATTGCCGGTGGATTGCACTCTGGAAACCTCGAAAGCATTCGCCCGCTTGTCGAAAAGTATGATTCGCTGTCGATTGATGCCGAAAGCAAACTCAGACATCCGCACGACGACACCCTGAACTATCAAGAGCTAATACAGTTCATTCGAACCACAAAAGAACTAATGGCTTCTAAAAAGTTGTCGTGATTTACACACTACAGGAGGAATTTTCGAATGAATACAAATAATATCTGTGATGGCTGTAACGTTCATGAGCCATATGAACACCGTTGTCATGGTGCAGATCAAATTTCTATAGGTGGCGAAATTCACGCTGGCCCCTGTGGTTGCGAATGCCAGCGAGAGCCAACTTCAGAATCACTCGCCAAATGGATGGCAGCTGGTCGTCCAGACCAGTTCGAATTTGAGTACAAGTAAATCAAGAAAAAAGAGCTTCGGCTCTTTTTATTTTCGTATTTGATAGAGTGCAACGCCACAAGCCACGGAAACGTTCAAACTTTCTTTCTGGCCATACATCGGGATTTCGATGATATCATCAGCTAAATCCAAAATCTTTTTTGTATTCCCCTTGGTCTCTTCCCCTAATACCAAGGCTAGAGGAAATTTTGGTTTATATTTTGGCAACGGAATAGTTTTATAGTTCACATTGTTTTCTAACACAGCGATGCGCACGCCATGAGCTTTTAGTTTTTTGAGCAGTGGCCCAAGGTTCTTTGCCTTCTCCCAAGGAATGAACTGCTCTGCGCCAAGAGCAACTTTAGAAATTTTTTCTGCGTTCTTACCTTCGGGAATCCCAGTATAACCAGTTAAGTAAATTTTACTCACCCCAAAACTATCCGAAGTTCGAAAAATCGCCCCCACATTGTGAAGCGAGCGGATATTATGAGCGATTAAAAATAATTCATTCTTAGGCATACTTTTTTCTTTGGTAGATATAAATCGCAATATAAGCAGAAATTAACAAACCATAATTTATGGCCATAAAAGTTGGATGAGCCCAACTCACACCGCCCGTGTACTGATAATCGGACAGCGGAAACAAGAATGGCGTGTGATAAAAGTCTGGGTGAGTTGGAATATCAAGCAAGATATGTAATAACCAGCCCAAAATGGGCCAAAAGAAATAAAACCGATAAGTTAATGGATTGCGATAATACCTAACAAGATTGACGATTAAATTCACTAGCACCATAACTGCAAAAAAGATTACTGCACTGTGTGTGAAATTATAAGCTTGTTCAGCAAAACCAAACGTCCAATTAGTTGGCGTGAATGGAAATTGCTCACCTGAAAAAAATCGTCCAGAAAAAATCATGTAAATAAACAGCGGTGCAAAACCAACTAGGTCAGGTATCACACCAAAAAATGCGGCTAAGTACCGCATCTTTCTGGCTTGATTATATTTGAGATGGAACACTGCGTTAGTCCACAGCGTGTGCGCAAATACATCCATAATTATTCACCTTTGCCACGATTCATTACTTCGGTGACTTTGGTAACGATTTCATCTATGGATTGTTCACTTTTAAGCAGGTAATCAGTTACCCCAGCTTCAAGGATTTTACTCACGGTGGCTGGATCGCTTAAGTTGGTAAGCATAACCACTGGGATTTTGGCCAGGTCGGCGTCAGCTTTCAGCTCCCACACCACACCAATCCCATCTAGTTTAGGCATCATAATATCTAAAATCACAACATCTGGCTTAACTTCCTTAATTTTTACTAAAGCTTCTTCGCCATCATAGGCAGAAGTTACTTCAAAACCAGCGCCCTTAAACCCTTCCACTAAGGAAGCGGCAATCATCTGATCGTCTTCAGCGCATACAATTTTAGGCATTTTTTATATCCTTAATTACGTGATTTTATTATACTACCCTGTTAATTTAGGGGCAAACTGAAAGAGAAAGTTGAGCCCAAGTTTTCCCCAGCACTCTCTGCCCAGATTTTTCCATTATGAGCTTCGATAATCCCTTTGCTTACAACCAAACCTAAACCAGTTCCCTTTTTAGTTCGATCAAAACTCTTTAGCTGTTTAAACTTGGAAAATAAGACCGCCAAATCTTCACGGCTCACACCCAGACCACTATCCTTAACCGCGACCACAACCCGCTGCTCTGCAGTATCAGTAGATATCTGCACATCTACTTGCCCGCTATCAGTATATTTAATGGCATTGCTAAGCAAATTACTAATCACCTGACCAATACGTATCTTATCGCACTTAACTTTAGTAACTCCTGGCGTAATAAAATTAATTGTTAAGTGCTTACTCTCTGCGAGAGCCTTAAAAGTTGCAACTTCATCTTTCACGATTTCCGAAAGATCATACTCTTGGATATTCAAATCAAACTTACCTGCTTCAATTTTTGCAACATCCAACAAATCATTGACCAAATCCAGCATGTTGGTAGCTGAGATATCGATGTTAGAAATACTTTCTTTTAATTTGGCAGCCTCTAATTGAGCTTTGGCTTCAGTAAGATTCTTAAGTAGACTTTCCGCACTCCAGCGCACAGCAGTAAGTGGCGCGCGCAACTCGTGTACCATCATAGCGGTAAATTCTTGGCGCAATTTTTCCAAAGATTTTTCTGAAGTCACATCATGTAGAATAACTGCCGCACCGCGCTGATTACCAGCATGGTCTCGTACTGGTGTAATAGTAATCTCGAAAGCTTTGTCGCGCAGGACTAATTCATTAATAGTAACTGGTGAACTTTTGGCCAATGATTCATCAATCTTGGTGCGAAGATCCACTTTTCCAGCCAAAGAGTCAACGATATCAAACATGGTAATTTCCCGGCCCACTGGCAACTCCAGTAAATCAACTACTGCCGGATTATAAATCTCCAGCCTATTTTCTAAATCCACCATCATCACCCCGTCAGTCATTGCTGCAATAATACCTGTTAGTTTGCCTTTTTCACTTTCCAATAAAGTTTGTAACTGACTAACTGCTTTAGCAGCTTGATTGGTGATGTTAAACAAGATTGCTGCCTGATCGTAGTTAAACAAATTCGGCTTGGATGAAGAAATGTTAATTAAACCTAGCAGCTCGTTACCTATAATAACAGGAATATTTACAAAGGACTGCACATCGACATCCAAGTGATCTTGTAACAGGGATCCTCCGATTGTGTCGTCAAACTTAATGTTTGAATCTAAACCGCCACAAAGCAGTTCCGTTGCACTAACCATGTGTTCTTTGACTTCGGTAATAAACCGATGATTGACGCTTTGATGAACATGACACTTAAATACAACCTTATCGGTTTGGTCATACAACATGAATGACACCGTTTCATACTCCAGCAAGTTACCAATACTATTAGTAATGATTTCAATAACTTTACTACCCTCAAGCGAGTAACCTAAACGTTCGCTAATTTCTTGCAACACTTCCACTTGATACATCTGTTGCTGAAGCTGATAAGATTCGTGGGCATGACCTAGCAATTCTTGTCGTTCCTTATAAATTTTACGCAAGTAAAAAGCTAACACTAAGGCTAGTAAGGCAAAATCTACGAGTAATAAAACGACGACAATCATTATTTGGTTAAAGCTTTAGATTGTTTTAAAACGCAATGAAAATTACTTTTAGCTGGAACATCTCCATACTCTTCGGCAATGTCTGGGAATTTATTAAAAAATCCCTCAACAAAATATGGAGTAAGTTGGGGGGTTAACTTGCTAAATTCTGATAATAAATCTTTCAATACCAAAGCTGCGTCACCTTCAATTACAACTACAGAACCTCTTGGGTCTACCTGAAGGCCCTCGGTCCGGTTGGCAGTACTCACTGCTATCTGAGGACCAAGTACAGTCATTTGCTGACGAACGAATTCGCTGATGAATTGTTTATATTTTGGCAATATTGCCATTGATTTTGGTTTCGAATTCTCTATTTACTGCATTAATTATACCACAAAAACAAAAGACGCGCCCGAAGGTGCGTCATAGGCTGATTATTAATCAGCTTTGGTATTGGCTGTCCACATCATATCTTCCCCGCTCAGACGACGAGAATCGTCAATGCGTTTAAGCATGGGCTGAATTGCCTTTTGGGCAGCTACAAATTGTGGATTAGCGATCGCCGCGGCTTGAGGAGTCAAATCTCCATCTTTCTGAATGGAAACCCTCTTGGATTTACCATCAATCTCATTAACCATCTTTCCCTCCTATATACTGATTCTGAATGCTAAGTCTTCCGCAGTAATTCGTCGAGACTGACGAAGCTTTTCAACTAAAGGCTCAAAAGCTATCTCTGACTCGGCGAAACGTTTATCAACAAACGCCTGCGCCTCAGCCGTGAGAGTACCATCAGGGTTAATAATTGATTTTAATTCGCCATTACGAATCTTTTCGCAGACAATTTCTGCGGGTTCTTTCTTTTCATCCATAATGTTTCCTCCGTTTGTTTTAATATATCAAAATTTACCGAAACCGTCCATGTCCGCCTTTCATAAATGTAGTTTTGAATTCTTTCATACGACCAAACCCAACGCTGTCGCGAATAATATCGCGCGCCAAAAACGCTGGCACGCGCGCCACAGTAAAATCCTCATACTTTTGATTAATTTTATCCAAAGCTGCAGCCAGGCGTTCGCGGCGAGGTTTATCTTCAAATAAACTAGCTTGCGGGTAATAAGGCATTAAACCGCCAACTGTGACACCTACAAAATAAGTATTAGTTTCTAACTCTCGCAAACTCGCAGTAGCGCGTAGCAAAGCTAAAGCTTCCAAATAAATATCTCGGCCATCCTGAACATAATAACCAATCTTGGCGCCACGACCAGCGTGAACTTCATTGCCATTATATGCGTGTGCATAAATCTGATTACCCATTAAGCCATTAATCCGCAAGCGTGCTGCGACCATCTCCGAAAGTTTATACAAAACTGGTCGCATGATATTTTTTTTACGATACTCTAGCGGCACAGTGTACATATGGCCCATAGATTTCATTGGTGAAGCTACTCCGCCAGCTGGCGGATCATCACCAAAACCTTCCTTCCAACTGCCTTCGAGTTGACCCATACTGTGCAAATGATAACCGCCGATACCAAAATGCGTTACTAATTTACTGAGCGGGTAATCGCGCAAATCTGTGAGTGTAAAAATTCCCAGCTTATTTAAATTACGTTTTTGACGATTACCAATCCCCGGAATGTCAGTTAATTCCAATCTTTCATACAAACTGGCTTTATCTTCTGGTCGGACAACCACCAAGCCATCTGGTTTTTGCAAATCCGAAGCAATCTTTGCCACCAACTTACTATAAGAAACGCCAGCGCTGCAAGTAATCCAATCCCCGACTTCGGTCTTCATTCTTAACTTAATCTCACCAATCACCCGCATAGCTTCTTCCCAAGGATCAACGTATTCATATGTAACTCCTCCCCCTCTTGAGGGGGAGGTTGGGTGAGGGTGAGAATTCACCTCCCCCAACTCCTCCTTAAAAGGAGGGGGGTTTTTAGAAACCGGCACGCGAATATTGCAGGCCTTGCTTAAATCCAAAAACGCCTCGTCTATGCTGTACTTTTCTATACGGTCGGTATAATCTGCGAACACTCTTAAAAACCGCGCAGTATAGAACCGATAACGGTCTGGGTTAGTTTTAGTTAAGATAACCTGCGGATACAGCTTGCGCGCTTCCCAAACCGGAGTGCCGGTCTTAATCCCCCAACGTTTTGCCTCTATACTGGCTGCAATAATAATCCCGCCAAGGTGTTCACACACCCCGACCGGCTTGCCACGCCACGACGGATTATCCTGCTGTTCGCAGGTGGCAAAATACGAATTCATATCTATATGCGCAATTATAGGCTGCATACCATTATGGTATACGATTGTTCACCTAAATTCAACTATTTTAAAACCGCTCCAGTAAGCGGTTTTCTGTAATTATTTCTTTAGAGCTTTGCGCATTTCCACATGCTGTTTTTTATGAAAGATCAGCATGGCCAGGAGCACTACGGCGTATGAAATCCAAAAATGATAATCGCTAAACACTTCCCTGCCGATAATGGAAGCTGTAATTAAGTAATCCGTTACAAGGCTGAGTATTAACCATAGTCCCATGGCCAGGAATGCCTCAAAGTAATTAAGCGGGCCGAAGCGACGAACCAAAGCGATGGCACAAGCTGCCAAAAGCAGATAATAGACTATAAGAATTGATAACAACTCAATGTTTAAGAAACCAAAAAAGATGATCTTGATGATCACCAAAAATAGCTGCATAAGTACTGTTTTGGAAATGAGTTGACCAGGTGTCATGGAATTACTCCGCTTCCGGCTCAGAAGTTTTCTTAGCTGTCTTTTTAACTACGCGCTTTTTGACAGTACGCTTTTTAACTACGCGCTTTTTGGGTGTCTCGTTGGTTTCAACTTTTTTAAAATCATCAAAACTCCAGACTGGCTTGATGCCTGTTGTGCGCATAGTTTGAAACACATCATCTGAGTTAGAGGTTGCCACAATCTTGCGAGGCATGCCAGTGGCAGCGGCCTGGCTCGGATTGTCCTTAACCTTATGAGACCGCCAAGCGTGCGGGACAAAACCATGGAACCAAGAGCGAACCTGCCTGTCTTCGTAAACAATCTTATACCAATGCAGGCCTAGCCAAATACCATACCAACCGCCAATAAACATCGCTAATAACATTGTTAGAAAATCTGAAATCGCCACATGATAATACGGAAGGTTTAGCCATTGCTGCCGCGGGAAAAAATCACCCAAAATTTCGTAAATAACAAAAACTGAGCGATGAAACATTAACACCAGCATCATGCCTAGCAATGAGCTTAAAAATAAGTAGAGAGCCTTTCTACGCGTAATCTCCATTGGTTTGATATTTATTTCGTTTACGAACTTTTGTAAAAATATTATAACACAATCAGTACTAAAAATAAAATAACACCCGGAGGTGCTATTTGATACTGAGAATGCTCTTCTTGTAACTATCTAAGTGATCCAAGGCAATAGCTGTACCTTTAGCAACACACAACAGTGGTTCTTCGGCCACGTAACACGGTACACCAATTGCTTTAGCAATGTATTGATCCAAATTACGAAGTTGCGCTGTGCCACCAGTCATAATCATGCCTTTATCGATAATATCACTAGCTAGTTCTGGAGGGGTTTCTTGCAAAACCGTTTTTACTGCCCGAACAATGGCTTTAAGTTCTTCTTGAATTGCTTCCACAACTTCATTAGTGGAGATTGTTACAGTTTTTGGTAAGCCAGTGATGTTGTCACGACCTTTAATTTCGGCGACTTCTTCTTCTGGTAAAGCCAGAGCGCTACCAATTGAAATCTTAATTTCTTCGGCAGTACGGTCACCAATAGCCAGGCCATGCTTTTTACGAACGTATTCGATGATAGCTTGATCAATTCGATTACCAGCCACGCGCACAGAAGTTGAATTCACGATTCCCCCAAGAGACAATACGGCCACATCAGTAGTACCACCGCCCATATCAATAATCAAGTTACCACTGGCAGAAGAAATCGGGATGCCTGCCCCGATGGCTGCAGCCACAGTTTCTTTAATTACAAAAGCAGTTTTGGCACCAGCGCTTTGCGCGGCATCAATAACTGCGCGACGTTCCGTTGAGGTAATTCCACCAGGAACGCTAATCATCACTTCGGGACGAAAGAAACGTACCTTCCCCAAAGCTTTATTAATAAAGTAGCGAATCATGGCTTCGGTCACGCGATAATCAGCAATTACCCCATCTTTCATCGGCCGATGTGCCACGATGGTTTCGGGAGTGCGCCCCAACATTTCCTTGGCTTCTTGACCAACTGCTAAAACGCGGTTGTCATCCACAGAGATGGCAACTACAGTTGGCTCATTAATAATAATGCCGCGTTTGGGTACGTGTACTAATACGTTCGCTGTCCCTAAATCAATTCCAATTTTGTTCTGTAGCATGTTATGTAGTAATTCTTTCTATCTTTGCACCAATCGCCTTTAATCGATTCTCAATATCTTCGTAACCGCGATCAATTTGGTAAATATTATCAATCTCGGTTTGCCCTTCAGCAATTAATCCAGCAATCACCATGGCGATACCAGCGCGAATATCTGGTGAAGTGAGTTTGGCACCGCTAAGTTTGGTTGGCCCAGAAATCATTACCCGGTGAGGGTCAGCCATAAAAATGTTCGCGCCCATACTATTAAGCAAATCAACATAGAACAGCCGGCCTTCGTAGATGGTTTCAAAAATGAGTGATTGACCTTTTGCCTGAGTCATCAGCACTGCCATAGGAGCCTGGAGGTCAGTGGGAAAACCCGGATATTCATGCGTAATTATGTCTTTCGAAATAGCTACCAATTGACTGCGCGATGGGTTTATCTTAACACTATTATCCCCAAGCTCAAACCGTACCCCAGCCTGCGAAAGTAGCTGCCAAAAAACCTCGAGGTGTGCAGGAATGATATTCTGTACTAAAAGTTCCGCATTGGTTGCTGCCGCTAAAATTGCGAAAGTTCCGGCTTCAATTCGATCTGGCGGAGTTGTAAAAGTACTGCCCGCTAAATCGGTCACGCCATCAATAGTTAAGCGCGGTGTACCTAATCCAGAAATCTTTGCCCCACAACTATTAAGCAACTCACCTAAGGCAACAACTTCCGGCTCCATAGCTGCATTCACAATCACGCTTTGCCCTGGTATTCGTGCAGCTAACATCATCATAGCTTCAGTCCCAGTAACACTCACGCGGGTAAACACCACTGTTGCCGGTTGTAACTTACCAGCACGTAGCATAAAACCATCTTCCCGTTCTTCAATAGCAATTCCAAACTTTCTGTAGCCATTCAAGAAAAAATCAATTGGGCGTTTGCCAATTACGCAACCACCAGGGTAAGCAAATTCCACCTCACCATGTTGAAGCAGAGTCGGGACTGCCAATAAAATCGATGAACGAGTACGCTGATGCAAATCTGGATCGAGTTTAGATTTTTTTATCGTTGGGTCAATAATCTTGACTTCATGATCGCCATACTCCAATTTCACCCCGAGATCTTCAATGATATCTAAAAGCCGTTGAATGTCCTCTATCTGTGGGACATTCTTAATAGTACTTGGTCCGGTCATAATCAAACTTGCAGCCAAAGCCTTTAAAGCTGCATTCTTAGCACCCACCACTGAAATTTCCCCACCTAAAATTTGGTTACCAGTAATTAAAAATTTATCGTCTTTGGAAGTCATATAGCTTTCCAATTGTAGCTAGAATAGCCGATCTGGTCTAGGTCTCGACAATCCTTAAATTCTGTTATAATATATACACTTCTGTACAGCAGAATTGATAATTACCAACTAATTTTTTATTGTGGATTCAAAAGCTCGTTATTTCATCATTGCCTTACTGGTTGTGGTCTTTATAGTTCTCTCTCCCCTTATCCTTCTGTATGTGACTGGGCGTACTCTACCTTTTTTTGACCCCTCACCAACTAATACCGGAATTATCGATGTCCAGTCTGAACCTGACGGTGCAACTGTATTCTTAAACGAACAAGAAGCTGGTTCTACTCCAACCACTATTCGGTTTGTGAAGCAAGGCTGGCAAACCGTGCGAGTGACTATGGAGGGTTTTCGTCCTTGGCAAAAACAATTATTTATTGAAGCAGGAGAAGTAACCTACGCCGGCAGTATTAATGACGCCATCAGACTTCTACCTGAAGCCGAACCGATTGCTATTGATACTACAATCAATGCCGTAGCAATGCGCGACAACCAAATTTTGTACAGCAAAGGCCAAGAAATAATTTTATATGATGTTATTAATGAAAGGATTTCTAATCAAACCACCTTACCGTTTGTTATTACCAACTTCCAAGCTACACAAGACAATAATCTTTGGCTTGTTACAACTGACCAAAATCAGCGCTATCTAATGAATAGCAGTAATTGGCAAACAACAGCTTTGCCAACTGTGTTTAATAGTGCAACTCAAATCTCACTCCTAGACAGCAGTTCTGTTACTGGAATCATTGATAACAACTTGGTTATTGGGCGATTTGGCAGCAATCAAACCCAAACGTTGCTGAGCAATGTCTGGGGCTACACTATTAAAGACGGAACTTTTTATGTAGCGTCCGAAACTGAAGCTACCTATCAACTGGCAACTTATCTTTGGACAGGTACAACTATTACTAAACAATTGGTAATTGTTTCAGAGGGCTTACCGCAACAACAAGAGTTAAAATTCTTTTTAACAAATCAAAAGGAGTTATTTATGTTAGCAGGAGAAAGTTTTTACCGAGTTAACCAGACTCTAGAGCTCTTAAACAGTTTCGTGAAAGTTGTTGAGTTAGACCCCAATAGCCAACGCTTAACCTACGTAACCCCTACAGAAATTTTCTTCTATAACTTTACCTCAAACCGCAGCGAACTGCTGGCTAGAACCACAGAAAACCTGATGGCAGCCAATGTGATTCCCTTGTTTGGTTACGGGTTCATTGCTGGGCCCAATGGTACTGAAGCGATCGAAATTGATTCTCGAGGAAATCAAAATCGCTACATGCTGTATACTGGACCAAGCCAACAACTTTTCATTACCTCAAACCAAAAAGCTCTGATAGTCAAATCAGAAAACAATCTTTACTCCGTGTTGATACAGCGATAAATCAAAGTTGGGAGTTGTAAGCTCAAGCCAGCTTAGAGATTCGTTCTAAAAAGCGTCATAGGCTACGCTAAGCTAGAACAAAAACTAGGATACAGAGCACGGCGAACAAGCTTAAAAAACTCCACCAAGGTTAGTTCAAAATATTTATTTTAAACCCAGCGCTTCATCAATAGCCCTATTCACCTGCTGGTCAGCAGCTTTATTTAAATGCCGCAAAACGTGTTTGATTTCGTAGAAATCCAATTGCTGAAGTAAATCCTTAACTTGATGAGCTAATTCCTGAAGGTGAGGTTGTTTAATTTTATATTCACCGCTCATCTGTTTAACTATTAACTCAGAATCCATTTTTACCACTACTTCGGTGGCTCCCAACTCCAAAGCTTTTTGTAAGCCTAAAATTAAAGCTGTATATTCTGCTACGTTATTGGTATTCTCTCCTAAATATTTTCCTCCAGCAAATTGGATTTCCCCTGCTTGGTTATACAACACATAACCAGCGGCTGCTGGTCCAGGATTACCACGCGCACCGCCATCAGTGCTAAGAAACAGACGCTTGCTCAACTTGTTTGGCTGACTCATCTTGTATAGTACTTTCTTCACTCACCGTTTCTGCGGGGAGGATTTTTAAATCGATAATTCTTAATTTTAATTTCTTTGTTCCGTTCCAGGAATCTACCAACATTTCACCAACCAAATCTAATGTCTGACCAACTTCCAATTGACCAGCCCAAAACCCTAGACCAAAGCCAATAGTTTCCACCAACTTTTCTCCACACAACAACTGCATCTGCAAATGATTCTGCGTTGTTCCAACGGTACGAAAACCACCTATGGTTACTCCGGAAATTAAAAACTTTGGCTTGGGGTTACCAGCGCCGTGAGGCTCTAATGTTTCTAGCTCCGCATAGCGATCGAAAGATAGATCAGATTCAGTTAATTCTGCATCGACCTCTAAAATAGCGTCGGGCAATTCCTCTGGCCAGTGAGTTTCGGCATACTTCAATAAGCTTAAATAAAAATCATCGAATTTCTCATTGGCTAAAGTTAGACCGGCAGCCTCTTTGTGACCACCGTATCTGGACAAATGCTCACTCACAGCTTTGAGCGCAGCCACAATATCAAAACCGCGGGCGCTTCTGGCGCTGCCAGTACTTTCATTTTCGCCACGTTCCAAGACAATCACAGGTTTTTGGTAAAAATCTGACAGCTTGCCGGCAACAATACCAACCACACCTTTTGGCCAAGCTGAGTCAGAGAGGACTAAAATTTTTCGGTCCGAAATATTCTCTGCTTTTTCTTTAGCCTCGGAGACCATTCGGGCCGTGATATCCTGACGACGGCGATTGATTTCCTCTATCCGATTAGCTAAATCAATGGCCTCTGCATAATCTTTTGTAGTTAATAAATCTAACGCCACATTGGCATGCTCTAACCGACCAGCAGCATTAATGCGCGGCGCAATGGTAAAGCCGAGCGTGACTGTGTCGGGAGATTTTTTATTCACATCAATCCCGGCATTTTCCATTAATAACCGTAAGCCCAACCATTTGGTTTTTTGTAAAACCTTTAAACCAAACTTTACTAAGATGCGATTCTCACCCAATAATGAGTGACAATCCGCCACCGTACCGATCGCTACTAAATCAAGTAGCCACTTATCCCATTCAGGAATATGCTCGGATGGTTCAATGCCTCGCTGGGCAATCACTTTATCATGATCACTCAATAAAGCTTTGGCAAATTTATATGCAACCCCAACTCCAGTAATTTGTTTGTCCGGATAAAGCTCATTAGGATTTTTTGGATTAACTAATGCAAATGCATCTGGTATGTCTCCGGTAATTTCGTGGTGATCAGTGATAATTAAATCAATACCATTGTTTTTACAAAACTCGGCTTCGGCCACTGAATTTGTCCCACAATCCACAGTAATCACAACCTTTACACCTTGATCTTTAATCTTTTGAAATGCATCTAGGTTCAAACCATAACCTTCGCTAAACCGATCTGGGATATAACTTTCCACTTCGACCCCTAAGTAACGAAAAGTTTGCGTCAATAAAGCGTTGGCTGTTACAGCATCAGCGTCATAATCACCATAAATAAGAATTTTTTCGTTTTTTGAAATCGCCTGCCAAGTTCGCTCGACTGCTGTCTGTATTTGGCTAAATAAAAACGGATCATACAAATTATGGTAATCCGGATTTAAAAACCAATCCACCCGATCAGGATCGGACAAACCTAAATTATAGAGTAATTGTACCTGCAAACCAGATAATTCTGGGAATTGCTCTAGAATATGCGCAGGAACTGGATTTTTGAGCTGCCAGTGTTTTGCCATAATGGAATCTTACTCTTTCCATCATAGCATAACAATCTTTACTGCCAACTACTCACAGCTGGCTCTCAATTTGATCAACCAAGCTTACTGCTGTCATCTCTTTTGGCTTATCTATACCAAAAAATTGTAAAACTGTTGGGGCAATATCTGAAATCACTCCTGATGGAACCATCCCAGATAAGGATAAATAATTGCGCTGCTTTGGTTTATCAAAAGCCAGCTCTTTAGCAACTACTACGAACGGCACCGGGCTAGTAGTGTGCTCTTTATTAATATCACCTGTCTTGGCTTCAATCATATATTCTGCATTACCATGATCTGCCGTAATAATTAACAAGGCCCCGGCATCTAAGGTCGCCCGCCTAATCTGCTCTAAAAATCTGTCCAAATATTGAATCGCTTTAGTGGCTGATTCAATACTGCCAGTGTGGCCGACCATGTCAGCATTGGCAAAGTTAGCCAAGTAAAATGAAAAGTCTTCATTAGTAATTTTTTCAATTAATTTCGTAGTGATTTCCAGACCAGACATTTCAGGACGATCAACGTAATTTTTATCATTCACAGGACTCTGCACAATAGTGCGCTGCTCGCCCACCAGTGATTCACTAGCACCGCCATTAAAAAACGAAGTGACGTGGGCATATTTTTCTGTTTCTGCAATGTGATATTGCTTTAAACCATTAGCCGCCAAAACCTCGGCAAGATTATTCTGTAAATTCGTAGGAGGGAATGCCACGTGTACTGGTAAATCCTCAAAATACTCGGTCATCGTGACAAAGAACAGATTATCCAGGTGAGCCGGGCCCGGTTCAACCGGCACCTGCTCAGGCTTCATAAACGCTTCAGTTAACTGCAAGGCACGGTCAGAACGGAAGTTGTAAAAAATGACTGCATCATTAGGACCAACCACTGCGGTTGGTTTGATTTGGCTGCTATCCGAGCGGTCAACAATGACAGTTGGCGGAATCATTTCATCAAATACATTTTGATTGTAGTTATTAAGTACTGCATCTTCAGCAGTTTCTGCAGCTGAACCGCTACCAAATACCATGGCTCGGTACGCCGCCATAGTCTGCTCCCAATGTCCACCGCGATCCATCGCGTAAAATCTACCAGTAATCGTAGCAATTTTACCCACACCAATTTCTTCGATCTTGCCACGCAATTTACGGAGACCTTCCAAAGCGACCTTCGGACCACTATCCCGCCCGTCAGTAATCAAATGAATGAATACATCTTGAATTCCTTGCTCAGCTGCCAGGCCAAGCAGGGCATACAAATGCTCGCTACTTCCATGAACTCCGCCTTCACTAGCTAAACCAATTAGGTGGAGTTTAGAGTTATTCTTTTTCACATGTTCAATCGATTGTAGTAAAACTGGATTAGAAAAAAATGAACGATTCGAAATCGCCGTGTTAATCCGAGGCAGATCCTGACCAACGATTCGACCTGCTCCCATATTTAAATGACCTACTTCAGAATTACCCATTTCTCCCCATGGCAAACCCACTACTGGTCCAGAAGCCAATAGAGTTAACGAAGGGTAATTAGCAATCATGTCATTAAGGGCTTCTGGATTAGCCAAGGCAATGGCGTTACCATGACTATAAGTTGCCACACCGAAGCCATCCAAAACTACTAAGACAATTTTTTTATAAGTCTTTGCCATGAAGCTCCACTAATTTAAATCTTGGTACTTGTTGGCCTGCGACTTCAACCATAGCTAAAAAATCTTGCTCGGTCCGAATCCAGTATTCTGACTTGTTGTTTTCATACAAAGCTCGATAAACTACTGCAGGTTCTTCACTGTTTTCTAGTAAGGCATTGATTACTACTTCGTATCGGCCACCCTTGTAGTGTTCCCAAATTCCTAATTCCACCATACTAAATTAACTCCTGCTCAATTTCTAACAAGCGATTATATTTAGCGATTCTTTCACCCCGCGCCAAACTACCAGCTTTGATATAGTCAGCGCCTACAGCTACAGCTAAGTCGGCAATAAAGTCATCACACGTTTCCCCGCTCCGATGCGAAACAATCACTTTGTAATCATAACGTTGCGCCAAGGCAATAGTGGTCATAGTTTCAGTCAGGGTACCGATTTGATTAGGTTTGATTAAGACGGCATTAGCCACGCCTGCAATAATCCCAGCTTGTAAACGATAAGGGTTCGTTACAAACAAATCATCGCCAACTAAACAAAGTTTACTCCCTAATTGCGTAGTCAATTTTTGCCAACCCTGCAAATCATCTTCGCTACACCCATCTTCGATTACTTCTAAATGATACTTCTTGGCCCAGCGGGCATACAATTGATAAACACTGACCGGCTTAAAGTTTCGTTTATCAGCTTTGAATCGATAAATCTCCTTGTCGACATCAAAGAAGACAGTAGCTGCTGCATCAATCCCTAAAGCCATATCACGTCCCAATCGCAGACCAGCGTGATGAACAGCCGCGTGCAAGAATCGCAAAGCCTTTTCGTTAGAATTTAATTTAGGCGCAAACCCGCCTTCATCACCAACCGAAACAGATAATTTCTTCTTTGCTAGATCTGACTTTAGAGCTGAGATGACTTTATGGGCCGCATCAAGCCTGTTCCATAAATTACCTTTTTTCGGAATCAAGAAAAATTCTTGCACATCAGTGCCGCTATCAGCATGCAGTCCACCATTGAGCACATTCAATAATGGGGTTGGTAATTTTTTTGGTTGCTTATAACCATAAACTTTGGCCAAGTAAACATAGAGCGGTTGATCATTCAATTGACTGGCCAGCCTAGCCACTGCCAACGATACTCCCAAGATGGCGTTAGCGCCAAGTCGGCTTTTTTGCTCGGTTGAATCAAGCTCAACCATCGCCATATCCAATGCTTCTTGGTCATTTATATCGAAATCTTTGAGTTTTTTGGAAAGTTTGGTTTCTATGTTTCGAACAGCTTTGGCCACGCCAGCTCCATCAAAAGTTTTTCCGTTATCACGCAACTCCACTGCTTCATGGCTACCAGTAGATGCACCACTAGGCACACTTGCAGCTGCAAATGCTTTACCTGAATAGGCCCTCACTTCGATAGTAGGGTTTCCACGGCTATCCAAAATCTGTCGAGCCACTAGTTTTGTAAGCTTAGGCATGAATTTTCTTTTTGCAGTTTTTATTTCTTAAGTCAGATTTCAAATTAATTATACCATTTTTGCGCCAAATAAAAAAACGCCCGAGGCGTTATTTTAATACTTCTATACCTGGAAGTTTACTGCCGGCTAAATATTCCAACATGGCGCCGCCGCCAGTAGAAACATGGTCCAGATGATCAAGTTGTCCAGATTGCCTAATCGCCGCCACAGTTTCGCCGCCGCCAGCAACAACATAAGCTTTGCGCTTGCCAAGTCCGCCGACCACTTTAGCCATGCTTAAAGTCCCGGCCCGATAAGGCTTTTCTTCAAAGTAGCCCATTGGTCCATTCCAGCAAATCGTCCCGGCAGTTTGCAATACTTTGGTGAATGCCAAAATTGTTGCTGGGCCAATGTCATAGACCTTATCAGTTTTGGATATTGCCGGAATTTTCTTTACCACAACTTTACTGCCAGTACGTTGACCAGCACTATAGCAAGTCGCGTCAATCGGCAGTACGATTTTGGATTTGAAATTTAATAAAATCTGTTTAGCCGCGGAAATACTGGCCTTATCATTTTGGACATCGACATTATAACCTTGAGCCGCCAGAAACAAATTCGCTAATCCACCGCCAACTAAAATCTGGTCAGCTGATTTTCCTAAGTTCATAAGTGTCTGAGATTTGTCGCTAATTTTAATCCCACCCATCAAGAGTACAAAAGGTTTCTTGTAACGACCCGACAACAGCACATCCAAAGCTGCCGTCTCCCTGGCTAGCAAAGGTCCGGCGTAGCCTGGTAATAATTCTGGCAAAACTGTAATTGAAGCTGCATTACGATGGGATACACTAAACGCCTCATTAACAAAAACATCACCCAGCACGGCCAAATGTTTTGCAAAACTTTGATCCGAAGTTTCTTCGCCTGGATAAAATCGAATATTTTCTAACACAACAATGTCCTTGGCGGATTGCGCCGTTAACAAATCTTTAACAGACGCGTCATTAAGATCACCGGTAAAAAAAATTGTATGCTTAATCGCATAATCTGGTAACTGATTACTGGTTTCTACAAATTTTGTTTCCAATAATTCAGCCAGACGTTCTACTACAGGCCGTAAGGTCATTCCACTCACGACTTCTCCATCAGGGCGACCTAAGTGAGAGACGATTATCAATTTATTGCCATTATTCCAAAGAGCTTTGATAGTAGGTATAGCTGAAGAAATCCGAAAATCATCTAATAACTTTCCATTATTATCTATAGGCTCATTCAAATCTAAACGCAAAATTATGCGCTTATTTTTGAGGTTTTTATTTGTGGATATCTGCTTAATTGACAATGTTTATAAATTATGGTTTAATAAGTATGTTCCTCGGAGCGTTTTTTATTTTTTTAAGGAGGCTTGAAAAATGAAACTATCAGGGATTGCTGGGGCAAATCTCTTTAACAAACTCGTTGCTTTCGGAGTCCTAGCTACGACCATTCTTGCTATAGGAGGCTTGCTATGGTTCAATGGCTAGAGAGGCTAGAGACCAAATCTCCGAACATTTTTTTAGCATTACTCTACATCTTTGGAGGGATTCTCCTCTATAAGGTATTCACAAGTATTGCCTAAACCATAAGACCGACCGGACGCTCCCACGTTCGGTTTTTATTTTTTCAAAGTTTCACCAACTAACACACACTGCTCTACTAATCTGTTTGAATAACCAAACTCGTTATCATACCAAGCAATCACCTTTACCATATTACCGCCTACTACTTTAGTAAGAGATAAATCTACGATTGCAGATGAAGGATTGCCAACGATATCGGTAGATACGATTTGATCTGTCGTCACGGAAATTCTATCTTTATACAAAGGATGATTTGCAGCATCAGTGAAAGCTTGATTAACTTCTTCGATTGTGACGTCTCTCGCCAACAACATAGTGAAGTCAGACAAACTTCCAACAGGTGTCGGTACGCGAATCGCCATTCCATCGAACAAACCTTTTAACGCAGGGATAGTTTCTGTAGCGGAAATCGCGGCGCCAGTTGTTGTCGGTACGATATTTGTAGCTGCAGCGCGGGCGCGACGCATATCATTTGCGTGTCCACCAGGAGGCGGACCATCAACCAAATTTTGTTCCGCAGTATAACTGTGGATTGTTGTCATCATCGCCTTTTGAATCCCGAACTTGGTGTGCAAAACATGCGCAACTGGTGCGATACAATTAGTTGTACAAGAAGCGTTACTAATAATTGCTTCATCAGAATACTTATCTTCATTAACACCCAATACAAAAGTTTTAGTCATTCCTTCATCTTTCGCGGGCGCAGAGATAATCACTCGCTTCGCACCAGCTTGTAGATGAGCTCCGGCTTTCTCACTATCTGTGAAGCGGCCAGTACTCTCGATTACAACATCTACACCTAAATCTTTCCAAGGCAACAAGCTTGGGTCTTTCTCTGCATACACCGGAAACTTTTGACCACCCACAATCACATGCTTTTCATCAAAATCTACAGCTTCTGAGTATTTGCCGTAGTTCGAATCATATTTCAACAAACCAGCCAAGGCTTCTGGGCTGGTTAAATCATTGATAGCAACGATTTCTAAATCTGGTTTTTGTAAGGCGATCTTAAAAGCTTGGCGGCCAATACGGCCAAAGCCGTTGATCGCGAGCTTGGTTTTTGGCATTTTGTTTTATTACTAATTAATTAATGCTCGGCGAACTGTCGAAAGTTTCAATTTGGTATCGATTTGAACGTAAGTTATTTTCCAACTTCTCGGTTTTGGTTTTCTTTGGTGTGGCAAACTCAACGTACTCAGCTGAGTCCAATGCCGCAGTCCGCCAGTATAACAATGAGCCAAAAGCTATGACTCCCATAAAAATATATAACAAAAATCTCAACCTGGCGTTTTTTTCTTGTAGCCCACTTCCTTGGATCATAAATTTAAGTTACTTGATTAATAGTTTTAAAAGCTTTTAACTTCCTTATAGCGGCATTTTTCACGCCTTCAATAGCCGGGGTTAAATATTTGCGCGGGTCAATCTCATCTGGATGGTCTGCTAAAGCTTTGCGAAGTTCAGAAGAAAATCCGATTCTAATTTCCGTATCAATATTGATTATCGATACACCAGCACTAATCGCTTTCAATATTATATCATCTGGAACCCCACTTGCTCCATGAAGAACCAAAGGCACAGGAACTCGGCTGGCAATCTGCTCTATTCTTTCAATATCAACATGAGCTTTAACGTTTCCGGTCATTTTTATTATACCGTGAATAGTCCCGACTGCACTAGCCAATGTGTCTACTCCAGTAGCTTGCCAAAACTTCTCCGCTTCCTCTGGTTCGGTCAGTAACGCTTCCGTTTCTGAAACGGAAACCCAATCTTCATTACCTCGAATCTTACCAACCTCGCCTTGAACCCAAGCACCCTCCTTATGAGCGAACTCAACCATTTCTTTAGTATCTTTGATATTCTGATCGAGATCCAGGGCAGAATGGTCAATCATAACTGACGAGTATCCTAATTGGATAGCCCTCTTTAGATGATCCGCCTCTTTACCGTGATCATAATGAAGTACAATCGGCACCGTTGACTTGATAGCCAAACTAGCCACAGTTTCAAAAATGGTTTCTAAACCTGCATACTTCACAGTGGATTCAGTTGTTTCGATTATTACCGGAGTTCCCATTTCCTCGGCAGCATCAATAATGCCCCGAGTGGTCTCAAAGTTGATTGTGTTAAACGCAGGATAAGCGAACTTGCCCCGGACTGGTTTTTCGAACAGTTCTTTGATGTGAACTAACATGTTAGTCTTTCATTTTGCCAACCATGGCCGCAATTTTTGATTTGGTTCTCTCATCAACCAAAGCCACGGGTTTAAAACTCCTCCGACGAGACAACTTTGCCAAAATTTGTTTCTTGGTTAGTAAACCTTCTTGCGGGCCTATCGCCATAACTACACTGCCCGCATTAACAGGTCCCCAACGCAACGCCTCAAGATGAGTCATACCTAATGCCAAGGCTCCAACATATGCAGTAGTAAAGCTATCCCCTGCACCTGTAGCTTCAATACGTGGTCCTGGAAATTCAGTAATGTAATAGTAGCCTTCTGGTCCATAACTATAAGCACCTTTACGACCATCGGTAATTACCACAGTTTCTGGTCCCAATTTTTGAAGCTTTTTACTAAGCACTTCAAAATCTTCGGTTTTGCCAACCCAGCTCTGCGCCTCTTCTTTATTAATTGACAACACTGTGGTGCGTTCTAAAATTTGCTTATTAGACTTTGGGCCTTTGCGAAGTTGGAAGGTACCAGGATTAAAAGCTAACTTCGCGCCAGTCTTGTCTAAATATTTAGCTAAATCTTTATAAATTTTTTCGAATCCAACACCCATACTAGTTAAGTAAACCCAAGCCGATGGGGCTAATTTGGGTAACTTATATTTCCGGTGTTCATGATAAACAAAAATTGTTCTTTCGCCATCATGACTTAGCACTGTTGAAGCATTAGTGGGGTGGTCCTCATCAATCACAATGTAATCAGTAGCAACTTTTTCTTTACGCATTTTATGAGTGATCTCACGACCACCAGTGTCATGTGCTAAAACTGTATAAAAAGCAGTTTTTAAACCCAAACGACTTGAGCCAACCGCAGCGTTAGCAGCATTACCCGCAACAGTGCGAGCGAATTTTTGAACGGGTAATTTATCACCCCAGCTAATAATTGCTTTGAGCTGACCATTGATTTTTTTTACTTCAATATCATCTACGAAAAGAAACGTATCTATTGTCGGATCACCTATGGCAATCATGTCATATTTTGGTTTTGGCATATTTTCTCCTGTCATCCCCGGGCGAGTCGCTTGTAAAGCGGCGAGAACCGGGGATCCACTAGAAGTCTAATGGATTCCCGGTCGGCCTTCACTTCGTGAAGCGCGCCAGGAATGACATATTATTTCTTAACTTTTCTGTTAATTACCTTTTTTATTGCTTGTTTAATTGCTTCAACACCCATGCCGTACTTCTCCCACAACTCTTCAGGTTTACCACTTTCTCCAAAACTGTCTTGCATTCCAACCATTTCAATTGGCACGGGATAATTCTTGGCATAAAATTCTGCTACTGCACTTCCCATCCCACCATTAACCTGATGCTCTTCCAAAGTAACTACTGCGCCAGTTAATTTCGCTGCCCAAATTAATACTGATTCATCAAGCGGTTTAATGGTATGTAAATTTATAACTAAAACATTAATATTTCCCGGCTCTAGATCTAGCGCAGCCTTAATACCATTATACAGGACGGGGCCGCAACCGATTAAGGCAACATCCTTACCTTCTTTTAGAATATTGGCTTTGCCAATTTGAAACGGTGAATATTCAGTTGTAATGAGTGGTGTTTTTTCGCGAGTGAGTCGTAAATAATGAGGACCATTCGCATGAGCAATAGCTGAAGTTGCTTTAAGAGCTTCATGAGCATCACAGGGCTGAATCACTGTCAGGTTCGGTAGAACTCTGGTAATAGCAATATCCTCCAGAGCCTGATGAGTTGCTCCATCCGGACCGACCGACACACCTGTATGCGCTCCGATAATTTTTACATTGGCCTGGCTGTAGCAAACTGACACGCGCAATTGGTCCCAGTTACGACCAGGGCTAAAGGTAGCGTAACTTGCTGCAAATGGAATTTTTCCTGCTAAGGCCAAACCAGCTGCCACGCCCATCATGTTTTGCTCAGCCACGCCGCACTCAATAAACCGCTCTGGAAATTTTTCTGCAAAAGGCAGAACGCGCGTGGATTCTGCCAAGTCTCCAGTAAGGGCAACGATGCGATCGTCTTTTTCGCCCAGCTCCAAAAGAGCGTCGCCAAAACCATCGCGAGTCGCCTTTTGCTCAATCGTACCGTTTCCTAACGCAGGATTTAATTTTTGTTTAGGGTTTAACATAATTATTACGGATACTATTCATGCTCAGATTTAATCTTTCCCTGCAAAGTTCGTAATTCTTGTAGCGCAACTTTAGCTTCCTCTGGTTTTGGTGGTTTGCCGTGCCATTCATATTTACCTTCCATAAAGTCAACGCCTTTACCTGGAATAGTATGCGCAATAATCACAGTTGGTTTTTCGTAGATGGCTTCAGCTTCGCGATAAGCGTTTATCACAGCTTGAATATTATGACCATCGACTTCAATCACATGCCAATTAAAGGCTTCATATTTAGCTTTAAGATCATCTAATGGCATCACGTCTTCGGTGTAACCGTCTATCTGAATATTGTTACGGTCGATTACTGCAGTTAGGTTGTGAAGTTTTTCTTTACCAGCCAGCATCACTGCTTCCCAAGTCTGACCTTCTTGCTGTTCGCCATCACTCATAACTAAATAAACCCGATTTCTTTGCTTATTCATGCGGAAAGCTAAGGCAATCCCCACTGCCTGGGAAGAACCTTGTGCCAAGGGACCACTTGTAGTTTCAATGCCAGGTAAAGATAAATTATGTGGGTGGCCTTGTAGTCGCGTACCAAGTTTACGTAAAGTTTTGAGTTCTGAATTTGGGAAATAACCACGTTCGGACAAAGTGGCATACAACACCGGACAAATATGACCACAAGACAATACTAACCAATCGCGCTCATCCCAATCAGGTTTTTTTGGATCAATATTCATCAACTCAAAATAAAGTGCCGTGAAGACATCCGACATACCCAAAGGACCGGCACTGTGTCCACTGCCAGCTTCTACCAACATTTCAATAATACTTTGACGAATGTTGTTAGCCGTAAGTTGTAACTCTACTGAAGATAGCTTAGCCATTAGTAATTGCTTCCAATAAATTTTTGTAATTTTCCTTGATATCGCCGGAAACTAAAGCTGAACCAACCACACAATCAGTAGCACCAGCATCAATCAACTTGGCAATATTATCGGCATTCACACCACCATCTACTTCGATTACGGTTCCTGCTTTAGCATGATCGCGTAGTTCCATTAATCGTTCCAGTGTATCTGGTAACATTTTTTGTCCTTGCTTGCCAGGGACAACCGATAATAAAGTAAAATTTAAAATGTTATCCGAAAAATAACGCAATACAGACACAGCTGTGGTAGGAGAAATTGCCAATGCTGGTTTCATCTTTAGCTTACGAATTTCTTCTAACGAGTCTTCTAAATCCGTTTCATTATCAAATGATTCGTAATGCAAGATAATTTTATCGAAACCCTTCTTTTTGTAATCTGCAAAATTGCTAGGATTACTAATCATTAAGTGGGCCTCAAACTCAATTTTATTCTTGGGTAATTTGATTTCGGAAACATCAACAGTTTTAGTGGCAACAAATTTTCCATCAGCAAAATCCACCTGCACCGTTTTGATTCCCTTTAAAGCTAAAACTTCCTTTAATTTTGCCTGAAATTGCTTGGCATTGGTTTCTAGAATTGCCGGTATTATCACAAAGACTCCTCTATCTTACTGATCTTATGAACCCTTCTCATATGACGTGGTTCTGTTGAATAAGCTGTGTTTAGCCAAGTCTTCAGAATACTTTCTGCTTGTGAATAATTCATAAAATCACTAGGTAAACATAATATATTAGCCATGTCATCATTACGACTAACCTTTGCTGCAGCCTGATTCCATACCAGGACAGCTCTGACTCTTGGATACTTGTTGGCAACAATGCACATCCCTTGCCCGCTACGACAAATTAAAATACCAAGATTACTCACCGGATTCTTTGAAACTTGCTTAGCAACTTTGGCTCCAAAGTCAGGGTAATCATCGCCATCTTTAAACTTTGCTGGGCCAAGGTCCTTAAAATCCAGCTTTTGTTTTTGCAAAAACCTTGCGAGATGTTGTTTGAGTTTGAATCCACCGTGGTCGGCTGCAATGTAGATCATAATTAAATGGTAAAGAATAGTAGTAAGAGATTTCTAAAAATTAGGATTCCAAAATACTGATTGCGATTTACTCATGACTTACTAACTAATAATTTTATTAAAATCATCTGGTAACAACGAAGCACCTCCAACAAGTAAACCATCAACATGGTGTTGCGACAAATAAGCTTCGCTATTGGTGCTATTAACGCTACCGCCGTATAATACTTTTTTTACTCCGAACTTGGTTTGAATATACAAGGCAATCTGTTCTGCGTGCTCTGGGGTTGCTGGTCGGCCGCTACCAATCGCCCAAACAGGCTCATAAGCAACAATTATTTTCTTTGGATCAACCCCATCCAAATCCTGAGTAAGCTGCGAACCTAACACATCGGTAACTTCTAATTCATCCTGACTCACAGTAGTGCCGTAACCAACGCACAGCACCGGAGTAATTTTGTAGTGAATCAAAGCTTGGAGTTTTTGATTAATCAAATCATCTCGTTCACCCATTGCCCGTCTTTCACTGTGGCCAACTATGCAATATTCAATTCCTAAACTAGCCAGATGACTGGGTGAAATCTGCCCAGTATAAGCGCCTTTTATTTGCGGGGAAACATCCTGGGCTCCTAAATGTAGATATTTGACAGAGTTCAGAAATGCTAATGGCGGGCAAATTACTACTTCATAAGGACTAACCTGTGTAATTCGCTCTGCTAAGGCAATTGCTTCACGTTCAGTGAGTGGATTAAGTTTCCAGTTAGCAATAATCAATTTCCCCATTACAACTCCCCTCTTAAGAACTGAGCAGTCATTTCTGGAGCCATTGGGTTAACTGGAATCCCAGTACCATATTCAAACCCTGCCCAGATCGTTAGTCTTGGGAAAATGGTTAAATGCCAGTGATAACTTTTTTCTTCTTGAATAATATGTTTATCTGAAGACTTTGGCATGGAATGAAAATAAAAATTCAATGGTGGATCAGATAACTTTACATAGAGTGAACCGAGCACTTTTTTTAGCACGTGTGACAAATGAAGCAACTCTACATCAGAAGTAGCTTCAAATCGCGCATGATGTCGCTTAGGTAACACCCAAGTTTCAAACGGACTACGTGAAGCGTACGCCGACATGACAATAAAGTAATCATCTTCATAAACAATCCTATCACGCATCTTTGTTTCTTCCTTGATGATGTCGCAATAAATACAATGTCCTGTTAGCTGATAATGATGATAACAACCGCGCATTTCATCATGAATATGTGGTGGCACCATTGGGGTAGCTAAAATTTGATAATGTGGGTGAATTAAAGAGGCCCCGGCGTCACGACCATGATTATGAAAAACTTGCACATAATTGATTTTGGGATCTTGATGAATAGTCTTGATGCGATCCTGGAACATCTTTAAAGTCTGTTGGACCAACACCGCAGATTGCAATGCTGGTGGTTCGTTATGCTTACGAGAAATAATGACTTCATGTTCACCATAACCAGCTTGAGAATGATAAAAGTCACGATTCCGATACAGCTTCGCTTCCTCTAAAGCTGAATACTTATTTGAAATCACGCGTAGCTGCCAATTATTATCATTAGGGACACGACAAACATCCTCACATAGATCCGGATTCTTGTGCTCATTTCCTGGGCAAAATACGCAACTTGGATCTAACTCAGGCAGGCCGAAACCAACACTATAAGTGCGAAAGTCTTCCGGACGTTTACTGCGACTAGGTGCAATTAAGACCCATTGTTTATTGATTGGATTTTGTCTAAATTGACTCATAAAAGTAAAAAAGTAAATAGTAAGAAGTAATCAGTTTTACCTGGTATTTTTGGTCATTACATTTAACATCTTCATCACTTCCTGCAAAAGCAAATATGATTCATTAAATTGGTATGATTTTATAAATTTTAGCGATAAAACTATCTGTAAAAAAGTTTCTAGTTCTGCCCCAGAACCAAAAGCTATAGATAAAAATCTATGCAATTCCTTCTTAGAATTCCTTCTACTTCCTTCGGCTATATTAGCAGGAATAGAAGTCACACATCTGCGCATTTGTGAAGTCAAACCAAACATTTCAGACTTTGGAAAATTATTAGTTAACTGATAAATCTTAAGTACTAATTCCATAGACTTTTGCCATACTGGCCAATGTTGATAATTAGTATCTTTCATTACTTTTTACTCTTTACTTCTTACTATTTAAGTACCCTTGTAAAAATATTTGGGCGGCTAAACTGTCAATATTTTTATCTTGGCCAGCAATTTGCTGAGCCATCACGCTAGAAAGCCGTTCATCTACTACTTCCACAGGTTGACTTATTAACTTACTCAACTCATCTACGAACGCCTGAACTTCTTCTGATTTCTGAGTTTTTTCTCCAGACATGTTTAGAGGCAATCCAACCACAACCCGCACGATGGCTTCTGTGTCGATCAACTCTACAATATGGGACCAAAACTTTTCCGGATCCCAAATATCTAGTTCCCTTGCGAGTGTTTGAGTTTCATCACTGACTGCCAAACCAATCCGTTTTTCACCATAATCTATGCCTAAAATCTTCATTGGGTTCGTTCTCCTACCTCAATCGTAATTGTTTGTTCGCCACCATCACGATAAATTTTTGCATCTACTCTTTGCCCGGGTTTAAAGCGGCGTAGGGCTCTGGCTAAAGAATTATCTTCATCTAATCGCTGTCCGTTTAACTCTAAGATTATATCACCCTCTCGTAGCCCAGCACGATCGCCAGGACTACCAGGTAAAACCGCAAAATCAGTTGTACCGCTACCTCTAACAATCAAAGCCCCATAATCCTTCGGCAGCTCATCGGTTTTAGCCAAGGCTGGAGTAATCATGGTATAACGAACCCCTAAATAAGGTCTCAAAATTTTACCGTTGGCTTGATAACTTTCAAGAGCAATACGGGCATCATTAGCAGGGATAGCAAAGCCGATTGACTGTCCACTAACATCCACTGCAGTATTAATACCAACCACAAAACCTGCTAAGTTAAGCAACGGTCCACCAGAATTTCCTTGATTTATCGCGGCATCAGTTTGAATAACCCCTTCAAGCAACTCCGAAATTCCGCCACCACCAGCGCGAATACTTCTCCCTACACCTGAAATAATCCCGTATGTCACAGTATTTTGATATTGTCCCAAAGAATTCCCAATAGCCACCACCCCTTGACCAAGCTGTAAAGTGTCGGAATCAGCGAAACGCAGATACGGCGCATTACTAATTTCAATCTTTAACAGAGCAAGGTCATTACTTGGATCGCGGGCCATCACCTGAGCTTCATATGACTCACCGTCTTTAGTGACTACAGTATAAGTAGCGGTTTCATCTAAGACCACGTGCTTATTGGTCATTATCCAACCATCATCGCTCACAAAGAATCCACTGCCTGCGCCAACTTCTTGAATGTTTGGCTGTGAAGAAGGCGGAGCGGGAATCCCAAAGAATCGAAAAGCATCAAAATCAAATTGCTGACTAACATCTTTTGAAATCACGATCGAAACCACAGCTGGCCCTGCTTCTTTAACTACATTAGTAACCGCTGATTCCTCCGTGACCTGAACAGTCTGACTTAGACCAACACCTTGTGGTCCTTGTCCGAAAAGATTTTGAAAAAACGGTCGCTGAGCCAAATCTAGCGCACCATACATACCACCAACTATACCAGCCAGCAAGGCTAACACAACCACCCAATAAGGTGCTTGATGAGTTGAAGTTTCTACTTTCGGAGTAGTCTCCTTTGGTTGAGTTGTAGGGGTTTCTAATTCAGTCATAAAATTTAACGCGGCGGTAAACCTGTACCAGGGTAATTACCTGGATCACTGGTTTGTGGCGGAACTGTTGGTCGGTCAGGATTTTGGTAGCCACCTTCAGGAAGTGGAATTAATGGTTTAATTTGCGCAGTACCCAAACAGACATTTCGTTCAGCAATAATCCCAATACCACTCGGGCCAGAAGTTTGCCCGCCGGATAACGGGGTAAAGATGAACTTATTCACCAAATTTTGAACTATGCTGGCCACTAACTGACTGGCAATGTTTTCGGCGTTATTAGTACCAAGTTGCATAGCTCCACTAATGGCCGATTCCTGGACCCCTAAAATTGAAGAAACTGTCTTCTGAATCTGAGTATTCACGATATCACGACCACTCTTTAAACCTGGACTGACCACTTCTTTAGTGGCAGCTCTGTCTGCCTCTGCTTTAGTTTGTGCTGCTAAGGATTGATAATAACCTTCCCACCAGAGTGGATAATTTTTTTCATCAGCTCCAAGACGAGCCAGTTTCTGCAAGAAATCAGGGTCAGATGGGTTAATAACTAAATCTGTTCCGACATTTTCCCTGGCTTTGGCAACGAAAATATCACGCAGTTGCCGGCCGTCCGGATTTACACAAAAATATTCTGGTATAAACTTAGAAATAATATCCCTATCTAATGGATCAGATACGAACTTTTGCATGTACTCAACCGAATAGAAACGGCCAAGTTCGTTGGAATAATAAAGTTGGCTGGCAATTGCAAAGTTCTTTTCGATATGCCCCACCAGCTTGTCAATCATGTTGATACTAAATTGCGCGAAGGAACGAGCTAGACCAGTACGAATCCCTTCATAAAGAATCATCTGCCAGTCTATGGTGACTATAGTACCAAAGCCAAATTGCGCTTGGGCAGTTTTTACTAAACTAAAATCAGGTAACTCTACTTCTTGGGGCGCAAACGCAAAGGTGGCGTTAAGTTTTTCGAGTTCGGTTTTAACTGTAGCTAAACGGTTATCAATTACTGCATACCTGTTATAGACCGTTGACCATGGTTGTTCGGTCTGGACACTCGAGTAGTCTTTGGCCGCTGTAAATACATCTCCATACTGATCCAGGGCAACCAAACTAGCCTTATGTAGCTCTGCCGCTGACGGTGGTACACTGACCGTTTTCCAATTACTGACAAAATCATTTGTCAAAGCTTCGGCACGAGCCAATTCGGATGGACTACCAGTGGGCGCAAACAAGTCATCAACGCTTCCCTTAATTGACTCTGAATAATTCGCCATCATAGAACGAGTGTCGTTCAGGTAATTGACTACAAAGTCACGATCATCACGGTTGGCGATATTTATTTCTGAATTAGCAACTTGTGGGATTGTGATCCTTTGGTTGGTTTGCAAAGCTGTTTCTACTTCCTCTCGCACCAAATCTTCGGTTGCCACTTTCTGCAAGAACTGCTGACTAGCTTCTACATTTGGCTCAATAGAAGCCAACAGTTCGCGGTACTGCTCGAGTTCTTCTTGAGCCAAACGAGCTTGTTCCTCATAATCAGTGGGATCACGGAAGGATAAACTCCCAGGTTCCCAAACAGTGACAACAACCAAGGCCAAAACTGCGAATCCAATTACCGCGGCCATTATAGTTTTATTTTTGTCTTCAAACATGTTTTTTAAATTAATTTTTTGACTTTTGATTGGAAAAAAATGTCTACTCTATGACTTCGCCGCCAAAAATCCTTAACGCATCTGAGACAGCAGTGGCAGTGTCATTAATTTGTTCACTCACTGTTAAACGCTTATCGATAATTGCCGAGAAAATTACTGGCCCACCAGCTTGATTACTTAAGTGTTCATTGATGAATGAACGGATTTTGGTGCTTTCCAGCTGTTCTTTATGGAAAAGGTACTTTACTGCGACCACGACATTATTGCCTTCTACGGAAGCAATTGGGCAATTCCGTAACAACGTAGCCAAAGGACCATTAACTTTACGCATCTCATTTACTAAATTTGGCCACCAAACAGAAACTTGGGCTTGATCCAAAACCGGAGTATTACCATCCACCACGGTATGAACTTGAACAGGTATAACAGCCTGTACCTCAACATCTTCTGGAGAATCCTGAACCACCACTTGATTGATTGGTGGTGGTGATTTTTGTGTACTAGTATTGATAACTGGTTGACTCCCAACTGCTGTACCTCGTCCACCAGACATATATAACGCAGCCTCAATGCTAGCAAGTAACAAAGGAAGTTCAGGACTCAAAGCTCGTTCAATTTCTTTGTAAGCACGTAAATAAAGACGCATTACATGTAATAATTGAGGTAATAAAAACTTTCCTGCCAGTTCATGATCACCGCCAGTTTTAGCCAAATCATCTTCGAGCAATTCTTGCAGAACCTGTAAAACTTTTCTAGTAAAACTATTGGGGTCAAAATTCAGTTCCGTTTGCTTAGCAAAAAATTCAGGCATCGCTGAGGTGTTACCAGAAGCCACTAAGGATAACAGTTCCAAAACTGTGGCCCGGGAAGTTGTCCCAAGTAACAAATGAATATCAGCTTCACTAGAATCTTTGTCTAACACAGCAATCATGGATAGCTGAGACAACGCATCACGCAGACCGCCCTCGCTATTATCAACAATGATTTGCAAAGCCGTGTCATCAAGCTTCAATTTTTCTTTTTTTACAATTCGTTTTAACGTTTCTAGGATTTGAGGAGGGGTAATCTTACGAAAATCAAACCGTTGCGTTCGGGAGACAATTGTATCAGGAACTTTATCAATATCGGTAGTGGCTAAAATGAATAATGCATGTGCTGGCGGTTCTTCTAAAGTTTTTAGTAAGGCATTAAAGGCAGCCTTAGACAACATGTGAACTTCATCGATAATGAAGACTTTGGTTTTACCTTGGGCTGGACCAAAATTAATGCGCTCAATTAGCTCTCGAATATTGTCTACACCAGTATGAGAAGCGGCATCGATCTCTACAACATCTAAAAAAGCGCCGCGAGCTATAGCTGTGCATACGTCGCAAGTTCCGCAAGGATCACCTTTCTTTGAATTAGGACAATTAGCGGCCTTAGCTAGAATTCTGGCTAAGGTAGTTTTCCCCACCCCGCGGCTACCACAAAATAAATAAGCATGCCCAATTTTGCCCAAATTTGAAGCCGAAAGTAGTGCTTTTACTAAAGATTCCTGACCAACAACTTCACTAAAATTTTGGGGTCTGTAAGTCTGATAATAAACTGCCATAAAGATAACCTTGGAAGGGGAAAACCCAGAAAGGGTTTTCCCCTTCCAACGGCCGCAAGCGGCCTGCCTCCCCTTTCCAATTTTGCCTCAGTACGGGCAAAGCCCGATCCTTCGGCTATATATTAAATAATTCCATCTCTACTTAATTATACCATAACAAAACCGCTCTTAATTGAGCGGTTTTAAGTGAAAAAAGTCAAGGGACTACTTTTTGAACACAATCAGCTTGTAACCAAGGAAGTTCCAGACTAGAGATACGCCGGTAGCTAAGATTTTCGCAGCATTTTTAATGCTGGCGGTGTTAATTAAGCTAGACAGTGAAGGTGCTAAGGCAGTGGAGGCTAATGCCACAATGCCGCTGTTTATTAGTAATCCTACTAAACTGATGAAAAGGAAAACTGTAAATTGTTGGCCAACACCTTGTTCGTTCTTGCTCGACAACTTCAAACCAAAACCGTACCAAATGATTATTTCAGCTACGATAAAGACGATTAAAATGAGTAAATAATAATTAGTACTCGCGTTTTGCAAACCACCGAAAATGACTAATAAGAAAGCTGTTAACCCTAAAGCCCCGACAACCACTAAGCGAAATGCATTAGAGAAAGGTGTAAGGTTGAAGCTAGCAAAGGTCCATGCCCGATTCCACAAATAACTTTGAATTACTGCCGCGCTAAAGCTAATAATGTTGAGTAGGCCCAAAGAAACCCCGCTCACTACCCCGAAACTTTCTGTCACATAGTTCAAAATAATAAAATCCAGCGCTGTGTTCAGGGTACCGATTGCCCCAAAGCGCAAGATTTGTAAAATAACTGGCTTCGCTGCCAACAAGTTGGCAATTTTCTGGTTCAGTGTGAGTTGTGCGGTATTTTGCATTGAGATGGCTAATTGTTAATAGTTTGAGTCAAGCCCGATGAAAAAAATCATAATTGTTATCTAAAATTCTTCAGTTTCTGGCTGTGCTAAAGACTCAGCTTCTACGTCCTGATCCATTCCACCGGCAGCGCTACTAAATTCTGAATCACCACCGGCGCCATGCTTAATCACATTTTCTACAGCAGCCCATTGGCTATCGCCTTCTTGAGGTACCACGATAGTAACTTCATCCCCTGCTTGAGCTTTAAAATAAGTTAGCGATGCCAACAATACTCGGAAGGTTTTTCCTTCAGCAATAACTTTGTAGTCGCCGTTTTCATCTTGCAGGAGCATCCCAATCATCTTTTTGCGATCAACCGGACCAATTTGTTTGTAGATAAAGGAACCGTCATCAGCAATCGTCAGTTTAAGTACATCTCCTTCTACGAGTTTAGATTTAGAAGCATAGTTGGCTGGAACTGGGTACTGCTTGTTGTCCGGACCAATCATATTTTGGCCGTCAAACACGCCTTCAATAATCTTGCCGCCATCTAAAACCGCCAAACCAGTTACTTTTTCGGCAATATTGCTGCTGCCTCTGACTGGTGCTCCGCCCGCCATTTCTCGCAACAAATGCTTAGCAGACTGAATGTTTTTTTCAGCCGCTTCAATCATCTGCACGATTAATGCCAAATTTGCGTGTTTATCCATAATTTTAATTGAATTTTTGTTTGTATTCTTGCGAACTTTTGTTTGGGTTTCGATCCAGAATACTTTGAATTATTATAACACAAGTTTCTAGATACACAAGCGAACTTTGACAGAAGCCAAAATATATGGCAGAATATTAAGTCAATCCAAATTGACCAAAAAATATAGGAGGATAAAATCTATGCGTAAGTTTAAAACTGCGCTCGCGGTTCTGATGCTGATAGCAATTATCAGCCCAGGACTGGCGTTCTCGCAGTCTGATTCACGGATGGCGGTCAGCGTTGACCGCAAAGGCGTTATGCGCGACGAAACCGGACAGGTCATTGATTACCGATTGTTTGCTTTCAGTAGTTATGATAAAGACGGCAAACGAAGGATGAAAAAAGGTAAAGCCCGGAATCGTCCCAATATAATGTATCTAGAAAAGTCTTTACTCTCAGGCAACAATCTTGATGATAAAAGCTCTGGGCAATGGCAAGAGTACCGAGCCTATATGGCTGCGGAAAAATCATTGAGTGCTCGCCGATCTCTAAATTCGATAAGGAGAAAAGCGAACCAAACAAACACACCCAGAACTCAAGCTGTAACGACCACTGTCTCTAGGCTAGAAAACTTGACTGATGCACAGTTAGATGACTTGGCCGAAAAGACTAGTGAACGAGTGATTTCAAAACTACCGGCCAATGACAAGTTTCAGCAAAAGCTCGCTAATCTCATAAATGCCAAGTTGTCCAACCAGCAACCGAGTAACGGATCAAGCCCTCAGTCAGAACCAACTGCTACACCAGCGGCCAATGAAACTGAAAATTCTGAGCCAGGTTTCTTTAGCCGGTTAGGTACTAGTATCGCTGGGTTGTACTACGATACGATTAATCCGTGGATGGAAACTGTTCTATACATCCTTTTAGGAATAGTTGTAATTGGGTCAATTTCTTACTTGTTCTTGGGGAAACCTCAATGGGCACGTAAAATCAGAGACAAATTCTCTCAGTACAACTATAGAAGATTCAATAATTCAGAACTCAGGATTAAGTCTACAGAGCACGTCAGCATTATCAACAGTGACACTGAATCTGTGACTCCTCCGGCAGCTCCGAATGTGACTACTGATGACTCATCCGTAGATGATGGGTTTACAAAAGTCACTCCCAGGTCCAAACCAAAAGCTGGCCCACCTGCTGATGAAAAACAATCTTAATTTTTCTTACGTAACAAGGTGCGAGTCAACATAATCACATGCAATTATACATCACATTATCACATCGACTTGCATCAGAGCTGTTTTACAGCTCTTTTTTTTATAAAAAACCAGCTACATGTGTAGCTGGCAAAAATTCAAAACAATACCTCCTATTGAATTGGAGCACCCTTCAATCGAGAGTCTCTTTTTGAGACACTCGTAGGCATTTCATAGATTGGGTGACACTCCAGCGGTGTAGGATTCCCGGCACAACCGTAATGTCTATTGAAAGCACTAGGGCTTTTAAACCAGTGCAGTTGACCGTCCTTCCCATAAAGAAATACAGCAGTGTTATCGGGAAACTTATATGCTTCCCCAACTTTCAGATCATTGTCTGCATTCGGTAGATACGGTCCCTGAACTGATGAGTTCTGGGAATTCGTTTGTCCGCCGATTGTCTGCATACTGAACTTAAAGCTCGGTGCATTGATGGGTCCAGATTCCCGGACTAATGCTTCTGTCCTGGGTCCCAGGAAAATCATGAACAGTAGTAACACCGTTCCGATTCCTAAAGCTTTCCAAGATCCTTCAGCACCCTTCCGGAAAATCACCTTAAGGACACCGTACGCAAAAATTATCAAAGCCACAAACCAAATGAATGCGACCCAATAAGTTCTTGCAGTAAGTTCTTCCAGCTGGCGAAACGCGGTCCAAGAACCCGAGACACGAGTCCAAAGTTCTCCCGGTAAGATCGAGTTGATAACAACCACGACCATCGAGACCACCCCAAGGGATAAAATCCCCATCATGTAGCGTTCGTACCAAGGTCCTTTCGCTTCCAGTGCTACCACTGTAAAGCTAACCAAAACGATTGAACCCATGAAAACCAAGAGTCCAGGAAAGTTTCGGTAGAAAGGAATGAATGTTAGTAGCAAAGAAAATGCTTGCATACTAACAATGATTGCCCAGAAAACCTGAGTGAATCGCTTATCCGCTTCTTCTACCGAACCAGCAGCTGCGTGTCCTTTACTGGATAACGCCAATGTCTGACCGATAGTAGCGATACTAATCTTGGAAACCAAGATCATCGGGATAGCCTTCTTTATCAAGAGGACTAGGATCAACCCGCCAAGGGCGTAGTTGATAGTGAGAAGGACGTAGCCAAGATTCAACAGCCACCATGAATTATTTTCCTCACCAGCCCTGCATAACACAGAACCAACGAGAACCATCACGATCGTAAAGACCGCATACCGCTTCAACTGATCGCGAGTATCGCGATAAGAATTCACGGTAGCATCATACACACGAATAAAACCTAAACCCAGCACGTTTGCCAGGCCGAAAACAAAAGTTGTCAGTACGTTCATTTTTATCCCCTCCTGGCTTACCAGAATTTAAACCAATATTTCCAACCTGCGCGATTTACCTGTGGAAGGTTCGGTACGGTTGTCGGATCAGCGATTCGTCCTTGAATTTCGGTCATCCTTGCCAAAAAATTGGTTTGGTTGGCCGCGGCCGATGCTGCGAATGTTGCGTCCCATTGCTGGAACTGCTCGATTTTTTCCTGTATTCCTGGATGTTTTTGAAGAAAACCTTCAATCATACCAAGGGGCTTTCGGAAAATCTCCATGGTCTGAGTAAACTCAAACCGTTTCTGATGAGCTTCGTCCGTAAGACGATTACCGTTGTCGTCAGTCATTAAAGCAATTTGCTTTAAAAACCTCAGACGCTCGTCATCGTCCATTTCCAGACCAGTGACCCAAATGAAAACCACGCCATAGATCAAGTCACGGGTATTAACCCACGACAAATAACTGACGATAGCTTCGAGTTCAGGGCGATCTTGTTGATCCGGGTCATCGCCGTCCATGATGAGTAATGTTTTAAGAAACATCACTTCATCAGCGGCACCTTTTGAACCTTGCTGCTCAGACCTACGAAGTTTTAAAGCAAACTCCGGTGATACTTGTCGAAGGACTCCTTCGACGACCGGTCTTGCATCATTGAATAGCGAAAAGAATCCTGCCAAAGCACCAAAGCTCTGACCCATATCTTTAATAACCGCTAACAAATTTTTGACGCTGTCCCATGTTTTTTCTGCCATTACTGTTCTCCTATTTCTGTTTATTCCACAACGTCAAGTGCTGACGAGATCCGGTGTCATCACACCGAATCATTAAAGCGAGTGAATCCATCGGATACACAACTTCAATGTCGGCAAATGACTTGATGTCTTTGATCTGAATTCTTCCGGACGGTGGCGAAGGTTGTTTCGCACCATCCACGGTGAATTCAACTTGTTCAACCTTTGGTGCTAAAGCCGCGATGGTAAAATTTGTAGCTTTCTCATCGATAACTCGTAGCTCCAAAAAATTTGAACCATTTGCTTTCACCAAAAATTCTTTTGGCTTTTCTTGTTTCACCTCAGAAACTGGTTCTGCGGTGTCCTTCAACGTAAAGTTAATCGCTTTCTTACGTTTACCGCCTTCGGATTTTTCATCAGGCACTGCGTCATATTTCAGACGTTGTCCGACTTTGATCTGCTCTGGCGTAAGGCCGGAGTTAGTCCAATCCTCGAGGTAAAGAACTTGTTCAAACGGTTTTTGATCTTTTTTACGAACCGGCTTTGAGCCATCTTTCGATAGCGGTCCGGTCTGCTGAATCAAACCAAAATTACCGTCATAATTACGTATAAAGCCTTCTAGGCCTTTCAGTTCTGACATAATCTCTCTCCTAAATCTATGAAATTTTCAAAGTACTACGGCAAATTGCTTTGCCAAACCTGATGACTAGATCAGCAGATTCGGAAAAACAATCTTAATTTATGAAACACAATTATAGCACTTTTTAGTAGTTTTGTCAATACAAATCAAAAACCGGACTTAAAAAAAGTCCGGTTATTTAAGAGGTTTTTATAAAGTTTTTTCTGTACTAGCTGGCCCAGCTGCCATCATATCAGCGATTTGGCTGGCTTTTAAAATATCAGCTTCAACCTCATTCTGCGGTCTGCCATACTTTAATCGAGACAATTGCCGGATAGCATCAGCAATTTGCTTTTGTTCGGCCATAGCTTTTGGTAACGGATAAGTGGCCATATTGAATGGTTTGGAAGCTGAACCGTTGACCATCAACTTAACGAACGCGTTATAGCGATCAATATTTAGTAAATCAAATTCATTAAAGGTTGGAGCAAATTCTTTGGCCATAACTTCGGAATCTTCCACGCCGATACGGAAGCTAATCATGGAACCTGTGTTTCCAAACACGGCATCGCGCAAATCCTGACTGGCCGCACCCTGCGCACCAGCTGCTTGCTGAAGCTGTGCTAAGAACTGGTGAGCAATAATCAAATTAAGTTTATACTTACGAGCTTCACTGAGTATAGAAGAAAAGGCATCAGTGATAAAATTCTGAAACTCATCAACGTACAAGTAAAAATCTCGGCGCTGATCTTCGGGCTGATCGGCTCGTGACAACGCCGCCATTTGAATCTTGGAAACAATTATCAACCCGAGCAGCTTGGCATTCATCTCCCCTATCTTGCCTTTAGCCAAATTTACTAATAAGATTTTTTGGCTATCCATAATGTCACGAAAATTAAACGAGCTCTTGGCTTGTCCAACAATATTGCGCATCATACTATTTTCTACAAACCTGCCAACTTTGGATACCAAGTAGCCAAGCATTTCTGATTTATGAAAATCAGAAGTCTTTGCCATTTCTTTTTCCCAAAAGGCACGGACCACTGGGTCGGCAACTTTCGAAACTTTGTACTTTTGAAATTCCGTGTCTGTAAAGATTCGGGGAATCTCAACGATAGTTCCTGGTTGTTCTTTATCTGCCATCAGCGTTAACATGGCGTTGCGCATGTTATGTTCAAACATTGGACCAAGCATAGCTGGGTCAGTGACTAATTTGTAGAAGATGGCAATCATTTCTTGAACTGAAAAATCCTTTTGCTCTTCTCGAGTGACTTCCAGCATGTTAAGTCCAAGTGGCCGTTCGGTGTCAGATGGGTCAAACAAAATTACATCCTCGGCACGGTGCTTAGGAATATGAGGCAACACGTCTTCTATGAAATCGCCGTGAGGATCAATAATGCAAAGTCCTTCGCCGTTGGCAATATCTTGAACGGCCATATATTTCATCACCTCGGTTTTACCAACACCTGTACGTCCCAAAATATACATGTGACGGCGACGGTCTTCTTTGGCTATATGAATTTTAGTTTCTAATCCGCGGTAAATATTCTTACCAATCAACAACCCGTTATCAACTAAGTTCACTGGTGCCGGAGCCTTTTTAGACAACAGCCATTTGATATTTGGCGTTTCTAGGTATGGAGTTGGCAGATGCCACAGACTAGCCAGTTCTTCGGTGTTTAGAATCATTTTACGGCCGTAACGACGATAAACTCTAAAGATATAATCCTTGACTATGCGTTTTTTCTTACGAGATTTAATTCGAAAGCCATTAAACGGCGCCATATTATATTCCAAAAAAGAAGAGGTAATGTTTTGTAAATGTAGACGAGCCTGACCAGGCACTTCTGATGCGGTAACTATGCGAATATTTGTAAAGAACCCCGGCCGGCTCGCTTTCTCTTCGAAGCGCTTCACCATTTCTTGCTGCATTGGAGTGAGCGAAATAGCACTATACTGACCGGTTAAATCGTTCCGTTGTTGTAGCTGAGATTCGGAAGGGTTCCTAGACCCGAGCACACTATCTTTTAGACCACTACCTACCTCACGCGCAAATTTCTGACCCATACTACTAGACACAACATTAGGGTTCTTACCTTGTTGAATTTCCAAAGCCATGTGTCGCGGCTTAAGTTGCCAATGTGTTCCTGCTGGATAAAGAATGATTTGAATCGCTGCCCCGTCTTGTTCAGTTAATTTAGACATGGCGTTGGTCAACGCATTGAGCGGATCTGATTCCATGTCTTCATAAGTGCGCAGAGGGTAAACGTAAGATTTATTGAGTTGCAATTCAGCCGCGGCTAACTCTCCGCTTTTTGGAAACGGATTATAACCTTTGATTTCTTCAATGAACGCGTGTGGGTACTGCGCTTGAATTTGCTTTTCGATTAAATCTTGCAGATGCTTAGGACAGTTGATGTAGAAGGAAATCTTTTTTGCCGAACAGGCAATCTCAAAACTAATATAATCCTTGGGCTGCCAAAACCAATTCTCATGACTTATACCAGACAAGGTTGTGTAAAGCTGCTCTGCAACAGCAATCAGTTTTTTCTTCTCCTCATCGCGCAAGGTTCGTTCTTTATCCTCGCTGTTATCCTTGGGCATTTGAATTTCCAAGAACACCCAATTTTTGGTGCGAGGCAAAATCACGTGCTTGTAATACCAGAATCTGTGAATATAATAAACTGCCGCCAATACAAAGACTACTACTAAAACCGCTAGTAGTAGTGTGGTTATAAGTATCGTGCTGATATCAAATCCAAATAACATTTGGTAATTTTGCTTTTTGTTTTAAGTAATTTGCGGGGCTGAAGCTTAGTTATTCATTAAGTCGTTAAGTATGCTGTGAGCATCAGCGCTGGTTTCAATCTCGTTATCCTTTTGGAGGTGTTCATGAGCCTTATCCAACTGTTCTTGCTCTACTGCTGCTCGTTCCATTGCTACAGCCTTAACTTCTTGAACGGTTGGCGCAACAGGTTGAACCTGCTCCAGAGCCAACTGTTCAGTGATTTCCTGCTTCTCTTCCTCAGTCATTGGCTGCTCAACAATTACACCTTCTTCGGTTTCAAGTACAGGTGTCTCTGGTGTAGAGATTTCATGCGGAGACTGCTCTATTTGATTGGGAAATTCCTTATTTTCTTGCTCCATAGTGTCAATATTATACCACAAAACATCTTAATCTTCTAACTCCCTTTCTGTAAGACCGGGCTTGCAAAGCGAAAGGCTCTGGGCCCAGTTTCGCAAAGCCAAACGTAGCCCATCGGCTTGAGCGGCAAGCTCGGTCGAACATGCAAAAACCCCCGCGCTTTGCGGGGGTTTAAACTTTGAAATAAAAAATTATCCTTACTTCTGATAGTCATGCATTGTTAATTGAGCTTCTACTTGCTTAATAGACTCAATTACCACTGAAACTACAATCAACAAACCAGTTCCGCCAAATGTTAAAGCCTGAGTTCCAGTCCAGGTTTGCATCAAAAACGGTAAGATAGCGATGGTACCTAAAAACAATGAACCAGGTAAAGTAATGCGATTCAACACTTTATACAAGTAGTCAGCGGTTTGGCGACCTGGACGAATACCTTGGATGAATCCACCACTGCGCTGCATGTTCTGAGAGACATCATCTGGATTTACCACAATGTTAGTGTAAAAATAGGTAAACAAGACAACTAACACGAAATAAGCAACCCCATACCAAAGTCCTTGATTATTAGTAAAATCAATGGCCTTTTGAGCCCATTCTGCCACTAATGGAGTCTTTGCGTTCACAAAGAACTGCGCGATGATAGCTGGGAACAATAACAAAGAAATGGCAAAAATAATTGGGATTACACCAGCCTGGTTTAAACGCAGGGGTAGATGTGAGCTAACCCCACCAACCTGACGCTCCCCTTGCATGCGTTTTGCATACGAAACTGGAATATTACGCTGAGCCTCAGTCACATAAACTACCCCAGCAATAACTAACAACGCCACAGCTGCGAAACCAAGAATGGTCGGTAACTGAGTTGGGTCATATAATTCAATCAGAGAACCAACACTAGTTGGTAGCTGAGCAACGATACCTGCAAAAATTACTAAAGAAATCCCATTACCGATACCGTATTCAGAAATAATTTCACCAATCCACATCACGAGCATAGTTCCAGCTGTTACCGCTAACAAAGTTAAAAACCATTGGAATGGAGTGAACACTCCGAGTAATTCAGCGCCACCTTGGCTCTGCAATAACCGAATCGTTCCGAACCCAGACAAAATAGCTAACGGAATTGTTAAAAATCGAGTATACTGGTTAATTTTAGTACGACCGGCTTCACCGCTTTCCTTTTGTAATTCTTGCAAAGACGGCACAATCATAGCCAACAATTGCATGATAATTGAAGCAGTAATGTAAGGGCCAACACCAAGCAACGCAATGGAGAAGTTGCTCAAACCACCACCAGAAAAGATATTTAACAAGTTCAAGAATTGATTGCCTTCAAAGAAAGTACGCAAACCTTCAACACTGACCCCTGGAATCGGAATATGTGCTAAAACGCGTGTCATTAACAAAAGAATCAAGACCATTGTGATCTTCCAGCGCAGATCCTTAGTTTTCCAAATTAAACTGAGTTTATTCATATTGGTATTATACAATAGATGCCATCTTACTCACAGGCAAAGATGGCATCTTAAAATTTATTATTTAACTGAACCGCCTGCCTTTTCGATAGCTTCTTTAGCTGTCGCAGATGCAGGAACAGCCACTGTTAGCTTGCGCTTAAGATCACCTTTAAGTAACTTAACGCGGTTAACAGTGCTTGGAATTAAGCCAGCTTTCTTTAAGCTTGCCACAGTGATTACATCACCATCAGTGAACTTGTTGAGTGAACTGACGCTGACTGCCATAGCGCTTTCGTGGATGCTCTTAAAACCGCGACTCTTAGGAACTTGGCGGATTAACGGTTGGCGTCCACCTTCAAATCGAGCTGGAGACTTAGAATGACCAGTACGGGATTTTTGACCCTTCGCACCGCGAGTAGAATAAGTACCGTGACCACTACCAACACCGCGACCGACAACTTTGCGGCGCTTGGTTGATTTTGGATGACGTTTTAAATCATGTAGCTTAATCATATGTCTTGTGTGTTGTCATCCTGAACTTGATTCAGGATCTCCTATATTTTAGGAGATTCCCGCCTTCGCGGGGATGACACTCTATATATTAATTAAAGGAGTGTTATTTACGAGCTGACAAAATGTCTTCTTTGCTGCGCATCATCTTGAAAGCTTCGTAAGCTGCACGGACATTATTAGTCTTATTATTAGAACCAACTCTCTTGCTAATTACATTCTTGATTCCGGCCATATCCAACACGCTACGTACAGCTCCACCAGCAATTACACCAGTACCAGGACGAGCAGGCATCATAAGGAGCTTGCTAGACTTATACTTTACTTTCACTTCATGAGGAATCGTATCATTGACAATCGGTACAGTAATCATATTTCTCTTAGCAGCATTAACAGCTTTGTTAACACTTTCGGCAACGTCCATCCCTTTTCTCAAACCAATACCAACTTTGCCTTTGTGGTCACCAATTACCACCAAAGCACGGAAACGCATGCGCTTACCACCGCCAGTAACGCGGGTGACACGCTTAACTTCCACAACCTTCTGATCAAATTCACGAGGTTGTTGTGGAGTGCGATTATTCGGTTTGCGAGATTTCTTTTCCATAGTTTTTATAAATTAGAAGTTTAAACCGCTTTCACGGGCAGCATCGGCAACTGCTTTAACGCGGCCGTGATACTTGTAGCCACCGCGGTCAAAGACAACAGCTTTAACACCAGCAGCTTGCGCTTTTGCAGCGATATCTTTTCCTACTGCAGCAGCTTGCTCTACTTTATTACCAGTGACCTTTAAGGTAGAGGTAGAAGAAGTAGCCAAAGTCTTACCAGTTTGATCATCGATTACTTGAGCAGTAATATGAGCATTCGAACGGAACACTGATAAGCGTGGACGGCTAGCAGTACCAGAAATTACGCTACGCACTCGCCCCTTACGGAGTTGATGCTTTAATTGTTTGTGCTGAATCTTATTCATATTATTTACCTACCGCTTTCACGACTTTACCAGCTTTACGCAAGATGTTTTCGTCGCTATAACGAACACCTTTACCCTTATAAGGTTCTGGCTTTCTTAATTCACGAATATTGGCAGCGACCTGGCCTACCAACTGCTTATCAATACCGGTCAATGTAATAGTGGTCTGATATTGCTGAATAGTAACTTTAGCTGGATCTTTTTCTGCCTTTACTTCAATACCTTCTGGAATTGGGAATTCAATTGGGTGAGAATAACCCAAAGACAACACTAAATCCTTACCGCGGACTTCGGCTTTAAAACCTACTCCAACCACATCTAACTGCTTAGTATAACCTTTTTCTAAACCATCAACCATGTTCTGAACTAAAGCTCGAGACAAGCCCCAAAGAGCTTTTTCGCGCTTATCCTCTTTCTTAGCTACATCAACTAATACTTCCCCATCCTTAACTTCAACAGAAACTTTTGGATGAACAGTCATAGTCAAAGTACCTTTACCACCTTTGATGGTTAGGGTCTGGTCTTTCAATTCAGCAGTGATGCCGTTTGGAAGAATAACTGGTTTTTTTCCAATTCTACTCATAAATTTGATTAATCTTTACCAGATCTGGCAAATTACTTCTCCACCGATGCGGTCCTTGCGGGCGCGCTTATCTGTAACTAGACCTTTAGAAGTTGAAACAACAGTAACACCATAACCACCATTAGTGCGAGGAATCTTCCCAACTGGCATATAAATTCTTTGGCCTGGGGTGCTAACGCGTTTGATACCAGAAATTACTGGGCTACCACCGTTATCATACTTTAAGTTAATCTGAAGCATCTTCACACGGCCTGGTAATTCATTTACTCCAGAAAGAAAACCTTCTTCTAATAAAACCTGAGCCAAGTTGTGCTTGTACTTAGAGTAAGGCATTACCAAATCCTGCTTGCCAGCAGCAAGCCCATTGCGGATTCTTGTTAACATGTCGGAAATTGGATCTGTATACATAG
>CAZQMO010000005.1:0-68167 GCA_964594755.1 uncultured Candidatus Saccharibacteria bacterium | reverse complement strand
AGATGGCATGGCCAGTGCGATCGGCACGGCCGGTGCGGCCGATGCGATGCACGTAGTCTTCGGCCTGTTCTGGTAAGTCATAATTGATAACCAACTCTATGCCGGTAACGTCTATACCACGGGCAGCAATATCTGTGGCCACTAAGATTCTATATTTTCCAATTTTGAATCCGTTCAATGCTTCTAGACGTTGGTTTAAAGTGCGGTTGGAGTGAATTTCGGTAGCAGTTTCGCCGTGATTGCGGATGGCTAAGGCGATTTTTTTTGCACCGAACTTGGTGCGAGAAAAAACAAGTACACTTCCTTTGTATTCTTGCAAAACCTTTTTTAGCAACGGCAGCTTTTGGTTTTTTGCAACAAAGAAAATTTCTTGCGTGATTGACTTTGCGGCAATGCCTGCCGGCGCGACTTCAATTCTGAGTGGAAGCTCCATATAAGTATCGGCAATCTTCATAATCTCATTAGGCATTGTCGCAGAGAACAGTAACATCTGTTTTTGCTTCGGCACTGCTGCTAAGACTTTCTTAATTTGCGGAGCAAACCCCATATCCAGCATGCGATCGGCTTCATCCAGTACTACAATATTCGTCTGAGCAAGGCTCAAGGTTTTTTGCTCAATATGATCAATCAGGCGACCAGGCGTAGCGATGATAATATGCGGCTTGGTTCTTAGCGCGCGGAGCTGTTTGCCCATAGCTTCGCCGCCAATGAGAATCGCAGTTTTTAAGCCTAGCGAACCGCCGATTTTCTTGAGTGAATCGTTAACTTGTACAGCCAACTCTCTAGTCGGCAGGACTATTAAACCGCGGCTTTTGCCGCCGCTTTGGGCTAAACGCTGAATCATCGGCAGACCGAAGGCGAGGGTTTTTCCGGTTCCAGTTTGGGCAATTCCGATTAAATCTTTACCTTCAATAGCAGCAGGTATAGACTGCTGCTGAATCGGCGTTGGGGTTACGAATTTGAGTTTATTAAGAATGTCCAAAAGTTTTGGAGCGATTCCTAGGTTTGCAAAATTTCCTGTGTTAATCGGTGTGGTCATAATTATAGAGATAAGAAAAGCTGGGCAAACCAGCTTTAGAAAAAGTTTAGATTGATGTAGTTATTATAGAGGATTTTGCCAAAAAATACAAGTCGTTCATTAAGGAATTAAATCTAAGGGATTAATCCAATCTTCTAAATCTTCCTCGTCAGTTACATAACCAAGAATATTGGCAGTAGTACCTCTGCGGATACTTAAGTGAAGATGCTTGCGAGCCTCATCGGTTTCGATGCCTTGCTCACCGAGACGGCCCAAAGTTTGTCCAGCTTGGAGTTGTTCATTAGTCCTAGCAGAAATACTAGCTAAGGCCATATGCCCATAAATTATTTGAATAATTTGATCATTGATTTGGCATTGTTGAACTGCGTATCCGCCATAACCAGATGCTGTGCCTTTGCGTTTTAGTGGGCCACTGCAAATCGCATAAACAGTAACATCTCGATTATTTTCACCATCAAGGATTTCAAGATCAACCCCAGTGTGGTAACCATTAAATTTGTCTGGTTGAACTGGAGAAGTTTCCGGAGTTATAAAAATCCCGAATGGCTTTTTAGTGACTCGGGATTTTGCATTTGGTAACGGCTCTGCATAACTTTGACGATCATTATGAAAGCGTAAGCTTTTGAGGAACTCTTCGAAAACTTTTGCGTCTAAGTTTGGGTTGGCAGCAATGACAAAGAAGTCACTAGGATTAGTGTCAGCGTAACGAACATCGATAAGTCGGTGTTGTTGATTGCGCCAAAAAGGTTGGGAAGGGAAGTTTGCGACCCCTGGTTTTTTGAGAATTTCATATCTAACAGCTGCATGATTACCCAAGGTTGTTTCTTCTCGGTCTAAGATATCAACACTGTTTAAAGTTAAAAATGAGTTTGCAGAAAAATTCCGAATAAAGATTTGCGATTTATCTAAGTTGGTTTCACCAGAAGCGCTCGGGTCGTAGATGTTAAGACTGTCGTTTGCCGGAACGTATTCGACTTCCCAGTCGTTAGATATCTGACCAGAAAATTTATAAGTATTATCAAAGTTAGAAAATTCAACGATTTTTGAACTCACTGAATTTTCGATACTTGATTGAGGGATTTCTGGTGTTAGGGCTAAATCAGAATTTTTGGGTTCTGATTTGGTAAAATATAGAGTACTGATAATACCCGCAGCAACCAGTGCAAAAACTATGATTATCGGTAAAGCTTTTTTCATATACAATTAGTATATCAAGGAATAAATAAAATTATGAAACAAATGATAAAATATTTCATTGCGGTTGTGCTGGTTTTTGGACTAGCTGTACCACAGTTTTCCCAAGCACAATTGTCAGCAGTGAGAACGATTATTTTTCCGGTTATTGGTCCTGTAACTTACTATGATGATTTTGGTAACCCACGCGATGGTGGTGCTAGAACCCATGAAGGCAATGACTTGTTTGCCAAAAAAATGACTCCGCTGGTGGCGGCCGTAGATGGCACAATCATCAATGTTAATTACCCAGAGGAAAGTTGGGGAATGGCTGTGACTATTCGAGACAAAGAAGGATTTACTTACCACTATATACATATGAATAATGATAATCCTGGTACTGATGACGGAAAAGGTGATGGTGTACATGCTTATGCTGTCGAGGTGATGGAGGGTAATAAAGTGGTGAAAGGTCAATTGATTGGTTATCTGGGAGATAGTGGTAATGCAGAAACCACTCCACCACATTTACATTTTGAAATTCGTCAGCCAGACCGACAAGCCTTTAGTCCATACCAGAGTTTACAGAACGCAACAAAAATCACTGCTTCAGTCCCTGCGCCAAAACAAGACGATGAAATTTTACCGTATGAAGAATTTTCAGGCGGCGCAAATATCGCGAGCGGAAATTTAGATAAAGATGATGACACTATCGAGCTGGTGACTGGGGCAGGCCCTGGCGGCGGCCCGTTAGTAAAAGTTTTTGATGAAGATGGTAAACAGACTGCTGGGTTTTATGCTTATGACCCAAATTTTCGTGGCGGGGTGGATGTGGCAGTAGCAGATGTGGACGATGACGGTGTTGCCGAAATAATAACCGCGCCAGGCCCTGGCGGCGGACCTCATATCCGGATTTTCCGTGCCAACGGCACACCCATAAATAATTCGGATATTAGAGATTTCTTTGCCTATGATGGAAGCTTTACAGGCGGGGTGTTTATTAGTGCCGCAGATATCGATAATGATGGAGTAGCTGAAATTGCAACAGGGGCAGGTCCTGGCGGTGGACCTCATGTCAAAATCTTTAAACCTAACGGCACCATAATAAAGGACTTTTTTCCTTATGAGACGAATTTTCGTGGCGGAGTGGATGTGGCAGTGATTCCATCTGGAAGAAGTTCCACTAGACGTTCATCTCGAGTGGTCCCAGGTGGATTGGTTACCGTTCCAGGTCCTGGCGGCGGACCACATGTCCGCATTTATGATGAAGATATTCTAATTGAAAAAGAATTTTTTGCGTATGATGGTAATTTTAATTTAGGATTACGAGTCGCTTCTGGAAATGCGAAGGCTAGTGAAAGTGGGATGGAGATTGGAGTTATACCTGCTCAAGGCGGTGGTCCGCACGCTAAATTATTTGCTCGTGATGGTGAGGAACTGTTTAATGGTCTTGTCGTGTTTGAACCTTGGTGGCGTGGTGGGTACGATATTGCTCTACATCATGGTGGAGGTTATAAAAGTAGTTTTGGCGGACGTCGAGCAAGCGTCAGAGAAAGCACCTATAGCAATAGTCGGAGTGTCTTTTCCAGTGTTCTCGATGCTGTATTTTTCGGGAAGTGATAATCTTCTAGTTTAACTCATGATACAGAAATCAAAACATAATTTTTCACCTTGGCTTCAATATTCAACTTGTCGCCGTCCAACAAAAAAATTGGATGAGGACGAGAAAGTTGAGATTGTGGTTATTGGCGCAGGTATCGCCGGGGTAGCGAGCGCCTATTTTTTGCTCAAGCACACCAGTATTCCTAGGATAGCCATTATCGAAGCGAGACGTGTGGCTCATGGGGCCAGCGGCCACAATGGCGGATTTTTGGCAACTTACTTTGAGCGAAGTTTTCGTGACTTGGTTTCAGAATTTGGTTTAGAAATGGCAAGCAGTGGCCAACGTGATATGGACAGCGCTTGGGATTTGCTAGATCAAATGATCGCTGATACACATCTTAACGTACCAGTTCAAAAATTTACTGGTTACACAGCCATCCAAACCAAAGAGCAAATCTTTGCTTTTTTGGAAGACAATAGACTTCGTACGCAGGGCGGCTTGCCAACCGAACCGATGTTGATTTCAGACACTCAGTCTTGGCTCGATCAAATTCCAAAAAAGTATCAGCCATTTTATACTCTGGCGAGTCATGCTGATATTTTGGCATTACTGCAATCAAAAGACGATAGTTATATCGGATTACTGCAAACCCCTAAAGGCACAGCCAATAGTGCGATCCTTTGTGAGCAATTGGTTTGTTGGATGTTAGAACGCTATCCTGAACGCCTTCAATTATTTGAAGATACTAAAATTGAAGAATTGCTCTTAAAGCAGAATCATGCTTTGCTCACAACTAATCAGGGTCATAAAATTACCACAGACAAAGTGGTGTTGTGTACTAACGGGTTTGAAAACTTCAAAATTATTAATGAGAACGGTCCAGAAATTGACAGCAAGTTTCATTATTCTGTGAGAGGTATTGTTGGTTATATGGCTGGCTATATAGAAGATCGTTTGGTGCCGGCAGGGGAGACCAGCTTTCTGCCGAAAGGGATGACTAATCCTAGACGAGATATTTTTTCTGAGGAAGCATATTTTTATTTAACAAAGCGTCCTATGCAAATTGATAATCAAAGCTCAACTTTGGTTTGTTTAGGTGGCCCCGAAACTTTACTAGAAGATACAGCAAATTATGATCATCAAGAGCCTTATCCAGATTTTGCTTTACACCAATTTAACAATTTTTTGCAAAAAACTTACCAGCTGAAAGTCCATGATCGACTGCATTATAAATTTTTGTGGCATGGATTGATGGGTTTTACCCCGAATGGCGTTAGATTAATCGGTCCAGAACCACACAATCCAATTTTATTTTACAATCTTGGTTGTAACGGCGTAGGCTTATTGCCTTCAATCTTTGGAGGTCGCAAAATAGCCAGTTTTCTTGCAGGTGAAAAGCTGGCTCCCTCTATGTTTGATCCGCAACAATAAAACTCAGAGTAATCTGAGTTTTAGTTGTGTCTGAGATGTTCGGTGTAGTACTGCATGTCAGCGTCAGTCTTTTTATGAGGATTGAAAATGTTTTGAGGGTCAAAGATTTGTTTGACTTGTTTGAACAATCCAAATATTTCCGTGCCATACATGTGTTCTAAGAATGGACCACGCACTAAGCCGTCGTTATGCTCTGCCGTAATTGTGCCATCGTATTCTTTAACTAAATCAAACACGGCGTTACTCATCTCCACGACTTGGCGGCGGTGTTCCTCGGTAGATAAATCTATCAAAGGAATAATATGAAAATTAGCATCACCTGCGTGACCAGCGAGAGTAGAAATAAAGTCAGGATAGCGTTGAATAATTTTGTTGAGTTTGGGAATGAAACTTGGGAGTTGATCAGGATGAACAGCGATGTCTTCGATAAACGGTGCGCTGATTTTACGAGCATTATGTTGGCGTAACAGATTGTAGCTTTCTCGGCGAAAAGTCCAATATTTTTGAGCTTGCTCAAAGGTTTTACAAACTTTTACAGATAGATTGAAGTGTTGGTTTAAGTTTTGGGCAGCTTCGTGAGCGGCTTTTGCGGCCTGTTCTTGGGTTGGTGCAGTAAATTCTGCTAACAACACCAGTTTTGGTAAACCTCCGGTCATAAAGCTCCACATATCTGGCAAAAATTGACGCAAGAGCTTGAATTTAGAACCTTTCATCCGAGCAAGCATTTCTGGCCAATATTTGATAGCTAAACGAAAAGTCTGATCATCAAACACTTCAAAACTTTCCGGCTTGAGTTCATTAACGTGATTAATGATCTCACCAAGTAGTTTAAGGTCGTGGAGATAGAAAACAATGAGTTGGCGACCTCGTTCAACAGGTACCAGTTTCCACTGAATATTAGTAATTATGCCCAGTGTGCCTTGCGAACCTACAAATAACTTAGTGAGGTCGAAAGTTTGGTTATCCCAAACATCCCAAAGAAAATAACCAGCTGAGTTTTTAGAGGTAGTTGGTTTGGCTTTTTGAATTTTTTGGTAGTTTTGCCGGATTAACTCATAAACTTGTTGGTAGAGTTGGCCTTCAAAATCACCTTTGGCAATTTTTTGTTCTAGCTCGGCAGGGGATAATGGTTTAACATGATAACTATTTCCATCAGCTAAGACTACATCAAGTCCGGCAACATAATTTTTGATCTGCCCAAATTTGAAAGTTTTTTCACCGCCCGCATTGTTTCCAACCATACCACCAGTGGCACACCAAGCTTTAGAAACTGGGTAAGCTGGCATAATCACATTTTTGGCAAGCAGTTTAGGCTCAAGGTCTCTAAAAAATACTCCTGGCCCAGTTTCAACTGCTTCACTAGTGAGATTAGTTATATGGTTTAGATGTTCGAGATTGATGATGATTGAATCGTTAATACTCCCGCCAGTCATGTCAGTACCGCCAGCGCGAGGAGTAAGGGAGAGTTCTGGCTGTTCAGCTTTATTGGCATTCACATATTTTACCAAGGCGCACACATCAGCAGCATCTTGGGGGCTGACCACAGCAGTTGGGTGAATTTCAAAAATGCTCGCATCGCGAGAAAATTTATTTAGTGTAGCTTCATCAGTTGTAATTTCGCCTTTGAAATTTTGTTTCAAACCCTCGAGGTTCATAATCACATTATAGCAGATTTCTTGACAAATCATGAAAAAATGCTATAATTTAGATGAATTTAATACTCGTGGCAGGGAAGTATTTTTTTGTTGCCGTAATTAATTAGGAAAGGAGCCATCATGGTTGCAAGACACACAAAAAAGACGATGACACAATTGGAAGCTTGGGCAGACAGGGTTACCTCATGGATTGGCTCACCGGCTTCTATTGTTGTTCATACAATCGTATTTATTACTGCTTTTGCTTTTGTGAAGTTTGGTGTCGAACTAAATACCATTTTATTGGTGCTCACAACAGCTGTATCTTTGGAAGCAATTTATCTGGCCTTGTTTATTCAGATTACTGTCAATCGAAACACTCAAAGTTTAGCTGATGTCGAAGAAGATATTGAAGAGATTGCCGAAGACGTCGAAGGAATCGAGAAAGACATTGATGAAATCGAAAAAGATATTGATGAGATTCAAGAGGACGTCGAAGGAATCGAGAAGGATGATGAAGAAGCTGATCTTCATGATGCAGCCACGATGAAAACTTTGAACGAACTGCAAACCCACATGCAAAAAATCATGGATGAATTGCAGACTCTCAAAGAGCAAAAGAAATAATGAAAGCGTACAGAAGGTTCTGTACGCTTTTTTAATAACCTTGCACATGCGTCACTATCGCAATGTGCGGCGGCAAGCTTTCCTTTTTTTTAATAACCCCTAGAATATTTCCACCAGAATCATAGATGCAGCTACCAGAAATTCCCAGTTCCACATAATCGCTACTGATGGTAAATTCGGTGAAGCCCTGCACATTGCTTTCGACTTTGATTATCTTAGCACCTTGAAAGAGGTTGTTAATGCTGCCGGGGTAACCCTTAGTGTAGACGGTTTGGTTTATCTGTGGGGCAATCTTCGAGAACACAGAGTTGTCGACCTCAGGATTCGCCTCCATGTTGGTGGTCAGAAAGACAATGTCTCCCGGCGTAGAGGAGTATTTCATCACTCTTGCTTTTTTATCATTGATAAACACATCGACTTCGACCCCGATTAGTTGATCAAGAATGATATTGCCTACCTGATGTCGCGAGGCCATGACAACCTCTTTGGTTAGCTGACAGCCAGAGCCGTAGTAGCCATAGCTATCACTAACCATAGCAAGTTGACTTTCAACTTTATTAACAACTTCGATTGATGCTGGTTCTGTTCTTGGGGTAATGAAGTAATGAGCGTACAAGTTCTTGTAGAGGAATACCCAACCTGTAAGCCCAATCAACATCACCATAACCACATAAAAAGTCACAATCCCAGATCGCACAAAAAATTCTCTTGCGGTCATTGTATTTCCTCCATTTTAGTTTTTTGAATTCAGTATTTTTATCGTAGCATAATCTCTGCTGTGGATAAGCAATATAGGGTTAGGATAATTTCTTTTATAATTAAAGTAACATTATCATTATTGGAGGGCAAAGGATTATATGGCAAATCAGCCGATATTGAGTAAGCAAAGAATAACACGGCAGCATTTAATGCTGATTCTGTTAGTTGTTGTGATGGCGGGAGGGTTAGGTTATTGGCGTTATTACAGCGCAAATCCTCCTAGCGCGTTATTTTCAAGTGCGGATGAAAATTCTCCTCATTGGCCACATTCAGAGGATTTTCCAGTAAGCATACCTTTGCTTAATCATACTTCTTTCCAGTGGCAGCCCCCAATCAATAAGGCGATAGGTATTTGGGAGGCAAGTGGTTTGGTTGATTATGAAGAAATTGCCGGGGGTGATTTTGAGTGCAATCCAATCAGATTAGATCCAGAAAAAATGAATATTTGTAATTTTTCTGAACAAGGAGTCTATCCAGCCATCGCAGCAATGTACGTTGCCCCGAATGGTTATATTCATGGCGGTACTGTCGCGCTCAATGATTATTATCTATTTGATCCCAAGTCAGAATATGGTAATGATATTATTCGTCAAAAAATACTTTGCTGGGGATTAGGGTGGACTTTTGGTTCCCCGATGAGATATCTGGATCCCAATGATGCTAAAAGTTGTATGAATGCGTTTTATACCGTAGAGACAGCTGCGAACATGCAAGAGCCAGATGAGTATGACTATCGCGCCTTAAAGAACATCTATTCTCATCAGGGTATACCATCTTCTAGTGCTGTGACTTATAAAATGCAGCAAGCCAATGTGCTCTTGAGTCAAAATTATTTTGGTACACTTGATGCAAAACAAAGTAATGAGCTTATAGACTATTATGTTATGGATTTAGGTGAAGGGTTTGAAGTGCTTGTTATGGGAATAAAAAATATATCAGGAACCGTTACAAAATAATAAAACTCGCCCTAGGACAAGCTCAGGGCGAGTTTTTTTATTTACTGGCCACTTGTTGGCGCCAGAGGGCAGAGTAGAGTCCGTTTTGTTTGAGTAACTCATCGTGAGTTCCTTGTTCAACCAAGTAACCTTTTTCTAGAACATAGATAGTGTCGGCGTGCATAATTGTAGATAAGCGGTGAGCAACTAAAATTCTTATCAATTCAGGATGCTGTTGTTCTACGTCTTTAATTGTGTTAGTAATCTGTTCTTCAGTAATGGAGTCTAAACTTGAAGTCGCTTCATCAAAGATTAAGATGTCTGGATTGCGGAGTAGGGCACGGGCAATGGCTAAGCGCTGTTTTTCACCACCAGAAAGTTTTAACCCGCCTTCACCAATCCTAGTATCTAATCCTTTACCACCGCGTTCTAGGAGACTATGCGCACTGGCTGATTCCAAAGCACGAATGGCTTCGCTGTCCGTGGCATCAGGACGGACAAATAATAAATTTTCTCTAATGGTGCCGGCAAATAACTGAGTATCTTGAGCAACTAAGCCAATACGGTTGCGTAAGGCAACAAAATCGATTTGGTTACCAGCAGTTTTGTTGAAAGAAATTGTTCCCGCTGTCGGTTGATATAATCCGACGATCAACTTTACAGTGGTGGATTTTCCGCTACCGCTTGGTCCGACAAAGGCAACGGTTTTCCCAGCTTCAATGTTGAGAGAAATGTTCTTTAGCGCTTCATCATTTCCACTTTGATAACCAAAGGAAACGTTGTCGAAAGTAATATTCTCTATATCCTTTACCGCGATTGGGTTTTCTGGTTTGGTTTCAGCTGGTTGTGCCAAGATTTCTTCAAGTTTTTCTAAACTAGCCTTAGTTTCTTGGTAGCTCGTAGATACATCACCGAGCATTGAGAGTGGGTTGAAAATAAAGAATGAATAGAATAGCAAACTAAAGAACTCACCGAGGGTGATTTGTCCAGTGTAGATTAGCCATAACATAAGCAGCATTAAGGCCATTCGCAAACCGTTGATCAATGTTCCTTGGACGAAACTGTAAGTGCGAATCATACGAACCTTTTTGAGTTCTAGAGCCAGAATTTTTTCGTTGGTTTCGTTGAGGCGAGTGATTTCTTGTCCTTCTAACCCAAGTGATTTTACTAATTCAACATTGCGCAAAGTTTCGGTCGTTGAACCTGCCAAAGCTTGAGTTTCGGTGACGATTTCAGTTTGGGCTGCCTTAATCTTGCGAGTAATCCAAAAAGTTACCGCAGCTAATGAAGGAATCATTAAAACATAAACTAAACCGATGCTCCAGTGAACGATAAAGGCATAAATCAAGACAAATACCACACCAACTAAAGTAAAGAACAAGGTGTTGATGGCTAGTTGGATGAGTTTCTGACTATCGTTGCGCGCGGCAGTAAGTTTGGCCAAGAATTCACCGCTACGTTGGTCTTCGAATACTGCGTAGGGGAGTGAGAATGAATGAGTCACACTATTGTTATACAATTTGGCGCCGAGACGTTGAGTGATGACATTGGTGTAGTAATCTTGAAAACTTTTGGCTACGCGTGAAATAAATGCTACTACCATAGTGGCAAGCAATAGCAAAGCCACCCCTTCTAGATAATCTCGGGCGCTGAGTTCGGCAAAGCGGTTGGCGTAGCGGTCAATTAAGATTCGAAAAATTTGCGGATCAAGCAAAGAAAAAATTTGGTTGATAGCTGCTAGCACCAACGCCCCTGCTAACAGTCCTTTATAATTTTTTAAATAGTCCCAAAGTAATTTCATAGAATTGAATTATACTATATAAACTGCTAATCTACCTAAAATCATAGGAGGTGAAATATGATATACCAGTTGCTCTGTAGACTTGGTTTTCATAAGCCCAGTCAAGAGCCGCATCATCGAGAACCATTGAAAGATGACGGAAGTATACTTGTTTGGAGTTTTGCAGTTCAAAAAGGTCTTACCAAGTGTGTACGGAGTGGTTGCCAAGCCCAAATTAAAGTTTATCGTAGTGGTATTTGTGGGCAAGGCGGAGACGCCTCATCATGGCGAAAATTATCAGCAAAACAGGAAGCGTACATAGATTCGCTACCGGAGTTATAACCCGAGAAGAGGCTCGCGCCTCTTTTTATGTTTCGATTTTTATTTACTTACGATTATTATGTCTTGTTCTAAAGTACTGACTTCTTTTGTGGTGTGAGAGTAATTTCCAGCAGCTGTGCTCATGGTTTCAAATGTGTATTCATAATCTTTACCACGACGAGTACCAGGATCATTGGTAATAAAGTAATCAACCCCGTTTTTGGTGTAATATCCGGTGATGACTAGCATGTGATATGGCGGTCCTGGAGGAGTGAAGTTGGGATTGCCTAGTAATTGTCCTTGAGCCGGAACAATCACTAACTTATCTTCTGCCAAAGCTTGCTTGATTTTTTGTGTACTATAATTTGTAACTTCTGCATTCAAGCCATAAACTTCCTTGGCCATACGAGCTGTTTCTAAAGTAGTAATACTCAGATAATAACCGTAGTTAGTTTGTTGCCAATTAGTAAGTTTGGTAATTTCTCTTTCAACTGTGGCAGGAGGCAGAGAAGTAATGTTATTGAAATAAGCCCAAGCCATAATCACACTTGCTTCCTCACAAGCCTCATTGTGAAGTTCATCCCAATTCGCAGTTGGAGCTTGTGACGTGAATGGGACTACTAGCTTTAACTGGGCTGGGGGAGTGATAGTTTCTTTTTCAGGAGTCTCTACAGTTGGTGCAGGGGAATCTGGGTTAGTGAAGAGTGGTTCTTGAGTTAACTCAGCTGCAGGGGAGTTATCTTTGGTCACCAAAATCACCCCAGCTACTAACACTGAGGAAAATATAATCAGCCAAACGATTTTGGCTGTTTTATTTTGTGGATGTTTTAACATGATTTATAGTATATCGTTTTTCTGAACTTCAATATACTCACCAGCAGGGATGTCGGGGAGAGTGAGCTTATTGATGCGGACTCTTTTGAGATTGTGCACGCCTAAGCCAACTGCATTGAACATGCGGCGGACTTGTCGTTTCTTACCTTCGTGTACAGTAATATATATTTTGCCGCTGCGTTGTTTGATTTTAGCAGGGGAGGTGAGCCCGGTTGGTAATTCAATACCATCGCGAAGCTTCTCTAATTGAGCAGGCTTAGGTTCTGCATCGGTGATGACTTCATATTCTTTGTCATGTTCGTATTTGGGGTGGGAGAGTTCTTGCGTTAAATCACCGTCGTTCGTCAGTAATAACAAGCCTTCGGTATCATAGTCTAAGCGACCAACATTATGAACTTTGTTTCGCAAATCTTCTGGTAGTAGGGAAAACACAGTTTTGCGTCTACGTGGATCACTTTTGCTCACAACAACACCTTTTGGTTTGTTTAATGCGATGTAAATTTTGCGCTCAGAGCGTTTTACTATTTTACCGTAAACTTTTACCTCATCTTTTTCTGGATCAACTTTGTCGCCAAGCTTGGCTTTGCGCCCATTAATTGATACCTGCCCAGACTTAATAAACTCCTCAGCTTTGCGCCGAGAAGCTATCCCCTGCTCACTTAAAAATTTTTGGACGCGTTCTTGCATGAATTATTTTACTGTAACTATGAATATTGTGATAAAAGCTATGATGACGAATAATAACAGCCATCCTAATGTGTATCCTAAAAAGAAAAATGCTTCTCGCTTGAAATTATTCAAAAATAAATAGATAGGACGACCGAACACAAGAATGGCCATAACCGCAACTGAGAGTACCAGTAATAACAACATTGCAATCGGCGCCATAAAGGTATCTGGCGTGTTGGCGAAGTACTTTTCTAGATTAGTCATCAAGGTGACCACTAGGCTGATATACGCTAAGACACCGATTGCATGGCCAAAACTATGTAAAAGCACTTTGGATTTATTCATTAAACTCCTTTGTTACTCACATTTATAACGATAGGGAAATGTTTATGGTAACAATTGAACTGGTGGCCTCGACTGGGATCGAACCAGTGACCGCGTCGTATCGGGCTGCACCCGTGCGACGCCAACTTTCGTTGGGTCGCAACTCAGCTTCGCCGATACTCCTTTAGCTTTTTTACTTAACCTCGCTTTGCTCGGCCCAAGTAAGAAAGTTGTCCATAAACTCTTGCTGGTGGCCTCGACTGGGATCGAACCAGTGACCTTGGGCTTAGAAGTCCCCTGCTCTATCCAACTGAGCTACGAGGCCATCAGCAAGAGTTCATTAATTACTCGAAGCCCCTGCTCTATCCAACTGAGCTTCGGAGCCGTGATGCTTATATTATAACAAAAACCGCTGTTTGCGGTTTTCGTGGTGCACCCGACAGGATTCGAACCTATGACCTCTCGCTCCGCAAGCGAACGCTCTATCCAGCTGAGCTACGGGTGCACGTCGTAGTTTTCTTCGGGCTTACGAAATCGGCTAAAGCCAATTTCTACCGCCCTCCGTAAACTACTCCTTCCACATTCACGCTTAACCTCGCTCTGCTCGGCCCAAGTGTGAATATGGTCTAGAGTAACAACTAAAGAATTATAATGAAAAATAGAGAATTAATCAAGTTCTGCCTGAATAATCTCTGCGACTTCGGCTGCAGTTTTGCATTCGTATAATTTTGCGCGTAACTCAGCTGCGCCGTCAAAACCATTGATGTACGCTTTAAAGTGTCTTTTCATCACGTCAAAGTGTTTGATGTCGTGAAATAATTCGTCATAAAGTTTAACGTGCTCTATTAGAACTGTTAATTTCTCTTCCCGAGTTGGCTGGTGTTCAGAAAACAACCAAGGATTACCAAAGATGGCGCGGCCCATCATTACGCCGTCACAACCAGTTTCAGCAACTTTCTGCTTCGCCTCTTGTACTGAACCAACATCACCGTTACCGATAATCACCGGTCTTGTTTCTGGTGTGGTCTCATCGTGAATAAATTTTACAATCTCTGGCATAAGTTCCCAATGCGCAGGAACTTTAGACATTTCTTTACGAGTTCGTAGATGAATGGAAATATTAGCAGGCTCGGCTTCCAGTAATTTCCCAATCCAGTTTTGCCAATCAACCTTGGTGTCACCAATTCTGATTTTACATGACACAGGTAAATCACCAGCTCCTTCTTTGGCAGCTAAAATAATTTCTTTGGCTAAATCTGGTGTGTGAAATAAGCCGGCGCAAGAACCGGTTTTGATAATACTTTTATCAGGACAACCCATATTAATATCAATACCGTCAAAGCCAAGTTCGCCTGCGAGTTTGGCAGTATCACGAAACTTCTCTGGCTTGGTACCAAATATTTGGGCGACCACAGGATGCTCACCATCACTGAGCCATAAATGATGGATTAATTTTTCTCGACCAGCGCTCATTAAGCCATCAGTAGAAACGAACTCGGTAAAAAAGACATCAGGCTTACCGTACTTAGCGATGATGCGTCGGAACGCTTCATCAGTCACATCGTACAGTGGCGCCAGGGCCATGATTGGTTTAGGTAAAGTTTTCCAAAAATTCTTGGACATGCCGTATATTTTACACAGAATTTGAAAATAAAGAAAGGTACCACCGAAGTGATACCTAAATTGTTAGTTGTAACGGACAAAGACTTTGCCCACCAATGAATTGCGTTCGTTAGGTCGACCCGAGAAAAATCTCGAATAGTCGAGTCCTCCACCGATGCAAAGTTTGTTGAATTGGTAGCCAATCGTAAAATCAATGTTTCCGATCTTTCGCTGCCCTTTTTCTAGCGCTCCATGATCCCAGATGTACTGGACACTAGGTTGCAACCAGATTCGTCCGACTTGGAACTGGTTGTCCCAACCTCCAGAGACAGTAAATCCTTTGTGGAGCTGAAGTCCCGATTCAGTTGGGGTAAAATATTCCACTTTTGCAAAGAGTTCACTGTGTGTTAGTTGAGGACCAGAACTCGTTGTATTTTTTTCAGGTCCCAACACTTTGGCGTTTAAACTGCTGTAGACCGTGGCGAATCTCCTGTTCCGAGTAAAGTGGTAAGAACCACCTACGTTTAAGTCAAGAGTTTGGTTGAGGTTCTGTGTTCTGCTCAGCTTAACGCCGTAATAATGCTGAGCTTCGTTTCGCCTGCTACTCAATCCTAGATTCGATTGGAGTTGAGTTACCCCATAACGATCTGTTTTGGTAAACTTCCCGCTGACAAACGTCACTGGCGCTTCGATTAAAGGCAGTTTGTTGTTTGTTTCTAGTTTGCTTTGGAAAGTTGTGTTGAAGGAGAATTTCCACTCTGGCTCCGTTTCGGAAGCCGGCAAGCTAGATTGGTTTCCAAAAGTAACAGATTGACACTTCACGATCGCAACAAACATCAGAAAGATAGCTGTTGCGAAGATGAGCTTTCTGAGGATATTCTGCATCCGGTGATTCCTCCTATTTGATTTTTAGGTCAGGAATCAATTATAACTGACCTAAATCCAAGGTCAAGCCAGACTATTTTTTATTATGGAATTTTTTGTGCACATCCCTTAATTGCTGGTTTGTGACGTGAGTATAGATTTGAGTGGTAGTAATTGAGGCGTGGCCTAGCAAGGTTTGCACGCTACGAATATCCGCGCCATTTTGAAGCAAATCAGTGGCAAATGAATGCCGGAATGTATGCGGCGTGACTTTATGCATAATCCCTGCCAGCATGGCGTATTTTTGTACCAGTCTTTGTACACTGCGCGCGGTTAACCCCGGAACCTTGCTATTCCCTCCCACGCTCTCCATTTGCTTTTCAACTGAATTACCGATTTTGGAATGACTAACAAATAAAGCTGGATTATTGTCGTGGCGCTTCTTTAAATACGCCTGCAGGGCTTTTATGGCTTGTTCAGACATAAAACACAGTCTTAGCTTGTCGCCCTTACCACGAACTGTGAATTCACCGCTTTTGAAGTTTAACTGGGTAATTTTTAATTGAACCAACTCTGAAATACGAATTCCACTAGAAAACAGTAATTCCAAGATCGCAGCATCACGAAGTCGATTCATCTCATTCTTTTCTTCAGCTGTAGCATCTTTAATGCGCTGAACTTCTTCATTGGTCATCACAGACACCTCACGGCTAGGATTCTTAGCTAATTCAATTTTTTCTGCAGACAGGGTATTAACGTCGCGTTTAGCTAAATATTTTAAAAAGGCCCGCACAGCGATTACATGATAATTTTGCGTAATCAGCTTTAAACGACGGCCTTTGTCGTCTTCGAACCGGTTTAAATATAGACGGAAGCTGCGAACTGTATCTAAATCAACGTCTTCAGGGCGGGAAATACTATGTTGTTTGCAGAAATCAGAAAAACGGGCGAGATAGTGCTTATAATTGCGAATTGTTAAATCGCTCTTATTTCGCTCAATTTCGCAGTAGTCTAGGAAGTCTTGGATATACTTGTCGATTCTAGTTCGATGGTCGGCCATTTTGTTTTGATTTCATTTAGAATAGGCTAGTTTGATTATATACCCGCGTCGTAAATTATTCAATTGTGCGACAAGGGTCAAAACTTGCGATTTTTGGCGATAATTGTTATAATTCGTCTAGTAATTAACTACGCGGCTGAATATACTGCAGTCGACGTGCATAAAGGACCTGTCTCGCTGAAGCTACGCAGGGCAAGAAGTATATGTTAACTAAAAAGGAAAAAGACGCCATCATCAAAAAGTACCAAGTACATAAAGATGATACTGGCTCCCCTGAGGTGCAGATCGCTATCCTTACCAAAGAGATTGAACAAGTCAGCGAACACCTTAAGGAGCACCGTAAAGATAATCACTCCCGCCGCGGACTTCTGAAGATGGTTGGTAATCGCCGCAGACTACTTCGCTACCTAAAAGGCGAAGACCAGACTCGCTATGAAAAGATTGCCGACAAACTGAAGTTAAAGCGCGATTCAAATTAAAGATTTGAGCCTCATCTTTTTAGGTGGGGCTTTGTAATGTTTATGGAAAATATCAACACTAATCCCGCCTTAGACGCAGAAGAGTTTGAAAGAATTTGGATGGCTTGCAACCAAGATATCATAAAAGACATCATGGCTGATCAAGATATAGAGCAAATTAAGCAAGAAGTCAGAACTAAGGGCCATGTTACTGATCAGCATAAGGATCAATTTATTCGTAAAGTCAACGAAATCAAGAATAAGCACATCAATAAACAGTTTGGGGATGTAGGCACCGAAGACTATACTAAATTTATCAAGCAGTGGGAGAACTGGCAGCGTTTACGTGGCAAGGACCGCCCGAAGCCTGAAAATATGTTTGAGGATAATATTAATCACTTGTTATATGGCAGCACGCCAGATCCAGATCTGTTTTTGCGCGATTTTAATATCTACACGGATATCAATTAATTAATGCGCCAATCTATAATATAGACCGAGTAGAGTAGGAGGTTCCCAAGGTATTGCGCCGAATTCGCCAGCTGGCGAAGGCTCAGCACTTTGGAAATCTTCCCGCTCGGATAAGGATTGGCGCCAAGGACATTTATGACCTCACAAACCATTACCACCCAAGTAGGTGGCAAAGAGTGGAAGTTTGAAACTGGCAAGTTAGCCGGTCAGGCCAATGGCGCGGTGTTAGCGCGCCTCGGCGATACAGTAGTGTTAGCTACTGCAGTTATGAGTAAGCAAGCTCGCGAGGGTATGGACTTTTTCCCGTTGCTCGTGGACTATGAAGAGCGTTTATACGCTGCAGGCAAAATTAAAGGCAGTCGCTGGGTTAAGCGCGAAGGTCGTGCCACTGATGATGCGATTTTGACTGGTCGCATTATTGATCGCACTCTGCGGCCAATGTTTGTTGAGAATATGCGCAACGATGTACAAGTTGTGGCGACTGTTTTGTCTGTGGATGGTGAAAACGACCCGGACATGGTGGCTGTGAATGCTGCGGCGATGGCGCTGCATATTTCTGACATTCCTTTTGATGGGCCGGTAGCTGGTGTCCGCGTCGGAAAAGTAGACGGCCAGTACGTGGTTAATCCAACTAATGCCCAGCGTGAGCAATCCGATTTGGATCTAATTGTGTGCGGTACCTCCGTGCATATAATTATGGTGGAAGCAGGTGCTAATCTAGTATCGGAATCTGATATAGTTGGCGGGATTGAATTTGCGCAGGCGCATTTAAAAGAACTTACTGATGTACAAACTGAATTCCAGAAACAAGTTGGAAAAGCTAAAGCAACTCCGATTATCAAAGAATATTCTGCTGAGGTAATGGACAAAGTAGTCGCGTTGCTGACAGACGATAAGATTGAAGCTGCTGTTTATGTGCCTGTAAAAGCAGAGCGCGATATCAACATTCAGAATCTCACAGCAGAAATTACTGAGCAAGTTAAGGCGGAACTTGGCGAACGTACAGATATTAACATCGCCAAAGAAGTAGCAGGTAGTGTTGATAAACTGCTCAAAAAGTATCAGCAAAAGCAAATTTTAGAAAATGAACGCCGTGTTGATGGTCGTAAATTAAACGAGACACGTTTGATTACCGCTGAGGTAGGCGTTTTGCCGCGCGCTCATGGTAGTGCGTTGTTTACTCGTGGTGAAACCCAAATTCTCACCGTGGTTACGCTCGGCAGTAAAGGCGATGAGCAGTTATTAGATGGTATGGATGATCCAACTGAAGGCCGGGCCAAGCGCTACATTCACCATTACAATTTTCCTGGCTATAGCGTTGGTGAAGTTTCGCCAATGCGTGGTCCAGGCCGTCGCGAAGTTGGTCATGGCGCACTCGCTGAACGTGCAGTAGAGATTGCTTTACCAAAACAAGAAGACTTCCCTTACACTATGCGCCTTGTTTCCGAGACAATGTCTTCTAATGGTTCTACTTCTATGGCATCTACCTGTGGTTCAACTTTGTCCTTGATGGATGCCGGTGTGCCAATCTCTACTATTATCGGTGGTGTAGCCATGGGTTTGGTAATGGATGAGAGCAATCCAGAGAAATTCAAAGTCTTAACCGATATTGCCGGTATTGAAGACTTTAATGGTCATATGGACTTTAAAGTAACCGGAAATGAACAAGGCGTTTCTGCACTGCAGTTAGATATCAAAGTAAAGGGTTTGACAGCAGCAATTTTGGCACAGGCTCTAGAAGAAGCCAAGCCAGCGCGTATGCATATTCTTTCTAAAATGAAAGAAGCTTTGTCAGCGCCGCGACCTGAACTTTCTCCTTATGCACCTCGCATTACCAGCTTTATGATCAAGCCGGATCAAATTCGAGACGTTATCGGCAGTGGTGGAAAAACTATTAACGGCATTATTGCAGAATGTCCTGGTGTAAAGATTGATATAGAAGACGATGGTTTGGTTATGGTTACATCTACTGATGCTGAGATGAGTGAAAAAGCGGTAAAGATGATTAAAGATTTAACTCGTGAAATTACTGTAGGTGAAGAGTTTGAGGGAAAAGTTGTTCGCATCATGGACTTCGGCGCGTTCGTAGAAATTTTACCTGGCCGTGATGGTATGGTGCATGTTTCTCAGCTTGCTAACTATCATGTTAATAAAGTAGAAGACGTCGTGAAGTTAGGCGATACACTTAAAGTGAAAGTTCAAGAAATTGACGACCAAGGTCGCATCAACCTAACTCACAAACCTTACGCTCCAGAACCAACACCTGAACAATTGGCACAGTCGCAAGCTTTTGATCGCGGTCGTCGTGGTTTCGATTGGAAACCAAATGGTCGGGGCGGAGATCACGGCCGAGGAGGCGCACGAGACGGGCATCGTTCCCGACCACCACGTCCTAATGGCGCTAATCGATAAACTTTACTGGGCCACAACTGTGGCCCTTTGTTAACTTCATGGCTTACTTTGATATTACAAAAAAAGATCCTAACTCCAAAGCTCGTCTGGGAGTTATTCATACTGCGCATGGTGATATCACCACGCCGCAGTTTTTGCCAATTGGCACCAAAGGTACCGTGAAAACAGTTACTAGCGAAGAGCTCAAGTTTTGGGGCGCGACCATGCTGTTGGCCAATACTTATCATCTATGGCAACGCCCGAGTGATGTGTTGGTTTACAAAGCTGGTGGCTTACATAAGTTTATGAACTGGAAAGGCCCAATCTTTACTGATAGTGGTGGCTTTCAAGTTTATTCATTGGCCAAGATGCGCAAAGTGATGGAAGCAGGTGTGCTGTTCCAGTTTGATTTGGACGGCAAGCAAGAAATTCTTTCACCAGAGAAATCCATTCAGATTCAAGCTAATTTAGGAAGCGATATTGCTTTGATTTTAGATGACTTTCCTGGTTATCCATTTGAGTATGAGCGCAGTAAGGAATCTATTGAATTGACCGAGCGCTGGGCCGAACGTGCTGTGCGTGAACATAAGCGAATCGTCGAAGATGGTGACCCGATTAATCCTGGCCAGAAATTGTGGGGGATTGTTCAAGGTGCGAGTTTTGAAGACTTGCGCAAAAAGTCCGCCGAGACCATGGTTAATTTTGGCTTCGAAGGTTTTGCAATCGGGGGAGTGGCAGTTGGTGAACCGCACGAAGAAATGATGAAGGCCATTGAATACACTATTCCGCACCTGCCAGAAACTGCACCAAAGCATTTGCTTGGCGTTGGAACACCTTTTGATATTGTTCAAGGAGTTGCGCGCGGTTGTGATACTTTTGACTGTGTCATTCCAACCAGGGAAGCGCGTCATGGCCGTCTATATATATCCGCTAAAGATGAAAATGGTAATGAAGGCTACGAAACCATTGATGTACGACTGGAAAAATACAAAGAAGACTTCACTACGATCGACACGACTTGTAATTGTTATGCGTGTTTAAATCATACCCGTGCCTATGTCCGCCACTTGCTGGCTAGCGAAGAGATGCTTGGCGTGAGATTGGCAACAATGCATAATTTGCGCTTCTATCTAAATCTTATGGAGAAGATTCGCAAAGCCATCGAATTTGATTACTTTGACGATATGGTGAAAAATTTTAAAGATTTCACTAAAAAGTGATATAATAAAAGCATCAAGGGGTTAGCCCAGCAATAGGAGGTGCCCACCATGAAGCTCATTGATAGAGAACTGGTAATTCTCGTCATTGTGGTTCTGGCCTTCATCGCAGTAATGCTAGCCAACCCGATGCCTTTCCCTGAAGCAAAGACTATTCCCGGAATGGTAAGCCTGCGATGATTAATAAAGCTCTCCTTGTGAGAGCTTTTCCTTTTGCCGCTCTGTATTTAATTTGATATAATTTCTTCATGAATACGCCTGATTTATCAACCTCCGCTAGAGCTTCGACTGACAAGATGGATAAAATTGTTTCCCTGGCCAAACGTCGGGGTTTTGTATTTCCTGGCTCCGAAATTTATGGTGGCTTAGCTAACTCTTGGGATTACGGTCCACTCGGAACTGAACTCAAAAACAACATCAAAAATTTGTGGTGGAAGCGTTTTGTACAACAGCGTGACGACATGGTCGGGATTGATGCGGCATTAGTTATGAATCCCAAAGTTTGGGAAGCTTCTGGGCACTTAGCGACTTTTACTGACCCACTTGTTGAATGTAAAAAATGTAACGAACGCATGCGCGCGGACAACTTACCAGAAGATTTAAGATGCGCGAAAGGCGGGGAGCATGAATTTACTGAAGCTAAGCAATTCAACTTGATGTTGAAAACTTTTCTTGGTCCTGCAGAAGATGATGCAAACGTTGCTTATTTCCGTCCAGAAACTGCGCAGGCGATGTTCGTTCAGTTCAAAAATATTGCCACAACTTCGCGCAAACCAATTCCTTTTGGTATTGCTCAGGTTGGAAAAGCTTTTCGTAATGAAATTACCCCCGGCAATTTTATTTTCCGAACGCGTGAGTTTGAACAAATGGAAATTGAATATTTTATTCCTCAGCCAAAAACTGATGAAGATTGGAATAAATATTTTGAAGCCTGGAAAGCAGAAATGATAAAGTGGATGCGTGATGACTTGCGACTAAATATGGAAAAGGTTCATGAAGTTGAAATTCCAGCTGAGGACAGAGCTCATTATTCCAAACGTACATTGGACTTTGAATATGAATATCCATTTGGCACCAAAGAATTGTATGGTTTAGCGTACCGTGGTGATTTCGATTTGAAGAATCATCAAGACGCTAGCGGTGAAAGTTTGGAATATATGGATCCGCAAACCAATGAAAAATATTTACCTCACGTCATTGAACCAACTTGGGGAGTTGATAGAACTTTTTTGGTAACATTGCTTTCTCACTACCAAGAAGACGGTGAAGGTGATGATAAGCGCGTGTGGTTATCTCTACCAGCCAAGTTAGCGCCTTACAAAGCAGCTGTGTTCCCACTCCTTAAGAATAAGCCAGAATTGGTCGCTAAGGCCCGCTCTATATATGATGAGCTACGCAAGCATTTCAATGTTGCTTGGGATGACCGTGGTAATGTCGGAAAGCGTTATTACAGTCAAGATGAAATCGGAACGCCTTATGGCATCACTGTCGACTTCGACACTTTAGAAGATAACACCGTCACTATTCGTGATCGAGATACAATGCAGCAAGAGCGCATCAATGCTGATGATTTAGTCGCGCGCATTAAAAGTAAATTAGAAGAATAATGAAATACTACAAACGAGTTTTAAAAAATAAGTTAACCATTATCGAAGTTCCTTCCACTGATGCCGAAAGCGTAGTGGTGGATTTTTTTGTGAAGACTGGTTCACGTAGTGAAACTGCAAAAGAAAACGGCATCTCTCATTTCTTAGAGCACTTTCTATTCAAAGGGACCAAAAAATACCCAAGCGCCATGGCGATTACTGAACTTGTTGATGGAATCGGTGGCGAGATGAACGCCAACACTGGCAAAGAGCATACCCAGTATTTCATTAAAGCGCATCATAGCCGCTTGGAAATGATTTTTGAAATACTTACGGACATGATTCAGCAGCCGTTATTGGATAAGCCAGAGCTGGAGCGCGAGAAAGGTGTCATCGTAGAAGAGATAAATATGTATCAAGACAGTCCTCGTTCGGTGGTAGCAAATTTGTTAGAGGAAACGATGTGGCCGAAGCAAGCTTTGGGCCGCGATATTGCCGGCACTCCAGAAACTGTGACTAAATTTACTCAAGCTATGTTTCGCAGTTATTTGGAACGCCACTACCAAACCGGCAACATGATAGTTGGCATTTCGGGTAAATATGATCGCAAGAAACTAAATTCTCTCATCAAAAAATATTGGGAAAAAATTCCAGCCAAAAAGTTTAACGGCTGGGATAAATCCAAAAACCATCAAACTGAACCACGCGTAGCAGTGAAGTTTAAGGATACTCAGCAAGCTCACTTTGACTTGGGTTTTAAATCTTTTGGCTACGATGATAAGCGCGGCCGGATTGCCGCGGTACTCAGTTCGGTGTTGGGCGGCGGCATGAGCAGCCGGTTGTTTACAGAGATTCGCGAGAAGCGGGGATTGGCCTATTATGTTCGCGCCGGGCAAAGCGCCTACATTGATACCGGTGTCTTTGATATTTCTGCTGGAGTCCAGGTGGCAAAGTTAGAAGAGGCAGTTGCGGTCACTTTGCAAGAATTGGATAAAATCAAGGCCGGTGATATTTCGGATAAAGAGTTAGTCAAAGCCAAAGAGTACTTAAAAGGCCGCACTACTATATATTTGGAAGACAACCAGGCTCGGCTTGATTGGTTTTTGGAGCAAACAGCATTTAAGAAGGAAGTAAAGACTCCGGCTCAGGCTTTTAAGGAAATTGATAGCGTGACTAAGGCGGAGATTGTAAAAATCGCCAAAGACTTGTTTGTGTCAGAAAAGTTGAGCTTTGCCGTGGTCGGCCCTTATAAAAAACCGATGGAAGCCAAAATTAACAAAATTATCCGAGCATGGGCAAAGAAGTAATTTTCCCTATCCCTTTTAAGGGAGGGGTTAGGGGAGGGTTTTATGAAATCTAACCCCCACCCAGCCTCCCCCTCGCGAGGGGGAGGAGTACCGATGATTGGCTGCCACGTTTCTATTGCCGGCGGTTTGTTTAACGCGCCAGGTCGGGCTAAAGAGCTCGGCTGCGAAACTTTCCAGATTTTTAGCCGCAGTCCGCAAGGCGGGGCCGCGCCAACAATCACCAAAGAAATTGAGCAGCAATTTTCTGCAGAGATGAAAGCTGCGGGGTTTAGTACTTTTGTTATTCACGCTCCATACATCCTCAACTTTGGTTCGAGCAAAAAATCCACTTTCCATGGCTCAATTAATTTGGTTCGCACAGATTTAGAGCGTGGCACTCAATTGGGCGCGAAGTACGTGATGTTTCATCCAGGGAGTTTTAAGGACTTAGGAGAGGTGGCAGGGATGAAGCAGGCAAAGGACGGTCTCAAAAAAGTCCTGGACGGCTACAAAGGCAGTACCAAGCTGCTCATCGAAATCTCCGCTGGAGCTGGTAGTGTAATTGGGGACACTTTTGAAGAGTTGGCCGAGCTAATGAAGCCAATCAAGAAGAATAAGCACTTTGGCGGCATCTGCTTTGACACTCAACATGCCTTTGGAAGCGGTTATGACCTCCGCGATAAGGCTTCAGTTACTAAACTATTCAAAGAATTTGATAAAACTATTGGTCTTGAGTACTTTGCCATGAGCCATGTCAATGATTCTAAGGTAGAATTGGGCTCCCATCGTGACCGCCACGAGCATATTGGGGACGGCGAGATAGGAAAAACTGGGTTCGCAGCATTCCTGGCAGAATTATCCAAAAGAAAAATGGCAATTCCCTTGATTCTAGAAACCGAGCATGATAAAGTTGAGTCAGATATTAAATTACTCAAGACTTTGCGGAAAAAAGTCTAGAAATAAAAGAAAGGTCATATGGGATTCACACGTGAGGCAGCGCCAGGATTCGGTGCTGAGGTAAGCAAAAATTATCCAGAACTCAAGTTAATCGATATCAAGGAAATGTCGGAGATGAGTTATCACCGCAATAATTTTATTGAATTAGGAAAAAACGTTGATCCCAGCTTTGAGGCTCCGGAAAGCAACTAGCATATACATATGGACGAAAAATTAGAGAAAATCATTCATTTGATTGAACAATCCGCTTTGGACCGCACAATCAAAGATATTTTAATTCGCGACATTCAGAACGAAGGGCTGACTGATTTTTTGCGCGAACAAATTCGGGTCTACTGTTTGGAAGGCATTAAGCAGCTTGATGCACAGATGGCTGAGGCTAAAGCCGCGCTCGAAAATAATCCCGAAGAATCTTCCGAGAATCCGACCGCGTAGTCGGATTTTTAATTTTTAATGTATAATTAGCCCATGGAATACCGATTAGACAATTCAACTAAAGTGATCTTACGGGTGGTAGTGATTTTATTGGCTTTGGCTTTTTTATGGGTGATTCGCGATATTGTGATTGTGATTCTGTTGGCTTTGGTACTGGCCTCAGCTATGGAGCCAATGGCTGATTACTTTTCCCGGTATAAGATTCCGCGTTTTGTAAGTGTATTGGCCGCGTACGTTTTGGTGTTTGGGTTATTTGGTTTAGTGGTTGCTTTGATGGCACCTTTGGTTGCTGATCAGGCCCGAGTGCTAGCTGCCAACCTGCCAGCTTTAGCAGTAGAGTTGCAGGCTCGCTATCCAAATTTAACTTTGTTGTTTGGGGGAGCTAATTTATCTGCAATTGTTGATGCCATCCTTTCTAATAGTGGATTTGGTAGTAATTTGTTTGACCGAACTCTAGGTCTGTTTAATGGTCTGGTTGCAATAGTAACAGTGTTGGTAATTTCATTCTACATAGTTGCTGCAGATAGAGGTATGAAAAGATTTATTGGCGATTTGGTCCCGAAGCAATATCAGGATACAACAGTACGACTGATTGCCAAAATTCAAAAGAAGATGGGGATGTGGGTGGTAGGTCAATTTATTCTCAGTGTCTTTATTTTTGCTTTAACCTATATTGGGTTGAGCTTGCTTGGTGTTGAGTATGCTTTGGTTTTGGCATTGATCGCTGGGCTGCTTGAAGTAGTTCCTTACATTGGACCATTTGTATCCGCCATACCAGCTGTATTCTTTGCGTTAATTCAGAGCCCGCCATTAGTGATTGGTGTAATCGTGTTATATATTCTGATACAGAAAACTGAAGGATATATTTTGGTACCAAAGATTATGGAGAAGACTGTTGGTACTTCGCCTTTAGTAGTGTTATTAGCTTTATTGATCGGATTTAAGTTGGCCGGGATTTTAGGGGTACTTTTGGCAGTGCCATTGGCTGGCGCTATCACTGTAATAATTCAGGAATTTTTTCATACTCAGCCAGCAGAACCAGCTAAGTAGTGAGCTTGTGAGCTAAATGATTAATAGCTATACTATAAAGGCCTAAATTAAGGCCTTTTTCTATTTTATGAACCAAAAATACTACATCACAACTGCAATTGATTACATCAATGGTAAGCCGCATATTGGCCATTCTTACGAGAAGGTGGCCGCTGATGTGTTGGCGCGTTTTCATCGCGCTCAGGGCGATGATGTGAGATTTCTCACTGGTACAGATGAGCATGGTGCAAAGATCGAAAAATTTGCCGCGGACTCTGGTTTACCGATTGAACAATTTGCTGACGAAGCAGCGGCAGGATTCAAACTAGCTTGGGATAATTTAAATTTGAACTACGATAGATTCATCCGCACGACCGACGAAGATCATGTTAAAACTGTTGAAGAGCTCGTCACGAAAATTAAAGATAATGGATATCTGTACGAAGCTGATTACGAAGGTTTGTACTGTGTGGGTCATGAGGCATTTATTACAGAAAAAGATTTAGTCGATGGATTATGCCCCGAACACAAGAAAGCACCAGAGTTGATCAAAGAAAAAAACTGGTTTTTTAAAGTTTCTGCTTTTACCGACACCATCAAACAGAAAATTGAATCTGGCGAGCTACAAATTTATCCAGAACATTCCCGTAAAGAAATTTTGGCAATGCTCGAGGAAGGTTTTAAGGATATTGCAGCGACTCGTCCCAATGTGAAGTGGGGGATTGCAGTTCCTTGGGACAAAGAACAAACTATTTATGTTTGGGTTGATGCTTTGATTAATTACTACACAGGCGGCAAGGATTATTGGCCGGCAGATGTTCATGTGATCGGTCCAGACATTGCCAAGTTCCATTGTATTATTTGGCCAGCGCTATTATTAGCTGCTGGTTTAGAGATTCCAAAGAAGGTTGCAGTTCATGGCTTTTTAACTTTGAATCACGAAAAAATTTCTAAGAGCACAGGTAATATCATTGACCCAAATGAATGGGTAGAAAAGTATGGCGCTGATGTGGTTCGCTATTTCTTGCTTCGCGAAGTACCTTTTGATTCTCATGGTGATATTAGCGAAGAAAAATTACGCGCACGTTACGAAGGTGATCTTGCCAATGGACTGGGCAACTTAGTTAGCCGAATTACAAATTTGATTGAGAAAAATTTGGATGGTGTTATTCCTGTCTCAGTTGAACCAACGGCAGTTGCTCTTAATGAACAAGATGTAGACAAGCTTATTGAAGAATATAAATTCCATGAAGCGCTAGCCAAAATTTGGGAATGGGTAGCTGAAGGAAACAAGATTATTGATGAAAATAAATTGTGGGAATTACCAAAGACAGATATGGACAAGTTCACTAGTGTGAGCAAAGAAGTAATCTTGATATTAGAAATTACCGCGAAGCACTTACTACCATTCATCCCTGAAACCGCCCAAAAAATATTAGATATAGTAACTGCAGAAAAAATTACTAAGGCTGAACCTTTATTCCCACGCATCGACTAATGAAATTTATAGACACACATACACATGTAAATATCCGTGCGTTTGAAGAGGACGCTGAACAAGTAATCAAGCGAGCTCATGATGCTGGGGTTGCTGTGGTTAATGTTGGAACACAGATTGATACCAGCCGGCAAGCCGTAGAGATGCTTAAGAAATTTCCAGAAAATGTTTATGCAGTCGTTGGTCTTCATCCTTCCCATACTTACGCGCACGATTACGAAGATGAAGAAGAAGTGGTTTCAAAAACCCATGAAGAACATTTTGACGCTAAGTTGTATCGCGAATTAGCGCAAGATGAGCGCGTGATTGGAATCGGGGAGTGTGGTTTGGATTATTACCGTCTTCCGGATGACCGTGACCATAACGAAATCAAACAATTGCAACGAGCTGCTTTTGATGAGCAAATTAAGCTCGCTTTGGAATTAGACAAAGCGTTGTGTGTTCATTGCCGACCAAGCGATGGCACTGTTGATGCCTACGAAGATTTGCTTGAGATAATTAAAGCAGTGAAGAACCCCACCCAAAACCCCTCCCCAAAATGGGGAGGGGATGGGGAGGGGTTGCGTTTCGAAGTTCATTGCTACACCGGCGATGCTGCGACTGCGATAAAATTCGTAGACCTCGGTGGATACATTGGCCTAAACGGCATTATTACTTTTGATAAAACTGGGCGAAGTGAGGAAGTAGTGAAAGCTGTGCCTTTGGAAAATATTATTCTAGAAACAGATGCGCCATACTTAACTCCGAAATCACAGCGCGGCAAAAGAAATGAACCAAGTTTCTTGCCCGAAGTTGCTGCGAAGATTGCAGAGTGGAAAAATATTTCAGTAGATGAAGTCGCCAATACGACCACGCAAAACGCCAGAAAATTATTTAAAATTTAATGGAATTAGATCAAATTTTTAAATTCATCAAGCTTACTCATGACTTCCAAAAAGTAGAAAGAACAATTTTTGTTGCTGGTACTAATCGAAACGAGAACGATGTTGAGCATAGCTATCAATTGGCATTAGTAGCTTGGTATATAATTTCAAACTATAAATTGCCTTTGAATATTGATTTAGCTATTAAGTATGCGATGCTCCATGATTTAGTAGAAGTTTATGCGGGGGATACTTACATTTTTGATAAAGATCAAGCAGTTATTGATAGCAAAGTGGATCGCGAGTATGAAGCTTTGCAAAGATTAAAAAAAGAGTTTCCGGAATTTTCAGAAATGACAGATCTCATTGAGCAATACGAAGGGCGAGATGATGAGGAAAGTAAATTTATCTACGCACTCGATAAAGTCGTTGCTCCAATTAACATTTACTTAGATGGTGGAAAGTTATGGAAAGTAAAAGGTGTAACCTTTGAAGAGTTGGTTGAAAATAAAGCTCCTAAAGTTGCCGCACATGCCGAAGTAAAAAAATATTTTGACCAACTGTTGGTTTTATTAGAAAAAGAAAAACACGACTTATTTCATCAGGCAAAATAATATGGAAAAGAATAAATTTGAACAATCAATAATTCAAGATGGAAGTTTTGAACGACCGATCATCGATAGTGAATTAACTAGAGAACAAGCTTTGGATTATCCTGATTGCCCGGAAGAAATTTTAGAACAGCAAGAGTTACTGAGTCTCAAATATCTCTCAGCTGATCATAAATTTCACGAAGGACAATTGGTGATTCATCAACAACTCACTAAAGACATTCAAGATGTGTTCAATTTTATTATCACTCTACCAGAGTCTAATTATTTCCCGATTGAATCTATTAAGCCAGTAATACTATATAATAATGATGACGAAGCTTCGATGGCGGCAAATAACACTTCGGGATTCAATTACCGAAAAGTCAAAGATCAAGATAAGCTGTCTTATCATAGTTATGGCTTGGCTGTAGATATTAATCCTCGTCAAAATCCTGTTATAATTGACGAAAATATCACTGAACCAGCCAATGGTAAATATCATCTGGAGACACCTGGAACGTTATGTGCCGACCATCCAGTGGTAAAATTCTTAAAAGAGCGCGGTTGGGAGTGGGGCGGCGATTGGGAGCAGAAAAAGGATTATCAGCATTTTCAGAAGCTAATCAAACTTGATGAAGAAATATAATGCACAACAAATAGAGAAGAAGTGGCAAGAGCTCTGGCAACAACAAAGCTTTTTTGCAGCATCTGAATCAGGCAATGCAAAAAAGTATGTTTTGGTAGAATTTCCTTTTCCTTCTGGCGAAGGTTTGCATATGGGACATGTCCGGCCCTATACAGCCGCCGATGTGATTGCTCGTTACTATCGAATGCAAGGACAGCAAGTGTTATTTCCAATCGGTTGGGACGCTTTTGGTCTTCCAGCAGAAAACTACGCCATTAAACACGGCAAACTTCCAGCAGAAACTACTGCCAGCAATATAGCTAACATCAAAAAACAATTACAACGGTTTGGTTATAGTTTTGATTGGAGCCGTGAAATTAATACTACGGATCCAAACTATTACAAATGGACTCAATGGTTGTTCTTACAATTTTATAAAGCTGGGCTAGCTTATGAAGCCACTGGTTTAATTAACTGGTGCCCAAATGATAAAACTGGTTTAGCTAATGAAGAAGTGATTGCTGGGCATTGTGAGCGTTGTGGTGCCAAAGTAGAGAAGAAGGAATTGCGCCAGTGGTATTTAAAAATCACTGCATACGCAGATAAGCTCCTGGAAGGCTTAAAGAATCTACCGCAGTGGCCAGAGCAGGTAGTCCTTCAGCAAGCGCACTGGATAGGAAAATCAGTTGGTGAAGAAATTGATTTTGAAATTGGAGGTACGGATAAAAAGATAACAGTCTTCACCACCCGACCTGATACGATTTTTGGTGCGACCTATTTAGTTTTAGCTCCTGAACATGAACTAATTAAACAGCTCGGTCATACACTAGAGAATCTAGACGAGGTAAATAGTTATGTGTCTGAAGCTCTGGCTAAGGAAGAATTAGACCGAACCGCAGAAGACAAGACTAAGACTGGCGTTGAGTTACTTGGGGTTAAAGCCATTAATCCGGCAACTAACCAGGAGATCCCGATCTGGGTAGCAGATTATGTATTAGGCGGATACGGCACAGGTGCGATTATGGCAGTTCCTGGCCATGACGTCCGTGATAGAGAGTTTGCAGAAAAATTTGATTTACCAATAATTGAATTGCAAGAATTTGCTGATTTTGGAAAATTTGGTATACCAAAAGTGCAATATAAACTGCGCGATTGGGTCTTTAGCCGTCAGCGTTATTGGGGTGAGCCAATTCCATTGGTCCATTGTGAGAAAGATGGAGTTGTTGCTGTGCCTGAAGATCAACTGCCGGTTGTTCTTCCAGAAGTGAAAAATTATGAACCTACTGGTACAGGCGAGTCACCTCTAGCAGCGATTGATGAATGGGTTAATACAACTTGTCCAGAATGTGGCGGGCCAGCGAAACGCGAAACCAATACTATGCCGCAGTGGGCTGGTAGTTCTTGGTATTATTTACGCTACACAGATACTCATAATGATTCTGAGTTTGCAGCGCCAGATAAAATGAAGTATTGGTTGCCAGTTGATTTATATTTCGGTGGAATGGAACATACCACTCTCCATTTGTTGTACTCGCGTTTTTGGAATATCTTTTTACACGACCAAGGGCTTATTCCTATCAGCGAACCATATACTAAGCGCGTACCTCACGGTATTGTGTTGGCGGCTGATGGCACCAAGATGAGTAAAAGCAAAGGTAATGTGATTAATCCCGATGAGCTAGTGAAAGAATTTGGTGCTGATACAATCCGCATGTATGAATTGTTTTTAGGTCCGCATGGGGCTAGTGTTTCCTGGAGTGATCAAGGAATAGTTGGGGTGGCGCGTTTCCTCGACCGTGTATGGTACTGGGCTAATAAAGTTGAGTTCACAGAAGATTCAGAAGTGGTTATTCGAAAATTAAATATTCTTATCAAGAAAGTAACTGATGACATTGAGCATTTTGGATTCAATACCATTGTTTCAAGCTTGATGCAGTTTCATAACGAAATCAAGGATGAAGCTATTAGCAAAGATTCGGCACTAGCATTCATTAAATTAATGTCACCACTTTCACCGCATATTACCGAAGAGATCAACGAGCTGTGGGGCGGGGAAGCGAATTTACAACTCCAGCCTTGGCCAAAGTATGATGAATCAAAGCTAGGTTCTGATACAATAAACATAGTGATCCAGATCAATGGGAAGGTTCGAGAAACTTTAACTTTACCAGTTGATAGTCAACAGGCAGATGTGGAAGCTGCTGCAATGCAGTCAGAAAAAATTCGAATTGCTCTAATTGATAAAAAACCTCAACGTGTGGTTTATGTAAAAAATAGGCTTTTGAATTTCGTCTTGTAATTCGAAACCGCTCAAACAAAAATAAATGCTCTTTAATTTTCACTTACCACACTATTTTGCTACCAAAGTTCGTAGTGAAATAGAACATCTTTACGCATCCACAGCGATTGGAAATTTGGCTCAAGCAATGATTACTTTGTTTGAACCGATTTTCTTATACCATGTTGTTGGATTGTCAGTTACCCAAGTGTTGCTGTTTATGGCTGTGGTCTATGCCTTTTATATTGTCTTCATTCCTTGGGGTGCAAAAATAGCCAGCCAACACGGTTATGCTCATTCTATTTTTTATAGTATTCCTTTACAGATTTTGTTCTGGTTAGCTTTAGTGGGATCACAATATTCGGAATGGCTCCTGTATCTTGCACCAATATTATTTGCTTTGCAGAAGACTCTATTTTGGCCTGCTTGGCACGCGACCTTAGCGCGGTTTGCCGATGGTCGACAAGTAGCGCGCGAGTTTTCGTTTATGTATGCCATCATGAGCTTGATGCAAATTTTGGGACCATTGATGGGTGGTTTTTTGGCAACCTTCTTAGGGTCCAATGCAATTTTTATCATCGGTTCAATTATTTACGCATGCAGTGCTGTGCCCCTACTTTGGACTTCGGAAGTTTTTAGCACTAATAGCTATCGATATAAAGATACTTGGGAGTTAATTAAACAATATCCAGCGCGTTTTATTGGTTACTTGGGGTTTGGGGAAGAATTGATAGTATTAACGGCCTGGCCAATTTTTTTGTATATTCTAATACAGAATTATCAAGACACTGGAACATTGGTAACAATTGCTACCTTAGCTGCAACCGGCTTAGCATTACTTACGGGTATGTATTCGGATGGACATAGTAAGCGTCGGATTTTACGAATTGGTAATGTGCATTATCTGTTATCATGGTTAGCGCGCGTTCCTGTAGTCACAGGTTTAGGTGCATTGTTTGCTGATGGGTTTTCACGAGCTGCGAAAAGTATGGTATTCGTACCGCTCAGCGCGATTACTTATGAGCGTGCAGAGACTACTTCAATTTTGCCTTATGTGGTTGGATTTGAGCAGGTCTTGTCATTGGGAAAATTTCTCGCTGCGGTAATCGGCGCGATTGCCTTTGCTCTTACTGGTAGTTTTATTGTGCTGTTCATTATTGCGGCAGTCTTTACACTTTTTTATTTTTTGATTTAAAAAAACAGACTCCCATGGGGGTCTGTTAAGAGATTGCATATCTCGATGTTTCATCGGGAATTATTTTGTCTAAAAATATTTCCGCGTATCTTGCCGGAAAGAAGGTTCTAAAGAATTCATGAATCCTTTGAATCAGTATGATCGTTTCATCATGACTCGAAGTTCGTGACTCATAGCCAATGCCAATAAGCACTCCTTCCTTCCTAGCTGAATAATTCATTTGGAGTTTGTTTCCATGTTGGGACTTTTCCAAAAAACTTTGGAAAAGTTGTGGGAAATACTTCGAGGGCTTTTCTACGTGAAGCACGAAAAATGTATTACTATCATTCTTTCTCAATAAACCCAAGTTTTTCATATATCCTCCTCAGACCCAATTTTAGCTCTGGGTCGTTGGTTTGTAAACCAGCGCTTTTTTGTTAAGATTAAGGATATGAAATATGAATTTTTAGAACAGGCAGATTCGCAGATTGCCCAGATAATTGAAGCTGAACAGCAACGACAGAAGCAGGGGATTGAGATGATTCCTTCTGAGAACTATGTTTCTGGGGCAGTACTTGAAGCTTTAGGTTCTGTGCTCACTAATAAGTATTCAGAAGGTTATCCAGGAAAGCGTTATTACGGAGGCCAGGAAAATACTGATGCGATTGAGCAGCTGGCCATTGATCGAGCTAAACAGTTATTTAATGCTGAACATGCCAATGTACAACCACTTTCTGGTGCGCCGGCCAACATCGCGGTTTATTTTGCGTTGCTCGAGCCAGGTGACACAGTTTTGGGGATGGATCTTTCGCACGGCGGTCACTTAACTCATGGTCATCCAGTGACGCACATGTCAAAGCTCTACAACTTTGTTCGTTACGGCATGAAAGATATTTCCACTGGAGAAATTGATTATGATGAACTACGCGAAACCGCCATCAAAGAAAAACCAAAAATTATTCTAGCTGGTTTTTCTGCTTATCCTCGAGAAATTGATTACGCTACATTAAAATCCATTGCGGATGAAGTTGGAGCGATTACCATGATGGATGCAGCACATATCGCAGGGTTGATTGCAGGGAAACAATTACGAAATCCTTTTGACGACGGTTTCGATATCATTACAACTACAACTCATAAAACTTTGCGTGGCCCTCGTGGCGGTATGATTTTGTGTAAGGAAGAATTTACCAAGATGATTGACAAAAGCGTGTTTCCAGGTTTTCAAGGCGGCCCACACATGAACAACATCGCTGCTAAGGCAGTTTGTTTTGGCGAGGCATTAAAGCCAGAATTTGCTGATTATGCAAAGCAGGTTTTGAACAATGCTCAAGCTTTAGCAAAAGCGTTGGCGGAGCAAGGTGCCAAACTCATTACCGGCGGTACCAGTAATCATTTGCTATTGATTGACGCAGTAAGTTCCTGGAATGTTGGTGGCAAGCAAGCACAAGAATTATTAGATACTGTTGGGATTACTCTGAACATGAATATGATTGCTGATGATCCTCGCAGTCCCATGGATCCGAGCGGAATTCGGTTGGGCACACCTGCTATTACCACGCGCGGTGCTAAAGAGGGTGATATGGAAAAGATCGCTGATTGGATAGCACAAGTTTTGCAAAATCCAGAAGATACTTCTCTGCACGAAAAAATTAAAACCGAAGTTCACGATTTTAGCGTGCAATTTCCAGTCCCAGGGGTTTAATGAATTTTATTCAACCAATTATTTTGGGGTTAGTGCAAGGACTTGGTGAATTTTTGCCGATTTCTTCTTCTGGTCATTTAATCATCACATCATGGTTGCTAAAGTGGCAAGACCAAGGCCTGGCCTTTGATGTGGCGCTTCACTGGGGGACATTGATTGCAGTGCTAATTTATTTCCGGCACGATATTCTTCAGCTAGCCAAAAGCTTTTTTGCATCACTCATTCCTTCAAAACGCAATTTTTCTGCTGATCCTAATCAACGCATGGCGTGGCTGGTGGTATTAGGCACTATTCCTGCGGCTTTAGCCGGGAAATTTTTTGAAGACCAAGTTGCTACCATACTGCGCAGTCCTGTGACTGTCATCATTACTTTAACCATTGGTGCTTTGATTATTTTTGCAGTGGACCGCTGGGGCTTAAAAGTTAAGCATATGCACGATCTAACCTGGAAAGATGCGTTGTTGATAGGTTTGGCTCAGGCAATTTCAATTATTCCTGGAGTGTCACGTAGTGGTTCAACTATAGTCGCTGGATTAGGGATTGGACTCACTCGCCAACAAGCAGCTCGCTTCAGTTTTTTACTGTCTGCACCAATTATCTTAGGGGCAGGTTTATTAGAGCTTCCAGCGATTTTTGCGCAACCGAATTTAACTAGCGTGGCTATTGGGTTTGCGTCTGCCGCAGTGTTCGGTTTTGGGGCGATTCATTTTTTGATGCGGTATGTTGAAACTCGTTCCTTTGATATCTTTGCTTGGTATCGTTTGGCTCTCGCAGCATTAGTCTTAATCGTTTATCTATGGCGATGATGATCGGGGAAGCGCATTATCGCGCGTGGCAACAGCAACTATCTTCGAATTTAATCTTTAAAAGATGGTGGCAGTTCTGGAGTAATTACTCAGTTGTGTTTTATGTAGCTGCGGGTTTGTTTTTAATTTCTTCGGAACAGATTGTGGCCATGATTATTTTGGCGGGCTGTTCTTTCTTAGTGGCGAGATTAGTCGTCACAGTGTTGATTAATTTGGTTTATAAAAAGCAACGTCCCTACCAAAAATTCAGCTTTAACCCCATCACTTCAAACTTTTTTTCTTTACAAACTGCTTCGCCAAATTCTTTTCCATCAAGACACAGTATTGCCTTTTCTGCGGTCGCTGCCTCGGTGTTTGTATTTAATCCAGTTATCGGCCTGGCTTTACTATCTGTGACTGTAATGACCGGCATCGGCCGGGTAATCCTTGGCTACCACTGGCTAACAGATATTATCGGTGGGGTAATCTTTGGCTCAATTACGGGCTATTTTGTGACTATTATTGGGCTTGGGCTGTTCTTTACCTAAGCGAGTGAATTTGCTAGAATTACAAAGTTAAAATCAAATATTGTTTAGGGCCGAGTGGCGGAATTGGCAGACGCGCACGACTCAAAATCGTGTATCTTCGGGTGTGAGGGTTCAACTCCCTCCTCGGCCACCAATCTCTGGTAAACTCGCGAAGCGAGGTTAACAGGGATTGGTCTAGTGGAGTTGAAGAAAAGCGGTTCTGCCAAAGGCAGAAACCTAATGCGACTATTTGGAGCATTAAGTAGCGACAGGGGTTGCTGTAGCGTAATTCGACGAAGCTCCATGAGCTTAGCGAATGTGCTGAGGAGAATAGCGGGAAGTGACCAACTCCCTCCTCGGCCACCAAATATAATGAACCAATTTCCAACAGACACAGATTTAAATAGCAACAATCAAGCTACACCAGATAGTTCTTCTGGTGTTGTTTCTTTTTCACCGGCTGTTGCGCCAGTCGTAGACCAAGAGCATTCCGAAAAGGTTTCTTACTCCGATAGCACGATTCAAGAAATTGAGTTAGCTCGAGTTGTGCCGAATCCGTTTCAACCACGCAAAATTTTTAACCAAGCCGCACTCGAAGAACTAGCTAGTTCGATTAAAGAGCACGGCGTGATTCAGCCGTTAGTCGTAACCGAAACCGATAACGGTTATGAATTAGTAGTAGGGGAGCGACGATTCCGCGCTTCGCAGCTGGCTGGTCTACAAAAAGTTCCGGCAATAGTTAAGAAGACTTTGCAAGACCAAACTAAACTAGAAGTTGCATTGATTGAAAACATTCAACGCCAAGAACTTAATGCCATCGAAGAAGCTCAAGCTTACCAGCGTCTAATCGATAAATTTAATCTTACTCAAGAACAGGTTGCGCAAAAAGTGGGAAAAGCTCGCCCGAGCATTGCCAACACTTTACGTTTATTAAATCTTCCAGCCGAAATCCAGCGCGCTATTATTGAAGGTAAAATCAGCGAAGGTCATGGACGGGCAATCTTAAGTTTGCCAGACATAGAAAAACAGTTGTTAATGTACCGCCAAGTTTTGGAACAAGGCCTTAATGTTCGCCAAGTGGAGGCTAAAGTTCGCGAATTAGTGCAGCGCCGCAAGATGGATGCTGCCATGCCAGATCCAAAGTTGATGGCCATAGAAACAGAACTCCGCGGCAAGTTAGGTACGCAAGTAAAAATTCAGCGCCAAGGCCGCGGTGGTAAAATCATGATTGAATTCTTTAGCGACCAAGACTTAGAAGATATTATTCACAAAATCGCAGAAGAAAAAACTGATAGCAATAACGATTACTTAGTAGTTTAATTACCGGGATATAGCATACTGGTCGGAATGTGGCTTTGTCACTTTCGGCGGAGTAGTAGCGCATTAAAATTTTGTACTTGCCGGTGTCGGGGTATAGTATACCGGTAGTACGCGCCCATGGGGTGGGTGTAGACCGAGTTCGATTCTCGGTACCCCGACCAGGGCAAGTACAAAATACTTGATTCGTGTGGGTGTAGACTGGGTTCGATTTCTAATATCCCGACCACAACCTTCTAACCGCCGTAAAGGCGGTTTTAAAGTGGTATAATTAGAGTAATTAATTAACGCTTATGACATTTGAAGAATATCAGAAAAAGGCAATGGAAACCGCGTTAGAGTACGGTGAACAGAGTTATAATTATGGCGGTCTAGGCCTGGCCAGTGAGGCCGGTGAAGTTGCCGGAAAGCTAAAACGCGTCATTCGGGAAGGTAATAATACCATTAGCGAAGAGATGAAAGCGGATTTAAAAAAAGAACTGGGCGATGTGCTCTGGTATGTAAATTTTTTAACCACTCAGCTTGGCTACACGCTAGAAGAAGTCGCGGAGGCAAATATCGAAAAATTACATAGCCGTAAAGACCGTGGTCAGCTGACCGGACAAGGGGATAATCGCTAAGATGATCAAGCGGGACAAAAGTTTATTCATCCGTAACTTTACTTTTGGAGTAGAGGATAGTTTAGTTTCCACTGTGGGCCTACTTGCAGGTATTGCAGTGGTTGGTGTTGCCAAAGAAACAATTATTATTACTGGTTTGGTTTTAATTTTTGTGGAAGGGTTTTCTATGGCGGTGGGTTCTTTAGTATCTGAGCGTTCCGTAGAGGAGTATGAGCGTAAAGGTACTTCTTTACGCAGTCCGGTTCGTGCTTCCATTATCATGTTACTGTCGTATATTTTAGCTGGAGTAATCCCGCTAGCCCCATACTTTTATTTTTCAGGGAAACAGGCTTGGTTGAGTTCAATCGCCTTATCTTTGGTAGCGTTGTTTGTTTTAGGTGCCATCAACGGTCGTATGGCAAACAAAAAAATGTTTGGCGACGGCGTGTTTACTTTGGCTATGGGTGGGGTGGCGATTTTAGTTGGCATTATAGTAGGTCAGGTCAGTGAGAGATTATTATGAAAAAACTGCTGTTAATAATTTTTTGTCTGTTCGTCTTTCTTCCGAACACGGCTAATGCTCAAGCGGATAGCGAGGTTATTCGGCAGTATAATGTGCATATTACAGTCAATCAGGATAGCAGTGTAGAGGTTAAGGAAGATATTTTGTACGATTTTGGCTCGGCACAGCGGCACGGCATTTTTAGGAATATTCCTTATCGCTACTCAGCGCGCGGTGGGATTTTCAAGCTTCGCTATAGCGACATCAAAGTGGTAAATGAATTGGGACAGCCTTATCAGTTTCAGCAATCCAATGTGGACGGCGAATTGCAACTAAAGATTGGCGATCCTGACAGCTATGTGACTGGTGCCAACTTATACCAAATAAGTTACAAAGTAGAACGAGCCATCAACTATTTTGATAATCATGATGAGCTGTACTGGAATGCGGTAGGGAGTAATTGGACTGTGCCGATTTTGACGAGTACGGTGATTGTGACTATGCCGTCTGAAATTTCTAAGCAAACTTGCTTTGTTGGTCCTGACGGCACTACTGACACAAGTACTTGTCAGTCTAATCAACCTGACCCTAATAGCATAATGTTTGTTGCTCAAAAACCATTAGCGCCAGGCGATGGTTTTACAGTCGTTACGGCTGTCCCTAAGGGAGTAATCTTTGAACCAAGTATTTGGCAACTCATTTTGTACACTATCAGGGATAATCTAGTGTTAGGTCTGCCAGTTGCGGTGTTCTTAATTATGTTTTTAGTGTGGCGAGCTTACGGCAGAGATGAGCTCGGTCGCGGCATAATTATCGCTCAGTACGAACCACCTGAAGGGTTAACCCCAATGTACATTGGCGTGTTGCTTGATAATCGGCTTCACGGCAGAGATTTAACAGCTGAGTTAGTTTATCTTGCCACAGAAGGTTTTATCAAAATTGAGCGCATCGAAAAAAAGGTTTTGGGAATTTTTAAATCTAGCGATTATAAATTATACGATCTCAATAAAGATACTAATTTGCTTCCAGAACTAACTCGCAGACTCTACAACAAACTGGGATTTAGTAGTGGTTCTCTTGATTTGTCTTCTTTGAAAACGAATACTTTTTTTCAGTCGTTTGTCCTAGATTTAGAGAAAGATGTCACCGAGCATTTGGTTAAATTAGGTTACTACAAGCATAATCATTCTTGGTCTCGTGTTTTATGGAAAGTTCTGGCTTCATTTTTTTCAATTTGGGTTACTGTATTCACTTTCGGTACATTTGGCTGGATTGCTGGATTTGCTGTATTAATTTCAATAATTATTATCTCGGTATTCATTTATTTAATACCAGCCCGCTCTAAACAAGGTTCGGAAGCTCGTGAGCATGTATTGGGTTTAAAGCATTACCTAATAGTTGCAGAAAAAGATCGTCTACAATTCCATAATTCTCCAGAAAAAAATCCAGAACTTTTTGAAAAATTATTGCCGTATGCAATCGCCCTTAAAGTAGAGAAGGAGTGGGCTAAGCAGTTCGAAGGAATTTATAACCGTCAACCAGCTTGGTATGGTGATTCTACCGGCGCCAGCTTTAGTGCGGTAGCCTTTTCACAATCTATCGGTGATTTTTCTAGTTCTATGCAGTCAGCTGTTGGTTCAGTTTCTTCATCAGCCACAGGTGGTAGTGGTTTTTCCGGTGGTGGCGGCGGAGGCGGAGGCGGCGGAGGCGGAGGCGGTAGTTGGTAGTGAGAGGTAAGTTTTTGATAACATTAGTTTATGACAATAACAAAATTCGGCCATTCTTGCGTTTTAATTGAGGACCATCACACTCGGATCATGATTGATCCGGGAGTATATTCAGAATTGCCCGAAACTTCGCCTGACTTGCATGCAGTGCTAATCACTCATAAGCACAAAGACCACTTGAGCAAGGAAAATTTAAGTTTGTTAGCCCAAGCTAATCCGGACATGACTGTGATTTGTAATCAAGAAGTTGCCAATGAAATTAGGCCGCTTAACTTTAACATTAATGTATTGGCGGAACCACAATCTGCTGAAGTTGGACATCTAGAGATCACTGCTCATGGTCGCGACCACGCTACTATTCATGAAAGTTTCCCAAAAATTGCTAACACCGGTTATTTAATTAATCAAATAGTTTTTCATCCCGGGGATAGTTTGCAAACCCCACCCGTGTCAGTAGAAATTTTACTTTTGCCTATTGTGGCGCCGTGGTCTAAAATTTCTGAAACCATGGATTTTGTGTTAAGCGTAAAACCAAAAGTGGTAATTCCCATCCATGATGGATTTCTGAAGTTTGGTGGACCATTTTACGCCATGCTGAAACAGCTGTGCCAAGAAAATAATATTAAATTTATCGAACAAATTAATTATCAGCCATATGAAAATTAGTTATTTTATTATTCCAATTCTAGTCGCTTTAGTGGCTTACCGTGGCACTAAATATACCAAACAAGGTTTGGACTGGTACCAAAGTTTGCGCAAACCAAGTTGGACTCCTTCTCGGAAATTAATCAAGGAAATTTGGATATTTTTATATTTATTGATTTTGGTCTCAATGCTGTTGTTTTGGACTGTTACGCAGATAAGTGTTTGGAGTTGGGTGCTGTTAGCGGTGATGCTCGTTAATGGTTATCTAAATATTATCTGGAATAGAACTTTTTTTGTGGAGCATAACATAGCAAAAGCTTACAAGCAGATGATTTATTTAAATATTAGTACGATTATAGCGATCATCATTATGTGGCCAACTTACTTATTACCAGCCTTACTATTAGTTCCATATCTAATTTGGGTAGCGATTGCAACAAAACTCACGAAAGAAATATGGCAATTAAACAAATAATTTTTACAATCGTACTTGCTTCGGTTATTTTACCAACGCAAGTTTTTGGTCATCAACCAATCATTGAACCGTCGGGTGAGGGTGCTGTTACTCAGCAGTCAGTTTATTTTCAAGCTACGACACTGCAGGATCCCACAGTTACCTCACAAGCTGTTTATGGTCTACTAAGTGAGCCGGGGCAGAGGGATGTATTTGTATTTGTACCAGAGAATCGAGCAACTATACCTGTAGAAATCTTGGTGCCTATGCGGACAGCGAACGAGAATTTTTTTCCTAATTTATATATTGCAGCCAAAAATATCCCGAGAGACAGAGTGGTTGTAAATGATGAAATTCAAGCGACTTTGCCGGAAGGTTATAGTTTGATGAAAATCGCCAATACTCACCAAGACGGCAATTTTTACGAAGAGTATAGTTTTGAAAGATATTGGAAAAGTGAGCAATATCAGCTGGAAGTGCAAGTTAAGCAAAATTATTTTCTTATTGTAGACGAACCCACTGAGCAAATTGGTGATTATACTTTAGGTGTTGGTACGGTAGAAAATTTTGAAGACGCTAATTTTTTGAGTCTGCTTCAAAACGTATTCATGCTGAAGTTGGGGTTAGTAGGAGATCAACAGGTGCCATGGCTAGAGTTGTTGGGACTGTTTTTGATGTTTGCTGGGCTAATTATTGGCTTAGGTGCCGTAACAGTTATTGATACATTAGGTTTTCTCGGGCGTAAGTCAGAGTATTGGACTGAGTCTACCATCCGGGCCCATAAAGTAACTAAGCCTTTGATATGGCTTGGACTACTTTTGTTATTATCAGGTTTTGGGATTATGTACAGAGAGAGCTGGCTGACTGGTGTTGCTTTCTTCCAAGCAGTTTTATTGGTAATTTTGATTATAAACGGTTTGTTCTTAACTTTTTACGTCAGCCCAAGATTATTGCAAAGAGAAAAGGACGGAGATATTGCAAAAATTTTGCCGGATTCCATACAGAGCAAAATCTTTTTAAGCTTTATTATTTCGTTCTTAGGATGGTGGACAATAGTATTCCTGGCTTGCTGGTATATTCTAATGATGCGATAAAGTTTTCTTGCAGAGATTATAGGTTATAATGACCTTAAGCCATACCCAATGAAACAAAACTGGTATCAAAGTACAACTGAACAAGTTTTTACAGAACTTCAAACTTCTACTGACGGCCTCTCCGAAAAAGAGGCCGCTTTGCGATTCCAGCAGAATGGCCCCAATGCTTTACCCGAAGCTGAATTGCCATCAACTATTAAAATTTTCTTTAACCAGTTCAAAAGCCCGTTAGTGTATATTTTGGTAATTGTCAGTATTGTGGTTGCGGCAATGGGGGATGTGGCTGATAGTATTGTAATTTCTTTGGTACTTTTGTTTAATGCTGTAATCGGTACGGTTCAGGAGGGTCGGGCTAATAATACGTTGGCCGCTTTGAAAAATTTTCTTCAGACCAAAGCCTTAGTTGTAAGAGGAGGTAAAGAGGTGATTATCCCAGATACTGAGCTGGTGCCCGGTGATCTGGTGGTCTTGCATGAGGGAGATCGTGTTCCTGCTGATGGTCGTATTGTAGAAGTTGTCGCGGCGACCGTCGATGAAGCTTCTTTAACTGGTGAATCTACACCAGTAACTAAAATTGTCGAACCAGTAAAGGGCCAAGAGGGTTTGCCGAAGCTCAACCCGGCAGATCAATTGAACATGGTGTTTAAAGGCACTGCTTTAGTTGCTGGTAGTGCTAGATTCGTTGTGACTGCAACAGGTACTAATACTCAAATTGGACAACTCTCTGCTAAGGTAATGGGTTTGGACACTGAAATACCTTTGCAAAAAAATATCCGTTACTTATCCAGACTCATTGTTATAAGTGTTGGCTTGTTTAGTTTAGGTCTAGTCGCCTTGGGTTTATGGGTAAGTGTGCCACTATTCGTAATGATTAAGACTTCAGTGGCCTTAGCTGTTTCGCTGATTCCATCTGGTTTACCAATCGTAATGACACTTATTTTGGCGAACGGAGTTTGGCGAATGAGCCAACGTAAAGCACTGGTTAAAAAACTGGCTGCTGTGGAAGCGCTCGGGCATGCCAACGTGATTGCCGTAGATAAAACTGGCACCATCACTCGCAATCAGCTGGTTGTGACTAAGGTATTTGTGGGCGGAAAAATGTTTGAAGTTGCTGGTCGAGGGTACGAGCCCGAGGGTTCTGCAAGTTATCATGGTCAGCAGGTTGTGCCTGATGACACACCGGAGCTGCTGTTGGCAGCAAAGTTTGCGGCCTTTGCATCAGCAGAACTGATTTATAACCCTGAAAGTAAAGCTTGGTTGGTTAGTGGTGATCCTACAGAAGCTTCTATGTTAGTGTTGGCAGAAAAATTAGGGTTTCGTAAAGATGACATGTTGGCTAAACACAAGCTCATTCAGGAAATCCCGTTTGATTATCGGCGCAAGTATCGGGCCATAGTTTTTGAGGATAACGGTAAACATACACTGGCTGTTGTTGGTGCTCCGGAAGCTGTAGCTCAATTGTCTGGGAGAGAGCATAAGGATTTTGATCAGTCCATGCAGGAGATGGCCGGGCAAGGTTTGCGGATTATTGCTTTTGGTTTTGCAGAAGTAAGTGGTGTGGTGGATCCAGAAAAAATGCCTACACTCCATTTTGGCGGTTTGTACGGGATGCAGGATACGCTTCACCGTGAGGTGCCGCAGGCTGTGGCAGATGTAAAATCTGCGGGAATTAAAGTTGTGATGATTACTGGAGACTGGCCCGAAACTGCCAAAGCCATTGCCAAGCAAGCAGGAATTTATGAGGCAGGAGATAAAGTACTTACTGGTCAGGACTTGGCCTCTTTGTCGGACAATGAACTTGAGGCACAGCTGCCAGGGGTTTCTGTATTTGCGCGGATTACTCCAGAAAATAAACTGCGCATTGTGAAGGGTTATCAAGATTTAGGTAGGGTGACTGCAATGACAGGCGACGGGGTGAATGACGTTCCATCTCTTGTAGCAGCTGATTTGGGGATTGCTATGGGCAGGACCGGTACCGAAGTTACCAAGGAGTCGGCTGATATCATTTTGTTAGATGATAATTTTTCTACCATCGCCGCTGCAGTAGAGGAGGGTAGGAATATTTATAAAACAATTAAGCGGGCAATTCTGTACTTAACTTCGACAAGTTTTGGTGAGTTATTTACTATCGTTGGGGCTCTACTGTTAGCCTGGCCTTTACCAGTAACTGCAGTGCAAATATTATGGTTGAACTTGGTTACAGATGGGTTTTTGACTGTTGCTTTCGCTGCTGAACCCAAGGAAGGTAATTTGTTGCGCGAACCGTTTCGAAAGCCAAGTCGCTATATGGTTGATTTTGCTACTTTGGTACGCATGCTACCAATGGCTCTCATCATGGCAGTGGCAGCACTTTGGTTATTTGATTTCTATAAAGATGGCGACTTGCTCAAAGCCCAGAGCATGGCTCTGACAGTGCTGGCGATTTTCCAGTGGTACAATGCTTTTAATTGTCGCAGCGAGACACGCTCGGTTTTTCAGCGCCCTTTCTCTAACCCCTGGTTATGGGCGGCGATTGGCGCTGTAGCTGTGCTGCAGTGGTTGGCAGTGACTTGGGGTCCGTTGCAGAAGATTTTGGGAACAGTTGATTTGAGCCTAAATGAATGGCTAGTTACTCTAGTAGTAGCTTCTTCAATTTTAATTTGGGAGGAGCTTGTAAAGGTTGTTCGTCGACTGATAAGATATTGGCAGAGGGATTGAAAGGACATATATGGTTATCAAAAATTTATTAGAGCAAACTTTGGCTAACGAGTATTTTCGCCAAGTAGTTGCCACCAACAAGAATTCGCAACTGGTGTTAATGAGTATTTTGCCAGGCGAAGATATTGGCGAAGAAATTCACGACTTAGACCAAATCTTGTACATCGCACAGGGAACAGGTAGGGCTGTTTTAGATGGGCAAGAATCAGAGATTACAACTGGTGATGTAATTAATGTTCCAGAAGGTGCCAAGCACAATATTATCAATGCTGGCACTGTGGCATTAAAGTTATTTACTGTTTACTCACCGCCAGAACATCCTGATGGTACGGTGCATAAGACCAAGGCCGAAGCAGAAGCCGCCGAGCATCACTAATCACCTCAATTTTTTTAGACACTGGTTTGCTAAGCGAAAGCATTTGCAGCCCAGTCCCGCAAGGCGGGACGTAGCTCAACAGCTTGAGTGAGCAAACCAGTGTCTAGCTATATAAAAACCCTCGCCTTTGGCGGGGGTTAAATATTATGCAGTGACTTTAGTTAACTTTTTTGTCTTCGCCTTGATGCAGCGAGTACAAGCTTTTACGCGGTTACCAGAGTCGTTGCGAGTCCATTGCAAGTTCGGCTGGAGCCGCTTGATAGATGCGCGCATACTATGGGAACGCTTGATAGTTTTACTATAAGTCTTGCCGCAAACTGTACACATTTTTGGCATAGTCTTAGTTCCTTAGATTTCAGCGGAGGCCGAAATAATTATTGAAAAGATGTCCTTTGCTGTAATTACAGCTCCAGATGCCTGTTAGGCACTTGGTGATTCTAACACACTTTGTTAAACTAATCAAGTATGGATATTCTAATTACTTTAGCAATTTTGCTGTTTTCAGTGATTGTTCACGAAATCAGTCACGGTCTTGTAGCAGAGAAGCTGGGGGATAGTACTGCACGTGACGCCGGTCGGATTACCTTAAACCCGATTCCTCATATTGATCCATTTGGGTCAATTTTGCTGCCAGGATTATTACTTTTAGTTGGCAGTCCAATTATATTTGGCGCAGCCAAGCCGGTACCAGTGAATTTTGAAAGTTTACAACCTCGCAAGCTTGGCATGGCCTTAGTTTCTGTTGCTGGACCTTTAAGTAACTTTATTTTGGCTGCACTATTTGCTCTACCTCTTACTTTTGGCTTAGTTAGTGGCGTGATGGAAGATATTTGGCTTAAAGCCGTGATTCTTAATTTAGTATTAGGCACCTTTAATGCTTTACCTATTCCACCGCTTGATGGTAGTAAGATTTTGGCATCGTTTTTACCAGACAATCTGATGTATCGGATTCTCGAGATGGAACGATTTGGCTTCCTACTAGTAATAGCATTCTTATTGCTTGGTGTGCTTGATAAAATTTTATTACCAGTGGTCACATTTTTTCTGGCATTATTTGGACTTAGCTAAATATTTCTATAAAAATAACCCCCAGACTCTAAAGTCTGGGGGTTTAAATTTTCAGGAGGCCATCGTCGCAGCTAAATTAGCTGTGCGACCGTTGTCTGGGCTGAGTAATACTGCTCAGCCGCAGTTTGCACCCATGGTTCCCACTGTTCTCTTAACGCTTTTGAGAAAGCGCCGGAAGGAGTCTGTGGGAATTTGGAGGCAATCCCGGCGATTGCGGTAAGTACAGTTTCGTCGTGCTTGAATTGTTCCCTCACGACGAATTGTAGATATCTTGTAGTCGTTCTGTCGTGAGAGTGTTCGTAAAGAACCACCATTTTTCCTTCCTTACTGCGGGCCACTGGCCGTTCCTTCCAGGTATTGGCGTTTAGGAGGCGCAGATTTTCTCCGTAGTCTGCACGGACTTCCTGGTCGCTGTAGATCAGCAGTTTTTGAGGGAGTTTTGATCGGGCGATGACTTTGCGTAGCACGTCTTGATAGTAGTTTGGGCCTTTAATTAGCACCATTTGACCGTCCGCAGTGAGGCGGACTTTATCCTCCCTGTCTATTATCACTTCGGTGTCGTTGTACCGAAGTATGGTTTTTCCGCCCGGCTTTGGTTCCAGCCGTAACTTGTAGCTGAAACCTTTGATCTCCGGAGTATAAACCCCAGGCTGTAGTCCGCGGAGCTCTTCTTCCATCACGTAGATGAAAGAAGGGGTTTGGCTGTGGTTTGAGCTGTGCCATGGTTCGTAATATCTCATCTGTATCCTCCTCATAAGATTGATAGTCATTAGGTCGTGACAAATGATACTATACTGAAAATTAGTATTTTTGTCAACGCTATACTTATAACAAAAAACAGCCGATTATTCGGCTGTTCGGAATAGGTCCCAGTTGTTGCGGGCTGGCTCAATCAGCAGTTGATCCTGACTTGGCTTCACATCCTTGAGAGGAGGTGTCGTTATGTCGGGAATGTACAGCTGTTTAGACATGCCTTGGAAATTCATTAGATCTTCGGCTTTGAAGATGTAAGTATCTTGTCGGAATTGCGATTCCGCAATCAAGACAATGAACTTCGCTGAACCAACAACTTCTTTATGAAGAGGGAACATGAAATACCGTCGAAAAAATTCGCTACGTGCTCGTCTTGGATTGCGATTTCTAGCGACGTAGCAGAGCTGATTTTTTACTTTGACGTAGCGCTTTAATACAGACCAGTAACTGTAGATCCGCTGAGCGCGGATTTTTTTTTGTCTGGCAAGGGCTGTGAAGACGGCCGCGGCTGAATCAGTATCAAGTTTGATCAACCCATCAATATGAGCCTTTTGATTTTCTATCCATTCTCGTTCGGCACGCTTTTGTGGGTTGCGTAGTTGTTCCGGGACAATTTCCCGAAAAAAATTGAACAGATACGACACGTGAGAGTGGCTGCAGCCCAATTGGCGGGCGATTTTCTTAAAGCTAAGATTTGGGTTGCAAAACTTCTGGTAGAGAGTTTCAAACTCAAATTTTGGCTTTGGACCTTTGCGTTTACGCTCATAAAAGCGCTTGGCTCGAATTATGGCTTCTGTATCAACATTTGCCGTGATTTCCAGCATAGGCAAACCTCCTTCTAGTTTTCGTTGACGAAAGTATAGCTTATTGACTTAATACTTTCAATGCTTTATAATATATTCACAATTCATTTGAAGCCCCTAACTGAAGGAATTACTGACACATTGCTCGCAAAATTGGGAATCACGCCTGCAAGGCTTCCAGGCAGTACCAATTGGCGAAACCAAAGAGACTGACTCTTGGGTCGGTTTTTTGTTCGCTACATTATGTGAATGCTTTATCCAGTCCAAAACAAGTTTGGACTCAGATAAAGCTTTGGACGAATTCTTTGTCGATATACTTGCGTTATTTCTCACCGTACCATTAGTACGGCTCGAAATAGCCGCGTATGTCTTCGCGAATTCACGTCAATCACATAAGTAGCGTAATTATTAAATTAATTGGGACGTGTCACCCGAAAATCATTAACGCACATTCACACTTGGGCCGAGTGTTTGCAGGGCTGAGGAGTGTAGCGACGAAGCCCGTCGCAAAGACGCAGGTTAAGCGTGAATGTGAGAGGAGAAATTTTACGAACAGGCGAGCGAGACGGCCGCATAGCGGAGCGGACGCGAGCAAGTGAGTAAAATTTGGACGAAATGCCTACTATTAACCAATTGGTCCGCAAGCCGCGCAAGCTGCAGAAGGCCAAATCAAAGTCTCCGGCATTGCAACGCCGCCAGAACTTGATTAAGAACAAGGTTTTGCACATCCCAACCGGCGCGCCATTTATGCGCGGTGTATGTTTAAAGGTGTACACAACCACTCCAAAGAAGCCAAACTCTGCTTTGCGTAAAGTTGCAAAGATCAAACTGACTAACGGTATGGAAGTACTTGCGTATATTCCTGGTGTTGGTCACAACTTGCAGGAACACAGCGTGGTGATGATCCGCGGTGGTCGTGTAAAAGATTTACCTGGTGTTCGTTATCACATTGTTCGTGGTAAGTTGGACACCTTAGGCGTTGAAGGTCGTCGGCGCTCTCGTTCGAAATATGGCGCTAAGAAGCCAGCTGCATCAGCAGCGTAAGAATTTTCCCCTCCTTTCAAGGAGGGGTTAGGGGAGGTTCAAGAAACCCCCACCTAACCTCCCCCTAGAAGGGGGAGGGGATAGAAAGAAAGATATGCCACGAAGAGCACGAAGTTTTGAAAAACACACTCCACTGCCAGATCCACAATTTTCTAGCGTGAAGTACGCCAAGTTTATTAACTATTTAATGGAACGCGGCAAAAAGAGCGTTGCGCAAAAGATTTTTTACAATGCGCTCGTTATTGTTGAAGATAAAATGAAAGCAAACAAAGAGGCGGAAGTTACTGATTCCCGCCAAGTCTTTGATATCGCTTTAAAGAATGTTTCTCCAATCATGGAAATCAAAGGTCGCCGGATTGGTGGTTCTAACTACCAAGTTCCTATGGAAGTGCAGGAACCTCGCCGCACAGCCCTTGGTATGAAGTGGATGATTGCTGCAGCTCGCGCCCGCAAAGGCGCGCCAATGGCCGAGAAGCTTGCTCAAGAAGTTATTGACGCATTCAATAAAATGGGTGCTGCTGTAAAGAAGCGTGAAGACACTCACCGTATGGCTGAAGCAAACAAAGCGTTTGCTCACTTTGCCCGCTTTGGTAGCAAGAGAAAATAATTAGAAATAAAATATGCCTAGAGAATATCCAATAGAAGCAACCCGTAATATCGGGATTATCGCTCACATTGATGCTGGTAAAACTACAACTACCGAAGGTATCTTGTACAACACTGGTATGGTTCACAAAATCGGTGCGGTTCACGAAGGTGAAACTGTAACCGACTGGATGGAACAAGAACGGGAACGTGGTATCACTATCACTTCTGCGGCGGTAACCTGTTACTGGAAGCCTCAGTATTTAAAATTAGACGGCGACAAAGAGTGCAAGATTAACATCATTGACACTCCTGGTCACGTAGACTTTACCGTAGAAGTAGAGCGCTCTTTGCGCGTGCTCGACGGTGCAGTTACCGTCTTTGACGGTAAAATGGGTGTAGAGCCCCAATCCGAAACTGTGTGGCGCCAAGCTGACAAGTACGGCGTACCTCGCATGTGTTTCATTAACAAAATCAACCAAACCGGCGGCGACTTTTATAAGTCTTTGGAATCCATCCACAACCGTCTCACCAAAAACGCTTTCCCAGTTCAACTGCCGATCGGTTTCGAAAAAGACATTGTAGGTGTTGTAGATTTAGTTGGAATGAAGTCCTACACTTACAAGGACTACACCGATAAAGAATTCACAATTGGTGAAGTTCCTGCTGACATGAAAGAAAAGGCCGAGCAGTATCGCCAAGAGCTTATCGAAAAAGTCGTGGAATACGACGAAGCTATGATGGAAAAGTATCTTGGTGGTGAAGGCTTAACCGAAGAAGAATTACTTTTGACTATTCGTAAGGCGGTTCAGAGCGGTGAATTTTATCCTGTATTTGGTGGCGACGGTCGTGGGATTATCGTGCGCACATTGCTTGATGGTGTTGCTAACTTCCTGCCATCTCCAACCGACAAAGGACCAGTTAAAGGTCACAACCCCAAGACTGGTGAAGAATTAGAACGCAAGCCAGACGACAGCGAACCTTTCACTGCATTGGCTTTCAAGATTGCAACCGACCCATTCGTAGGTCGCTTAGCTTTCTTCCGCGTTTATTCCGGAACTTTGACTGCTGGCTCTTACGTGCTTAACGCTCGTACTGGCAACAAAGAACGCGTTGGCCGTATCGTGCGTATGCGCGCTGACCAACGTGATGAAGTGAAAGAAGTATTCGCTGGTGACATTTGTGCGTTGGTAGGTCCAAAAGACACTATCACTGCCGACACTCTTTGTGCCGAAAATGCGCCAATTGAATTAGAAAAGATCAAGTTCGCAGATCCAGTTATTTCCATGGCTATTGAGCCAAAGACCAAAGCTGACCAAGAAAAAATGGGTATTGCTTTGCAAAAGCTTGCCGAAGAAGATCCGACTTTCAATGTTTCTTCTAACGAAGAAACCCAGCAAACAATTATTGCTGGTATGGGTGAACTTCACTTGGAAATTTTGGTAGACCGCATGAAGCGCGAATTCAAAGTTGAAGCTAACGTTGGTAAGCCAGAAGTTGCTTACAAGGAAACCTTCCGCAATACTGCTACTGCTGAAGTAAAATACATTCGTCAGTCTGGTGGTCGTGGTCAATATGGTCACGTATACTTGCGCGTTGAACCGCTTGAATCTGGTAAAGGTTATGAATTCGTTGATGAAATCGTTGGTGGTGTAATTCCAAAAGAATATATCAAGCCAATTGATAAAGGTATTCAAGAATCTGCTGCTAACGGTGTTATCGCTGGATACCCATTAGTAGACTTCCGGGCCGCGCTGTACGATGGAAGTTATCACGAAGTTGACTCTTCGGAAATGGCTTTCAAAATTGCTGCTTCAAAGTGTTTGCAAGAAGCCGTGAAGAAAGGTAATCCAGTACTCTTGGAGCCTGTGATGAAGGTCGTTGTTACTACCCCCGAAGCCAACATGGGTGACGTCATCGGCGACTTAAACTCCAAGCGAGCTAAAGTCCAAGACATGGAAGACATTACCGGTCGTAAAGTTATTACTGCGTTTGTACCGCTTGCCGAAATGTTCGGTTACGCGACACAGCTCCGCAGCTTAACTCAAGGCCAAGCATCTTCTATAATGGAATTCGATCATTACGAAGAAGTTCCCAAGAACGTAGCTGCTACAATCATAGAGTCTCGTGCTGGAATGAACGTCCGTAAGGGACAATAACTGAAATCAAAAACCGCCCAAAATTGGGCGGTTTTTATTTTTCTTAAAAATCCATTATACTGAATCAAATGACGCCAAAAAATGTAGTTGTAATTGGCGCCGGCTTTGGTGGGTTAAGCGTAGCTGCTTTTCTTGCTAAAGACGGATACAATGTAACTGTTATCGAAAAAAATAATAGCATAGGTGGCCGGGCTCGAGTTTGGCGAGAGGCCGGTTTTAAGTTTGACATGGGCCCTTCTTGGTATTTGATGCCAGATGCCTTCGAAAATTTTTTTGCTGAGTTTGGTAAGAAGCCAAGTGATTATTATCAGCTCCATCGACTCGATCCTTCCTACCGGATTTATTTTCAGGATGAGTTCGTAGATATTGCAGCTTCTTTACAAAAGAACATGGAGTTATTTGAATCAATTGAGCCAGGTGCTGGTAAACAACTCCAGGAATATTTGAAGCAAGCTCGATACCAGTACGAAGTTTCTATGAAAGAATTTTTGTATAAAGATTTTCGATCAGTATTTGATTTTTTTAATAAACGAATGCTAATCGAAGGTAGTAAGTTACATGTTTTTCAAAACTTAGACGCCTTCACTCAAAGGTTTTTTAAATCAGAAAAACTACGCAAAATTCTAGAGTACAGTATGGTTTTTCTGGGGGGTGCTCCAAAAAATACCCCAGCTTTATATTCGGTCATTAATCATGCTGACTTTAATCTTGGAGTCTGGTATCCCATGGGTGGTTTTGGCGCAGTAGCAGAGGGTATCAGAAAATTGGCTGAAGAGTATGGAGCAAAATTTATATTTGAAGAGAATGTTCTTGCGGTGCATACACAAAATGGTCAAGCTGTTTCGGTAGAAACTGACAAGCAAACGTATCCTTGTGACATTGTCGTTGCTAATGCTGATTACCATCATGTTGAAACACAATTGCTTGAGGTATCCGATCGCACTTATAGTGAAAGTTACTGGCAAAAGCGCACTATGGCGCCATCGGCGTTCATTATTTATCTTGGGCTGAGCAAGAAGCTTCTTAATGTGAAGCACCATATGTTGTTTTTGGACAATGATTGGGTGCGGCATTTTAATGCAATTTTTCAAAAGCCAGCTTGGCCATCTGACCCTTCGTATTACGTTTGTTGCCCGTCGCAGACAGATTCAGATGTTGCGCCAGAAGGATCCGAGAATTTATTCTTTTTAGTGCCGATTGCTAGCGGATTAGAAGACACATTGGAAATTCGAGATCAGTATTATCATAAAATCATTAATCATTTTGAAAAAAGTATTGGCCAAACAGTTTCTGATGCCGTTAAGGTAAAAAGACTTTTTTCTTTGAATGACTTTTCGGCTGATTATAATGCATATAAAGGTACGGCTCTAGGCTTGAGTCACACTTTAAGTCAAACATCATTGTTTAGACCAAGGACTAAAAGCAAAAAAGTTCATAACCTATACTTTGTAGGGCAATTTACCCAGCCAGGGATTGGTGTTCCTATGACTTTAATTTCTGGCCAATTGGCTAGGGATAATGTTAGACAAGATCATGTTAGCTAATTTGCAAAACTTTAATATTTTTAAACAAGGCAGTAAAACATTTTTCACTGCTAGCTTATTTTTCCCAGGCAAGCTCCGACGGGATGTTTTTGATCTGTATGCTTTTGTGAGAACAGCGGATAATTATGTGGACGTACTGCCACAAAAAGTTAAAGAGTTTAATAACTTTTGGTCTTTGTATCAAGGAGCTGTGCAAGGTAAAGTTTCAGGCGAGCCAATTATTGATCGCTTTGTGCTTTTACAAAAAAAATATGCCTTTGAACAGAGTTGGGTGGATGCATTTTTTGGTTCAATGAATATGGACTTGCATAAAAGCCAGTATGACAATCTCGATGAGACCTTGCATTACATCTATGGTTCGGCTGAAGTTATTGGTTTAATGATGGCTCGTTTGATGAACTTACCAATTGAGGCAGATTTTTCGGCTAAGATGCTTGGGCGAGCGTTTCAGTACATGAATATGATAAGAGATTTTAAAGAAGATTATGAATTAGGGCGAGTATATTTCCCTAAAGACAGTTATCAAAGATACGGTTTCTCAAGTCTTACCATCAGTGTTGCAAAAGCAAAACCAAAAGAGTTTAGTCAGTTTATGTTGGAGCAGATCGCTTTGTATAAAGATTGGCGTACACAGTCAGAAGCTGGATTCTCATTTATCCCAAAACGCTATCAGTTAGCTATCCGAGCAGCTACTGAAGCATTTGATCAAGTTATTTCTGTGATCGAAGCAGACCCTCTCATTGTGCTGGAAGAAAAAGTCAGTGTATCGAGAAAACGCATTGTATTATCGGCAATTAAGCAATTGGTTCCATGAATAAAACATTTGTAGATTATAAAAAACTGCTAGTAGCTGAGCTGGGCAAAGCTTTTAAAAATTCACAAAAAAGTGGGTTAGGGTATGTGTGGTCGAAAGACGCTTTAAATCGCTTGCAGAAATTTGCTAGCGCGGGGAAGTTGGTGCGTGGCAGTTTAGTGGTGCTGGCCGCTGATTCAGGGAGTGCTTCTGTGAAAGCTGATGCAGTTAAAGTAGGCGCAGCATTAGAGTTAATGCATTCAGGAATTTTAATTCATGATGATATTATGGATCGCGATACTGAGCGGCGCGGTCAACCAACTATTCATACTCAGTACCAAAACTCTCTTGCGGGACTATTACCAAAAGAGCAACTGCATTACGGCGAAAGCTTGGCTAGTTGTGTAGCAATTGTCAGTTATTTTTTAGCAGTAGGGCTTTTAGGTTCGACAAAAAAAGTTCAGCCGGAGTTGATTAAACTTTTTTCTGATGAAATGGTCAATCTAGGTTTCGCTCAAATGGACGACGTTGATATGGCTACGGCTGGTCGTAAGCCTGACCTTAAAAAGATTACCAGAATATATATACAAAAAACCGGGCGTTATACCTTCGCTTTACCATTGCTGGCCGGCTTTCATTTGTCTGGTAAATATACCACCAAGGTTTATAAACGAACACAGCAGTTGGCTGAATGTATGGGTGTGATTTTCCAGATCCGTGATGATATTCTCGGGGTGTTTGGGAACTCTAAGCAAACTGGCAAATCTGTAGGTGGAGATATCCGAGAACGCAAACTTACTTGGCTTTACTATCAAACTTTAAAGAGTTTGTCTGGTCAGGATAAACAAACTTTACTAGCTTTATACAATCGTAAACAATTATTAACCGCTAAACAGCAGAACTGGGTGCTTAGTAAGATGATTGAGCATAAAATCGATGACTTGGCACAGAAAGAATTACTAGCCCAGCAAGTGCAGGCACTCAAATTATCGCGCCAGTTACCGTTTTCAGTTAAACAACAAGAAGCTTTTGATAGCTTAATTGATTATTTAATGGTTCGAATAAAATAAATGAACTTAACAACTTTATTAATAATTTCACGACCAAGATTTTGGTTGTATGCTGGTGGTACTTTTTTAGTTGGAGCAATCGCTGGTAGTAACACAATTTATGATTTGCTGAATTGGCAAGTGATTCTTTACTTTTGTTATTTTATTATCCCCGCAAATATATTTATTTATGGCGTGAATGATTTGTTTGATGATGATACCGATCCTTATAACGAGAAGAAGGGCCAACAAGAACATTTACTTCAGCGACCAGAATCGAAAGCTTTGCGATTATGGGTCTGGTTGTGCATTGTGATTGGTATAATTTTAGTTATTCTGGCCCCAAACCTACCTACCCAAATTTTAATCTCAATTTTTTTATTTTTAGCTTGGGCTTATAGTTCCGAGCCATTGCGTTTTAAATCCAAGCCCGCAATTGATGCAATCTCTAATGTACATTATGCGGTGATTGGTTTTGCTGGTTACGCCATGCTGAGCGGGGATTGGCCGCCAATCTGGGCAGTTGTGGCTGCATGGTGCTGGACCGCTGCTATGCATATCTTTTCTGCCGTGCCAGATATTCAAGCTGATAGTCAAGCTAACCTAAAAACTACCGCAGTTGTTTTAGGGGTAAAAAAATCTTTATTGCTTTGTTCAGTGCTGTGGTTAGGTTCAACTGCGGCTTTGGTGGTTGCTGACTTTTGGCTGCCTTGGTCAGCTTTGCTATCACTGGTTTATGTGGCAGCTTGCTTGTGGTTGCTGCCAAAAAGCATGGAAGAAATCCGAAAAGTATATTGGTACTTTCCATTTATAAATGGCCTATTTGGGTTGTTACTTTTTTGGGTTTTAGCCGCAACTAAAATTTAATCAGATTGATCAAACCATAAATTATGTTCACTTGATAGCTCAGAATCAGCCAAGTATACTGTAGATATGAACCTAAAAGAATTATTAAAACTCGCTGGACAACAGGGGAAAGTGGTTGTTGTTGGTGATGATGGTGATGTAAAAGGGATATTTATAACATACGCTGAGTATCAAAAAATCCACCCACAGTCAGATGCTATTGCTACCCGGATTGACCCAGAAACAATTAATCGGGAGATCTTAGAAGCGCAACTTAAGGACAATATTGCGCCAAGTAATCATAACTTGGAAACGATACAAGCCGAAGTTGCCATGCCTGAATCCATTGGCCAGATCCTACAGGAACGAGCTCAAAACTTATTTGTATCCAAACCCGCACCTCCTACTATGGATGAAATCAATTATGACCCGCGCGAAGAAAGCGAACATCCAGCTATGCAGCGCACGGCTAGTCCGACTATTTCTATTGCCGAGGACGAAGAAATCAAGCCCAGTTTTGAAGATATATAAAAAGCAGCCCGCGTTACGCAGGCTGTTTTTCTTCACGATGCCAGATGCCAAACTCAGAGTGCAAAACTTTGTGCGCAAGGTTTCCAGAAACCTTCACAAAACCTTTGCAGCCGATTGAGTAATGGAACAAGCTGAACCGTTTTTTATTCCGTCTGTCTAGGCGAATGCGGAATGCCGCAATCTCTTTTTCCGACCGGTGGTAGGAATAGAGGTCTCGGATTTTCTTTGCGCCGCGGTATTTTACCCAATGCACTTTAAGAAGCCGGTATGACATGGAATGATAACCTCCTCTGCTATGATGGCTTCATTGTGCCACATTTACTTTAGTCAGGCAACTTGACGTTCCTGTGATAAACCATTAAAATACTTACTGATTGGCGCTAGTTTAGCCGCCAATTTTATAATCATTAACACAACTATATAATTCCCGTCTGGAGTTTCTGGATTCCTTTGTGAAAAAAAGAGAAACCCTCTCTTTTTCCTCGTATCGATAGGGGAAGGAGTGAGGGTATCTCGAAACCCAACCAACAATTATCTAGTTGAAAGGCAACAAATGGCAGAAGCATTTGATCGCTCAAAGCCCCATTTGAATGTGGGTACCATTGGTCACGTTGACCACGGTAAGACTACTTTGACCGCTGCTATCACTACTGTGCTTGCGAAGTCCGGTAAGGCTAAAGCTAAGGCTTACGACCAAATCGACAACGCGCCAGAAGAAAAAGCTCGTGGTATTACTATTAATACCTCACACAGCGAATACGAATCCGACAAGCGCCACTACGCTCACGTAGACTGTCCTGGTCACGCCGACTACATCAAGAACATGATTACCGGTGCTGCTCAAATGGACGGTGCGATTCTCGTTGTATCCGCTGCAGACGGTCCTATGCCTCAGACTCGCGAACACATCTTGCTCGCTCGTCAGGTAGGTGTACCTTCTATCGTTGTTTACATGAACAAGGTAGACCAAGTTTCCGATCCAGAACTTTTGGATCTAGTAGAAGAAGAAATTCGTGATCTTCTTAACAAGTACGAATTTCCGGGTAGCGATACCCCAATCATCCGTGGTTCTGCATTAAAGGCTCTCGAAGGCGATGCGGCTAACGAAGAAACCATCCTTAAGCTCGTTGAAGCTTTGGATACTTTCATCCCTGAACCAACTCGCGAAACCGATAAGCCTTTCTTGATGCCAATTGAAGATATCTTCACTATCGAAGGTCGCGGTACTGTTGTTACCGGACGTATCGAACGTGGTATCATCAACATCAACGAAGAAGTTGAAATCGTTGGTATCAAACCAACTTCAAAGACAGTTGTAACTGGTATCGAAATGTTCAACAAGCAGTTGGACAAGGGTATGGCTGGTGACAACGCTGGTCTATTGCTCCGTGGTGTTAAGAAAGAAGAAGTAGAGCGCGGCCAAGTTTTGGCTAAGCCTGGTTCTATCACTCCTCACACTGAGTTCTCTGCTGAAGTTTACATCTTGACCAAAGAAGAAGGTGGACGTCACACTCCATTCTTCAAGGGTTACAAACCACAGTTCTACGTTCGTACAACCGACGTGACTGGTGAAGTAATCTTGCCTGAAGGCCAAGAAATGGTTATGCCTGGTGATACTGTTACCATCGACGTAAAGTTGATCACTCCGATCGCTTTGGAAGAAAAAGGTAAGTTCGCTATCCGCGAAGGCGGACGCACCGTTGGTGCAGGTGTAGTTGTAAAGATCAATAAGTAGAATTTGAAAAGCTGCCCGCAAGGGCAGCTTTTTGTAGATGATTTAATTGTGTAAAGCTATGGATGAAAATGAGTTGATAAAAGAAATAGTAAAGGCTAATGCAGCAGAAGTTTATACAGATGCTGCTCAGCCGTCAATTAGAGTTTTAGGAAAATCTTTAGCACAGTGTGTTTCACTTTTTGCTACACCCGTGGGTAGAATGGCAGAAATATTAGAGATGAATATTCTGAAATATATAAATTATCTTGAGAATGTTCCTGTTCAGAACTTAGTAGAACCTGATACTCGTATTCTTGTTCCAATTTTAGAAAAACTTCGATATACAGATGAATCGGTGGTTTCTGATTATTATGCAAAGATTTTAGCGACTGCTTCTGATAAAGATACTGCGAGTAGAGTACTTCCAACATTTATAGAAATATTAAATAGATTAAGCTCTGATGAAATATTGATACTTGAGCATATCGGTTCATCACAAAATTCGGTGAATCTTGATGGCCTAGACCCAGATATAAGATCTAAATTTGGCTTTAGTGCTGATTTATCCTCAGTGAATCTGAAAGGTTCTTTACCTGTCCTTGAAATAAAGTTATACAGGAATAATCAAGAAGGGTATTTACTACTAGAAAGAAATTTTTGTATTCTATTTGAAAAAGTTAACCTAAAATTTCCCAATAATATCAGTATTTATTTAGATAATTTGATATCATTGGGTCTTTTGGAAAAACCAGCAAATGAAAGTTTCGCTCTAGGTTATATTTATCAGGATTTAGAAAACCATGAGCATGTCCGTCGTTATCAGTCACAGATTGATTCACAACAACAGCGAATTGAGTTGGATAAAGCTAAGCTTAATTTAACAGGTCTAGGTAAAAAGTTATTGATGTTTGGTAATAGAAAATTTGATGAATAAATCTTAAAGAGCTGTAAAATTCGCAGCTCTTTTAGTTTGCCTAATTTAGAAATAAAAAAAGAGAGTTGGTTAGACTCTCTAATACTTATTTTGTAACCGACTTGATTATTCTAATTCCAGAACGAGTCCGGTGATATGCGAATCGATTCGCCGGATATGTTCAGGAGTGTCGAAGCATCCTCCCTCGAATAGGCACCGATTGGTGCCGCCCATCTTTTGCAGTTTGTAAACTGCATCCAATGTTCTGCGGTAGATCAGAGCTTCGTGCCTGCGAAGTTGCTGGTGACTAACGCCAACCTCGGTCGAGGTTAACTGATTGACTTCCATTACATTCCTGAGTTCGGAGAATTTTTCTCCAACCCGGTATAGGGCTTGGATTTCGCCGCCGAACGAGTCGGGCGTTTTGGCTTCGAACTTTGATAAGTAGTTGTACTCATCTCTGGTTCGATTCCATGTACCGACGAATTGGGCGATGATCTCGGGTCGGCTTTTGTGAGCCGGCCGGTCGTAGTTGACCTGATTCTGTTTGATCGGGACAACGCTCTTTACCTGTTCAGGGCAGGGCAGAGCGGTTTCCGACTCAAAGAGATTACTGAAATAGGTACCGATTCCAAACGAAGCCAAGCCTACCAAAATGCTAACGATAGCAACAACACGCTTTTCGTATTTACCCATCAATTTTCCTCCAAATTTTGATTTTCCGTGGTATTTAGAACAATCAAACTATAGCATATTCTTATGTTTTTGTCAATATTGGCAAAAAAGCTAAATTTATCCTTAAAAACATTTGACATTGCTATAAAAATCAGATAAAATTGCTCATAGTTTGCTGGCTAAATAGCCAAGCGCTTTTAATTGCTGTATAACAGCTTAAATAAGCCAGAAAACGGCATATTGTCAATTCATTTTATGGAAAAAGGCGACCACAAGCCGAAAATTCGCATCAAGATCCGCGCTTACGATCACAAGTTGATTGACCAAAGTGCTAAGCAGATTGTTGAAACAGCGAAGCGTACTGGGGCAACCATTTCGGGCCCTGTGCCTTTGCCGACCGCGAAGCGCAAATACACAGTATTGCGTTCAACTTTCGTGCATAAGGATAGCCGCGAACAGTTCGAAATGCGCACTCACAAGCGCATGATCGACATTCTCGAGCCAACGCCAAAAACCATTGATTCTCTTACCAACCTAAGCCTTCCAGCTGGGGTGGATGTAGAAATCAAAATGAGTTAAATAATAGAGTGAGTCGGTTCTGAACCACTAAAGCCCAAAAAGCTTCGTGATTCAGATAACTATTCGCCAAGTATAAGCAAGGGATTGCCTTCGGGTACAGTCATTTGTTTTTATGTGGTGAGTAGCCACATTTTTTATTTTTAAGAAAGTGATGTCCCGCTCGGGACCAATCAAAACCGTATGAAATTTATTGTCGGTAAGAAACTGAATATGACCCAATACTTTGCTGATAACGGCGAAGTAATTCCGGTCACTGTTGTCAAAACTCCTAACTTGGTTGTTACTCAAGTTAAGACTGCAGACGCAAAAGATGGCTACAATGCCGTGCAGGTTGGTGTTTCCGCAAGCGTAGCTGGAAGCCGCCATGCAAACAAAGCTAAGGCTGGTCACTCCAAGAACCTTGGCACCTTTGGTAAGTTTGTTGAATTCCGCGTAGAAAACCCAAGCGAATTCCAAATCGGCCAAACTATTGATGCTTCCCAATTCGAAGTCGGCGAGCTAGTGAATGTTATTGGAACAATGAAAGGCCGCGGTTTCGCTGGCGTAATGAAGCGACATAACTTTGCAGGTTTTCCTGGAAGTCATGGTCACGACAAGCCTCGCAGTGTTGGTTCTATTGGTTCTCGTTATCCACAACACGTTAACAAAGGCCGCCGCATGGCTGGCCATATGGGCGCTTCTCAGGTTACCGTAAAGAATCTGCAAATCGTTGATGTAGACGCAGCTAAAGGCTTAATCCTCATCAAAGGCGCAGTTCCTGGACATCCCAACGGAATGGTAAAGATTTCCACAACCGGAGTTACTAAACCGTTGTTCCAAGAAGTAGCTGAGACCAAGAAGAAGAAATAGTTTCAATTTTATTTAAGAACAGATGAAAATTGCAGTTTACAATCAGAACGCCGAAAGCGTTGGCGAAATCGAAGTCAGTGACAAGATTTTTGGCGTCAAGCCATCCTTGCACTTGCTTGCAGAAGCGGTTCGCGTTCAGGCTTCCAATGCCCGTAAGGGCCTTGCGCACACTAAGACTCGCGGCGAAGTGAGTGGTGGTGGTAAGAAGCCATGGCGTCAAAAGGGTACCGGTCGCGCACGCGCAGGTAGCACTCGTAGCCCAATCTGGCGTCACGGTGGTGTTACTTTCGGCCCTCGCTCAGAACGCAACTGGAGTTTAAAGATCAACAAGAAAGCCAAGACTAAAGCTTTATTCATGTCCCTATCTGACAAAGCTAAAGACGGCAAGTTGATCATCGTAGAAGGCGTAAACTTGGAAGCTCCTAAGACTAAGGAATTCGTAAAGTTCATGACCGCTTTCCACACTAAGCTCGGCAGTCTCGGCAAGAAGCAGATGGTAGTGATGCCAAAGAAAGATGACAGTGTAGCTCGCGCTTCACGCAATCTTCCAGAAGTCACAACCACTTTGGCTACTAGCCTTAATGTAACCGACATCCTTAAGGCAGACGCAATGCTCGTAATAAAAGAAAGTTTGCCAGTTATAGAAAAGACTTATCTTAAAGAATCTAAAGCAACTAAGTAATCATTAAATATAAATTTTCGCTTGGGCTAAACCTGAGCCGACCCGACGCAGTGTAACGAGGAGGGTCGTAGCGAAGGCGCCAGTTAAGCGAAAATTTAAGAGGAGTACTTGGCGGAGGGCGATAGGAATTAGCATTAGCTGATACCGATAGCCCGGAAGACAAGGACGACGACATGGCTCTTTTTTCTAAAAAAGAAAATACTGACGAGAAAGTAACCGTAGAAGAAACTCCTGTTACTGATCAACCAACCGAAGCTGCAGCTCCTGTTATGTTAGACGTTCCTCACAGCGGTATTGGCAACAAAGGCTTGATTGTTCCTCGTGTGTCCGAAAAAGCAGGTTTCGTTGATCGCTTTAACCAATACATCTTTACTGTTTACGGCAAACTCAATAAGATTGAAGTCCGCCGCGCAGTAGAAAAGATGTATGGCGTAAAAGTGGCCAACGTCAACATGGTAAACGTTGCTGGCAAGTCCCGTCGTTTTGGCCGCGTTCTTGGCCAACGCAGCGGTTTTAAGAAAGCGATTGTAACTTTGACCAAAGACAGCAAGAAGATTAATATCGTAGAACCTACCTAATTTTATGGCAGTTAAGCTTTACAAACCAACTTCACCTGGACGCCGTATCCAAAGCGTCACTGACTACTCGGTGCTTTCCAAGAAAGAGAAGACCCCGAAGTCTTTACTCGTGAGCAAAACCAAGCAAGCTGGTCGCAACAACAGTGGTAAAATCACTGTTCGTCATCGCGGCGGCGGCGCTGGTAAAAAGCTTCGCGTAGTGGATTTCTCTCGCGTTGACCGCAAAGACATCCCAGGCACAGTGAAGACTATTGAATACGATCCAACCCGCACTGCTTTCATTTCTTTGATTGCTTACAAGGACGGCGCGAAGCGTTTCATTCTAACTCCTACTGGCCTTAAAGTTGGTGATACTGTAATGTTCAGTGAAACTGCTGAAATCCATCCTGGTAACCGGTTGCCACTTGCAAACATTCCAGTCGGAAGCATGATTCACGATGTGGAATTGGTTCCTGGTCAAGGTGGAAAGTTAGCTCGTAGCGCAGGTAGCGGAATCATCTTACAGAACATGGAAGGTGGCTATGCATTCCTCAAACTGCCATCTGGTGAAATCCGCAAAGTTCGTGATACTGCTACTGGTAGCATTGGTACTCTTTCAAACGCTGATTGGATGAACGTCCGCATCGGAAAAGCTGGTCGCAAGCGCCACATGGGCTGGCGTCCACAAGTCCGCGGTAAAGTGATGAACCCTGTAGATCACCCTCATGGTGGTGGTGAAGGTTCCAACTCTATCGGTATGAAGTATCCAAAGACTCCATGGGGTAAGCACGCGCTTGGCGTAAAGACCCGCGATAAGAAGAAGCCAAGCTCTAAATTTATTGTTAAGCGTAGAACCAAAAAACGCTAAACGCTAATATCTATTATTTATGTCTAGAAGTTTAAAAAAAGGTCCATATATTGATCCGCGTGTCCTCAAGAAAGTTGCTGCCGGCAAGCCTGGCGACAAAATTAAGACTTGGTCTCGCGCTTGTGCCATTGCTCCGGAAATGGTTGGCTTTACTTTTCTCGTTCACAACGGCCGCCAACACACCGAAGTATTCGTTACCGAAAACATGGTTGGTCACAAGCTCGGTGAATTTGCGCCAACCCGCAAGTTCGTTGGTCACGGTGGTAAGTTAGCTAAGGAACAAAAAGCTGAAGCTAGTAAGTAATCAATAGTCTCTTAATTTATATTTATGGCAAAAGAAGCCTTACAACAGAATAAGAAACCTTTGGTGAAAGCTCACGCACGCAATCTCCGCATTTCTCCTCGCAAGATTCGTCTGGTTACCAATTTGGTAAAGAACATGCGCGTTGCTGATGCTTTGGTGCAACTCCAGTTCACTAACAAGAAGGGTGCAGATATGGTCTCCAAACTTCTTCGTAGCGCAACTGCTAATGCTGAGAATAACTTCTCTTTAAATCGCGACCAGTTGTTTATCAAAGAAATCACTACAGATATGGGACCGGTGTTAATGCGTTCTTTCCCACGTGCTCGTGGAAGCGCCTTCGTGATTCGTCGCAAGATGGCTCACGTCAACGTTATCCTCGAAGAACGTGAAGCTAAGCTCAAGAAAGGTGCTAGTAAAGTTCCAAAAGCTGCTAAGAAAGAACCTGTCGTAAAGACTCAAGAAGGTCAACTCGGTAAACCAGTTCGCGAAAAAGCTAGTAAGGTAGCTGTTAAGCCGGAAGCTAAGGAAGCTCATCACGAGAATGAAGCAACCGCAGTAGAGCAGAAGTCTAACAAAGATAATTTAATTAAGTAGTAAAGTTATCGGGCGTTGTCAGTTTGTAAAAGTTACAGCCTGACACGGCCCGATAACCAAGAATTATTTATACCCAATGGGTCACAAGATTAATCCAACTTCATTTCGTTTAAAGATTACCGATACTTGGAAGTCCAAGTGGTTTTCAAAGAGCAACTATGTTGAGCAATTGCATGAAGATATTCGCATCCGTGAATATTTAGAAAAGCACTTGCGCAAAGCAGGGTTGTCTCGTATCGATATCGAACGTCTGAATGACGGTACTATTACCATCGTTATTCATACCACCAAGCCTGGCTTGATTATTGGTAACGGCGGTGCTGGTATCGAAGAGCTTAAGAAGCGTGTTAAAAAGCAACTTAAGATCAAGAGCGAATTGAAGGTGAACATCGAAGGTATCAAGGACCGCGAATTCAATCTTCACGCGCAAGTGATTGCTAACAATATTGCTGAACAGATTGAACGTCGTGTAGCTTTCCGCCGTTTGATGAAGAAATCTTTAGAAGATGTTATGCAAGCTGGTGCTAAGGGTGTAAAGGTTGCCATTGGTGGCCGACTCAACGGTGCAGAAATTGCTCGAACAGAACAATTGTCTTCTGGTAAGATTCCTCTTCACACCATGCGTGCTGATATCGACTTTGCTCGCGCCACAGCTCACACCACTTACGGAACTATCGGAATTAAAGTGTGGATCTATCGCGGCGATGTCTTCGAGAATAAGCAAGAAGCTAAATCAAGCAAATAATATTCGATTATGTTAATTCCTAAAAAGGTCAAACACCGCAAGCATCATCGCGGTCATAACAAGGGTAAAGCTACTTCCGGCAACTCAATCGCTTTTGGCTCATTTGCCTTGAAAGCAATGGAAGGCCGCTTTGTTACTGCTCGTCAGATTGAAGCTGCACGTCGCGCTATGACTCGCAGCGTGCAACGTGGTGGTAAAATCTGGATCCGTATTTTCCCAGACAAACCAATTACTGATCATGGTAATGAATCTGTGATGGGTAGCGGTAAGGGTGCGGTGTCTCACTTTGTAGCGGTGGTAAAGAAAGGCCGAATCATGTTTGAAATGGATGGCGTTAGTGAAGAAGCAGCTCGTGAAGCAATGCGCCTTGCAGCTCATAAGTTACCAGTAAAGACCAAGTTCCTAATTAAGTAATTATGAAACATCCTCGCTCATTTGGCTTCAGTCAGAAGTAAATTCCGACTTTCAGCCAAATATCGCCCCTTTGGGGTTTAACCAATTGCTTCGTTATTTTCCTCGGAACCCTGTCATCGTAGCTCTACTACGAATCCAGAGTTCCTCGGAAAATGCCTCGCACTTGGCTAAACGAGAAAGTTTCTCATAGCAATTATGAAGTATTCAGAATTATCCAAAAAGAAAGTTGAAGATATTCACAAGGAATTGATTCAACTGCAAGAAAAGCGCGAGAACCTCAGAATGAAAGTGAAACTGGGCCAGGTTAAGAATGCCCACGAACTTTCAGTGGTGCGTAAGGATATTGCTCGAATCTTAACTTTCTTAAGAGCTAACTAAATATATGACTACAGCAACTAAACAACAAATGACTGGAACTGTGATTTCTAACAAAATGGAAAAAACAGTTGTCGTAAAAGTAGATATGGTAAAGCGTCATCCAAAGTATCACAAGAGCTATACCAAATCTTACCGTTACAAAGCGCACGACGCTGACAACAGCTGTGAAATCGGCGACAAAGTGGTAATTGAATCCATTCGTCCGATGAGCCGCGACAAGCGTTTCGCTGTTATTAAGAAAGTTTAACCTTTTCTACTAATTTACACTTATGTTACAAATTCGTTCTTACATTAAAATTGCAGATAATACCGGCGCCAAGGTCGTCAACGTGTTTAGCGTGAACGGAAAAAACAACCGTCGCTTTGCTCGCGTTGGAGATGTTGTCGCGGGGTCTGTTCGCCAAGCTGCACCAAATGGTTCAGTTAAAAAAGGTGATAAGATTTACGCTGTAATTGTACGAACCCGTAAGGAAATTCGTCGCAAAGACGGTTCTTATATCCGTTTCGATGAAAACGCTGGTGTATTGGTAGACAAGGAAAAAGGTGAGCCAAAAGGTACTCGTATCTTTGGTCCAATCCCACGTGAAGTTCGCGACGCTGGATTCACCAAAATCGCATCATTAGCTCCAGAGGTAATTTAAAAACTTACATCTTTGGCCGATTTCTTTGTTGAACTGTTCAGATTTCGTTCGCCGTAACCTACATTACGCCTCACGAAATCTGCCCAGTTCGCCTCGAACTCGGCTCAAATCTGAAAGTTTCACTTTCATTATATGACTCAAGTAAAGCTCAAAATTAAGAAAGGCGATACCGTAAAGGTTTTGTCTGGTAAAGACAAGGGTAAGACTGGTAAAGTCTTGCGCGTACTTCCTAGTGCCGGTAAAGTCATCGTAGAAAACGTCAATGTTCATACTAAGTACGAACGCCCTCGCGGTACTCGTCAGCGCGTCGCTCAGCAAGTTTCTTTTGCTAGCCCATTACCGGCTTCAAAAGTAATGCTGATTGATTCTAATTCTGGCAAACCGACTCGTGTTGGTTATCAGATTCTAGAAAACGGCTCCAAGCAACGCATCGCTAAGAAAAGTGGAAAAGCAGTCTAATTTATAATTTATGAATCGTTTACAAGAACAATATAATAAAGAGATTGCCCCAGCGCTCAAGGAAAAGTTTGGCTACAGCAATGTTATGGCTGTACCTAAGATTAAGCAGATTAACCTCAACATCGGCGTTGGTAAATACCTTAAAGACAATCGGTTTATGGAATCTATCCGCAAGGATCTTACTGCTTTGGCTGGTCAAAAACCAGTTGAAACCAAAGCTCGTAAGTCCATCGCTGGATTCAAGATTCGTGATGGACAGGTTGTTGGTATGACCGTAACCCTTCGTGGGCAGCGCATGTATGACTTCCTCGATAAGCTGATTAGCATTGGTCTGCCTCGCGTGAAGGACTTCCGTGGTGTATCCAAGAAAGGTTTTGACCGTCGCGGGAATTACAACTTGGGTCTCAAAGAACACTTGGTGTTCCCAGAAATTTCCCAAGACGCGCTCGAACACATCTTTGGCCTTCAAGTTACTATCGTAACTGACGCAGGCAAAGACGAGCCAGCTTACGAGCTGCTTAAAGCAATGAAGTTTCCCTTTAAAGATTAATTATTAAGTAACTAAATTTTCGCTTGGGCTAAGCCTGAGCCGACCCGACGCAGTGTAACGAGGAGGGTCGTAGCGAAGGCGCCAGTTAAGCGAAAATTTAAGAGGAGTACTTGGCGGAGGGCGATA
>CAZQMO010000004.1:0-85824 GCA_964594755.1 uncultured Candidatus Saccharibacteria bacterium | reverse complement strand
TTTGTTAGTGGCGATTTTTCGTAAAAATACTGTCCAACCGCGAAAGCAACCACAATGCTCACAAAAAGCAATGCACCAAAGATATGCTTCTTCATCGTTATCCTCCTCAAGATTCCTCTTTTCTGGCAGAAGGCGCCAAAATTCAGTACTTACGGTGAATGCACAATACTATATTTTAAGCGCTTAGTCAATTAAATACTTGCAAATTACCTTAGTTTCCAGTAAAATTAATCAGTATCTAGTGTGCCGGCAGGTTTAGATTGAAATCAGAAATCCAGCGGTACATGTGACGGGAACTGGCTCAATTGGCTAGAGCACTCGGTTTGGGACCGAGAGGTTCCGGGTTCGAGTCCCGGGTTCCCGACCATTCGACTCGTCCATAACTTAACTGAATTTCAGTTAATTTATTTGTCCAAAATCAAACCCATTTAACCAGATTTGTTTAAATATTATCATGGTTCCATATTCTCTTAAAACTAAGGCTTATAAACTTCGTAAAGATGGTTATTCATATAACCATATCGCAGCAAAATTGCGAATTAGTAAAAGTACCTTAAGTAGGTGGTTTTCTGGAATACCTTTTAATCCTAATCAATTCACTAAAGAAAAAATTCTGAATGGTCCCCGACTTTCCGCGGAAAATCGCATAAATGCTAGGAAAGCCAGGACAAACAAAATCTGGGACAGGGCATCTTCTGAATTAGGTATCTTATCGACTAGAGATATCTTTATCTTAGGACTCGGGTTATATTTAGGCGAAGGTTCTAAAACAAATTCTATTGTTAGATTTTCTAATTCTGACCCGATGATGGTGCAAATATTTATTACTTGGATGAGAAAGTGTTTTGATGCGGAAGACCAAAATTTTGCCTTACGAATTCACGCATATCCTGAAACTGACTTAATCTACGCAGAAAAATACTGGTTAAAAGTATGTAAATTACCCCAGCAGTGCCTGCGAAAAAGCTATATTGATCGCCGTCTGAAAATTAAATCAAAAGCTGGAAAATCACCTTTTGGTACTGTTCATGTATCTGTATTAGCATCTGGAAATCCAAAACTTGGGGTTGAATTATTTAGGTTGCTAGAAGGTTATTCAAAAGATATAATTACCAAGTTGCGGGATTAGTACAATGGTAGTATGCCACCCTTCCAAGGTGGAGACGCCGGTCCGATTCCGGTATCCCGCTCCACTGCTTCGCTAAAGCTATGCAGTGCAGGCAAGTAAACATGCCTGGACTATGTAGCCTTAGCGAAGCAATAAATAAGCAGTGCCCTGCGAAGCTCTTTGAGCGAAGCAGGGCTTTTGTTTGCCCAACATTATATTTTTAAAAACCCCGGTAATAGGCCGAGGTTTCTTGTTGCAATTATTATTCTTGAGTATGGTTAGAACTTTTTCGGAGTTTTACAGCTTCTTTAAAAGCCTCTCCTGCCTTAAACTTTGGCGTGTTCAATTCTGGAATCTCTATCTTTTGGGAAGGATTACGCGGGTTAACACCAATACGTGGAGCTCGGTGCGAAACACTAAACTGGCCAAAGCCACTAATATTAACCTTCTCGCCATTTTTAAGCGATTCGTAGATTAAATTAATGAAGGCATTGAGCATGCGTTCTGCTTCTGTATAAGTGATAGACAAACGCGCTGCTAAAACCTCAATTAAATCAGATTTGTTCAAACTCATAGGGTATCAAATTACTGATTTTTTGTATTATAGCATACTCATAAACCATTTTCTATCTAACCTGGGAAAATCAGATTCCCTAGTCCATTGATCAAAAACCCAATGGCAATTTCGATCCACTTCCAGATTTTTTTGAGCATCTCCATAGTTAAAACCATTCTAACATGCGAAATTGTTTCCCTAAAGTCCTGAAATACCAAATTTGTAAATCGCATAAACCCCTGCGCTTAAACTAGCTATGCCAATAGCTAAGGCGCTCAGAAAATCTGGCTTTGGCTTTGTAGTGGGAACTGGGGGCCGTGTTTGTTCTAAACTTGGGGCATCTACTATTTTTGATTGCTCAGAAGAGATATTTGGAGATTTTACTGCAGACTTATTTACAGCTTTTACACTCTTCTTTGATGCTTTATCTGAGTTAATTTCCGAAACAACTAACTGATTCTCTGCCCCAGGAGTAATCGCCTGAGTCCATAGATAACTATCTTCAAACCAAGAGTAACTCTGGTTGTTTCTGGCCTTAGGATAAGTTACCTCATCAATTAATTCACCATCTTGAGTTTGTAATTGTACCAACTTTCCCCCATTAGCTAATGGTAATTTTAGATCATTGGCTGTGAAAGCATAAAATGAGCGACTCTCGACCAATACATCCGGCAAAGTTTGAGACCGTGATCCAATCACTATTTTATAGCCTGATAAATTCACAGAAACTTCTGAACCATTATAAATCTCAATAAACTCTGTTTGACCAGGATTAGGTGCTGGATAAAGCTCGGAAATTTTTAATTGGTAAACCGTAGGTTCTGGGTCAGGGTTAGGTTCATCTTGTGGTTCATCATCCTTGGGATCATTAGGTTTTTCGGTTGGCAAGGCAGGATTAACTACACCCAAGCTAGGTAATGTCCAATGCCAGGAACCATCGACCAGACTATACGATTTTCCTTCTGGGGCTGTAGAGGAATATGAGAGAGTACTGACAAGTTCCCCTGGTCTGCTGAACAAACTTAGTACATCTCCCCCACTATTATTTAACCCGAACTTTCCGGCTGGAATAGTAACGGCTAGATATTGTCCTGCTCCTAAAGTTTGCGGTCCTAGAGTAAAGGCATTTGAACTAACCAGTGTCCCAGAAACATCATCCAAAACCCAATTCTCTAAGTTAACTATTGCATTTCCATAATTATGGAGCTCGACTACTTCGTATCCGTTGTCGTCCCCCACAGGATTTGGTAATAACTCAGTTATACGGATAGTAGAAACCATGGGTTGAGGCTTCTCATCAGGTTCCTCATCTTTAACTCGAAGAGTGATAGTACAAATCTCTCCGAATTGGCCTGTGTCAGCAGACATCTGCCATTGGTAAATATATTCATTGCTCTGTTCTGGAGCTATGAGCGATATCGCTACAGTAATTTCAGCCTGCGGATTTACATTATCATTAAGATTAATCTCAAACACTCCATCTGGTCCGGTTTGCTGCAGATGATAACTGGTACTATCCCACACAGTAGTTCCTTGATTAAGAAGCTTAAGATTTAATAACACAGTTTGGCCAGCAGTTGCTAAAACCGAACCGGACTCTAACAAACACTGAGCGTTTTGGATCAAATCTGGAATATTATCCGGTATTGCCTGTATACCAGAATTACGAGGATTACTACCAGATAGTTCATAACCAAGATTTTCGTATAAATCTTGGCGAACAATGCTTTGACCTCCAGCTGGATTACTCAACCCCGTACTAGCGAACCCATTGTCTGTTTGACCCCAAGCCAAGCTATCGATTAATTCTCCTGTGTCTAAAGCACCTTTTCGCAAACCAACGCCATTATCTGCAGCCATGGTTGCTGAGGTAGTTGTGTCCGGATTAACCCCAATCTCAGTCCAGCCTGAATTTGCCCAGAGATAAAAACTATAAGCTGGTATTAATGTCTGGCTCGAAAAAGACTTAATAGAACTGTCTGCTGTTCCCAAAGCAGACCGCTTTACCAACCGATAACCGTTTAGATCAATAGGGTAAGGATTGGGGTTATACAATTCCACGAAGTCGTGGTTGGCAGCACCTTCTCCACCAGAGATTTGCACTGCAGAAATAACGATTGGTAAAACTATAACTTCGGCCCGGGCGGTTTGCACAGCCAAACCAGCCATGCTGCCTAAAGCTACAGCCACTGCTGTAAACCAAAGCAATACTTTTTGTTGCATAATACTCCTTTCTGATTATCTTGTTGTAATTATGCATGGCGCTGTTCAAAACACAGTCAATAAAAACTCAAACTGGGATAAAAAAACACCTCGCAATCGCGAGGTGCAAACTTATGGTTTTAGGATTGTTCAGCCTCGGGCAATTCTTTAAACAAAGCGCCGAGTACACCATTAACAAACTTGCCCGATGATTCCCCGCCGAAACGCTTGCCCATTTCTACAGCTTCGTTAATTGCTACCTTAGCCGGAGTTTCTTTAAGGTGAAGAAGCTCATAAATCCCCAACCGCAAAACATTACGGTCAATGATAGTAATCTGTTCGATTGGCCATTCTGGAGCATGCTTTACAATCACCGCATCAAGCTCGTCTATATTATTAACTACGCCCATGAGCAGCTCATTGGCAAACTCCAACCCTTCTTGGTCGGGAGAAAACTCTTTGGATACTCTGTCCAAAATATCCGCCAAATCCCCTTGGCGGTTATGAAAGTCCCACTCAAACAAAGATTGAAGGGCTATGGTTCTAAGTAAATGTCGGTTGGCCATATACAAAATACTATCAGAACCGGACTATTTTGGCCAAGTTCGCGAAGCCAGCGAGCACCGAGTGAGGCGTAATGAAAGTTACGGCGAAGCCGAACGCAGGCTTCTGACAAAGCAATCGGGCAAAGAAAAGAAACAGCGATTGGCTGTTTCTTTTCGTAATAGCTGGTTCAAACTTACGCTTTGCGTCCTTTGTAATAACCACAGTTTGGACAAGCGTGATGAGGTTGAGTTGGGCTGCCGCAATTCTTGCACTTGGCCAATTGGCTAGCGGTTAAAGCGTGATGGCTGCGACGCTGATCGCGACCGCTACGGGTTTTATGCTTCTTAGGAACTCCCATGTGTGTAAAGTATTTAAATAGTCAATGTGATAATTATACGCTAAATCAGGCCATAAGTCAATGGATTAAAAAAAGAGCTGATCGTGCGGATACGATCAGCTCCTTCGCCACCTGCCAGCTCCCCGTAAGCTGACAAGAATTGAAGAAATGAAAAGTTACTGTAAAATACCTAATCTCGGCGTGTCTACCTCCTCAACTGAAGGCTTCCGGATCTCAAGCTCCGGCATGATGCTTTGATAGATTTTTCCAGCAATTGCTGCGGCTATTCTTCCGCGTCCACTTGCACCCCGCGTGATGACCACAACGGTGTACTTTGGATCGCTGATGGGAGCAACCGAAGCAAATAGTCCAGTTCCTTGGCAAGTGCCGGTTTTACCAGCAATGCCTTTGGAAGCATCCACTCCCCGGTGGGCTGTACCGTATTCGGCAGCGCCCTTCATTCCTGGAATTGCGCCATCCAGCACATCTTCCGGCAAGTCCACTTTCGTGACTTTTGGCTCCGGCATAGTGCCATCAGGATTCTTTTTGGGAACAAACGGTGTTACCTTGAGACCACGATTGGCAAAGGTAGAGACCATCACGGCAGCTTGCAAGGGCGTGACTCGAAAGCCATAACCATGCGAATAAACCAAAGAGGTCTTTTTTACCAAAGGCAGTCGACCAGGCGATTCACGCGATTCGTTTACACCTGTTGGTTTGCCTAAACCGAGCTGCTGCGCCACTTTTACGAAGTCTCGGTACTCAAATGAGCTGCCAAGTTTCTGAAAGTAGCCATTTTGCGATCTGGCCAATGCTTCTGCCAAATCAGATTGCGATTCCTCGCTATCTTCCGGAATTGCATCAACACTCAGACCAGCCGCAGTCGTTACCAATTTAATAGTTGAGCACGGCTCAAACCCTCGGCGGATTGCCCAATCCTGGTTCACTACCGAAAGCAGCTTACCAGTTTTGGTTTCCATAACCACTGCGGTTCCAGCTTTGCCGTCTAGCGCTTGAATCACCTTCTCGCGGATTGTCAGGTCTTCACCTTCCAAATTATCCTGAGAAATATTCTTGGCTACCTCGGCGCGCAAACGGTTCTCGGCAGCGATTGCCGCCCGGCGGCGGGCTTCTTCGGCACGCTTGCGAGCAGCGACGATGCGAGCTTCACAGCGAACTTTCGCTTTGCCACGAAGTTTATTGCATCCAACAGCTTTCTTTTTTGATTTCGCTTTACCATCCGCCATAACAACAGGAGGCAAAAACAAAACCAAGAAGAACATGGACAAAAATACAAGTTTTTTCATCTCTTTTGCCTCCTTTATTTTGTTTAAGTACTGCGTGGGAACTTTACTGCATTATCTCATTTTAGCCAAAGAGAAACAAACCAGTTGTCCACCCTCTCCAAAACTAAATGAGCCAAATGTTTGATTAAGAGCGAACCCGCACTCACACTTACATAGCCGAGCCGTGCGCAGTACGGCGAGTCCCCCGAATCCCTACCTTAACTAAATAGGCCAGATAATAAATTGAGAGTGAACCCGCAGCTCTGCAACGCAGAGCGAGGACTAACGTTCAATTTATTATCTGGCCGATTATAGTGCCCCCAATCCGAGTAACCGAAATCAGGAGCCCGAGTCCACCAAAATAGTGGTAAAATTTAGCTAGCTCTTAGGCTAGACATAACATTTTATCTAATATATACTGTTTTGTCAACCCTGACACGCTAAATCATTACATCAAATTGGAGGAAAAATATGGAGATTTACTGTGTGATAAGCCCTGATTCCCGAGGCTTATTAGAAAAACTCGACTTAGCAGACGATGACAAAAATCACCGCTGGGTGATGTTCGACTGTGATATTCAAACCCCAAGAGGTTTGCAAAACGTGAAGGAGTGGTTGCTTGACTTGAGACCCACCTACGTCCTAATCGACCTAAAAAGCTTTTCCCAGAAAGACTGTGCAAATGAACAAGAACTGAGTCGATTTCTGGAAGAGCGAACAATCCCGACTCAATTTCTGCTGCCAGAACAATTGAACTGGCACAACATCAAAGTCCTGGCCGCTTCGGCGCAGTTGCATATTCATGAATTGACCTTGGATCGCTTAAGAGGAAAAGAACTACTCGACAGCATCCAAGGGTTCATCAAGGTGTATCATTATCCGCCGGCTCAAAGGAGCTACCTGGCTTACTAGCCAGCCCAACAGGGAATTATAAAACGCTGCGGCGTCCGTCAACTGACGGATCTCGCAGCGTTCTTTTATATTTAGAAACCCATACCGCCCATGCCGCCTGGCATGCCGCCGCCAATCGGAGCTCCGCCAGCTGGCGGATTCGGTTCTGGCTTGTCTACAATAATCGTTTCGGTTGTGACTAGAGTTGAAGCAATGGAAACAGCGTTCTCTAGCGCCAAGCGGGTTACCTTTACAGGATCAACAATTCCGCTAGCAATCATGTCATCTTTTTTACCTTCTTCCCACTTCATTTCGTCGTAATTAGCGAAGTCGTAACCAGCGTGCCCACCGGCCTTCTGCACGAATTTGATTACAGCAGAACTTTCTGCACCAGCATTCTCAGCAATCTGTCTTAGAGGAGCTTCCAAAGACTTGCGCACAATCATCGCGCCACGCTTTTCGTTTTCCTGGAAGTAATCACTACTAGAGATGGCTTCTTCTAAGATTGGCGCGATTTTGGCAAGCGCACTACCGCCACCAGCAACGATACCTTCTTCCACTGCCGCGCGAGTCGCATTCAAAGCGTCTTCAATCTTGAACTTCTTAGCTTTCATTTCGGTTTCAGTGAAAGCACCAACTTTGATTACTCCAATACCACCGGCAAGGCGCGCCATGCGTTCCTGCAGTTTTTCTTTATCAAAATCTGAAGTTGCTTCTTTAATGGCAGCTTTGATTTGATTAACACGTTCAGTAATCGCAGCTTGATCTCCTGCTCCATCAACAATTGTAGTGTGGTCTTTAGTGGCCACAACTTTGCGAGCACGGCCCAATTGATTGATTTCGGCTTTATCCAAAGCCAAGCCGAGTTCTGAGGTAATTACAGTTCCACCAGTTAACACCGCGATATCTTGGAGCATTTCCTTGCGGCGGTCACCAAAACCCGGAGCTTTGACAGCGAGCACGCTAAAGGTGCCGCGGAGCTTGTTCAAAACAAAAGTAGTTAAAGCTTCGCCTTCCACGTCGTCGGCGATAATGACCAATTCTTTCTTACCGCTTTGCGCAATCTTTTCTAGCAAAGGCAAAATCTCTTGCACGCTGGAAACCTTTTTGTCTGTAATTAAGATGTAAGGATCTTCCCAAACGGCTTCCATGCGCTCAGTGTTGGTTACCATGTAAGAAGAAACAAAGCCTTTATCAAAGCGCATACCTTGAACTACTTCTTTCTCGATACCAATACTCTGACCTTCTTCTACGGTAATAACGCCATCGTTACCAACTTCTTCCATAGCTTCAGCGATAAGCTTGCCAACTTCTGCGTCCAAAGATGAAATAGTTGCTACCTGTTCGATACCTTCGCGGCTAGTAACTTCTTTTTTTACTTTACTGAGCTCTTCGACTACAAAGCGCACTGCTTTATCCATACCGCGCTTAAGATCGTTAGCTTTGTAAGTGTTGCGTTCTAGCTCGGAAAAAGCTTCCTCAATCATCTTTTGAGCGAGTACAGTGGCAGTGGTGGTTCCATCACCAGCGTCTTCGTTGGTTTTGTTGGCAACTTCTTTGATTAATTCAACTCCAATGTTTTGAAACTTGTCTTCTAATTCAATATCCTTGGCAACAGTCACACCATCATCAGAAATGGTTGGACTACCAAAACCACGATCCAAAATAACTGCTTTACCAGTTGGACCGAGGGTAACCTTAATTGCATTAGCGGCGATATCTACGCCTTCTTTAATTGCTTGTTTGGCTTCAAAGCCAGTCTTGATTAGTTTGCTCATAAATTTACATTCCTTTCATCCCCTCCCTTCCTCCCCTTCCAAGGGGAGGTGAGGTGGGGGTTTTGACCCTCCCCTAACCCCTCCCTTTCAGGGAGGGGAAAATCAATTATTCTAAAACTGCTAAAACATCGCTCTCGTCTTTTTCTTCCCCTACGTTAAGAACTTTGTATTCAACTTTTTGTCCATTTTCTTCAACTTCGATTTCATCGCCGCTGTATTTTCCAAACACAACCTTATCGCCTACTTTAAGGCCAAGCTTTTCGATATCTTCGCCATTACCAACGGCTACGATTTCGCCTTGAGTCTTCTTTTCTTTATCAGCTGAATCTGGCAAGACAATTCCAGAAGCAGTCACTTCTTCGGTGGTTAATGGTTTAACCAAAATCCGATTTCCTAATGGTTTTACTTTCATATGACTCCTTAATAATTGCTTAATTATATTGGAAAGTTTGAGTTATTAAAAGCCCTCTTGCGGGAGCTTTTATCACTCTTATTGTATGAGTGCTAACTAAGTTTGTCAAGATATTGTCGCCTTAAAAAGCATTTGTTATAATTTTGCAAAGTATTACCTATACTAACTGAAAATTAGAGGGGGAATCTATGAAAAGACAGTTATTACGGGATCAGTCCACCAGATACGGAACCCAACGCGGATACGTTTTGATGTTGAATCAAACAGAAAAGAGCCACATCCACTCCTCTCTGGACAATGACAAGAATCTTGTCCTTAGCATCATTGCTGAGTGCAAAGAAGGAAACTTTCATCGGTTTGAGGAACTTTACAGTGCTGGTATTGAATGGGTCCGGCACTATACTGTTGTCTCAGACAAAACTTGGGCACAATGGAGGCGTGATTGGAAGATATTCCGAAAAAAAGCAGAAATAAGTGAGGTAAAAACATAATCTCAAAAAGCGCAATACGCGCTTTTTTCTTTTGGTATACTAATATCATGAAATTCCCGACTTCTAAAGACTCATATAACGATGGTAAAGCAGCGAGAAGCTATTTAGACTTTCTAGAAACCGAGGACGGACACACCTTTCAAGAATTTATTTATAATGCAATCCGCGACCGAATCGCCGATAACACGGACCAAAAAATTCTAGACGCAGCCTGTGGCCCGGGTTGGTTAACTGCTAGACTCGCTATCCAGTTCCCGAATGTGGAGGGTTTGGACGGTTCTAAACCATTTCTAGAGTTCGCCACAACTCGCTATCCAGATTTAAACTTTAAGGAAGCAGATTTAAACTCTACGCTCCCCTACAATGAAGCACAGTTCGACACAATCATTATGAGCATGGCTGCGCATGATGTTGAAGACCAAGTAAAAACTTTTTCTGAGCTAAACAGAATCCTCAAACCGGGTGGACAATTAATTTTAACTATCACCAACCCTTATTACGCTTTTCCAGTTGGTTCTTGGAAGCGCGGTCTATTAGGACGACTGTTAAATAAAAAACCAAAGCTAACCTTAAAACCATACCATTGGTTTGCCAAGATGGAACGCGACTATGGTTTCTACGAAGGTTTGGAAAGTTACTTCTATAAATTTGCGGAGCACGTAAATAATCTTAAACGAGCTGGTTTCAATATTGAATTTATGGATGAACTAGAAAGCCTGGCAGATGACTCGCAGTATTCTCTACGTTATCGCCTGCATCGTTTCCCAGTCATTATTTTACTGGAATGTAAAAAATCATTATAAAACCCGAGCTCACTCGAGTTTTATTTTGCAAAGAAACTTTGGAGTAATTCTGTGTGTTTACTTTCGGGATGAAAGCTCAATTCATCACTGCGTATAAATACAAACTGATCTTGGCGAATTCGCGAGCTTTGCCAGCGACTCAGCTGTTTATCCAGCCAAGAGCCAAAAGAACCTTTAAAAATAAATTCTAAAGCGTGTTGTAGAGCTGGTCGTGAAGATTGCTGAACTTTACCCGCAGTCATATTGGGAAAGAATAATCTAATCCAGGGCAAATTAGCCTCCAGAAAAGCATTGATAGTTTCCGAAAAAACTAAAGGACGCAACCGACTATATTCCATAGCTTTATAGAGATTCCGCTCCTCTTCAACCTCTTTCGGCTGTGCCAAATAGTGATTCAAGCAAAACCTATTAGCTATTTTGTTTTGGTAACGACGTACGCCAAAAATTTGAAAATACGCCATCAAGAATGTCCGCGCCACCCACATCCGGTTTGGGTCTGTGATAATCAACAAGTCGATGTCACTGGTGGCTTTTTGAAGTCCCAGGGCTTGTGAACCACCCAGGGCAATCCCCCTCACAAACGGTAAATATTTAGTTGCCCAAATAAAGCGTCGGATTAATTTTTCACGTTTCAACCCAAAGCGGTAATTTGCTAAACGCTGTGCTACTAAATGCTGTCTATTAAGCAGCGTATAAAAACCATTCTGCTGCGTAATCTTGCCGTCCTGAACTAAAGCTGAGAGCTGTAGCAACACAGTATCTAGGTGCACTGAACTCGGTGGGTTAGTTTGATCATTCAACTCAAACTTGTCGTCCAAGCGTTTTTTGAGCCCAGGCTTGTCGGCAATTAAAAACCGCTCCACTTCGAGAGCTGTGAGCGGATAATCTTGTAAGTCAAAGAATTTGAGTGTTTGAATGATTCTATCTGATAACATGCCACCAAAAATACAATAAATATCTGTAAAAAGTTTTCTTTAGCCACCCACTTTTTCGGGAGCGCTCTCGCGGCTTTATCCAGTCAAATCCGCATAGATTTGACTGGGCCGCTGGCGCTAGCTTACTCCCTCTCAAGTGGGTGGCGGATTGGCAAATCCTATATTTAAAGTCCGAGACTATCGGCGCCGATTTCCTCCCAATCGCCATTATCATTTTCTTTATAAACGCGAAGCTTGTGAGAATATTCTGATTCTGAAAATTTATATTCCACGCGCGCTGTGTCGGTGGCACGCTTGGCAAAGTGTTCGGTGCGTTCCAAAACAATTGGTTTGTTCTCGCGTTCTAATTTGAAACGGTCGCCATCTCGTTCAAAAACCAAAGTGTCGATGGTACCACGCACTTCTGGACCATCCATAGTCTGCACAGTTAAATCTTCGGTAGAAATTTCTACACCTTCAAACTGATCTTTAGCCAGGTCTATAAATTGTTGCCAACGGTCATCTTGCATAGTTTCTTTCCTGTCATCCCTGATGAGCCCTTAGGCGAGACCGGGGATCCATTAATTACCTAGTGGATTCCCGGTTCCTCGTTCCGCTTCGCGGACTCGGCCCAGGAATGACGTTCAACTTATTGGAGTACGGTTTGATACGCAGTTGATAAAGTTGAAAGCACGATAGGGATAATCACGATCATAGCAACTATCGGCACCACCACTAAGGTAACGGTAATAATCAGTTGCCATTTTAGGTATTGCTTGGTTTTCCGAGAATTTTCTAAAATCTCGGCCAGCATTTGTTCTTGAGTTTGCGGGGTTTGGTTTTGCATATAATCTCCCCTCCTTTCAAGGAGGGGTTGGGGGAGGTTTTCACCCCCACCTCGCCTCCCCCTTAAAGGGAGAAAAATAAATTAATTCTGCTCCTTTGGGCAAAAACAGGTAGTTCTGCCGCCCAGTTTCATGCTTGAGATTATTGTAGCACAGCCCAAGCAGGGCTGCCCTTTACGGCCATAAACGTAGTGGTGTTTGCCCATGCTCCCCCATTTTCCGTCGGTCCGCACGAAGTCGCCCACGCTAGAACCTTTATATTTTATTCCAGTCTTGAGGACTGGTTTAATCTGCTCAAAAATAGCTTGCATTTCTTTCGGCTCCAATGAATCCACTCGCCTATCAGGACGAACACCAGCATGATACAAAATTTCGTCTGAATAAATATTCCCGATTCCAACTACAACCTTTGTATCCATAAGCGCGAGTTTAATCGGAATGGCTTTGCGCTTTTTTAATGCTTCAGTAAAAACTTCAAAGGTAAAACTTTTTTCGAGAGGCTCCGGTCCGTAGTCACGAAACTCTTTCACATGCTGAATATCTTTATCTAAGACTACGCGCAAATACCCAAACTTACGAATGTCATTAAAATATAAAGTTGATCCATCGGTGAAATAAAATACAACATGAGTATGCTTGCTCGGCAGCTTCACTAGTGGCGCAGTGGCTTTATTGAGTAACCGATATTTACTCTCAGTCTTTTTCGCTAAGGCTTTGTCTTCAAAAATAAACTGCCCGGTCATTTTCAGGTGAACCAGCAAAGTTAAAGGACCGTCAACATCAAAAATTAACATCTTGCCGCGCCGGCTCACCGAGACAATCTTGCGGCCGGTCAAAAATTTTACAAATTGGTTGACGGTTTTTTGAGAAACATCGCGAATATTGCTAACCGTATTTGGACCCACGCTGACCAATTTAGCCGCGTGCACTGCTACTCGCTTTATTTTTCGTCCTCGTAATTTTTTGTTTAGTTCAGACACAACGGTCTGTACTTCAGGAAGTTCTGGCATATCCTCAGAATAGCCCAGTTAACTGGCTAGTTCAAACTTGATATACTACATTTATGCAAGACATCTTTAAATCCATTCCGCATACGTTTCCAGCCAAAGAAAAGGTCTTAATTGAAAAGGCTATTGAATTCGGCACCAAGGCGCACCAAGGACAAAAGCGCAAAAGCGGCGAAGATTTTATCATGCACCCAATATCAGCTGCCACTATACTTGGACAAATTTTTCCTGATACTGCCACAATCTGTGCCACTATTCTGCACGATATCACTGAGGATACCGAAACTACGCACGAGCAATTAGTAACTGAATTTGGCCAAGAGATTGCCAGTCTGGTTGATGGCGTAACCAAATTAGGACATGTTCGACTGCGTAATAGTAAAGATGAATACTACGTAGAAAATCTTCGTAAAATGTTCATAGCTACATCACAAGATGTGCGCGTCATGCTCATTAAACTAGCTGATCGATTACATAACATGCGCACCCTTGGTGCTCTCCCAGAAGATAAACACCAAAAAATAGCCTCAGAGACTTTGGAAATGTATGCCCCGATTGCTGGCCGTCTTGGTATCGGTTCATGGAAAGATGAACTAGAAGATTTAGCTTTTCAGGTTGTCTCGCCAAAAGAATACAATGAAACTAAAGTAGCTTTAGAAGCTGAATTAGATAAACGGGACAAAAACATCAAGGAGATGCAAAAAGAATTATCTCAGATTCTTAAAATTGAAGGGATAAAATTTTTGGAAATTACCGGTCGCACCAAGCGCATCTATTCTCTATACAAAAAACTATTGCGATACGAGAACGACATCACCAAAATTTATGACTTACACGCATTACGCATTATTACCCGATCCACTGGTGACTGTTATGCGGTACTCGGGATAATTCACAAACACTTTAACCCAGTCCCTGGCCGGGTAAAAGATTTCATTGCGACTCCTAAACCCAATGGTTACCAAAGTATCCATACTACGGTGTTCGATAAATCCGGTGAAGTCTTTGAAGTCCAAATCCGCACCGACCTCATGCACGAAACCGCAGAGCGAGGAATCGCTGCCCACTGGTTTTACGAAGAAAAAGGTAAACCAAAACAACTCAATAAAGGTGAAACTTGGTTTGCAGAATTACGGGCTTGGCAAGAGGAAATGGCAGCTCATCCAGAAGAATTCCTCGAAGGCCTCAAAGTTGATTTCTTTAAAGATCGGATTTTTGTGCTTACGCCAAAAGGTGATGTAAAAGATTTGCCAGTCGGGGCGAGTGTTATCGACTTTGCCTTTGCTGTACACTCTGACCTAGGCTACCAAATGATGGGGGTAAAAATTAATGGAAAAATTGCCAAAATTACTGATGAGCTAGACCAAGGTGACGTTGTAGAAATTTTAAAATCTAAAAAACCAGCCACGCCATCACGCGATTGGCTGGCGGTTGCCAAAACCAGCCATGCGCGGTCGCTGATTCGCAAATATCTTCAAGAAAATGACAAAGGCATTTTCCAGCGCGTGCGCGAGCTCAAGCTACAAGATATTTCTTCGCGCATTCCCCCACTGCCAACTTTCTTCCGCAAAAAATAAATCCCGCATAGCGGGATTTATTTTACTTGTTTAAAGTATTCTTTGTATACGTTGGTTCGTGCTCAACCAATTCACTTTCATCAAACCACACAGAGATTTCTTGATTAGCTTCTTCTACACTCGAAGAGCCGTGAATCAGATTATAGAGTTTTGAGTTGTGCTTATCTACATGTTTGAACGACACATGAGAATAATCTCCGCGGATAGTTCCGGGAGCTGAGGCCTTTGGCTCGGTGCTACCAATCATTTTGCGCACTAATTCGACTGCTTCAATCCCCTCTAAAACCATAGCAATAATTGGTCCGGAAATTAACATATCAATCATGAGGTTGCGAACATGTTCGCCACGGCGGATAGCTAAATCTTCTGTGTAATGACCAGAGGCGTGATCATGTGAAGGAACCAACATCTTCATCCCGACAATTTTTAAACCCACGCGCTCGAATCGAGTGGTAATCTCACCTACCAAACCACGGTCAACAGCGTCAGGCTTGAGTAAAACTAAAGTTCGTTCAATTGTTTCTTCGTGACTCATATTATTTAACGATAGTTACTGATGTAATCACAATTGGAGTTTGTGGCGGACCATCTTCGCCGCCAAATGGACCAGCCTGGATTGGCACAGCACCGATCTTTTCTACAACATCCATACCTTCAACAACTTGGCCGAACACAGTGTACTCACCATCGAGCATTGCTAAATCATTTAACGCTATATAGAACTGACTACCAGAAGAAGCTTTAGTTGGGTTCACTTGATCGCCTAAGCGAGCCATGGCAATTGCGCCTTTGGTGTGTTTGAGGCCGATTTCAGCAGGGATAGTGTAACCAGGACCACCAGTGCCATCACCTTTCGGGTCACCACCTTGAATCACAAAGTTCTTAGCAATGCGATGAAAAGTTAAACCATTATAAAATTTGTCTTGAACTAGTTTTAGAAAGTTAGCAGAAGTTTGCGGTGCAGCTTCGGTGTTTAATTGAATCTTGATAGTACCAAAGTCTTTAACTTCCATTACCACAGTATTACCTTCGATAGCTTCGTTAGTTGCTGGCGGAGTAGTTTCGGTTTGAGTTGGGGTGTCGGTTTGATTCATAGAATTAGATGTGTTGTTACTAGTTAATTGCTCTGTGTTCTTATCGTTGTTTCTAAGCAGAAGCCAAGCCACTACAGCTAGAATGATTACACCAACAATGATGTAAGCGATATTTTTATTCATGTGTTTAGATAATTATTTTAGTCATCTTAACATCTTGAGGGCTTTTTTTCAACCTAGAAGATTGAGAATTTATTACCCAATAAATGATGCTTAAAGTGCATACATAATAAGCCAAGACCAGTTCAGTTGAAACATGTAATTCAATCTGGCTAAATGATAAATTAGCCAACAAATTAACTATTCCAACTTGCACTGAAACCAATAACTCAGTGATCACAGCTGACCACTTACCAACCCAAGGCACCAATACCAATGCACCAGACAGCATCAATAGCGGAATGGTTGGTAAGACCGCAGCATTAGCTACTGGGGCTACCAAACTAAATGTTCCAAAATATTTCGCAATCAGTGGTGTTGTTGCCAAAATCGCTCCACTACTACTCCAAGTTAGTTCGCTCCACCAACTAGTCTTCTCGAATAAAATTCGCAACCGATTTGCTGTTAACACCCCAAAAGTTGCAGCTACACTGAGCTGTAGACCGATATCATAAAAAATCCGCAATGGATTAAACACTGCCATGGCTGTTACGGCATACAAAAGCAAAACATAAGAACCAGTTAACCGGCCAACTGAACGCGACAGAATTAACACGCTGGCCATAATGCCTGCTCGCACCACTGGACTGTCAGCACCAACCAAAATTACAAATAACCAAATCATAATTAATGCCGAAAGGTCAGTCCAGCGCCTTCCTAAAACATAGCCAGCTATCCCTACCGCACTGGCAAGCACAGTGAGGTTGTAACCTGAAACTACCAAAATATGAATCAAACCTACCCGACGATACGCTTCTTGTAAGTTATCAGGCAATTGTTCTCTTTGACCAACCAACACTCCCAGAACAATCCCCGCGCTAATCTTATCCAACCGCTGTTGGGTTTTTCGAATTATCTGGTTGCGCCAATCGCGCATCAATTTTAGATACCAAGGGTGCCTGTGATCAACTACCATTATTTTTGCACGCTTTAATTCGGCAAAAACACCACGGTATTCCAGATATTTAATGTAATTGAATTCACTAAAATTTTCTGGTGCTTCAAGCACACCTTGGGCAATCACCATTTGACCCTGCTTTACGTATACAGGCTCAAACAAACTCACCCTGATCAACTGCGTAAAATTTTCTGGCTGTAAATAGATTAGTTGGTTTCCTCCTGAGCTTTGAGTTGGCTCCGCAACTACTCGAGCCTGCAAATTAATAGAGTGAGAAAAAAGTTGATCAAACTGACTTTCTTGCTGGGCATTCACCCAACTCATGACACCTAAACACATGCCTAGTAAAAATAGAGACGTAATAAATAACAACTTTAGCTGATAAAGCCAAGCTCCTAAAGATAAAATCAGAGAAACACAGCAAACCACCACTACCACTAACCCAGGTAGTGACCAACTAAACCCTGTCACCAAGCCTGCGATAAATCCCACGCTTAAGACAGGCAAAATAAAAACAGCCATGAGTTTAATTTAACTCTGGCTGTTCAAACTGAGTTAGAGAAATTCTTAAGAAACCAATTTATCAATTAATTCTAAGCGGGTTAACTCGGTTTGTTCCCGAGTTGATAAATCCTTAAGCTGAACTTTATTCTGCGACTTTTCACTACTCCCCATAATCACTGCCCAATTCATACCTTTGCGTTCAGCGTACTTAAATTGCTTATCTAATTTTGCCGCTTGGTAATACACCTCTGCCAATAAACCTTTGGCGCGAAGCTCAGCTGCCAACTGAATATATTCATTAGCTAACTCAGCTTCCACATTCACTATTAAAATTGACTTTAGTGTGGGTTTTGGCAATAACCCTAGCTCCTCTAAAGCGCCATAGAGACGATCAATGCCAATACTTGCCCCAACTGCTGGTAGTGGTGTGTCAGAAAAATTATTAACTAATCCATCATAGCGTCCCCCGCTACAAATACTGCCGTATTCAGGCTTTTCTGGAAGTACGGTTTCAAAAACCGTACCAGAATAATAATCTAAACCACGCGCAATACTTGGGTCGAATTCAATCTGTCCTTGCAAACCAAATTGCTTGAGAAGTTCATTGACTTTGGCTAAACGCTCAGGCATAGCTGGTTTTGAACCTTCAACTAAACTTTTAGCTTGGTCAATTTCAGTACCACTGACCCCCCGCTCTTTCATCTCGGCGACCATCCCATCCACACCTATCTTTTGCACTTTATCTAAGATTCGAATTGCCTCCTGAGAAAATCCAGAAAGAAGACTTCGGTCATTGATTAAAATTTTATAATTCGTCACACCAACTGCTTCTAAAGCTGTAGCAGCACAAGCAATCACTTCGGCATCAGCCATCTCTGCATCACTTCCCACTACATCGACATCGCATTGATAGAATTCACGAAGACGTCCTTTTTGAGGATTGTCAGCGCGCCACACTGGCGCAATCTGGTAACGCTTGAATGGCCACTGCAAAGAACCTTGATTCTGCGCCACATATCTTGCCAATGGCACAGTTAAGTCATAACGCATAGCTACATCACGATCACCATTATCCTTAAACGAATAAACCAATTTCTCGTCGTCACCGTACTTCCCCATCAAAATTTCTTTATACTCTAAGGTTGGGGTAGACAATGGCGAAAAACCAAATTGTTCAAAGACAGTTTGGATTTTGGCAAACATGGCTTGGCGCGCATACTGCTCATTCGCAGAGTAATCGCGAAACCCTTTTAATGTTCTTGGTTCGATTCGTGTCATACAGAAATTATATCAATTATAAGCGCAAAACAAAAAGCCGCTTTAGGTCATAGCGGCTAACAATGTCCATTGGTGCCTTGAATCACGTAAAGAGACATGTCTTCATCAACGCTGTAAACAATTTGGCTGACAACATGTGGAGCCAGTAAACTATAAGTTTCAGCCAAAGCCTGTACCTCACCAGGATCCGCGACCCCGAATAAGACCAGAATGATGCTGTGATTTTTTAGGTAGATATTTATCTCCGCCTCAAAATCATAGCCAAAGATTGGCTCATTCCAAATGAATTCAGCGAACATCTGACCCTTACCAAAATACAAATATTCAAAGTTATGAGCATACTGCTCACAGCTTTCTAAGAGACTTTCGACCTCAGGATGGAGCTGACCAAGGGGTTCATCCAATAAATCATACCCTAAATGTTCGGCAAGTTTTATCCTCCTTAGACTAATCCGTATGTAAATTTAGTATATCAAAAAAACGCCAGGCGGCGTTTAATTATTCTTGCGAAATAGCCTTAAGGCCCAGTTAGATACTTCTTTCATCTTTTTTGTACCTTTTAAATGCTCCTCGATTAAATCGCCTTTCACTTTGTGCATTAAATTATCCACTTGGCGATAACGATGATAGCCATACATCGCTAGAACAGTACCGATTCCCATAAATGCCCAACCTAGAACGTGCATTACAGGATCATTAAAGAATTTGATTAACGATACACCAGCAGCCAAGAGAGCCAGCGCAGTACGCACGTAAGCCATAAAAGCCGTTTCATTAGTTAAAATGGTACGGTCAATGGCTAAATAATCACGCAGGATCATACTCTTATGATCCTTAATATAGGATGAATATGGTTTCTCGGACATAACTAAGTTGGGTTTTTGTTTCGAAGAGTTTTGTTACTTTATTATTATAGCATACTTTTATAAATCACGCCAGTCTGAACGTAAAAAAACCCGCCGTTATGGAGTGAAGCTAGACAATTCAAAAATTGCTCAAGTTCGCGGCCCATCTCGCCTAGACGAGCCGAGGCGGAAGCCAGCGAATCTCATCATGTTTTTATAATCAAAACCCCGCCGTAAGGCGGGGTAAAAATTCTACTTCATTTTCTTGCGGATGAACGCTGGGATATCTAGTTCATCATCAGTAGCCACTTCGTCATTTACAGTTTGTACCGGCTCAACTGGCTTGGGTTTAAATAATGGTCGGCGCACCGCTGGCTCACTATCTTCTTCGTCTTCAAAGATTGGATTGACAGCTGGAGCAGGTGCTGGCTTTTGAATCAATTCACGATCATCAACCGGGCTGAAGGAAATTGGCGCGGCGCGACGATTGTTTTCGTCAAAACCAGTAGCAATCACAGTAATGCGGATTTCATCACCCATAGCTTCATCAACCACAGTACCAAACTTCACAGTGGCATCTGGGTCAACGTTCTTGGTAATAACCTTAGCAGCTTCATCGATTTCGAACATACCAAGATCACCACCCCCAGTAATGTTGAACAGTACCCCACTAGCCCCATCGATAGTCATATCAAGCAATGGAGAGTTCACAGCAGCCTTAGCAGCTAACTCGGCGCGGTTTTCACCAGAAGCAGACCCAATACCCATCATAGCAGTACCAGCGTTCTGCATAATGGTGCGAACGTCAGCAAAGTCGGCATTAACCAAACCGTGAGTGGTAATTAAGTCAGAGATACCAGCGATACCTTGGCGCAAAACTTCATCCACAGTTTTAAACGCATCCATGATAGAAGTTTTTTTGTCGATGATTTGTAAAATGCGATCATTCTGGATCGAGATAATGGCATCAACTTTATCTTTTAAATTATCATAGCCAGTCTCAGCAACTTCGCGGCGCTTACTACCTTCAAACGTAAAAGGTTTAGTGACAACTGCAATTGTTAAGATGTCTCGGTTTTTTGCTAACTCAGCAACTATTGGCGCAGCGCCAGTACCAGTTCCACCACCTAAACCACATGTAATAAAAATCATGTCTGCATTGGCAATCGCGTCTTCGATTTCTTCTTGGCTTTCTTCAGCAGCCTGGCGACCAAGCTCAGGATTCATCCCACTACCAAGACCTTTGGTAATTGATTTACCAATGTGTACTTTGCGATCTGCTTGATTATTATGTAGTGCTTGAGCGTCGGTGTTTACAGACACAAACTCTACGCCCTTAATCCCCCATTCTGACATACGGCTAACAGCTGAGGTTCCGCCGCCACCAATACCCAATACTTTGATTCGGGCAAAGGTCTCAATTTTAGGTTTAACTTCCATGGCTTTTTTCATGTGAGATAATTAAATTTGTTCTTATAGTGTAAAAAATAAAACGCAAAATAACAAATATGGCTATCGATAGCAGAGCTCCCTCGACTCACCTTTGGGTAACTAGGGTTCGCTCAGGATGACACCTGCGGTGTCAGTTGTTATTTTTGCGTTTTCGTTTTATTTTTGGGTAATTCAGGTCGACTAGGGCATGAATGACTTCACCCATTGCTTCAATTTTAGCACAAATTTTTGATTTAACAACCCTTGAATTGGACCCAAAAAATTGAAGTTCATGCCGCCACTGGAATGACCGCCGCCCCACAAAGACAAGCCTACCACAGTCGCAAAAGATGGGTCGATAACTTGATCGATGACTGTATCCATTTCGCTAGGCACACCAATCGCCACTGGCAAACGGAAACGGTGTTTAGCATATTCAACAATACCTGGTAACGCACTGCCACCGCCGGTTAAAATAATCCCACCTGGTAATTTGCCATCACGATCGATTAATTTTAATTCGCGGACTACCATATCAAAAATTTCTTCCAAGCGCGCTTCAATAATATCACCAACTAAAGTTTGAGGTACCGTGGCGGTTTCTTCTGAGTCAATACGATTGAGATCCACTTCAGCCAACTTATCCATCAGCTTGGCTGAAGCTTGTCCGTACATGAGCTTAACTTTCTCCGCTGTATCAATCGTGCAGCGAAGGCCAATGGCAATATCGTTAGTAATATGCATTGAACCTACTGGGACAATCGCTGTATGTACCAAATTATTTTCTTCGAACACCGCTAAGCTAGTTGTCCCCGCTCCTAAATCAACAACAGCTACACCTAATTCTTTTTGACGCTTGGATAACACAGCGCTAGCTGCGGCTAAGGGTGACAACACTAACTGATCAATCTCTACACCGGCTTGCAATATCGCTTTTTGAAGATTCTTAATAAACGGTGTCGCACCGTGTATAAGGATGGTTTCTACTTCTAAACGAATCCCGGTCATACCCAGCGGGTCTTTAATCCCAGCCTGCCCATCCAAAGTGAAAGTTTTCGGAATCACATGAATGATGTCGCGGTTTGGTGGAATAGAAATTGCTTGGGAGGCATCAATCACGCGCACCACGTCATTCTCACTAATCTCCCCATCAGCACGCGACACAGCAATCACACCTTTGGAGTCAACGCACGCAATGTGATTACCGCCGACAGCAATATTAGCCGCACCCACCGGAACACCTGTCATTCGTTCAACACGCTCTAAAGCATTAGAAATAGAAGAAACGGCCTCATCAATATCAACGATAACACCGCGGCGCAACCCCACTGCTGGGACTGAGCTCGCACCGATGATATTCACATGGCCGTTTTCTTCGACTTTGCCTTGAACAACCCGGATATTTTGGGTTCCGATATCAAGACCGACAATGTATTGTTCTCTTGGCATTAAATGTTTGTTTTAAATTTAGAATTTATGAGAGTTTGGCCTTGAGGAGTTTTGCAACTACAGCACCATCAGCACTGTTGCCAAATTCTTGTTTAAGAGAACCCATAGCTTTACCAAAATCTGCTGCTGTCCAGTTATTTTGACTAATGGCTTCATCTATTTTGCTAGCTATTTGCTCTTCAGAAAGCTGTGCAGGTAAGAACTCACTCAAAACTTCTAGTTCTGCGGTTTCTTTAGCAGCAGCTTCGGTGCGACCACCAGCGGAGAAAGCATCTACAGCTTCTTTGCGTCGCTTGGCTTCTGATTTAACCAGCGCTAATACTTCATCGCTAGTCAATGCTTCACCTTTATTAATCTGTTCGTTTGTAATTCTAGTTTTGAGGCCGCGAAGCGTATCAACAGCAATTTGATTCTTTGCTTTTAAAGCTTCTGTCAGCTTAGCCTCAATAACTTGCATGGAAAGTTCCATTAGCGCTGTCCTTTCTTAGTAGCTTTAACAGGGCGGCCTGTGCGCTTCATTTCTTCACGTAATTCTCGCAATTCGCTACGACGAATGGCATTAGTACGTTGCAAGTTGCGACTCTTCGTTGGTTCAAAAAATCTCGTCTTGCGAGCACGCACTAAAACACCGCTCTGTTGAATCTTACGATTGAACCGGCGGAGCAAGCTGTCAAAGGATTCGTTTTCTTTCTTCTTTACTTCTACCAATGAATTTCACCTCAATTCTATAGTGTACACTGCCTCAAATGGTTAAATTTGAAGGCACCCGACTTTAAATATGTTGTAATTATACCTTATTTAGCCGAACTGGTCAAACAAAAAAGCCTGGGCTACCCAGGCTTTAACTGAACTGGATGAGGCTATTCAGGCATTTGTTTCCCGCCTAAAACATGAAGGTGCAAATGTGGAATTACTTGTCCACCATCTTTACCAACATTAAACACCAACTTATACCCAGTGCTGCCAATCCCTTGCAAAGCAGCTTGATTCTTGGCCGTGATAATCATTTCACCAACCAAGCCTGCTTTATCTTCGGGTAAATGATTTACCGATTCAATGTGTTCTTTGGGAATCACTAAAAAATGGATAGGCGCTTTTGGCATGATGTCACGAACCACATAATGAGTGTCGGTTTCGTACAAAATTTCAGCCACCTGTTCGTGCTTGCCGATTTTGCAAAACACGCAATTTTGAGTGTCCATAATATTTTATAGCTTAATAAGTAATGATGGTATATTGGTATTTTAAAATTGTGCGTAGTAAATAGTGATAAGTAGAAAGTAAGGGGCTACAGGATTCAAAGCTCTACCACTTTTTACTATTTACTTCTTAGTTATTACTTCCTGTTACCGTCCTAGACGCTTTTTTACTTCATCAATAATTTTTTCGTATGGAAAAATTTCTTGCATTCCTGATTTGACATCGCGTAAAATCACCATCTCATCCATTGCTTCTTTCTGGCCCATGATTAAAGCCACCGGGGCACGAAACTCTTGAGCAGCTTTAAGCTGATTCTTTACACCTTCTACTCCAAAGTGATCATGAACTTTGATGTTCTGCTGAACTAGATCGCGGAATAACCGTAAACTTTTCTTAGCTGCTAACTCCCCCAACGGGACTAAGAATACTTCGTTACTGTAATCTGGTTCAGGTTCAACATTTACTAATTCCATAGACCGGGCAATCGCCGAAAGGTTACCTACAAAACCAAACGCTGGTAAAACTTTCCCGGCAATGTTTTTGAGTAATAATTCGTGGTGACCACCCTCCCCTAAAACTAACTGATCTTTATCGGTCACATACTTAATCACAAAATTGGTGCGAGATGTTCCTGGAGGGCCGGCGTAATACTGATTAAGCTGGTAAGGTATTGCTAGTTCATCCAAAGCTTCTAGGACATTAGTGAAATGGGACTTGGAATCTTCATCCAAATAATCAAGGACACTTGGTGCTTCTGCGACAACGAGTTGGCAATTTAGATTATTACAACGTAACACATTAAAAACTCGGCCACCGCAATGCGCAATGCAATCGTCGCACAAATCAAAATCTTTACTCTTTAAGTAATCCTTAAGTACGCTTTGGTAACCGCTATTTGAGCCGTCACCAACCATATTAATCTCTAACTGCAAATTATCTAAACCTAAAGACTGCAAAAATTCCCAAACCGCACATATCACTTGTGCTTCAGATAGATGATTGAAGTCACCCAAAACTTCAAAACCAAACTGGTAGTTCAGATGAGCGGCTTGTCGTTCGTCCTGCTCAATAATATTACCGGCATAAAACCACTTGGACATTGGCTGTTCATCAAATAACTTTTGCTGAACATAATAACGAAGCACCGAAGGTAGAACACTAGAACGCAAAGCCACTGACTTATTACCAAGTTGAGTAAAGATGGTCTTTTCTAAAACTTGAGGCTGGTCTCTAAATAAATCAGTATAGATTTTTTCCTCTTCTACGATTGGCGTTTCCACAGGTAAAAAACCATACGACTTACCAGTCTTACGTAGGCGCTTAAGAATCGCATGCCAATGTGGATTAGTCTGAGTATAGATGTCACGCAGGCCGTTCATACTGCCCGGCTTGGTGGCGCTGGTAGATTTTTTCGTTGCTATCTTTGGCATTATTTTAGAAAAATTATGTAGATTTGGATTAGATATCTAGCCTAGATGATTTCTGGTTAGTTCAAGTTCGAGGAGCCAGCGAGCAACGAGTGAGCCGTAGTGAAAGCTACGGTGAACGAGTAGCGGAGCTGGCGACAAAGAAATTGGGCAAATCCAGGAATCATACTTAGTTCAATACTGGGTCTGGGAACTTTGGTAAGCCGAACTCAGAAATCGGGAAGGCTCTGAGCCAGGCACGACCTACTATGTTACGCTCGGGCAATACCCCCCAAACGCGGGAATCACTCGAAGCTAAACGATTATCCCCTAACACATAATATTCACCGCTACCCAAACTCACGATATCTGTCTTTCCAAACGTTGCATCGTTACCAGGTAAGTAAGGTTCCGTAATAGTAATACCGTCAGGATGTTCGGAATTAAATATTACTACTTTCCCATCATCTATTTGAACTCTTTCTCCCGGTAAACCGATGATTCGTTTAATAAAGTATTGAGAAGTATCCTTTGGGTACTTAAAAACTATCACATCGCCACGTTCTGGCTCACCAAAACGGTAAGTGACTTTGTCGATAACTAAATATTCTTTGTTGTGGAAGTTTGGCACCATCGAAGAACCGGAGACCACGAACGGTTCGGCTACAAAAATTCTAAATCCTACCATTAATACAAAAGCAACTATGATTATGCGGATTAATTCCCATAAGAATGATCCAGTGGTAGCCTGTTGATCTTGTTCGGTAGCAGATTCGATTACAATTTTTTGTTCTGACATATTTTGTTTCTGACACTACCAGAAGTCCTGTCTAGTAATGCGTATTATTACGAATAACATTTGCACTATAACACTGCCCAACACGCGATGCAAGTAAAATTTTACTCATTTTTTTGTAAAAATTACCCTTAACTTTAGATAATAATTCCGATATAATAGCAAAGTAATTTTGAAACTTTCACCCCCAGAACATGGAAATTCGCCCCCCAAGAATAAACAGCCAAAGCGTGTCGGGATCAAGATTTGGCCCAGTCAAATACACTAGTTTTGGTCCCAATCAATCGAGCCAGACCTTAGAACCTCAGCCACCTAAGCACAAAGGCCGCCGCGGCTTAAAAATAACTCTCGCCCTAGTAATCTTACTGATTGTTGGCTTGGGCGGTTTTGTTTTGATCCGCACCACCAGCTTGGCAGACAAAATCTTTGTCGGAAATAGCCAAAGTTTGTCTAGCCGTATCTCTGATTTACTCAGTTTGGGCAGTGGAAGTAAATTAATCGGCGAAAGCGATGGTCAGGTCAACGTGTTGTTGTTGGGAATTGGTGGTCCTGGCCATGATGGACCTTACCTATCTGATACCATCATTGTGGCTCAGTTAAAACCCAAAGAAAATAAAGCAACTTTAATTTCCGTACCGCGCGATTACTTGGTGAACACCAAAGAATTTGGCCAAGGTCGAATTAATGCTGTGTTCGCGCAAACTTATCAGAACACCCAAGACTGGAACACAGCTGGACAAGCCACCATTGATGTTGTCGAAAAAATATCTGGACTCGACATCCCCTACTTTGCAGTAATTGACTTTGATGGTTTTGAAAAAACTGTCAATCTTCTAGGTGGTGTTGATGTCCAAATCGATCGTACTTTTACCGACTATACTTTCCCAAATGATTCTAATGGCTACCTACCCCCAGTCACCTTTACTGAAGGAATGGAAACTATGAATGGTGAGAGGGCGTTAATCTTCGCTCGTTCTCGACATGCTGCGGGAGCAGAAGGAAGCGACTTTGCTCGCAGTGCTCGTCAACAAAAAATTATTCAAGCTGCCAAAACTAAACTGGTTTCACTCAACATCGTTGGCGATGCCGGTAAAATCAACGAACTATTCACAATTATTGGAGACCACTTTCACACCAACCTAACTCCAGGAGAAATGATTCGTCTTTATTCACTAACGAAAGACTATAACTCCGAACAAGTGGTGAGTCTCAGCCTAGACCCGTCGAGCGGTTTAATCTGTCCAAAGATTTTAGAAGAAAGCGGTGCATTTGTCCTTACTACTTGTGAAGGCAAAAAAACAGAAGACATAATGGCCTTTTTTAAAGATAGCTTTGATGGTGGTGCTGTGTTGGCAGAAAAAGCAGTCATTTGGTTAGCTGACAGCACTGTATCCCAAAAACTATACAAGCAAGCGGAACAAGAATTATCTGCTAACGGCTTAACAGTCTATAAAGTCATTTATACAGGAAAGCCATTGCAGCAAAACGTGGTCTACCCAGTAAATCAAAAACAGGCTACCATAGAACTAATTAAAAACCGCCTTAACGCGAGCGAGGTTTCATTGGCTCCTCCAGGAATTAAAATTGATCCAGCTAAAGTTGATGTCATCGTCATTTTAGGAGATTCTAATTAAATATATATTTAAAATTCAGTTAAGCCACCCAGTTCTCAGAAAGTGGAATAATTAATAATTATTGACCAACCCGGGCTTAGATTTTTGAGCCAAGTTCGCGAAGCTAGCGAGCAACGAGTGAGCCGTAGTGAATCCGCCAGCTGGCGGAACGGTGAACGAGTAGCGGAGCTGGCGACAAAGAAATTGGCCAAAAATGTAAGTCCTATAATATGAACAAACAACGTCTCCCAATCGTAGCAATCGTCGGTGAACCAAATGTTGGTAAATCTACTTTGCTAAATAAAATTGCTGGCACAAGGGCAGCGGTGACTTCTGATGTCGCTGGCACCACGCGTGACCGACAATATATCGACACCTCCTGGAACGGAGTGGATTTTACTTTGGTAGACACCGCTGGACTAACTTACGGTCAGAAACAAGAGCTAGAAGCTGAACTTGAAACACAAATCGACCACGCTCTAAACGAAGCAGATTTAATTCTGTTTGTAGGAGACAGTAAAACTGACAGTAACACTATTGACCGTAAAGCTCTGGTTAAATTTCGCAAGACCACCAAACCAGTAGTTTTAGCTGTCAATAAACTTGATTCACCGAAAGCTTTACGAGAATTTGGAGCCGAATGGAACCGGTTAGGTATTAAGTTAATTTTTCCTGTTTCTGCTCAAACTGGTCGCGGCATAGGTGAACTTTTGGATGAAATTGCTAATCAGCTCAAAAAACTTAAAATTCCGAAACCCGAAAAGCCTAGCGGAATTCCAGTCGCAATTGTCGGAAAACCAAATGTTGGGAAATCAAGTTTGGTTAATAAAATTTTAGGGGAAGACCGTGTAGTGGTATCAGACATACCCGGCACCACCCGAACCTCTATTGATGTAGACATTCAATTTGAAGGCACAGATTTTACACTCATCGATACAGCCGGGCTAAAAAAGAAGTCATACCGCCAAGCCCAACCAGACGTTTTCTCTGTTTTTCAGACTTTTAAATCCATTCGCAAAAGTGAAGTGGTCATGTTTGTCATCGATGCAGTGGAACCAATTACCAAACAAGATCAAGCCATCGCAGGTGAAATCTTAGATCTAGGTCGTGGTGTAGTAATTGTCGTCAACAAAATGGACCAATACGATGGTGATGATAAACAACTTCAAGATTATGTATCCCAGCACTTCCCTTTCCTGTGGTTTGCACCAGTGTTTTTCGTGTCTGCAAAAACCGGTGATGGTCTCACCGAAGCACTACAAGCACTCAAACCAATTTATGAAGCGAGAGCCAAAATTGTAACTCAAGCAGACTTGGATAGATTGCTGGCCTATACCTTGGAAAAAAATCCCCCGCGCCGAATGTTAGATCAAAAAGTTCCAAAAGTTTACGAACTAAACCAAATTGGCAGCTTTGCGCCCATGTTTGAACTCATTGTTAACCACCCCGCAGCAATCTCTAAGCAATACCGACGCTATCTCGAAAAACAAATCATTCAAAAGTTAGGATTCTGGGGAACACCGATTAAAATACACCTCACTAAAAAGTAAAAACCGCCCTTCGACTTATGCTCAGGGCGGTTTTAAATTGCTTATGAGTGTGCACTGCGTGCCTTCTCTATACCAGCATCCAGATCTTCACCGGTCATACCTTCGAGCTGACTAGCAACTTGATTAACGAAATCGATTTGCTCTTGATTTTGCACAGCCGGCAACTGCCTGGCTGTTTCAGCATTCAATAATTTTAACAACTCCCGACCAGCCTCAGAATCATTTTTATACACCCCCATAATATAGTCTTGGATAGCCAGCATCTGTTCATGATTAGTAATATCGATTACTGGAAACTTTGTGTTAAAATCTAACACTTCAGAATTGATTAAATCGCGGGCTTGGTCTGTACCTGCATCCACTGAACGCTCCGCACCCTCATTAAAATGTTCGGTTTTCATACCCTCAACTAAATGAGAAATGTCCGAACCAGATTCAAAATTTCTTCGCTCATCTAACATATGATAAATAAATTAATGACAATTTGAGTATAACACAAAAGGCCCAGATTACTCTGGGCCTGAAAAACTAGGAAATCGAAACTGCTGTTAGATCTAGGCAGCCTTCAGGTAGCCAAGCATCTTGCGAGGCGCTCCGAATCCCATTACCATATTGAACACCAGAATTCCAAAAATACATCAAACTTAGCTTGAGTTGCTTTCGGAAATAATCCGTTAGATAACTTCCTTGAGAGTATCGTCGCAAGAACAACAAAATTTGCCGATACCAGACTCGTAGCTTTCCAGGAAAGTCTTGTAAGGTCGCTTGTTGAACAATCTTGCTCTCATAACAACCCTGAAAACAGATCTTTCCAAAAAACAACGCCAAGTTATGTTTTACCTTAGGGCAGACTGCTGTACCCAAAAAACGGAGATAACGATCGAATCCCCAATTTATCCAAGCAATGGTTGGACACTCGGGAATATGCTCAGGAGCTTGGTGTGGTAAGAACTCAACAACTAGTAACTTTTTTTCAAAGTTATGACGAACCACCAAAATCTCATCGGGAAAAATGTGCAACTCGTATACAGCCATATTCAGCAACACTCCTTCGAATTTTTTTTATTATCACGCGGTCTTGCAAATTAGTCAATAAGCACATTATTTTTTGCTATAATACTGGCATGAAAATAATCGTTGGCTTGGGAAACCCTGGAAACAAATACGAACTCACCCGTCACAATGCCGGATTCTTGGCTTTGGATTATTTTATGAAGGACCGTGATGTAATTGCTTGTCAAAGCAAGTTCGATGCCAAAATTTGTGAGTATCACGAAAATGGAGAAAAGGTTTTCTTAGTTAAACCACAAAGTTTTATGAACTTGTCTGGTGAAGTAGTTAGAGAGATTTGCTCATTCTATAAAGTTGATTATAAATATGACCTGTTAGTCATTCACGATGAAAAGGATTTACCATTTGGTGGTTTGCGCGAAGCTCATGGTAACGGCGCCGCAGGTCATAATGGTGTTCAAAACATTGTTGATGAACTCGGAAGTAAAGATTTTGCTCGAATTCGCATTGGAGTTGAATCACGCGAACCCGACTCCCCTCTACCAACTGATGAATTCGTGTTGCAAAAATTCACTGATGAAGAGTTAAATACTTTACAAGAAAAAGTTTTCCCAGAGACCAACAAACTCATCGAAAAGTTCCTCCAAAACTAAAACCGGCCCAGGCCGGTATTAGTTTTCCCACTATCCCTGTGAAGATAAAAATCCCGCTATTGTTTGTGAACCAATCTGCAGCTGTATTCCAAAACCCTCTCTCCCAAGAAGATAAAAACCATCTGCTACTGTTTGAGAATGAATCTGCAGCCGCAAAGCGGCGAAGCCTCATGAACAAACAGTAGAAGATGGTTTGATGGTTTTTATCTTCACTACCCCACCTGCAAGTGAGAGGCACACAGCAATCGCTGCGAAGTCTCTGCTTAACCGCTACTAGCGGAGAAATAGGAGGGATGATCCCCGCTCTCGCGACTTACAAGTAGGATACTGAAGACAAATTTTCAAAACTTTTCTTTACCACTTTACAGTCTGGCGCAAGACCAAACTTGGTCAAACAATTAAGTTTTGTGCTGGAATTGTACCTCAAAATAGCTATTTTGTCAATATTTAAAGAAACCTCAACAATTTTTTAACTAAAATTCAAGCAAAATTAATAGGGTTTTGATTGCTAAATGCCACAATTTAAGCATGAATAAACTCACCTATCTGCTCTATATATTAGGCCTAGCAATTAGCCAACCAAAACCATTCATAATCGATAGTTTAGTCAGTTGGCAAGCTCAATTTGAAACTCTGCCACATAGTTTTAGATTAGAGAAACTACCCCAAATCCTGAGACTATCAGGCGATCACAGTCAAAAATTTTTAACAGTCTTGCAAGCCAACTCTGAAGAAAAGTATCTACAACTTCTAAGAGACTCAAAAGTCTCTGTCGTAAATATGTTTGAAGAAGATTATCCTATCATCCTCAAGCATTTGCCAGACCCTCCGTTAATTTTATACTACCGTGGTAATAAACAATTACTCAATCACCAACATAACCTCGCAATCATAGGTAGTCGACGGGCGACTAAATATGGGGAGCTCGCCGTAAATAAAATTGTCTCAGAACTGTCCGGAAGTCCGATTGGTATCGTTTCTGGTTTAGCATATGGGATTGATGCGTACGCTCATCAGACAGCATTAAAAAATCAACTGCCGACTATTGCAGTATTAGGTAGCGGTTTAGATAACGTAAATATCTTTCCTAAAGAAAACTATCAGCTTGCCCACTCCATCATCCAAAATAATGGCTTATTAGTCTCTGAGTACCCTCCGACAACTGTCCCACAAAAATATTTCTTTGTAGCTCGTAATCGAATTATTGCTGGGCTCAGCCAAGCCGTATTAATAGTCGAAGCAGCGCAAAAGAGCGGCGCATTACTTACAGCTGATTTCGCAGCTGATTATAACCGCACCGTCATGGCCGTGCCAGGTTCTATCCTATCCCCTCAAAGTATCGGCACCAACCAATTGATCTCAAATGGCGCAGTATCAATTATGTCTGGCAACTCGATTCTCCAAGAACTAGATCTTAAGCTTCCTCAACCATCCCCAGACCTCAATTATAAGCCCGAAGAGTTGAATGTGTTAAAATATATGCAAAATGAACCACAAAGCTTTCAGCAACTTCAGAGCTCAACAAAATTAACCACCACAAATTTACAAGCTATCCTCAGTACCCTGGAACTTAAATCCAAAATTAAACAAATTCACCCTCAGATATATCAAACAATTTTATGAACTTTCACCCTAAAATTTTTATCAGCGCAGTATTACTATTTATTCTAGGCGCTTTCGGAGTACTCGGTTATCAAACACTGAATCCAAACTCGCAAAGCCCACCTCTTTACGGAGGAATCTCTGGAGATTCGCTTGAAGACTACTATCAATGGTCACAGCAACAGCTTAGAAATCTCAAAGACGCTAACACAGAAGTTACCTTTAATGCGGTTGGCGACATCATGCTTTCTCGCGAAGTGGCCAATAAAATGTATGCAAACCAAAGAGATGCCTATTGGCCTTTTCGCAATCTAGAAAATGAACTCCGTTGGGATGTGGATTTTAATTTTGGCAATTTAGAGTCACCTTTTAGTGGGAGTGATGAATACAAATTCCAGAACCAATTTATTTTTAATTCGCCATCTTGGTCACTACCAGGACTTGTGCAATACAACTTTACTGTTTTAAACTTGGCCAACAACCACATTTTTAATCAAGGTCTTGATGGTCTAACTTACACCAAAAAAATCTTAGAAGAAAATAACCTTAAAGCACTAGGAGTTGGTTCAAACTTAGATGAAGCTTGGAAAGGACAAGTGTTTTCTATTAAAGGTGTAAGAGTAGGTTTTATTGGAGCTACCTACGCTGCCATTACTCCAGATGGGTTCATTGATGCACAACACACAGCAAGAATCAAAGACCAGAGCCGTTTATCCGAATCAATCAAAGAACTAAAAACCCGTAGCGATTTTATTGTGGTAACCATGCATGCCGGAGAAGAATATACGCGTGAACCTAATTATGAGCAAACAGGTTTTGCTCGAGCCGCTATCGATGCTGGAGCTGATATCGTTATTGGTGCTCATCCACACTGGATCCAAACCATTGAAGAATACAAAGGCAAACAAATTTTTTATTCTTTGGGAAACTTTGTATTCGATCAAATGTGGAGCCAAGATACACGGGAAGGTTTAATGCTAAAAATCACTCTTACTAAACCAGGTTTATGTCATCCTGGATTACTACCAAACTCGCCCACTCCCCTGTCTAGAACTGAGCAAATTAACCTTGTGTGCACAACTGAGTTGCAAGGCACGCCAAAGCCAGCTACTCTTAAACAAATCGAGTTAGTTCCTGTGATCATCGAAAATTACGGGCAACCTCGTTTGGCAACCGAACAGGAGAAACAAAAAATCTTAAATAAAATTGGCGCAACCACAAATGTGATTACGCCGCGCTAAACCTTAGGAACTACGACTTAATCGGCCGATAATCATATCAACCGCGACTGACCCGACAAACAAAGCAACCAACAGATATGGTTCCTCAAATACTCGCTGGTAAACCGACTCTTCAAATTTGAACACAGAAGGAAAAACAACATGCATGCTGTCCAGAAAATTCAGAGTCAATACAAGCCCAAAAATGAAAGAGAATGCAATAAATCTCCAAATCCACTGCCACTCGGATGTTGACTTCATACCCACCTCCTTTGTGAATATTATAAAAACTTTTCTCAATCCTGTCTACAACAGTGATTTGACAAGGCAGTGCAAGCTCAGCTAAACTCCCTTTTGTATCAATTTAAATTTTTTATGCCCAAGCAACTCATTATAGTAGAGTCGCCTACCAAGGCGAAAACAATTTCCAAATTTTTAGGTTCTGGCTACGAAGTAGAAGCCAGTTTTGGTCATGTCCGCGACCTGCCAAAATCCAAACTTTCTATCGATGTAGACAATAACTTTGAACCTAACTATATTATTCCACCAAAAGCCAAAGAAGTTATTACCAAACTCAAGAAAATGGCCAAATCAGCGTCCTCTATTATACTGGCAACTGATGAAGACCGAGAAGGTGAAGCGATTTCTTGGCACTTAGTGCAAGCCTTAGGCTTAGGCAACGAAAAACAAATTGTTGACGGAAAAGAAGACAAGCGAATTAAGCGTATTGTTTTTCATGAAATCACTAAGACTGCTATTGATAAAGCTTTAGAAAACCCACGCGATATTGATCTAAACCTAGTAGATGCTCAGCAAGCCCGCCGTGTACTAGATCGCTTAGTAGGATATGAACTATCACCGTTTTTGTGGCGGAAGATTCGTTATGGTTTATCTGCTGGACGCGTGCAATCAGTAGCGGTTCGCTTAATCGTTGAACGCGAACGCGAAATCAAAGCCTTTAAAGCTGAGGAGTACTGGAGCATTGAGGCCTTGCTTTCCAAACTTCAGGATAAACTGCAGTTTAATTCCAAGCTCACTAAAATCAAAGACAAGGCTGTCGGCAAGATGGGAATTAACAATGAAGCTGATGCAAAACGGATTACCTCTGATTTAGAAGGTGCTGAATACAAAGTTGCTGACATCACCAAAAAAGAAGTAAAGCGCAATCCCTCTCCCCCATTCACAACTTCAACGCTACAACAGGAAGCCGCACGAAAATTAGGTTTTAGTGCCAAACAAACCATGGCGGTAGCGCAAAGTTTGTACGAACACGGTCACATTACCTATATGAGAACCGACAGCTTGAATTTGGCACAATCTGCCTTAGCTCAAGCGCAACAAGTAATTGAACAGGAGTTCGGCAAAAACTATGGCCTCAAAGAAGCACGTCATTTTTCTAACAAGAGTAAAGGCGCGCAGGAAGCACACGAAGCGATTCGCCCAACCGACCTTGCTGCATTACCGCAAAACATGAAATTGAAGCTAGATCGTAACGCTGGTCGGCTGTATGATTTAATCTGGAAGCGTACAATCGCCTCCCAAATGCAGCAAGCCATTTTTGACCAAACTGCAGTTGATATAACAGCCAAAGATTATACTTTCCGCGCCAATGGTCAGGTGATTAAATTTGATGGATTTGTCCGAGCTTATACCGAAGGCACAGATGAAAAGAGCGAAGACGAAGTAGAAGGCGCTTTGCCTGAGCTTAAAGTCGGTGAGACCCTAAAACTCCACGAACTATCTCCAATTCAACACTTTACCGAACCACCTCCACGCTACACAGATGCGACACTAGTAAAAGCGTTAGAAGCGCACGGGATTGGACGTCCTTCAACTTATGCGCCAACTCTGACTACGATTCAAGAACGAGGTTATGTCACCAAAGAGGACAAGAAGTATGCTCCTACAGACGAAGGCAACCTTGTCACCGACATGCTGGTAGAGCATTTCCCAGAAATCGTAGATATTAACTTCACCTCCCAAATTGAGGGCGAGCTTGATGAGATCGCTGAAGGAAAACTTAAGTGGGTTCCTGTTATTGAACACTTCTACACTCCTTTCAAAAAGCACCTGATAGAAAAAGAAAAAGAAGTAGAAAAACAGGTAGAAGTTTCTACAACGCCATGCCCGCACTGCAGCAAGCCAATGCTTATCAAGTACGGACGCATGGGTAAATTCTTGGCCTGTCCGGAAGAAGGCAGCAAAGTAACTTTGCCAATGCCAGAAGAAGCCGCGCAGATTAAGGCCTTAGAAGAAAAGACCAAAGACGAAAAATGTCCGATTTGTGGTAAGACTATGAACGTCAAACGCGGCCGGTTTGGATTCTTCCTTGGGTGTAGTGATTATCCGAACTGCAAAGGCATTTCTAAAATCTGGAATAAAACTGGCTTTAAGTGTCCACTATGTTTGGAAACTGAAGACCGTAAAGACAAGCCTGGCGATATTGTAGAAAAGAAAGGTCGTGGTCGCGGCAAACCATTCTATGCTTGTACTCGCTGGCCAGACTGTACCTTGATTATGAATAAAAAACCTGAATCAGAAGCAGAACTCATGGAACTCTTCCAGAATTGGAAAGACAATCCCCCAACTCCGAAGGGTGAAAAGAAACCAGCCAGCAAAACAGCAAAGAAAAAAGTTGCCAAGAAAGCAACAAAGAAATCAGAAGCTGATGAAGAAAAAACCGCACTGAGTTAATCGAAGTGCGGTTTTTTTATTGCCAATCAAAGTAGCGGCGGCGCATAATGTAAAATAACAGAATGCCCACGCCTAAAGGCACTAATGAAAATAACAAATTATTATGCGATAAGGCAAAATTAAAATAGTAAAACAACGGGATACCTACAACCACACTGGCGATAATGCTTCCAAAAATAAAATTCTTTAACTTAATCTTAGTTAAGCCTGCCGCATAACTGATGAACTCGCCGATACCGCCGCCAAAGATCTTCATTAACACTATCGCCTCTAGTTCACGCTCTGGCTTAATTTTAAATTTACTCACTTCTATCACCCCAGCTTGACCAAATAACTTACTAATCACTTGCATACCGTATCTATTGGCTAAAAAATATGCAATGACAGAGCCAATGATATAGCCAACAGTATCAATCAGGAAAGCAGGCAGCCAACCAATCACTGGGATGGCTCCAATTAATGGAATCACACCGGGGAGTGGAGGCCAAATGATGCCAATAATTTTTAAAAGCAATAAAAAGATGACCAAATTCCAATAATTCTGCTCGGCCCACCGTTCAAACACGTCAAAGTATGGAGTACCCACAAAATACGAGTAAGCTGCTAAAGAAAACACAAATACTGCCAACAGCAATGCAAACTGAGATCCGTAGCGAAGCTGCTTAATAAGATTATAATATCGCGACATTAATCGTTCCTTCTAAATAATTCAGTAGTGCGTAACAACCAGTGAGTACCTGCTTGAAATCCTAATATAGACATATAGTATCGCCACCAAACCATTTGCCTTATTAAATATCCTAAATACCCTTTAAGCATCTTATTCCCATAACTAAAGATTGCCCACTTAGGGCCTAATGGAATTAAATATGGGAATGACTGACAGGAAAAACTAGGAAGTTGTTTGTTCTGCGCTTGGGCTAATACAGCCTTGGCAACATAATCAGCTTGATGCAGTGCTTGAGCAGCTGTTCCTGGCAAAGCTATGCCATCAGAATCAACCCAGAAGCATTGATCACCTAAAATATACACGTTACTAAACTGTTTTAAGCGAAAATATCCATCAACTTCTATTCGATCGCCCTTTTTAACTGGCAGCTCTTGATGAGTTGGCAACAGATTGGCTCTCACTCCTGCTGACCACACCAACACGTCATAATCAAACTCACCCTTATCAGTCACCACAACATGTTGAGTAATACTTTGAATAGCTGTGCCTAATTGAAACTTGATATCTAATTCTGTTAAGCGTTCGATTGCTGCCCTGATGACAGATTCAGGAAAGACTGATAAAACTTTATCGTTTCTCTCAATAATTGTTACCTGCAACTTTTCTCGCGGAAAATTTTCACGCCAAGATAAATAATCGAGCATGCCGTGCAGTTCGGCAGCAATTTCTACTCCACCAACTCCTCCACCAGCAATTAAAATGTTTACATTGTTTCGTTTTGAGTTATTCTTTGCTAAAACCACACTATTTTCAACAGCAGAACGAATGCGTAACGCATCGTAGCTAGAACTAAATGGAATTGTAAATTCTTTAGCTCCAGGAATAGAAAAAAAGTTTGGACCTGCGCCCAGAGCGGAAATTAGATAATCATAATGAATAGTCCTACCGCCTGCAGATACGACGTTCGCAGCAAAATCAACGTGCTCTACTTTAGCTGTAAACACCGCCACGTTAGTATCTAAAAAGATTTCTGATAAAGGAATTTCCACGCTAGTTTTAAGCTCAGTTAAATCAACCAATTCATCAGGACTGGTCGCAACTTCGTATAACTGACCATGAATGGTGTGGTGCGGGTATTGGTCGATGATAGTGATATGCAGTTTTGGATTAGCAGCAATCAGGGCTTTAGCAGTACGAATTCCTCCAAATCCAGCGCCGATTATCACGATTTGTTTTGGTGTCATATTGGATCTTTGCTTAAATTATAACACTTTAGGGCTTGAAAAAAAGCTATAAATGTTGTAAAATTTGTTAGTATTTACAGCTGAACTAGGGTTCGTAGCTCAGTTGGTAGAGCAGTGGCCTTTTAAGCCATTTGTCGTGGGTTCGAGCCCCACCGAACCCACCAAAAGAACCGCCTTACGGCGGTTTTTATGTTAAGATGATTTTATGAACTTAGAAACATTTAACGAATTTTTAGACTTTGAACTGCTGGACACAGGCCATGGTTTTCGGCTAGAACGCTGGGGCAACATTCGCCTCAAGCGACCTGACCCGCAAATCATTTGGCAACCATCGCTTTCGCAAGCTGAGTGGGATAATATAGACGCTGAATTTCTGTCTTCTGGAGAACGCGGACGCTGGAATAAAAAACCAGGTCTACCAGAACAGTGGGAAGTTTATTTCCGTCCTGACATCAAATTTTTAGCTAAGCTCACCCCTTTTAAACACACTGGGATTTTTGCAGAACAGGCTGCCAACTGGGAATGGTTTATGGATTTAACCAAAAATCAACCACAACTTCGTATCTTAAACTTATTTGCTTACACTGGTGCTGCCACTATGGTTCTAACCCGCATGGGGCACTTAGTTACTCATGTTGATGCCAGTAAACCAGCCATTGCTTGGGCCAAAGAAAACCAGATGCTGAATAAATTTCCCGAAGAAAGCATTCGCTGGATTTTAGATGATGCACTCAAATTTGTACAACGAGAACTCAAACGTGGACAAACCTATGACGGGATTATCATGGACCCGCCTGCCTTCGGCCACTCACCAACAGGGAAAACTTGGAAATTCAATCGCGATGTACCCAAACTTTTAGAAGCGTGTGAACAACTACTTTCACTAGATGCTAAATTTTTACTTATCAATGGGTACGCCACTAACTCTTCAGCTTTAGCTTTACAAAACATTGTAGAAGATATTTTCGCAGAACGAAGAGGTCAAGTGTCATCTGGCGAATTAACTCTAAAACAAAAAACCGGTCGAATGATATCAACCGGCATATTCGCTCGCTGGGAAAACTGATTACATTTCGTGGCGATCAGAAATAAATCTACCAAGCAAAACCAAGAATACTACTGGTAAAACCAGCCAGGCAAAACTGCTGTTGGGATGCAAGAAGATCAAAGTTACTAAAGGTGAAAAATTATTCTGGATATCAACTGGTAAATAACCAATAATGATATTGATAAGCAGTCCTATTTGCAAGAAAGCAAAAACCAAACCAAAGCCAATTGCTGCGAACCGACGCCCATCAATTGAAGTCTTAAAAGCATAACGGCTCAGAAAAATAAACAACAGAACAAATAACACTCCAAAGGCAGCGAGCTGTTGTAATGTTCCTGTTGCAATATTGGCACGATCAGAGACTGCTTCAGCTAAAAAGGGCATCTCAATCACCAACAGCTGAGCCATATAAACACTTACTAAAATCGTTAAAATACGGCCACTTCCAGCACTGAAAGCATAGATAACACTGGCAACTACCCAGAACAGCAATATAAACAAATCCCACGACGGCGAATGCCAATTGAAGGTTTGCGCTAAATTAGAGAAGTTACTAAAAAATTCCACGTTTGTTTCTAATTGAAGTTTTCTATATTATACCACGTATTTCTTCTCTTCTCCTCTTTTAACCGGCGGGTGGCGCAGTCCGGCGGACCTCCATCCACCCGCACGAAGGAGGATGGATGGAGGTGGACAGCGACAGGACCCGCCGGCCTTATAAAAACCCCGCCTCCGGCGGGGTTTAAATTAAAAATTATCTTTGATATTATCCCAAAAACTTTTATTAACTTCGACACTCTCACCACTTAGTTCGGCGAGTTTTTTAATTAACTCAGTTTCTTCTTTAGTAAGTTTATTTGGCACCACCACACGAGCGGTAATATACAAATCCCCTCGTTTAGATGAATTAATTAGTGGAACACCTTTGCCAGCAACTCTAAAAACCTTTCCGGGCTGAGTACCGCTTGGGATCTTTAACTCAATTTTACCGTCTAAAGTTTCAACATTAATCTTGGTGCCAAGAGTGGCTTGAGTAAAGCTTAAAGGTAAATCTTTGAGGAGATTAAAACCTTGTCTTTGAAAATCTTTGTGCGGTTGAACTTTGATTGCTAAGTACAAATCACCAGCTTTCGAACCCCGGTAACCAACCTCTCCTTCTCCGCGAATTGCCACGCGCTGGCCATTATCTATACCTGCAGGAATTTTTACCTCAATAGTTTTTTCTTGGCGCAAAATTCCAGCACCGCTACACTTCTCACAAGGCACTTCTGGTACCTTACCTGAACCATCACAACGATCACAAGTTGTAGAAGTAGCAATGTTGCCTAAAATAGTCCGGCGCTGAGTACGAATTTGTCCTTGACCATGACAAACCGGACAGGTAATGACTTTGGTATCTGGTTTGGCACCACTCCCTTCACAGGTCGGACAGGCATCCTTTTTTTCCAAAGTAATACTCTTTTCAACTCCAAAGACGGCTTCTTCAAAAGAAATAGTTAATGGCATTTCTAAATCAATGCCGCGCTCTCGGCGCGCTTGGCGGCTGCGTTGCGATCCAAAGATATCTCCAAAAATATCTCCCAAATCAAATTCCATCCCACCTTGACCACCAAACCCAGAAAAATCAAAACCGCCAGCGCCAAATGGGCCACCAGCGCCACCAAATCCTTGTCCATTCCTTTGTGCTTGATCAAAGGTTTGACCATACTGGTCATATTGACCACGCTTTTCGGGGTTAGACAACACCTGATAAGCTTCGTTAACTTCTTTAAACTTAACGTCGTTACCTTCGCCTTTATCAGGGTGATATTTATGAGCTAACTTGCGATAAGCTTTCTTAATCTCATCTGCGCTAGCTGTTTTGCTTACGCCTAAAATGTCGTAATAGTTATCGGCCATAATAAGTTTTCCACCGCCGTAGTTTTACGTTCCAAAATAACAGTGATAAAATAAAAATACAAATATAGTAAGAGGGGTGGAGCTACCTAGTTCCAGCATATCTTCCGCCGTACATCCTCCGAGTTACTTCGTAAGACCTTCAACCTTAAAGGTACCCCCAAGTTCAGCTACTTAGCTCCTCTGTTTCGTTCAACTGGCAACCCTGCTCCCTCAGGGTTGTTTTCTTTTACTCGGTCTTGAAGCCAAAATTAGGCTTATCTACTCCGGCTTCATTGATTTTCTGAAACTGAGTTTCATACTTTTTAATATTATCCGACAATGCTGCCACAATACGCTTGGCATGAGCCGGACTAATTAACACCCGCGACACCAATTGTCCAGAAGGCGGAATTAAGTTCACAAAATCCAACACAAATTCTTCACGAGTGTGAGATACCTGCATCATATTAGCATAATTACCAGCTAATTTTTCGTCACTGGCTTTAATTTGAACTTGCTGTCCTGAGGCTTTGTTTTGAGCCATATTGAATATTTTAATGATTTTAGATAAGATATGAGTGCTTACTAATCGACTGAGGAGGTCCCTATATTATGAACAAAGTAATGGGTCAAATGACCCTAAGCACAGAAGAAAAGATACGACTGGCCAAAACATTCAATGCGCGTTTCGGCCACTTAAACCAAGCACGTCGCATCTCGCTACTCCCAAGCGCCAAGCAGACCCCTTTGGAGGTGATCCAAAAGAAGGGAAAGGGGCCCTTAGGTTCGTAGAAACTGAAATTCTACCACATGTCTTCTGTCCCTACCTCCGCTCGAATTTAGAACTGATAAACAGAAAAACAGATCAATGCAGATTCCTACCTAAGAGCGGGTTATCCTCAAGCAGGGCACTCTCCAAATGCCCTGCTTTTAAATTTACTTTTTTTCTTCGTCTTTAGGAACTTCGGTGTACTCCGCATCAACTGGTTTATCATCTTCAGAAATTTCTTTTTCCTTCGGATCAACCGTACCGACATCACCAGGCTGCTTTTCATACATAGCCGCACCAACTTTTTGAATCGCAGTTGAAAGCGCTTGAATCTTAGCTTTGATAGCATCGACATCATCATTATCTTTGATAGCTTTAAGCTCAGTGATGGCAGTTTCTACAGCAGCTTTATCCTCTGCGTTGGCTTTATCACCAGCGTCAGTCAAAGTTTTTTCGGAAACTGCAATCAAAGTATCAGCTTCGTTGCGTGCATCAACAGTTTCGCGACGCTTGCGATCTTCACTAGCATGCGCTTCAGCTTCCTGCTTCATTCTTTCCACATCTTCTTTAGAAAGATTGGTTGAACCCTGAATGGTAATGTGAGCATCCTTGCCGCTGGCTTTATCCTTGGCAGTAACTTTCAAAATACCGTTAGCATCAATGTCAAAGGTTACTTCCACTTGAGGCACGCCGCGTGGTGCTGGTGGAATGCCGTCCAAATTGAAAGTTCCCAGAGATTTATTGTCCGCTGCGAACTCACGCTCCCCTTGCAGAACATGAATCTGTACAGAGGTTTGATTGTCTGCCGCAGTAGAAAAGACTTGAGACTTAGAAGTTGGAATGGTAGTGTTTCGATCAATCAGTGGAGTGCGAACACCACCCAAAGTTTCTAGACCAAGAGTTAATGGGGTTACATCCAGAAGCAAAATTTCTTTACCTTGAACATCTCCGCCTAGAACACCGGCTTGTACAGCCGCACCTTTTGCAACAGCTTCCATTGGGTCAACGCCGCGCTCAACTTGCTTACCAACGTAGTCTTCCACAAACTTGGCCACGATTGGCATACGGGTTGGACCACCGATCAAAATAATTTTATCGATTGCTTGAGGGGTTAAACCAGCATCCTTAATAGCCTGTTCGACTGGCGCGCGCATACGGGAAACAATCGGTTTTACCAAATCTTCCAGCTTGGCGCGAGTTAATTTGAGTTCTAAGTTCTGAGAGCCTGATTCATTCTGTGCAATAAACGGCAAAATTATATCTGTCTCAAGAGTGGTAGAAAGTTCAATCTTAGCTTTTTCGGCAGCTTCACGAACACGGTTCATAGCCATCTTGTCACTAGTCAAATCAATGCCACTCTGAGATTTAAATTCAGCCAGAATATAATCAATCAACGCTTGGTCCATATCCTTTCCACCAAGCGCAGTATCACCAGAAGTAGATTTCACTTCGAAAGTAGCTTGAGTTTTACCATCTTCTTCATGCTCGGAGAATTCCATAATGGTTACATCCAAAGTACCGCCACCAAGGTCGAATACTAAAATCTTTTGATCTTGAGCGCCAGTTTTATCAATACCGTAAGCAAAGGCAGCAGCGGTTGGTTCGTTAATCACACGGACGACTTCGAGTCCGGCAATTTCCCCTGCTTGCTTGGTTGCTTGTCGCTGCGCGTCATCAAAATACGCAGGCACAGTAATAACTGCCTTCTCTACTTTGTCGCCAAGATACGCTTCCGCGTCGCGTTTAATTTTTTGCAAAATGAACGCGCTAATTTGTTCTGGTGAATATTCTTTACCATTGATGTTGTAACGGAAAGAGGTTCCCATTTTACGCTTGGCTTCAAAAACTGTGTTTTCTGGATTTGTCACAGCTTGGCGGCGAGCTGGCTCACCTACCAAGAGTTGTCCGTCTTTGGTGAAAGCTACATAAGACGGAAAAGCTTTACCGCCTACAGAAGTTCCTTCTGCAGCTGGAATGATTACCGGCTTACCACCTTCGATGGCAGCAGCCGCACTATTACTTGTTCCCAAGTCGATTCCAATAATTTTTGACATATAATTGATTCCTTAATAATGATTAGAAATTTGTGAATTGTGCCAAGTTCGCGAAGCCAGCGAGTAGCGGAGCTGGCGACAAAGAAATTGGCCAAGCTCACAAATTTCTACGCTTTCTTACTTATTACTACCTGGCTTGGTCGGATGACCTTGCCGTTCAATTCGTACCCGGTTTGTAAATCTTCAACTATTAAACCGTCTTCATCCCCAGGTACTTCGCGAACTGCTTCGTGAAAATTTGGATTGAAATGCTTCCCTAAAGCTTCAATCTTCTTTACACCTAGTTCTGTTAACACTTTATCTAGCTGAGTGAGAGTGCCATTGATGCCACGGAGCCAAGCCTGGTCTACATCCTGCGGGACATGCTTGAGACCTTGCTGGAGACTGTCCAAAGTTGGTAACAGCTTTACAATGGTAACTTCTTTGGCGAATTCCAAGATTTCTTTCTGTTTAGCTTCTTCGCGCTTCTTGTAGTTTTCAAAATCTGCTTGCGCACGTTGCCATCCACCAAGATTGGTACGCGCTTCTTCTTTAGCTTCTTCGAGTTTGCGAGCTAAACCTGCTTCATCAAACTCCAATTTGTCTTCTTGTTCGTTGTCCATCTATGTGGTAATTGAAATTAATAGTATTGCGGCTCCCCCGCCTCCCAAAAACTTACTGATGTACTCCATTAAAGAAATATTCTTTGGGTACTTCATGCTTTTTGGGCCAACCAAACCGATTACACCTTTCTTTCCTGACGGCAGTTTAACGCCAGAAACAATCATAGAGTAATCACTCCCTTTGGAAAGAGTTAACTCCTTACCAATGAAGGTTTGAGGTTCTTTATCCGAGTAATCAGCAATAATTTGATCGGCGTAATCATCCAAATTATCAAAGAAGCGAGCAATCTCTTTAGCATCTTCTGGTAACAACTGATCGTTGTCTAGGATATTAGAAATTCCAGTTGAAGAAACTTCTTCTGGAAGGATGGCAAACGAAGCCTGTGAGGAATGCAGAGAAAGAATTTTTGCTAAGCGCCGACCTATTTCTGCATTTACGGCTTGGAGTTTAAGAATCTCCGCTTTAAGAGCTTGGCGTTCTTTGATGGAAAGCTCAACGTGATCCATGAGTTGGTTCACAAAGTAACGGAACCCTTCGTCTGTCGGGATGCGACCACTCGAAGTATGCGGATGAGTGATTAAACCAGCTTCTTCAAGCGCCTGCATCTCATTGCGCAAGGTTGCACCACTGACATCAAAGTAGCCTTTTTCAATCAGCTCTTTGGAAGCCACAGGTTTGCCTGTTTCGCTATGAAGTTTGACGATACAAGCTAAAACTTTGGCTTGTCTTTGGGTGATTTCTGAATTGTGAGGCATAACGTTTATATAGTTAATGCACAGTAATTTTAAGATATAAAAAAATTAGCACTCTGTCAAGCAGAGTGCTAAAAAACTTTGTCATTGCCTACCGCTTTATCCGGAACGGACTCCTGGTATGGCTCCTTGTCTTTGAAAAATTGCATCAAGGCATTCTCTATAATCACACCAACATCACCGCTAAAAAACTCCTTAAAATGAGCTAATTGATGAGCAAGTTCAAGTTCGAGCGGTCGCTGAATGAATTTTGCGAAGGCCTGATTACGATTCTCAATGTCAGGATATTCTGCTTTGCCTAGCAGCCGCATCATAACGCCCCGAAACTGCGACTGATAATTATCTGCCATGAACTGGAAAACCAAACCCTCGATTTCTTCTTTGAGACTGTTTTTAAAAAACGGGGTGATGCAGTCCAAAAAGTAATCACGGCTGCTAATCTTGGCCAGATTATAGACTTTGTGCTTTTTTTGAACCCAGTCGAGTTCAGGGTTGTAGAAAAACGCCTCGCTTGACTCTGCCCATAGCTCAGCATCATCCTGGTTAGAAAACACCTTTACCATCGGCAGTTCAAAAGAGAAAATTCTAGGACTGGTTTCTGTCATCAGGATCCTTCTGTAATTTCCTGAGAAGACAATTAAAAATTCATAACTTTTCATCGCTATCCTCCTCTAAAATCTATTTTTTACTATAAATAAAGTCTGTGTATAAATCAATGTAAAGTCCACTTGACATTAAATTAATAGCCTATATAATAAAACTAATTAATCAAGGAGTTTTATGAATCAAAAATATATTTGGATTGGACTTGGAGTGCTGGCAGTGATTATCGCCGCAGTACTTGTAGTCAATAATAATTCTAATTCTGACGTTGCTTCGGATCGGGTCACTGGTGACGCCATGATGCAAGAAAAAGATGGTGCCATGATAGAAGATAATTCTCTGATGGCCAAAGACAACGACAAAATGATGTCAGAAGACAAAATGGAATCTAGTGAGGTCATGATGGAAAAATCTGGCAGTTACAAGGATTACTCGGAAAGCACTGTTTCCTCTGAACAACAAGCTGGAAATAAAGTGGTATTGTTCTTTCATGCGCCATGGTGTCCATTCTGCCGAACAGCTGATAGCGCGTTCAAAACTAGTATGGATAAAATCCCTGCAGGTGTCACGGTGTTAAAAACTGATTACGACTCTAACACCGAACTTAAAACCAAATATGGCGTTACTACACAACACACGTTTGTTCAAATTGATAACAATGGCGAGCTAGTGACAAAGTGGATAAGCGGTGACATTGATGCACTAATCAAAAATATTAAATAAAAATTGCGTTCTGCGATTAACCAATCATGTTAGAAATTATCTTTGCAGTTCTAGCGGGCGTACTAACAATCGGTGCGCCCTGCATCCTTCCCCTACTCCCAATTTTACTGGGCAGTTCTATTGGTGGAAGTAAAACTCGGCCGCTATTCATTGCTGGTGGTTTTGCAATCACTTTCGCCGTTTTAGGATTAACACTATCCTATATCACCACTACTTTAGATATTGACCCAAATAACTTGCGCCATATCGCTGTAGTTTTGTTGGCAATTTTTGGAGTATTGATGATTTGGCCAACTCCATTCGAAAAACTAACTGCTTACCTCAGTAATTTCTCCACAAAAGCTACAGGATGGAGTCGTAGTGCAGGAAATGGTAACGTTGGTGGTTTCGTTCTCGGCGTAATTTTAGGAATCATCTGGACGCCTTGTGCAGGTCCAGTTCTGGGATCAATTCTTACTTTGATTGCCACACGAACAGATATCGCGGCTGCGTCCATTCTACTCATTGCATATGCCATTGGAGCTGCTTTACCAATGTTAATTATTGCTTATGGCGGTCAGTTGGCTGCCGAAAAAGTTCGAGCTATTGCCCCATATACCGTGCGCATTCAACAAATATTTGGAGTGCTGATTATCTTAATGGCAGCAGCTATATATTTCGGCTATGATACAGTTCTGCAAACTAAGATCTTAGAAGTCTACGATTTTGGTAATCTAGAAACTAAGTTCATCAATCCTGATCGCTAATGTTCAAAAAGGCGCTTCCCTACATCTTAATTCTTATAGTCTTATTGGTTGCTTCTGGTTTGTTTTTACAGTACCGCAATCCTGAAGGAAATTTTTTGAATCTATCATTCGGAGCCAAGCAACCAGTGACTGAATCAAAACAAGAACCAGGCCAAATTAATAATCCTATCTTTAAAAACCTCGGCCCAGCGCCAGAACTCACTGGTCTACAAAAATGGTTTAATAGTGACCCTCTAACTTTAGCGGAGCTGCAAGGAAAAGTAGTATTGGTAGATTTCTGGACTTACTCGTGCATCAATTGTATTCGCACCTTACCTTATGTGACCAAGTGGTATGACACTTATAAAGACCAAGGATTTGTCGTACTAGGAATCCATACTCCCGAGTTTGCCTTTGAGCGTGTAGCGAGCAATGTAGAAACCGCGACCAAGCGCTACTCCATCAATTATCCAGTGGCGCAAGATAATAATTACACCACCTGGCGCGCTTTTCAAAATCAATTTTGGCCAGCGCATTACTTGATAGATAAAAATGGTGATATAGTTTACACCCATTTTGGTGAAGGCCAGTACGAACAAACCGAAAAAGCCATTCGCACCTTATTGGGATTAGAAGGTGAATTTACTCCACCGCCGGTTTCTGAAGAAAACCAAGCTGGTACTCCTGAAATTTACTTGGGTAGTTTACGATTAAAAAACTTTGGCGGTCCAGAGCAACCGCTACCTAGTGAACAAATTTATGCGTTCCCAAAAAGACTAGCGAAAAACAATTTCGCTTTGGAAGGTCGCTGGCGGTTTGACCCCGAAGCGGTAGTCCATACTAATGGTTACGGCCGGCTACGCCTCAATTTTACAGCGGCAAAAGTTTTTATGGTTGCGCAAAGCACCAAACCAATCACAGTTAAAGTATATATCGATGGCAAACTCCAAAAAGGAGTTTCCATTAGCGCCTCTGATCTATATCCTCTATATGATGAGGCGCAGGCTGGTAACCATATTCTTGAAATCGAAATGCCTGAGTCAGGAATTGAAATATTTACATTTACTTTCGGCTAAACCAGATGCTTCGGCTTCTTACAAATATGATAGAAAATCAGATTAAAAAACTCCGTACCGAACAAAACATCACCCAAGAAGACTTGGCGGCAGCTTTGGGCGTGTCCAGACAAACTGTAATTGCAATAGAAAAGGGCAATTATGTTCCTTCACTGTTATTAGCTATGCAAATTGCCGAACATTTTCAAAAACCAATTGAACATATTTTTAAACGCCAATAATTTGCTAAACTAAATCTATGAAGTTAATTTTCTATTACCTATCCTTGCTCGTATTTTTGGCCATGGTTACTGGCTACCTGGTTTCGCATACACAAACCAAAGACGCGATGGATATGGGCACCATGCTTGGAATCAGCGTAGCTTTGGGCTTGTACGTTGTCGCTATGTCGCTAATCGGTGAAGGTAAAACTGAAGATGAACGCGATTTACACCACCGTCGAGTGGCAAACCGTTTTGCAATGATAACTGGAACTGTAATTCTTTCTCTAGGTGTCATCTATCAAATTTTTATAACCCATCAATTGGATTATTGGTTACTGGCAGCACTGATAGGTATTAACTTGTCAAAGATTATTTCCTTGATATACTTGAATTATAGAAGGTAGATTTCAATCAGGAGGACAAATGGAAACTACAAATACCTCAGAGCAATTTCTGGCAACAATGAAGATTGCAAAACAGGTTTTAGAAAATCCTAAGATTAATAAGTCACGGGTTTGCAACGAGGTAGTGCTTGATATACTCATCTCTCGAAGCAAACAAGATTCTTGTCAGACGAAACTAGATGAAGAACATAATCCTGGCAATCCCGCCGCATTCACTATGGGTCTAGTAAGCGGCCACTTTCCGTCCTGCTAAGCAAAACCCCGCATCACACTTAATGATGCGGGGAATTTTATTTAAGCATTTTCTTTAAATACTGTCCGGTAAAACTACCTTTAACTTTTGCAACGTCTTCTGGGGTGCCTGAGGCAACCACCTTACCACCTTTATCGCCGCCTTCTGGGCCAAGATCAATAATCCAATCGGCGGTCTTAATCATATCCAAGTTATGTTCGATAACAATTACAGTATTACCCTTCTCCACCAGTTGATTCAAAACATGAATTAGTCGCTTTACATCCGCAAAGTGCAAGCCAGTTGTTGGCTCATCTAAGATGTACAAAGTGCGACCAGTTGAAGCGCGAGATAATTCAGTAGCGAGTTTAATACGCTGTGCTTCCCCACCACTCAAAGTTGTAGCGTTCTGACCCAAATGCATATAACCCAACCCTACTTCTGATAAAGTATCAAGCTTACGCTTTACTGGTGGCACATTCGCATAGAACTGCTTTGCTTCATCAACAGTCATCTCCAAGACATCAGAAATAGTTTTACCATTGTAATGAATTTCCAAAGCTTCACGATTATAGCGCTTTCCAGCACATTCTTCACAAGTGATGTAAACATCAGGTAAGAAATTCATCTCTACTTTAATCACACCATCACCTTGGCATTTTTCACAACGGCCACCTTTAACGTTAAAACTAAAGCGGCCAGCTTTATACCCTTTCATTTTGGCCTCGCGGGTATCAGCAAATAAATCCCGAATGTAAGTAAATATCCCTGTATAAGTTGCTGGGTTGCTACGCGGCGTACGACCAATCGGTGACTGGTCAATGTTGATCATCTTATCAATATGATCAATCCCAAGCAGTTTTTTGTGCTCACCTGGTTCATCTTTACTGTTCCAAAAATACTTAGACAAAGCTTTGGCTAAAATATCATTCAATAAAGTTGATTTTCCGCTGCCTGAAACACCAGTAATACAAACAAACTTACCTAGAGGAATATCAACATTCACATTCTGAAGGTTGTTTTCTACTGCACCCATAATCTGCAACTTCTTACCGTTACCGCTACGACGACGCTTTGGAATCTCGATCAACTCTTTACCACTTAAGTATTGTCCGGTAATCGAATTTTTATCTTTTTCTATAGCTTCAGGGGTTCCTTCTGAAACTACTTCACCACCGTGCTTACCAGCGCCAGGACCGATATCTACCACGTGGTCAGCTTCGCGAATAGTTTCTTCGTCATGTTCAACCACAATCACAGTGTTACCTAAATCACGAAGATTCTTGAGCGTACCCAATAATCGGGTGTTGTCCCGTTGGTGCAAACCAATAGAAGGTTCATCTAAAATATAGAGCACCCCTGTTAACCCAGAACCAATCTGAGTTGCTAAGCGAATACGCTGTGCTTCTCCACCACTCAAAGTGTCGGCGCCACGATCTAAAGACAAATAAGACAAGCCAACATCCAACAAAAACTGCAACCGCGCAGTGATTTCCTTGAGAATCAGCTTGGCAATGGCCATTTCTTTGGCGTTTAAATTGGTTGGTAGTTTTTCAAAAAAGATGGCCGCGTCCTCAATAGACTTATTGGAAACATCAACAATACCTTCTCCACCCACAGTCACAGACAATACCTCTGGCTTAAGTCGTTTGCCACCACAAGTTGAACACTTGCGGATACGCATATAGTTTTCAATCTCACTACGCATGTATTCTGAATCAGTTTCGCGCCAACGACGCTCTAGTTGAGCCAAGACACCTTCAAAATTAGCTTGATAAGCACGGCCGCCTTCGGTTGGCATGGTAACTTTCTTACCACCAGTGCCATACAAAATGATATCAATAGCTTTCTTTGATAAATCTTTAACTGGAACGCTCACCGAAAAACCATACTCATTGGCAATGGATTCCAACACTCGGGAATACCAGGACACTCGGGAAGTAGTTTTACTCCAAGGACGAACCGCGCCTTCGGCCAAGGTTAGCTTTGGATTAGGAATCACTAAATCAGGTTCAACGGTTAGCTTGGTACCCAAACCTTTACAATCCGGACAAGCACCATGAGGGCTGTTAAATGAAAATTCGCGTGGATCAAGTTCAGTTAAACTAATAGCATGACCCTTCGGGCAAGCAAACTTCTGCGACAATGGAATTTCTTTCTTAATAGCGTCACCATCCATAACCAAAACCAACGCTGAACCATCACCGTAGTCCAAAGCCTTTTCCAAACTTTCTGATAAACGGGCTCGATCTTCTCTACTAATAGCTAAACGGTCAACAATAACTTCAATAGTGTGCTTCTTTTGCTTATCCAGATTCAAATTAGCTGCTTCAGTTAAATCCATCATCTGCCCATCAACGCGCAACCGTGAAAATCCCGATTTCTTGAGTTGCTCAAACACTAATTTATGTTCACCTTTTTGATCTTTAATGACTTGAGCCAACAACATGGCTCGGGTTCCTTCAGGTACAGCCAATAAATTATCTACCATAGCTTGCAAAGTTTGACCTTCTATCTTAAGACCACACTCCGGACAATGAGGAATCCCAATGCGAGCATAAAGCAACCGCATGTAATCATAGATTTCAGTAACAGTTCCTACAGTTGAACGTGGATTATGAGAGGCGCTCTTTTGATCAATCGAAATCGCTGGACTAAGGCCCTCAATCTTATCGACATCTGGTTTATCCATTAAGCCAATGAACTGACGAGCATAAGCGGAAAGTGATTCAACATACCGACGCTGGCCTTCAGCGTAAATCGTATCAAAAGCTAAAGAAGACTTGCCGCTACCCGACAAGCCTGTCATGACAATCAACTTATGGCGCGGTAAATCTAAGTCTACATTTTTAAGATTGTGTACGCGTGCACCACGGATAACAATTTTGTGCTCTGGATTACTACTAGAATCAGAGTTTTTCTTAGTATTTTTCTTAGCCATGTTCAAATTAAATGAAATATCAAACTTTAATAACGCTAGCAGAATTTTCAACAAAAAACAAGAGCCTACCCCGTAAGCTCTTGTTGCGGAAGTTTACCATCATAGTGCAATTGAATTTTCACAAAATATTTTCCTCCATCAAAGTTGATTGGGCCTGGCTCAACACGGCCGAGACCTAAAGAGTTTTCTAGCAGCCTAGCTACAGACTTCACAACACTATAGGCATAATACCCTTCTGTCAAAGTATACACCGTGCCGCTCTGTAAATTGGGACGAAGTAGCTCAACCTGTTCCAGGCATTCACGAACCAGGTCAGAGATCTCATTCTGCGCAGTCAAGTACTGATCAACCTTCTGGATGTGAAATAACAGAAACAAAAGTAATCCCATCAAGGCTAGGATGATAGACCATCCCAGGATCGCACCCCATCCTGATAAATAATCATAAAAGTTTTGGCTCACTATCACTGTAAGCACACCAAACAGGAATGAATGAAAAACTAAATCCGACGTTAATCCATTTTTAAGCTCATGGATCAACCACTGTTGCATCTTACTGGTTTTTTCTGACATATGCCCTCCATTTATTCTAGGGCGTATTCTAGCTATAATAAACTCATGAGTCAATTGAGAGAAAAACTTAAAGACGTCCCTCAAAAACCCGGTGTTTATAAATTCCTTGATGATAAAGGAGTTGTTTTATATGTGGGTAAGGCCAAGCGGCTAAAATCTCGGCTATCACAGTACTTCGGAAAGTCTGATAATCGCCCTCAACTTCCCTTCTTGATGGCAGAAGCGGTAGATTTTGACTACATCGTTGTCCAAAGCGAACTGGAAAGCCTGTTTTTGGAAAATACTCTCATCAAAGAGTATATGCCGCCGTATAATATCATGCTGCGCGATGATAAAAATTATGCATTTATAAACATCAGTCACAGCACCCAGATTCCGCAGATTAGTTACGTCAGAAAAGTAGAAAAAAAGTCTGATAGCAGAGATCGCTTCTTTGGACCGTACTCCTCTACCAAAAAGATTGGACAAACTTTGGATTTAGTTAGGCGCGTCTTTCATTTTTGCGCCAACAAAGAAGTCGGCAAGCGCCCCTGCTTCTATTATTTTTTGCACCGCTGTCCTGGCGTCTGCATTGGATTGATGAGCTTGGAAGAATACGAGCAGCATTTGCAGAAAATTTCTCTGTTCTTATCCGGGCAGACTGCGCCAATTAAAAAACAGCTACAGTTAGAGATGAAGACTGCATCCAAACGCAAACAATTCGAAAGAGCGGCGAGACTGAGAGATGAATTTATGGCTATTAGCGTTCTAGAAGAAAAACAGCTTACGGTCTTGACTCGGAAAGTTTCTTGGGACATCATCTCTGTTTTCATCGACAATCTTTCTGCGGCTGTAAATCTATTTAAGGTTCGGGAAGGCAAACTTAAGGATAAAGAAAATTTTATTTACAACAACATGCTGGCAATCCCCGAAGACCAGAGAGCCGCTCAGGTCCTGCAAACTTTTACGGAAATGTATTATGCGCAGGCAACTGATCTTCCGACAGACATTTTTGTTCAAGCTGAACTGCCCAACCATTCATTGCTAGAGCAGCTACTACGAACCAGAAGCAAACAAGCGATCAAAATCACAATTCCAAGCCGAGGAGAGAAACAGAAGCTTGTGCAAATGGGAGTAACAAATGCCAAAGAGCATCTACTCAAGTGGCAACGTAGCCAAGCCAGTAACGCTGACTTAACTCAAGAAATTCTTAGTAACCTAAAGAAGCTACTTAAACTCCCAAATTTACCACGACGCATTGAAGGTTACGATATTAGCAACATCCAAGGAACCAATCCGGTCGGGAGTATGGTGGTGATTAAAGATGGTCAAGCTGCTAAATCTGAATATCGAAAGTTTAAAATTACGCGGAAACAAACTCCAGATGATTTTGCGATGATGCGCGAGATGTTAGAACGCCGTTTGGCGCGTATCACTCCCCCTCTTGAGGGGGAGCTGGAGGGGGTTAACACCTCCCCTAACCCCTCCTTAAAAGGAGGGGGATATTGGCCGGCACCAGATTTATTAGTAATAGACGGTGGTAAAGGACAGCTAGGAGTGGCTGTACAGGTTTTGAAAGATACAAAATTAAAAATTCCTGTGATTGGCCTTGCTAAGCGAATCGAAGAAATCTTTCTGCCAGGTAAATCACAACCGATTGTGCTTAGTCATGACAACCCAGTTCTTCAAATGTTGCAACGGCTCCGTGATGAAGCACATCGCTTTGGAATAACTTTCCATAAATCTCTGCGCAGCAAGCAGGCTACGAAATCTGCTCTTGATTCTATTCCAGGAATCGGACCAAAAACTAAAAAATTACTCAAACAAAAAATCGGCACTGTTGATCAAATCAAACGCGCGCCGATTGAAGAGCTGATTAAACTCGTTGGAAAAACTAAAGCTCAGACCATTAAAAGCCAATTAGTCTAACGATAGCGAGCAACACACCCATAGCACTAGTTGTTACTCTTCAGTTGAAGGGACTATATACGATCCTGTAAATGAACCATCAGAGTGTTGCCTTACCATACCGCCCTCAGGTTTACCTAAGGCAAGCTGTTCTTGCCGGATTCTGGCATGGTATTTAGGCTCTTCACCTAAAAGCCGCAGCTGTACATTGGGTAGATTTTCAACATATCCTCCTCCGTACAGAATGAAATTGTCCAGAGAAATTGCTCGGTATCCTCGCCTAACAATTTCTTCTTCCCAAAAGACCCACTTCGCCAACCAATTCTGTAAACCTGGAATCTCTCCAATGTAAGAGTAGCTTTCTAAATCCCCATAGATTGACCCCACCTCACAATATCGTTCAATAACTAAGTTGTCCGGAAGCAAACTGACCAAGTATTTCCAAATCTTCTTCATGAGTTCCTCCTACAATTAGAACATTATAGAACAAACTCTAGATTGACACAAGACCTTAGAATTACTATAATAACCTAGCTTAATTTTTAATTAGCTGAGACAAAATATATGAGAAATTTGGCTTATATTCTGACAATCATTGATATGGTAGTAATGGTGCTTTTGGTTATCAGTATTGCCCTGCAAAACAAATCTTCAGGTTTATCCAATATTTTTGGTGGTGGAGGCGTAATCACAACTCGCCGTGGTGGTGAAAAGTGGTTATTCTATGCCACAATCGTTCTAGCTGTATTGTTCGCCGGTCTCAGTCTTACAATCGTACTACTTAACCGTTAGTACTAAATTGTTACCCAAAACAAGTGAACGGATTTAGCAACAATTTTTCTGTGCAAAGTAAACGCATTCTCGCTGGAGTGCGACTCTTGCCTCAAATCCGACTTTCCGTGTTGCGGAGAGTTTTTTCATTAATGGGAAAAACTGAAAAAAGATTTTGGATCATACTCTTAGGGTTAGCGTTAGTGAGCTCCGTCTTTACTACTAATAATTTCCTACAAGCCTATACTGCAGTTGTACCAGCTGAAGGAGGTACTTACCGGGAAGGGATAATCGGCGAACCACGATTCATCAATCCCCTCTATGCCACTAGTAGCACTGATCGAGCTCTGGTAAACCTGATTTACTCAGGATTATATCGTTATGATGAAAATGGTAACGTCATCCCTGATTTAGCAGATAATTTTCCTGAAGTCTCGGAAGATAAAAAAACTTATACAATAAAATTGAGGTCAGCTCAATGGCATAACGGTGTTCCAGTCACAGCCAGTGATGTAGTTTTTACCATCCAAACTCTACAAAACCCTGAGTATAATAGTCCTCGCCGGGCCGATTGGCTATCTACAACAGTTGAAGCCATAGACGAACGCACTGTAGTATTTACCTTAAAAGCCGCTTCAGGCCCATTCTTAAATAACCTCACTTTGCCCATCATTAGTGAAGTAATTTGGAAAAAGGTCCCACCACAAGAATTTGTCCTTTCCCAGGGTAATATCCAACCAATCGGAAACGGCCCATATCAAATCAAGCAAGTAGAGCAGTTAACTGATGGTAGCGTGCAAAGTATTTTACTCGAATCATTTAACAGCTTTCATACAAAAACTAGCTATTTAGATAATCTAGAAATTGTCTTCTTTGAAGATGCAGATAGTTTGTTAAAGGCTTTACACGGTAACCAAATCGATGGTTTTGGGTTCAACCAATTTGAAAACCGAGTAAGCATCCAAAAATCAACCAAAAACCTCAATGTCCACCAGATTCCTCTACCTCAATACCAAGCACTGTTTTTTAACACCACAATTAAAAGTTTAGGTGAAGCCAAAGTTCGCCAAGCACTTAACCTGGCAACTAATAAAGACGCTATCTTAGCTGAAGTGTTTGAAGGCCAGGGTTTGTTAATCGAAAGTCCAATACTTTCCCAACAAGTTGATAACTTACCTGCTCATGACGCAGCACTAGATTTTGAAGCCGCTAAAACTTTACTAGAACAAGCAGGTTGGTTCTACCCAGAAAATGGCACTGTACGCCAGAAAGGTAACCAGCAACTTAAGTATAAATTAGCAACTAATGAAAATTGGGTTAATCGCCGTGCAGCCGAAATACTTAAAGATCAGTGGCGTGACTTAGGTGTAGAGATCGAACTAGTGACGATGCCAACCAAAGATCTTAATGAACAAATTATTAAACCTCGCGACTACGACATGTTGTTGTTCGCTCATAAACTTGGTGCTGACCCGGATCCATTTGTATTTTGGCACTCCAGTCAAACTAAAGCTCCTGGCCTAAACTTATCGAGTTATGCAAATCAAACTGTAGACAAACTTATTAGCGAAGCGCGCGCTTCTACAGATAAGGAAGAGCGAGATGCAAAGTATTTAGAGCTTCATAACATCATGAAGCAAGATTTACCGGCGATTTTCTTAGTCCAATCAGTTTACACCTATGCCATCAACAATGAAATCAATGGCTTCTCGGTAAATAAAATGCCTGATGAAACCGTAAGATATTACAACTTGCGCGACTGGTATATTGATACCAAGCGAGTATTGAAGACTGAATAGCTAAACAGCATACTGTTTCTCTAGCCGCGGTGGTGAAATTGGCATACACGTACGCTTCAGGTGCGTATGACCGCAAGGTCGTGAGGGTTCAAGTCCCTCCCGCGGCACCATTAAAATTGCCATAAACAAGCCAGTTTTAGCCAAATTTCATTGACAAAATAGCCATACACTGATATAATGAGTTTGTTCAATTGATAGATGAATCGTTATTTCTCAGAAGTAATCATTCATGTGTTAATTGCACTACGAGTGCACGAGTACTAGAAGGCGGCCCCGGAAGCCACTTCTCTACTCCCCAAGAATCCCAATTTTTTATTTGGTGAACTACGTGTTCTACCAACTTAGATTCTAAACTGACACAAAATTATTTAACGCAACAGTTTCTGTTTTATTGACGCAATCGCGTCATTCCGGATGCACTGATCAAACTTTCTTGCAGATGCCGATCAATTATTTTAGGGCAATCGCAAAGCGTGATACGCATAGCAGAAACTTTTGCATAAGAAAACTATGATAAAGAAAACAACTCCGCAGAGTTCGAAAAGTCGTACACCTGCCAGCAAACCAGCTGGTCGTCCTGTTCGCAAAACTAGCTCTGCACGAAACTCTCGTCCAGGTGGCCGCAGCCGTGGTTTACCAATTATGCCGACTGAGAGCAAAATCACACCTATGGAGCGCGTAGCTTCTGGTTCAAACAGTGTTTACACTGTGTCCCGCAATACTTTGCGTGTCATTCCACTTGGTGGACTCGAAGAAGTTGGTGCTAACATGATGGCTTACGAATTCGGTGACGATATCATTATCGTTGATGCCGGATTTGCTTTCCCAGACGACACCACTCCTGGCATTGATTACATCATTCCAGAAACCAAGTATTTGGAAGATAAGAAAAAGAATATTCGTGGCTTGTTCGTAACGCACGGACACATGGACCACATTGGTGCGATTCCCTACTTGCTTGCCAAGCTTGGTGATCCCCCAATCTATACCATGAAGTTGTCTGCCAGCATGATTAAAAAGCGTCTTGAAGAATTCAATCTTGTCGGACGCGCTAAAATCAACGTGGTTGGCTTAGATGACACTGTTCCTGCAGGTGCATTTCAAGTCCGCTTCTTTGCGGTTAACCACAACATCCCTGATTCTGTTGGTTTGTCTATCAACACTCCAATTGGGCAGGTGATTCACACTGGTGACTGGAAATTTGACCATACTCCGGTTAACGAAGTCCAAACTGAATTCCACAAAATCGCCAGCTATGGTAGCCAAGGTGTGCTCGCTTTAATGAGCGACTCAACCAACGCTATTAAACCTGGTTATTCTCAATCCGAACGCGAAATCGGTCGCACTATTGATCGCATCTTCCAAGATGCAAAAGGCCGCATTATCTTTACTAGCTTCTCGAGCTTAATCGCCCGTATTCAGCAAGTTTTTGATTTAGCTGCCAAGTACGACCGAAAAGTTATCGTAACTGGTCGCAGTATTGTTTCTACTTTAGAAACTGCGGTGAGTATGGGTTACATTAAGATTCAACCAAAGATTATTATCAAATCTGAGCAAGCCAGCCGCTACCCAGACAAGCAGATTTTAGTGCTTTCAACTGGTGGCCAAGGCGAAGAATCTTCTCAATTAGCTCGTATGTCACGCGGTGAACACCGTTTTGTGAAAATCAAAAAGGGTGACACAGTAGTGATTTCTGCTTCTACAATTCCTGGTAACGAACGTTCTATTGTAACTGTTTTGGATAACCTAACTCGCCTTGGTGCGAACGTTATCTATAACAAAATCTTAGACATTCACACCGGTGGTCATGGTCAGCAAGAAGAACTTAAGCTGATGATGCAACTAGTTAGACCAAAATTCTTTGTACCAATTCACGGTGAATTGCATATGCTTGCGGCTCACGCTAAGCTCGCACAAAGCATTGGTATCCCAGAAGAAAACTGTTTCCTCTTGGAAAACGGTTCAATTATGGAAATCAATCAGCGTGGTGAAGCTAAAGTCCTAAACGAAAAAGTACCTTCTGGTTACGTGTTCGTTGACGGACTTGGTATCGGCGATGTTGGCGAAGTTGTAATTCGCGACCGCCAAGCTATGGCTCAAGACGGTATGTTCGTGATTATTGCAACCTTAGACCGTCACACCAACAAAATGATTAATCAGCCGGAAATCTTGTCTCGCGGTTTCGTCTATATGAAGAACAACGACGAATTAGTTCGCGAAGTAAAGCATGAAATCCGCAAAATTATTGAAGGCAACGGCCACAAAACTGGCGAGCCAAACTGGGCTGATCTGCGCCAAAAGATTCGCGACGACATTGGCGAGTACTTGTTCCAAAAGACACAGCGTCGTCCAATGATTCTCCCAGTGGTAATCGAAGTATAAAAAAAATAAAGAGCGGTCCGAACGTTAAACGTTCGGCCGCTTTTTTGTTAAGGGTTAAACTGGGCATGTAATCCCGGAACCCAACGGGCTGGAGCCCTTTCGTCTTCCTTTAATGGAAGGTCCTTCGGGTGATTCAGCGACCCAGGGCAGTCGCTAAAATCATCGCGCTTGTGAGATACCAGCAAACCATTCGTGTAGGTCTGCACATCCTCTTTGCCGCACTGCGGGCACTTGTTAGTCGCCATATAACCTCCTACTTCGCTCTCTGATTATGGAAAAATTCCACGGCGGAATTGATTAGCTCATCACCTTCCTTGCCTTGTAGGCTTGGTTCGGTGTTGAGCCAAAACTTGATTCGGTCTACATCCTCGTTGATACTCTCAACGGCCGCACGGACTACTTTGCGATCTTTGGGTCCGACAGGAAATTCCTGCACGGAATGAAGGCGCTGTTGACCGTGAGCTTTGGCAAACTCTCGGTCAGAATCTCGTTCTTGCTCCATACGCCCGAAAATCAATTTTGCCCGCTTAAGCTTCAGCTGGTTGAGCAAGCTCTGATGATAGCGCTGCTGGTCGCATCCCATGGGAGAGGGGTCAACTTTTTCCGCACGAAGCAGAATTTCAATAGCAAGCGCCTCTGTGTCAACTATCTTCTGTATTGCTTGGTTCATTAGCTCCTCCACGATTTTATTCTGAACTACAAACTATACCAATTATACACCTCAGAGTCAAGGCTCGGCAATTACACAGTTTTTTAGTATAATGATTCTATGAAAAAAGAGACGATTCTCTCCGGCGTGCAGGCCACTGGCCGCATGCATATTGGCAACTACTTAGGTGCGTTAAAACAATTTATAGACATTCAAAATGAAGGCAAATTACAATGCTATTTTTTTGTAGCTGATTTGCACTCTCTAACTGTCCCTCGAGATCCAAAACAGCTCCGCCAAGATACTTTAGAAGTCGTAGCCGAATATATTGCCGCAGGGTTAGACCCTAAAAAATCCGTCATCTTTATTCAAAATCATGTTTTGGAACACGCCGAATTAGCTTGGATATTTAACTGCTTGACTCCGGTTGGTGAACTAGAAAGAATGACTCAGTATAAAGACAAGGGTCGTAGTCAAAAAGATTCTGTAAACGCAGGTCTACTCACCTACCCTACTCTGATGGCCGCAGACATCTTACTCTACAAACCAAACTTTGTGCCTGTTGGTGAAGACCAAGTACAGCATATAGAACTATCACGCGTTGTAGCCCGCAAATTCAATAACCAGTTTGGCCAAACTTTCCCAGAACCAAAACCTTTCGAAAAGAAACCGCTTCGAATAATGAGTCTCAAAAATCCAGAAAAGAAAATGAGTAAAACTGGTGATGATCCATTATATATAGATGATTCACCAAATGAAATAGAAGCAAAGCTCAAAAAAGCTGTGACTACACCAGAAGGAGCGCAAAACTTATTAGACTTACTCTCCTACTTTGGCGATGAAGTCACTCACAAGCAGTTTGTTGCGGCACAAAAGTCTGGCGACATCCGTTACAGTGATTTAAAAACTGAACTTGCCAAAGCTATCTCTGATTATTTTGCAGATTTCCGCAAGAAAAAAACTGCTCTTCTGGGAGATAAAAAGAAACTGGATAAAATTCTAGAAGACGGCGCGGATAAAGCTAGGAAAATTGCCAGCGAAACCATGGAAGAAGTTAAACAAAAAATCGGCCTGCTGTAATTTAGAAACCCCGGCGAAAGCCGGGGTCTTTTATTCTAAAATTTTTCTGATTATTTTCTTAGTGTCTTCAGGACCTGTAACTTTTATATAATCAATGCCTGTCTTTAAAACTGAATAGTCATTACCACCTGGGAAAATTGCATCTCCAATATACACCATATCTTTAACCTTAACCTTCAAGTACTTTTCCATTTGTCTTACACCATACGCCTTATCTCGGCCTTTCATGGTGATATCAATAGTGGTAATACCACCAAATCGAACTTCTAAATTTGGTAAATACTTAGCTAAACGCTTGGCTATATCTAACCGAACGTGATCATATTTAGCTCGCCACTCTTTTTTCTTTTGTACACCTTTGCGTCCCAGAACTGTGGTAATGTCTTGTCCTAACGGAGAAAAGCTCATCTGTGTGATACGGTCCTCTAAAATTTCGCCGTAAACTTTTTTAGGATGTTTGTAGCTGATATCTTTAAAGACCTCTTCAAATGCTTGGCGAATCTGTTTTTTTTCAGCAGCACTTAAATTGTGCGCATAAACTTTTTTCCAACCAGATCTATATAGATAAAATGCGTTACCTGAAGTCGGAAATAAAAACAAATTTTCAAGAATCTTACTTCTGGTTTTTAACGAAGCTAAAAATTGCCATTTAAATAGCTCATACTTTCCCCCACCAATGACAGCCATTTTTTTGTTGGCAATAAGTTCTTCCACCAACCCTGCCATTTCCTGATCCATGGGAATTTTGGATTCTGCCAAAGTATCGTCCAAATCAAAAACTATTAACTTTTTCTTTCCAATTTTGTTGAGGTTTGTAATTTTCATGTTATAAGTGTACCAAAAATTTTGGGATAAAAAAGCGCGTTTTCACACGCTTCTCCTTAGGTGTCGCCGGTTTTGATGCCGACGATTAGCCCAAGTTCTAATTGCAGGGATGTCCTGCATCCTGATCACAAAAAAGATTTGTCCGCGTTTGCGCTCCAAAATAATTGCTTCGCTACGACCCCTGCGCACCGAACGAAACCAATCTGTGGAGAATAGATATTCCACAACGCTTAAAACTAAATCCTGACTTGTACGAAAAGATTGTTTACGCAATCTTCCCGCCAAGTTAGTCAGTAACCAATGCGCTTCCTGTTCATAGAATTCAGTCGAATGCTCCGACCAAACCTCTTTTACATAGATATAAGGTGCTGAACTAATTTGTGTCATTGTCCCTCCAGACTTTCTTATATTATATCAAATAGTAATCTTAAAAAAACGAAAGCGGACAAGGATGGAATTCCTTGTCCGCTGGGGTTTAAAACAACTGCTTCAGGTAGTCACGGGACGTTACCAAAACTGGATCATTGAGCCGGGGTAAGTCGAGCCGAGCCGAGAACGTCACACGACCTTCGCCTTGCGGGGTAATCGTAAAGTTCTGGGCATTGAAGACCTTTTCGAACGCTTGTTGAACGTCAGCATCTTTGAGTTCCGGGCAGCAATTAGCGCGGATTTCTTTGAAAAACGGAGCGCGCTCTTTCGGCGTTAGGTGAGAGAGAGTGATCGAGTTATCTTTGCCCGAGACCATTCGAGCAGTAGCAGATTGCATACTAAGTGTTCTCCTTCAAATTGTATTCAGCCTATCCATAGGAACCGCAAGACTGTAATTGTCAGTATAAGTATTTTCTTAATTTCTGTCAACTACTGAAAATTAAAGCGCCCCCAGAATGTAATGAGGACGCTTCAATAATAACTCAACAACGGCGTTTGTATCGACGCATCCAGACAGGCACAAAACAACGAGGCGCAGTTCGATAAAAAGTTGTGGGCTGATGGCGTGTACGCCAAAATTTCTTCACAAAGTAACCTCCTATAGCTTATTCTGTCATCTTTAGAATACCATACTTATTAGACAAGTCGCCCCTTTTCAGGCACAATACCTTAGTTATGAGCTTTCAAATCGGAATCGTTGGGCTGCCAAACGTTGGTAAGTCCACTTTATTTAACGCCATCACTAAATCGCAGGTTGAAGCTGCGAACTATCCTTTTGCCACAATCGACCCAAACGTCGGTGTTGTTGCCGTGCCCGACGAACGCTTGGCTAAACTGGCAGCTCAGGAAAAAAGCGAAAAGATTGTTCCTACTACTATAGAGTTTGTGGATATCGCTGGCCTAGTGTCCGGCGCCCATAAAGGCGAAGGCTTGGGCAATCAGTTCTTGTCTCACATCCGCGAAGTAGACGCCATTATGGAAGTAACTCGAGTGTTTAACAACAATGATATTATTCATGTCGCTGGCAGCGTTGATGCTGACCGCGATATGGCAACAATTGCCATCGAACTACAATTGGCTGATTTAGCTAACGTAGACAAACGTATTGAATCAAATGCCAAGCAAGTAAAATCCGGTGATCGCTTGGCTAAAATTCGCCAAGGAGTTTTAGAACGCTACAAAGCTACTTTAGAAGATGGCAAAATGGCCAACACAGTAACTTTGAATGAAGAAGAAAAAGAAGCAGCCAAGGAAGTCCAGCTACTTACTACTAAGCCATTTTTGTACGCGTTCAATTCTACCTTTGATATGAACACACATCAGTTCGAGAATGTGCCTGCTTCCCTGCCGGAAAACGCGATTGTAGTCGATGCCAAGCTAGAAAGCGAGCTCGCTGAACTGGAAGACGCAGACCGCGCGCAATACATGGAAGAACTCGGTATGAAAGAAAGTGGTTTGGATCGAATTATTACTTCTGCGTACAAAACTTTGGGATTGATCACATTCATTACTGCCGGTCCAAAAGAAAGCAAGGCTTGGACTTGCCCGGCTGGCACCAAAGCGCCGCAGGCTGCCGGGGTAATTCACACAGATTTTGAACACGGCTTCATCCGCGCAGAGACCATTGCTTGGGACAAGCTTTTAGAAGCTGGTTCGTATGCCAACGCGCGTGCCAAAGGTTGGCTCCGCACTGAAGGTAAAGAGTATATAGTTCAAGATGGTGATGTCGTTCATTTCCTATTCAACGTATAAATACATCTTAAATAAAATCCAAATCACTTGGACCTAAAGGGTTAAGTGATTTGGATAAAGGAAGACTTCCGAGCTTAGTGAGCTATTGGCTTTAGCCAGTAGCGAACGGGGCAAGGCAAGTCTGACGCGACGGCGACGTGGTCCACTTCCTCTTCAATGTCTAAAGACCCAAATGGGTCTTTTTTAGTACTTGCCAAAAGTTAAGATTTTAGGTAGAATTAAGGAAATTTTGGTTCAAATTTAGGTTTTTCTTGGTTCTTTTTTTATTTAGCTCTGCTAATATAGAACCAGGCAATCCTAAGCCAAGGCCAAGATTGTACACAATTAAATGTTCTCTATAATAATTGGATTGTAGAGATAAGGAGAATTCCTTATGCCGAGATATGAACTTATGTACATTCTCGCCTCTAGCGTATCGGACGACCAAGTCCCTTCCGCGAGCGCCGGTATCGAGCAAATGGTTGCTGATTTTGGCGGTCAGAACGTTGTCCACGAACAATTGGGCAAAAAGAAATTAGCTTACCAAATCGGTAAGACTCGTAACGGTCATTACGGGGTCATCAATTTTGATATGGAAGGTAAGGGTTTAGCACCTTTGGAAGCGAAAATCCGCACCCAAAAAGCTAGCATCATCCGCCACATCATCGTGAACATTGATGAACACCTAGAACGCTTAGAAAAGGACCGCGTTGCTCAGTCTAAATTGAAGCGTCGCATCCCAACCGAAGACGCTGCAGAAACTGCTCCAGCAAAAGAAGCTAAGCCTGCTAAAAAGGCTGCACCGGTTACCAACGAAAAGTTGGAAGAAGAAATCGAAAAAGCACTCAACGAAGAAGTCGCTTAAAAGATTTTAAACTTAAACCATTAATCAAGAAGTTTTGGCTTGGCCGAGAGCAAGGCATTTTCCGAGCTGAACACGGCGCGTACTGAAACGTACGCCGAGTGGGCAGCGAGGAAAATAACACAGCTATCGGACAAGGGCTGATTAGAAGTCTGGGTCCCCCAGACTGAAAATCAGCGGCCACAACTTCGGAACTACGAATATGGATTTAAACAAAGCTATGATCATTGGGAGACTAACCCGTGATCCAGAACTCAAGACCACTCCTTCTGGCGCTAGCGTCTGTCAGCTTGGTCTTGCTACTAACTTCGTCTACACTAACCAGCAATCTGGTCAAAAAGTTGAAAACGTTGAATACCACAATGTGGTGCTCTGGCGTAAGCTTGGTGAAATCGCTGCACAATACCTTAAGAAAGGTCAGCGCGTTTACATCGAAGGCCGCTTACAGACCCGCAGCTGGGATGGTCAAGATGGTAAGAAGAATTACCGCACCGAAATTATCGCCGACAACATGATTATGTTAGATGGTGGCCGCGGTGACGGCTCCTCTACTGGTGCAGGTTATGCTGCTGCCGGAGCTGGAGCTGGCGCAATGGCTAGCTCTGCAGTGAGTCAACCTGAACCTGCTGAAGAACTTCCAACAATTCAACAAGGTGAAGACATCAACGTAGATGATATTCCATTTTAATCCTATTCTCTAAATAACTATGCCATACAATAAGAATAACCGGGACCGCGACGCGGCTCCTGTCAAAAAAGTCTGCTATTTCTGTGCTAATAAAATTAGCACTGTAGACTACAAAGATACCCAGACTTTGCGTCGTTTTATGTCTCCACACGCGAAGATTTTATCTCGCAACCGCACTGGTTCTTGCCCTAAGCACCAACGCATGATTACTATCGCGCTTAAGCGCGCTCGCCACATGGCTTTATTGCCTTTCGTCGCCGCTTAACAGCATTTACTACTTCCCGCCGTCCACTTAAGAGGGGGTAAGCTAGCGCCAGCGGCCCAGTCAAATCTATGCGGATTTGACTGGATAAGCCGCGAGAGCGCCCCCGAAAAAGTGGACGGCTAATTTACAATTAAAAATTCTAAATCATAAAATCAAAGAATGAAGTTCCGCATTCACGGAATGACATAGATATTTGAGAATGAATATAGTAATAAAATATGGACCTCAACGACGTAAAATTAGGAGCAATTGTATTGATGAACGGCGAACCTTTCCAGGTAATCTGGTCTAACCGCATGCGAACTGCCCAGCGTAAACCGGTAATGCAAGCGAAGCTTCGCAATGTAATTACTGGAAAAGTTTTGGAGTACAGCTTCAAGTTCGGTGAAAAAGTTGAAGGTGCCGACGTCACCCGCGAAAACGCCAACTTTTTGTACGCTGACGACGAAGGTACTCACTTCATGAATAATGAAACTTTTGAGACGATTGATTTTGATAAAGAGATTACAGCCGAACAAGAACCATTTTTGACCGAAGGCTTAAAAGTAATCATCTTGCGATTTAACGGCAAACCTGTTTCTATAGAACTGCCGATTAAAGTTGATCTTAAAGTCATAGAAGCTCCTCCAGGAGTAACCGGTAACAGCGGTGGTAACGTTACCAAGCCAGTCAAGCTTGAAACTGGACTGAGCGTGCAGGCGCCAATGTTCATCAAAGAAGGTGATGTGGTGCGCGTAGATACTCGCGAAGGCGGCGCTTACGTAGAACGCGTCAATAACTAATTAAAAAGCTTTGGAACATTCCAGAGCTTTTTTTGTATACTTATCATCAACAACCTACTTCAGTCTGTTCAAGTAGTTACTCACGGCCATGGCGGCCTTAGCGCCTTCCCCGGCTGCAATGATAATCTGTTCGCCCCAGGCGTCATTGATGTCGCCGGCGGCAAAAATCCCGGGTACGCTAGTCTGCAAGTTGCCGTCCACGACAATTTCGTTTTTTTCATTCTTTTTAGTAAGTTGATCAAAAGCAATGCTTGGCTCATAGCCGATTTCCACAAACACTCCAGACACTGTCAATATTTCCTTGTCTTTACCAAATTGATGAATCTCCAAACCTGTTACGGCCTTCTCTCCTAAAACAGACAAAGTTTTGGTGTTATTATATATTTTTACATTACCGGAATGTTCAATTTTTTCTTTGACAATTGAATCACCAGATAAAGCTTGATTAATATTCACAACCGCCACAGTTTTGGCCACTTTGGACAAGGCCAAAACTGCGTCCAAAGCAGAATTTCCACCACCTATCACTGCGACATCTTTTCCTTTGTAAAGAGGCGCGTCGCAGGTTGCGCAGGTAGCCACGCCATGACCATAGAATTCACTCTCACCAGGAATGTTCAAATGACGTGGGTTTTTCCCAGAAGCAATAATTACAGTCTTACCAAAATACTGATTGCCTTGCTTGTCACTTACTTCAAAGCTAGTGATATTCTTTTCAATTCTGGCAACCTCCACACCTATCTTAACTTCTAAATCTTCTTTAAGCGTAGACAAATGTTCCTGAAATTTCAAAGTTAACTCAGCACCACTAATCATATTGAAACCAGTATAGTTCTCGACATCACTGCTCCATACCATTTGACCACCAGCTTCTTTAGCTAGAACCAAAGTATTTAATTTTTTTCGTGCTGTGTAGATGGCCGCAGTCATTCCTGCTGGGCCAGCACCGATAATTATGACGTCATACATATAATAATTTTAACATGCTATACTGGAAAAAATTGCAGGGAGGTAGTGTTATGAGCAAGGAATGCCCGCAAATAACCACCCTTGATAAGATCGCGGAGGACATTGAAGCTAATCCTGATCTTGTTAAATATTACCCCGGCCAGTTTGGCGAATGCGACTTTGTGCACTTTAGAACCAGTCGCTACTACTTTGAATGGTGTATGCAAGGTGGCACGCAGTCCACGATGCAAATCAGGCAACCTGGCTGCACCAGCGTTTACCGCTTAGACAGTCAAATACCGTATGCTATTCTTGCTGGCCAAAAATTTGTTTGCCTGGAACAGAGAGAGCAACAGAAAGCAACCATTGCTATACGCTTCATTGTTCAAGCAATTGACGCAACTCAAAAGCCAGTCTAACGACTGGCTTTGTTCTTACATTTCTCAGATAATTCGCTCGGCGGCGACTATATAGGCTGCTGTTCTAAGTGAAGTAGCATGCTGTTTTGAGCCTGCGAGAACATCTGCAAATGCCTTGGTAATCTGCGCATCAAGCTTGGCCAAAACATCCTGCTTGGCCCACTTTTCATTATGCATATTCTGATACCATTCGTAATAACTCACGCAGACGCCACCGCTATTGGCCAAGATATCTGGAATTACCACAACGCCATTATCTTGCAAAATCTGGTCGGCCTCAGGTGTCGTTGGGCCATTGGCCATTTCCAAAATCAGCTTAGCTTTAATCTTTGCAGCATTAACTTTAGTAATAACATTTTCTAATGCCGCTGGTACCAAAACTTCGACATCTAGTTCTAATAACTGCTCGTTGGTGATAGAAGTAGCACCTTCCAAGCCATTCAAAGAGCCTGTGGCCTTTTTATGTGCTTCGGCCGCAGAGATATCAATACCAGCTTCGTTATACACTCCGCCCTTGCTGTCGGATAAAGCAACCACCTTAAAGCCATGCTCTTTAACATACTCGGCCAAGTAAGTCGCTACATTACCAAACCCTTGCACAGCGATAGTCTTGCGATCATCCGATACTAACCCTGCCTTCAAAGCTTCGCGTAAAACATATCCCCCGCCATACCCAGTTGCTTCGGTGCGACCCTCGCTGCCACCATCTTCTATCGCTTTGCCAGTAATCACCCCTGGAGCGACAGTGCCGGTCAGGTTTTCGTACTCGTTACGCATCCAGCCCATAATCTGGCCGTTAGTGTTTACGTCTGGAGCAGGCACATCTATTTCCGGGCCAAAATTGCGAAACATTTTTTGCATATAGCCGCGGGAGAGTTTTTCTAACTCAACTTCAGATAATTCCTTAGGGTTTACAATAATGCCGCCCTTGCCTCCGCCAAAAGGAACGTCAATGACTGCATTCTTAAAAGTCATCCAAAAGCTTAAAGCGCGCACCTCGTCTAAATTTACATCTTGGTGGTAACGAATACCCCCTTTGTATGGACCTCGGGCATTGTTATGCTGACTGCGGAAACCTTCAAAAATTTTTTGAGACCCGTCATCCATTTGTACTGGAATTGAAACCTCAATATACCGGTCTGGATGCATCAATTCGTCAATTTTGTTTTTATCCAAGTTGGCTACGTCGGCCGCTGCCTGGAGTTGCCGCTTGGCTGATTCAAAGGGATTGTTCATATTATTTGGTCACCCCTGGTCCCCGAGCAAAGCGAGGAGAACCGGGGATCTATTAAATTATCTTGACTGTCTAGTGGATTCCCGGTTCCTACCTGCGGTGGGCCCAGGAATGACATACTTCTATTCTTGATTTAACTCCGTAAGATACTTCTCTGCATCAAGAGCTGCCTTACACCCCTCCCCTGCAGAAGAAATGGCTTGACGGTAGCGGTGGTCGTGGACATCTCCGGCTACAAATACGCCTTCTATATTTGTTTGAGTAAACTGTTTTTGAGCAATGTAACCCTTGCTATCCAGCTCTACGCCGGCGTCCTTAAAAACTTGAACCGCTGGCGAGTGCCCAATGGCCACAAAATAACCCCCAGCTGCAACCTCTCGTTCTTCTCCGGTCTTATTGTCTTTGATCTTTATTCCGGTAAACGAATCTTCTCCCAAAATATCAACCACGGTGACATCAGTGATGAAGGAAATCTTTGGGTGTTCTTGGGCCCGCTTGAGCATAATCTTGGAAGCCTTGAATTCATCACGGCGATGGACAATCGTAACTGACTTGCCGAATTTGGTTAGAAACAATGCTTCTTCCATGGCGCTATCTCCGCCCCCAATAACCACGATATCTAAATCCTTAAAGAAGAAGCCGTCACAAGTCGCGCAAGCAGTAACGCCTTTACCACGGAGACGTGTTTCGTTGGGCAGGCCAAGCCACTTCACTTCGGCACCAGTGGCGATGATTACGCTATGGGCGTGATATTCATTGCTATCTGTCTTTATTTTGTATGGTTTGCTAGAAAAATCCACGCTAGCTACATTCTCTTGAACAATTTTGGCGCCAAATCTTTCAGCTTGCGCAGTCATCTTCTGCATCAGTTCTGGACCTTGAATACCTTCTGGGAAACCAGGAAAATTTTCGACATCAGTTGTGATAGTTAACTGACCGCCAGGTTGTAATCCTGCAATAACCAATGGCTCTAACTCTGCTCGACCGGCATATAACGCGGCGGTGAGGCCTGCCGGACCGCTACCAATAATAATTGTGTTGTAAATTTTGTCGTTCATATTATTTCTTAGTATAAATCTTCACTAACTCAGCAACTGCTGCTTTGCGCTTGGCTGGATTTTTATGGTTGACCGCATCAAGAGCACACTCACCCAAATATCCTTCCAAAATTAACTGATTAACTTTACGCAAGGCTTCTATAACAGCATGGTTCTGGTTAATAATGTCCATGCAGTAAGTGTCTTTTTCGACCATGGCGGCAATTGCGCCAAGATGACCTTGTGCTGTTTTAATTCGCTTTATTAAATTTTGTTGTTCTTTAGTCATAGGATAACCCCCCATGGGGGGGTATCTATATCCTACTATAATATTTTTCTGTGTCAAATAAAATAACAATAAACTTTTATTCAATCCCCTGTTTTTCTAATTCCGCTAAGATCTGACGAACACCATTAATCCAATTCGGACTCCCCGGCTGAACATACACACCCATCATATCTTCTGGCTCCATCCCCTTATAACGCCGTTCTAACAAAGAATCAAAGTCGCGAACCCAATCCGCGTAAGAATCATATTTTCGCAAGTTTGGCGGATAACCACCTATACCGCTACAGTTATTGTAGTAACAACGTTTCCCCATCGTGCTCTCTACAAAAGAAATAGCAATCATCAGCTTCATATTGTTAGAAGACAAAAATGCATCTAAGGTAGCATCATCCACAAACGGGCTATTTCGACTTTCGAAGTAAGCTCGCAAGTCGTCTTTGCGCTTCTGATTCGCTAATTCCGCTGCGTTAGGTTCATGACGAGTTTCTTGAATCAGAATTGGCAACATAACTGCGACAACTTCTAAGTCCTCAGTAGAAAAATCTAGTGGCATAGTCCACGCTTCCGTAGATGAAGACCCTGCTATTAGTTTCTGTCTATCCTGAGCAGCTCGCTCGGCTTCAGCATAGTCATCTCCCATCATAGCTACCACACCAGTTAATGCTCCAGCAATAAACACGCCTGACATCAATAACCGCCAAGATTGAATTTGAGTTTTTGATTTCGGGATGACTTGGCGGCGCTTAAGTTGATAGGAACGAATCACTGGCTTGCCGCTTAAACCAAAACTTTGCTTTACCATTACATTTAATGTACCAGAATAAATTTATTGCACCAACAGCCTTGCCAAAACTCCCTAAATCTGTTAAAATGCGAGAGTTATTTGAAGAAAAGCATTTACCCAAATTTTCACTTGGGCTAAACCCGAGCCGAGCTGACGCAGTGTAACAAGGAAGCTCGGAGCGAGGGTGTAAGTTAAGTGAAAATTTGAGAGGAGAAAGTTGGTGAACAAGCGAGCGAGCCGGTCGAGCCAAGGGCGAGGAGCGGCCACAAGCAAGTGAGCCAAATTTGGACGAGGCGCTATCGTCTAGTGGTTAGGACACCAGGTTTTCATCCTGGTAACCGGAGTTCGATTCTCCGTAGCGCTACCAAAAATTACAAAACGCCCAGTTGGGCGTTTTTGATTTGGTTTTATTGGTGCAAGAAAAGTTTTCCAAAATTATAACAATTTAGAATTATCAAGTTGAATACTGATAATTAAAGCAAATAGGTTTTCAATTCTCTTTGGTCTCATTTAAAGGATGAAAACATATTATAGAATAATTAAAATGTATCAAACTTTTTATATGATTCTAAATACAAATTGTATAGTTCATCTAAGCCAGAATTTTTTTCAGTTAACTGATAAACTCTAAATTCGTCAAATCTTTTGTATATAATTGCTTTGTAAGGACTAGCTATTGTAGGATTAGCTTCTACTATTGCTACAGTTCCTGACTTACCAACTTTTTTGCTAACAATCTCTCCCTTCCACGATATCGTTTCCAAATAGTCTTCTAGCGACTGGGAATTACCCCAAGTAGAAGTTACCTTAAGTTCAGGAGCTTCACAGCACAAACTCATCTTTGGATTGGTAGTGACTGTAAAATTTACTTGATTGTCTGATTCTGTCACAAAATTGCCTTTTTCATCAATTTTTGTAAATTTTACAGCAGCATCAGGAAGTCGGAAATTAATCTCATGTTGACGATCTTTTAAAAATTGGCCGGCATATTTTGGGACAATTGATGTTTCCTGAGACCATATAGAAGTAAAATTGAATTTTTGGTAAGTGTAAGCAGATTCGGCTAATAGCTCTAACTTTACTTTAAAAGTAGTATCAGGTTTATCCTTTATCACTTGAGCGAATTCTTTAGGTAAAGCAGCTGAGATTGTTATTTGTTGTGAATCACCTGCACCCAGATTCAAGGTACTTGTCCAAAGCTCTTCACCCAATACTCCATGTTCGCCTTTCAATCGCTTTACCACATCTCCTTGAGCAGCCATATCTCCAACAGCAACTTCAGAAATTACCACAATGTACTGAGAGTTACCTTCTAAACCATTTAACTTATCTAAACCACTTATCGTTCCTGTGGTAGATAGTACAGCATCGTGGCTGTTTATGAGAGTTAATTCACTGGAAGCGGGTACAAATTCAAATGAGTCATTATTAAATTTTGCTTGGTTAATTGCATCTCTTTTGGAATCCTGAATTTCACCCACAGTAACCTGAATCCAACCCAACATTCTTTCGTTTAATGATGGTTTCCAGCCTTCAGGCTGATGACTGCTAATACCTAGCCAACCAAGAGTAATTCCAAAGATAATTGCATAACCTATTACTATTAAGCCCAACGTCTCGAGAACTAAACTTTTTTTCGTAGTTGCTTGAGAAATCTTTTTCGCACTAACAATAGGAACATATATTAACGCGGCAACGACTGAACCTATTCCTAACCAAATAAAGATATTCTCAATCGTTGTTGGCGAACAGAACAATAAACAAAATCCTGCCGAACCTAATCCTACTAAAAAAGCCACTACAATACTCGGAGGAAAAAACCATTTAAGTATTTTTACAGTAACCTCAAATCGCGATGCATACTGAGTAGGATTACTCGTGCTAGAGATCTCGTTAGTATTGGGTAGTTGTTCGTTGTCCATAGTCTTATATTAATTGCTAAGTATATTATACTAGACTTGGTTTACTCAAGCCATCAAGGAGTTTTCAACCCTCAATGGATACCCGCTTGAATTAAGCACCTATATAACTCCCTTACCAAAGCCAAATAAGTTTTCCAACCGTTCAGACGATGCCTACCACGCTCAATTTATAGATTAAAAACACCGCTTAACGGCGGTGTTTTATTTCATATGCGCATTATAATTAGAGTATTTTACTTTCTCTCATAATTTTCCTTTTAAAGGAATATATAATTATAAGTCCTATCACTGGCATGAATATCCATCCAGATAAAACCCCAAATAAACCATTTAGTAATAAAATTTTTCTTCCTGAAAATCTGTAAGCATAATATGCCAACACTATAACTAATCCAATGTAAGAGGCTATTTGTATTATGCTTAAGACTAATTTAAAAGTGTTATCAAGATCAGTACTTTCATTCAAGTAAATTCCTGTACCATAAACACATAAAGTAAGAGCGATGGTTAAACTAAAGCATGTATTCCAGAGACTAGCTATTCCAAAACTATTTAAGCTTTTCTGATAAGAGTTGAGGTCTGCTTTTGGACCAGATGAATTGACTTCCATAAATTCATATTAATTTTTAATAATTAACTTTAACTATATTATACCCTAAATTTGCCTAACTAAGAACAAATAAGCTTTCCAACCGTTCAGACGATGCCTACCAACAAAAGATCGTCACGCCAGTGGCGATTTTTTGTTGGTAATGTTTATAGAAGAATCGAACGTAGTTCGGATTGCTTCTTTGGTATGGAAAATAGCAGAACTTTATGCTAATATATTTGAGCCTTGGGTGCTGGTGAGGAAGAAGCGAGCGGTCTCAAACATTGAGCGCTTTAACCGAAGACTCAGCATCAATTATAACCGGCATAGCCGGCTTTTTTATTGCTAAGGTCGGCTGCAGAGATAATTAACCAAGCGCCTATGCAATGCCCAAACGACCAAACACCTCTGGCCATGATGGAGCGACAAGGGATAGAAATTGACTACTGTCCCACTTGCCGCGGAATTTGGCTAGATCGCGGTGAGCTAGATAAGCTTATCGCCGGAGGCCAACAAAGCCACCAACCTCAAGAACATCACCGCCCAGCGGATAACGGCTATCGCCCGCATGCATCACACCATGGGGACGATTACCGACACAACAAACGTAAAAAAGAATCGTTCTTGGGAGAATTATTTGATTTCTAAATAACTAAACCCCGCGTTCTGCGGGGTTTAGTTTTGATAAGTGACTTCTGGTGTTTTTTTGCGAGATACAAAATCTGGCCGGAGTCTGTGTCTAGTTTTTTTATGAGATAGAAATGGTCCCAAAAATTTTACGAAATCTTTTGTGCGGGCTTCGCTCTTCACAGACATAAAATGCATCAAAGCCGAAGACTCAGGAGTGTATTCATAATGGCCGCGGATTTCTCCATCACTGAACACCCTTAAATGATATTGATGCTCGAATCCATCCAACTTACGCCAAGACAAAACTTGATTCTTATCTTCCCAAGCAACAAAGTGATTTCCAAAGCCCCATTTTCTGGATAGATAGGTTTTTAATGTGGCTAGTGTTTCTCCTTGTGCGAGCCAACCCAATGCATAAGGCTGACGACGATTACCATGAATAAACAAGAAGAAATGTTCAATCTGAGGCCAAATTGGATAAAGATGCTGCCAAACTTTTTGACGGAGTTGCTGAATATTCATACCTTAATTATACCATTACAAATTATCCAATATAGTTGACAGGCTAAAAAAATGCTATACTGAAGTTAGCAATTATCTTACCAAGGAAAGGGGGTGAGAAATTTGAAAGCAATAAACACAATCGCGATGATCTTATTGGTTGTTGGCGGTCTTAACTGGGGCCTCGTTGGTGCCTTTGACTTTAACCTTGTTTCAGCCATTCTTGGCGAAAGCATGCTTGCCAACATCGTGTATATCCTCGTAGGTTTGTCTGCTGTCCTCGTCGCTGTAAACAGCATGAAAGGTAGCAGCAATTCATCCCCTAGCATGTAATATTGTATGCATACAAAAGCCACTAAGTTTAGTGGTTTTTGTTTTGCCAAAAAATCGGTATAATACTGTGGTTATGAAGTCAATAAAAATCCTTGCGATAGAAACCAGTTGTGATGAAACCGCAGCCAGTGTGCTGAGTGGTGATTTGAAATCAGCAAAGCCAAAGTTCAAATTTCTCTCATCGGTTATTAAATCGCAAATCAACATTCATCAAAAGACAGGCGGTGTAGTTCCAGAAGTTGCAGCACGTGCCCACATGGAAAATATCTTGCCGGTGACACAAATAGCCTTACAAAATGCCAAGGTTGAATTGACTGAGTTAGATTATCTTGCAGTTACTAGCGGGCCTGGTTTAATCGTGTCTTTAATTGTGGGAACTGAATTCGCTAAAGGCTTATCCGCAGCAACCAACATCCCGCTTCTACCAACTAACCATATGAGTGGTCACCTCTATTCAGCATTCGCATCTCTACCCAGCAAAGCCAAATTCCCAGCTCTAGCAATTATTGTTTCTGGTGGGCACACCATGTTTTTATTAATGAAAGATTTCGCAAACTACAAAGTGATTGGCCAAACAGTAGATGATGCAGCGGGCGAAGCGTTTGATAAAGTGGCTCGGCTATTGAATCTCCCCTACCCTGGCGGGCCAGAGATTTCCAAGCTAGCCCAACAAGGAAAAACCGATTTGAATTTTCCAAGACCAATGCTCCACGATCAAAATTTTAATTTCTCGTTCGCCGGCCTTAAAACGGCGGTGCTTTATTATTTAGACAAACAAAAAAAGCCGCTGCGCAAACAGCACAAAGCTGATGTGGCTATGTCATTCGAAAACGCTGTTGTGGATGTACTTGTACAAAAAGCTGTTCGCGCCATACATAAATACCAATGCCAAACCGTAACTTTGGCTGGCGGAGTAGCGGCCAATAGAAGCCTACGCGAAGCCTTAACCAAGATGGCTAAGCAAGAGAAAATCAATTTTTTAGTGCCAAATCAAGAATTATGCGGTGATAATGCCCAGATGATTGCGCTAGCTGCCTACTTTAATCTCCGAAGTGGAGTGAAACCTGTCCCAGCATCTAAAGTTTCCGCTAATCCTGCCTGGGAGTTACTCTAAATTGACACATCTCTAAAACGAGCCTACACTAACCAATACCAAAGGAGGAACAATCATGAAGCAGCTATTTGCAAGCTTGTTGCTGAGCATGTTTTTTTCTGTCAGTGCGATCACCCAAACCGAAATCAAGTATCTGAATCTGGTTGACGAAGATACCCAATACTATCGCACCAACCCCGTCACTTTAGAGCGAGAACCTGTGGAAGTTGATCGCCGCATTGGCATGATGCTATCTGCACCGGTATTCGGCGAACTTTACCGGAAAATGGAAAGTCGTCCCCTGACTTTTACCACGAAGACACTCGAGCTCTACAACGAACTCTCTCGAGAAGGGCTCATCCCACTGATCTACTTGGAAGAGAATCAAAGTGGTGAATATTTAATGCTCCGAAGCTCTGAACCGTTCGCTGTATTTCAATCCAAAGTCAGTTCGTTTATGAAAACAGTTGAACGAGTCTACCGAATCAAGCTGAAGTTGGTAGAAGAATTACCTATGCCCACTCTAGAACTCCCAAAGTCTAATATAGTGGCCGTACTCCCCAGCTGGACAATTCCACCAAAAAAACCTATACTTACGGCACAAGTTCAAGCCAAAACTCTGGCTGTCACCAGAGTGTCCCTGTTCCGCTAAGCTGCGCAGGGCATGGCGCAGGAAGAACGCATAAGCCAGTAGACCCTGCCGGCCCGGCCGTAATCCCGGAAAAATTAAGTTAATTGCTAGATGGTACCGCCCCAGGCAAAGTCAAGGGGCTCTAGACACCCTCGCTCTGCGAGATGGTGTCTTTTATTTAATAAAACTATGAAAGAACTCGAAAAAAATTATAATGCCACGGACCATGAATCCAAAATTTATGAACTTTGGCAAAACTCTGGCTTTTTTAATCCAGACAATTTAAAAAATGCTGGTGATCCATTTACGATTATCATGCCGCCGCCTAATGCCAACGCGCCTATGCACGTGGGTCATGCTTTAGGATTGACTATTCAAGATATATTTATTCGCTGGCAACGCATGCAAGGCCGTCGCGCACTTTATTTGCCTGGCACTGACCACGCTGGTTTTGAAACTCAAGTCGTGTTCGAAAAGAAACTTGAAAAAGAAAAACGTAGTCGCTTTGCTATGGAACGCGAAGAGTTCTATAAAGAGATCTGGGATTTTGTACAAAACAACAAACACATTAGCGAAGAAGGTATTAAGCGTCTTGGTATTTCTTGCGACTGGAGCCGCAACACTTTCACTTTAGACCCTGAGGTAGTGAAGATTGTTTATGAAACCTTCAAACAATTACATGACGATAGTTTGGTTTATCGTAGTGGCCGCATTTGTAATTGGTGTGTAAAACATCAAACCAACTTAGCTGATTTGGAAACTAAGTACGAAGAGCGTCAAGATCCTTTCTACTACTTACAGTATGGTCCATTTGTCATTGGCACAGCACGACCAGAAACCAAGTTCGGTGATAAATATATTGTTATGCATCCAGATGACAAACGCTATGCAGAGTATAAAGACGGTCAGCAAATTGAAGTTGAGTGGATTAACGGTCCAGTCACTGCAACCATCATCAAAGACGACGCCATTGATATGGAATTCGGAACTGGTGTAATGACGATTACACCTTGGCACGATGCTACTGACTTTGAAATCGCCAAGCGGCACAATTTAGATTTTGAACAAATCATTGATTTGCGCGGCAAGCTCCTGCCGATTGCCGGTGAATTTGAAGGAATGAAAATTGCCGAAGCCCGGCCAAAGATTGTAGAAAAACTTCGCGAAAAAGGGTTGCTTCTTGATGACAAGACTGACGAACATTACAAACACAATGTTCAAGTTTGTTATAAGTGCAATAACATCATTGAGCCACAAGTCATTGACCAGTGGTATATTGCCATGACCAAAGAATTGCCTGATGGCCGGCCTTCCCTTCGTGATATGGCGGTTTCAGGGGTAAAAAATGGTGAAGTTAAAATCCTTAATCCCCGCTTTGAAAAGACCTTTTTCCACTGGATGCAAAATATCCGTGATTGGCCTATTTCTCGCCAAATTTGGTGGGGAATCCCGATTCCAGCCAAATACTGTGAGGATTGCCAAGAAGTGGTTATAGACACCGAAAATAGCCTCTCAGAGTGTCCAAAATGCTCCTCTACCAAGCTAACTGCCGACCCAGATACCTTTGACACTTGGTTCTCTTCTGGGCAGTGGCCGTACGCAACTTTGATGGCCAATGATTCCAAAAAGGGCACTAAAGATATCGATACCTTCTTCCCTACTCAGGTCATGGAAACTGGCTGGGATATTCTGTTCTTCTGGGTAGCTCGGATGATTATGTTGTCTTACTATCGCACCGGCAAACCACCATTTGAAACTGTGTTCTTGCACGGCTTGGTTCGCGATAAAGATCGCCAAAAGATGAGTAAGAGTAAAGGTAACGTAATTGACCCACTTGGTGTGATTGACACTTATGGCACCGACGCATTGCGTTTTGCTTTAATCTTTTCTACTGCAGCTGGCAATGACATCCCACTGGCCGAAGACAAGATTAAAGGTATGAAGCACTTTGGTAATAAACTTTGGAATATCGCGCGCTTTATTCTTACCAACCTTGATGGCAAGCCCAGCGCTGATCCTGAAGCCAAGACTGATTCAGATAAATTAATTCTTGAACAACTTGCTACTGCGATTACATCTGCTAATGAACATCTCACTGCATTCCGAATTCATGAAGCTGCGCAGGCATTATATGATTTTACCTGGAAAGAATTCGCTGATGTTTACATCGAAGCTAGTAAAGCTCAACTTGCAGATGAAAGCCAAAAGGAAAACACTCAAGCGATCTTACTTCATGTCTTAACAACCATTCTTAAACTCCTCCATCCATTCATGCCATTTGTTACCGAAGTAATTTGGCAACAACTTGTTGAACATAAGTTAGTCAAAGAAAAGTTACTGCTTACAGCTAACTGGCCGAAGTAATTTAAAACCCGCCTTAAGGCGGGTTTTTTATTTTTGCTTTAGCACTTCTGGGTTGTCCATACAATAGCGCCAAGCTTCATCAGTGTTAACTTGCTCACCTCTTGGACCAAAGGTTGTCATAGTGGCATAACTTTCGCAAGCTTGAGCATTGGCAACTAACTGCTCAAAAGAATCAAAGCTAGCGCGGCTAGTCATAGCAATTGGCGGTTTTTGGATGCGCTCTCTAATCTGAGCTTCCAAGACCAACTGATCACTTGGGCTTGCCTTTAGGTATTCTCTAACCAAATTTAATGCGACAGCTCGGTTATTACTCTCTGAAATTACATAATAAAGGCCGCCTGCAAATAGGGCAACGATGATAATAGCAACTACGGCAATGGCCTTATAATTGGTTTCTTCCATATGATTATTTTACCATGTTAACTCGAGCCTGGTAGTTTTTCAAAAGTTTCCACTTCCCACATTTCGCGGCCAACTAATTGTTCAATATTACGCAAATCAGCTTCTAGTTGCTCCTGACGTACTTTCTGTTCACCTGCTAAATCAGCTGGTAAGTGAGCCTGTTTTACTAGTAGCAACTCAGCTTCAATATCACGCCGCAAAGCTATGAAACCACGCTTAATTGAATCTTCTGCTTGGCGTAAACTATGCGCAAATTGGCGGCGGCGGCGCTGAACCAAAATAGCGTGAATGATAATATAAGCAATCAGACCTAATACCATTAAAAGCAAAGCGCCGATCATTCCCAAATATAAACTTTGGTAAGTAATACGAGAGTTACCCCAATTTAGCGCCACTGGTTTGACATCCATTTCTACCTGAGGGCTTGGGCTAGACAACTGGCCATTCTCACGAACATGAGCCCATAAGATATAGCGACCACCTTCTAAGAAATCCTGATGGCGATATGTCCAATCCCCACGCTTATCTGATTGAGTAATAAAGTCATAAGCATTACCGTCCACCATGCTTTGCAAGTGAACCACCACCTCTTGATTTGGTTCAGTGGTTCGGCCGTTTACATAGAAGAGTTCATCATCTTTAATATTGGCTGAATAGCTGGTAATAACCGGCGGGGTAAATTCGTTAACATCCTCACTAACAGAAAGCTGTGGTGTTTGCATCTGCTCCACTGGAGCTGGTTCGGTCTCATCAATTGGAGTAGGTGCTTGCGCAAAGACAGTAGTACCAGCTAGTTGTGTTCCTATAAATATTACGGCGAGAAATACAGCGACCATCTTGCCGTAACGGGCTCGGTAGCGCTGAAGTTCTTCAAGTTGCTGAGTCAAACCTGCAGGAACTTGATTTGAAACCACTTTCTCGTGCGCCAGCTTGTACCACTTGCGTAAAATGTATGCAATGATCAGTAATAGTAACAAGAGTAATATCAAGAAACCAAAGATTACCGGCCAACCTACTAAATGATTAAATGGCAAGATAACTCCGTCCGTAGTCATGAACCAAAAAATTGAGCTGGAAATCTCAATATTTCTGGTAGCCTCACGGATATTGCCTGCCTCGTCGTAGGCTCTCACGATTACTTCGTAACTTCCGAAGGCTAAATCAGCATTTTTGTATGGACTATCAGTCTCCTCAAACAATAGCTCTGTAAGCTCAGCATTATTTCTGCCGTCCACGCGAAGTGGAATAATCTTAATTTCATATCGATCCAGTCCAGACAAAGAATCTGTGGTCTGAAATTCAATAATTGGAGTCGTGACGTTAGTACGACTCGACGGTAATACAGCGATTATAAACTCTGCTGGTGGCTGATTATCTACTTTAATACTATAATGACTGACTCCACCCCAACGGCCATCTCTAAACGCCTTGATATGAAAATAGTTAATGCCGCTGGGTACCTGCTTATAATTGGCAGTAGTGGCCGCACCTTCTGGTGTATCATCTGGTACATCTTCGGGGTTAGAGCTAATTGTGTAACTATAATTTTCTGCAGGTGGAAAACCAACATCCCAACGCAAATTTACATTGGAGTCCTGATACCATTCATCATGGTTGGGATGAGTATCGGAAATTACTATTGGTCCTTGTTGAGGTGGTAACTCTAGGCGATAGGTTGCTCCAGATGTATTCTCAAGTACGTTAGTACCGCGTCCATCATTTAATAGGACTTGTGATTCTCCAGTAAACCTTAAGCTAGCCTGCCCCACACTTTTCACTCTAAATGTAAGCTTACTTACTAAGCCACTAGGAACATTAATACCATTAGGAATACCTCCAATAATCTCCACCGTACCAGTGTTGTTGTTAAAGCGAGGAGGTGTGGTGTAAATTTCAATAATCGAACTACCTGCTGACGGCGAAACCAGCTGAAGTTTATCAGCTGGGAACGACAACTGCATTTGGAGTGCGTTAATTTCTTGCCCTTTAGTATCCACTAACACCGAAACTTCGAAAGTACTACCTACTGTATAAGTACCACTAGCTGGGCTAATCGAAAAATTAGCTGCTTGAACTATATTAACCAATCCAAACCATAACCCAGCTGAGAAAACTATGGCGATAATGAGTTGGACTAACCGATTTGTTAATTTCAGATCTGTCATTTATTTTTGTTTACGCCGCCGGGTCCAAAGTGTATACCAACCGCCAGCCACGATTAAAGTCACTACTGTTCCACCTACTAATAAATCAGATTGATGTAACTGCCACCAGCTCAAGGGCCGACGTGGGTTTACCTTGATCATCCGTTCATTCCCCTGCCTATCAACTGCAACAACATAAATATAGCTGTGAAGATCTTGGTCTGACAACAAATAAGGGCTCTGGGCACGTTGCCACTGCCCAGCATCCAAAGCACCGCTTCGGGTTTCCTGAATTTCGTAATAGTCCACCCCACTTTGCTTATCAGTGGTGGCAAAATTAATAAACCACTTGCCATCAAATACTCTGTCATCTTGTGCTAATTGCGGACTAAATACCTCTGGAGGAATATTGTCAGGACGGTTCTGGTCTAAATATAGCTGGTTGGTAATTTCAGTGTCGATTGGGCCACTACCTTGGCTCGTAATTTTAAATTGTTTGGTCTGTACACTAGCTGGAGTTCCTAATCCGTCATTGAGATAAGCTTTAGCTTCACCAATAGTAATGGCATTATCCAAACCTTTGCCTGAGTAAGGTTGAAGAATTATGCTAAATAAAATACCTGCCTGGCCATCATAACCCCCGGGAATAGTACCGCTAAACTGAATAGTTTGAGTGGATTCATCGTACACTGGTTGCTTTACCCAATAAGTTACAATTGAACCACTGTCCGAGATTGTTAACCCTTCTGCCAATTCTGGTGAAACACTTAAAGTCCCATCAACTGCATTGATTGTTTGACTGTCAGTATTTATGACAACAGTGGCCGTAAAGGCTTTTTCTTGGTTACTTGCAACATTCGCAGGTTCAAAAGAAATCTCCAAAGCCAAAACAACGCTTGGGACGAGCCAAAGAACGAATGCGGTAAAAATTTTTAATCTTAAATTTAACATTTATTAATCAGGGTTTAGATGGAGTATGCCATTCTAAGTGTATCTATTATGTCATCCTGGCGAAAGTCAGGATCTCTAAGTATGCAAGAATACTATATTTACATTTTAGCTGATAAAAATATGGGACTTTATATAGAAAGAAACAGCTCGAGACTGGCGCAGACACTAGGAATCGAATTGATTGATAAGCACAATCCAAGATGGCAAGATTTATATCTCAGTTTATTTTCCTGAGATCTCGAATCAAGATCGGGATGTCATAAGCTTGAGTTCAAGATTAACTTATCAAATCACCCTGTCCAGAAATACATCAGAATCGAAAAGTCTTTGATATCAATTACGTTGTCACGATTACAATCAATGGTCGAAGGTGCAGCTGGCTTACCAAACCAGAACAACAAAATTGAGAAGTCTATCAAATTCACACGACGGTCTTTATTGTAATCAACACAGACCCCTAGCTGAGCAGGCGGTGGCGGAATGGGCGTCTGACCTGGTAGATAAAATACAACTTGGACCGGTTTGCTAAACAAGCTGGTAAAACTAAACAGTTGGGCTTGAGTTCGAATCAGTTGAATACCTGGAGGTAAACTATTTGTTAATGACAACTGATAATACCCATTTGCATCCGCTGTGGTGGTTCCTAAGTTGACCAAGCCAGGAATTTGGGCATTTACTGAACTAGAGACAGGTGCATAACCTGAAATTACATAGGCTTGTCCTAATCCAATATTAGTTGGATTAACTTTGATGGTCGGCGGAATTATTATGTTGGTAAAATTGTACGGTTGAACAGTGTTGGCAGCCAAATTAATCGTATGCGGACTAGATAGTAGTCCATCTTGATCTTCAGCGAATATCGCCAGCTGATAATTACCTAAACTGATGCCATTCAAAGTAATCTGAAAACTACCATCAGGGTTAGCAATCAGTCGAGTTGCCACCGAACCATCCCGGAGTAAGGTCAACTTCGCTCCAGGGAAAGCCCAGCCGCTCATCACGACAGTAGCACCAGAGCTTGAACCCGAACCAGAACCAGTACCACCAGGAGGAGCCGGCGAACCTACCACTGCGCTCACGTCTAGCGTGTCACTATCGGTCATTTGCGCTGCCACCCAGCCAAAACTCAACACACTTACAGCGACTACTAAAGTAAAAACTAGCAGGGCACTAGTCTTGGGAATTTTCTGATCAGGTTTCAAATTTGCGTTGTGATTTGAAGAAATTTTGGTATCTATTAGTGTCCAATGATAATTCATTATACCTCATTTAGGTCAAAAAACCAAACTAAAAAATCAAAAGAACGGTCGAAGCCGTTCTTGATTGTCACACCGAGTTTTGCCCGGAAGTAAATTAACCGAAAACTTTATTTAATGAATTCTAAACAGACTAGTTTCTTGTCAGGTGGCAATATCACCGACCTTATGGCGAGCCTCCGCCGCCACCTGCTCCTGCCCCACCACCACCTTGTCCTGAGGCACATGTACCAGTTGGTGAACCAGGTGGTCTGATAACAATTGTTGGGACCGATTGGTAACCTGTGCCGCCAAAAGTGATATTGATTGCACTTATCGATCCATTAGTTAATACAGATGTACCGGTTGCGTCAGCTGTAGGACTGCCTTGTTCAAAACAAACCAATGGAGCTGTGGAATAACCAAAACCACCATCTGTAACAGTAACACTATTTACTACTCCATCTTGGATTGTGGCTGTGGCACTGGCTGTCCGAGGTTCGGCTTGAGCTTCGCCTCCCCCACCACCACTTCCACCAGAGCCTGCAGAACCACTACCACCACTACTGCCCCCACCAGGACCAAAAATCAGAAAGTCCCAGCAGGCATCATTGTTCCCAGCGTTTGTAGAATTCCCGCCTAACCTAATTGTGTTTGAGCCCACAGCACAACCACCCCAAGATACAGTCACTCTGGCTACACTGGCTGTTCCTTGCAAATCAATATACCAAGGAGAACTTGACGTACCAGTCAAAACTATCGGGTGGCCATTAGACCCAGTTAAGGTAAGTTGATTAGTGATAGTAAAAGTTTCTCCAGATTCAAATTCTAACTGTTTGTCTGAACTTAAACTAATTAATGTATTAAAAGTGGTACTACCAATAATCTGTGAAGTTCTACTAACATCATTAAACACCACTGTACCACTGCCAGCGGTAAAGGTGCCACTGTTAGTAAAGTTACCACCAATAGTCAGGTTGCCAGAAGAAGCTGTGTAAGTACCAGCAATGTTGAGCCCACCAGCAGACACATTACTGCTTCCCCCTGGAGCAAAGGTGGTACCAGAAGCAATAACTAAGGTGCGGTCGGTAGCTACTGTGAGGTGAGTACCGTCACTGTCAAAGCCAATGGATGCACTGTTACAGCCAAAGCCACCATCATTGTTATCGCAGTCATCTAGGTCACTATTGGTAAAACTGGCGCCGTTAAAGGACTGTAGTCGGACTTGTCCTTGTACAAGTGACAGGTCAGTACAATTTGGGTTGCCAGTACAGGAAGAGCCATACTTTAAGACTAAGCTGGCAGCACTGCCATCTAGCCAAATGGTGACCACATCCCCTGCTGTTGGCTCAGTGAAGTCAGCGAAACTAAACACCCCACTGCCATTAGAGGTGGTGGTTGTACCTACTCCTCCATTAGTAGAGATATTTAAAGTGTAGCCAGTACCGTCTGGGGTAGAACCATCACTTTGGTAGACCACTCCAGAGATAGTAATACCACTGACTGGGAAGGTCC
>CAZQMO010000003.1:0-94467 GCA_964594755.1 uncultured Candidatus Saccharibacteria bacterium | reverse complement strand
TGCAGTAATGCATTCAGCCGAGCAATACTAATCATCCGAAAGTTCTAATCTAATTTTTCTCTTTGATTCGTCAAAGGAAGAGATTATACAAGTTTTGACAAACATTTTGTGAATGTTTGGATACTTCTTGCAATATGAGTTTAACTCAATACCACTATTTAGTTTTCAAAGCATGTCCCTGCGTAAGCCGGGATTTGTAAAGGCCTTCGGGCCGGTAGTTTCTTCTAGCGCTTGCGCTTTAAGGAATTGCCGGTCGGGTGGCATTTACGCCGCGGTTCTACCTGATCCCATCCCGAACTCAGAAGTAAAACGCAGTGGTGCCGATGATAGTCTGGTGCATGCCAGTGCAAAAGTAGGTAGCTGCCCTTTAACAAAACAACTCGCTTAAAGCGAGTTGTTTTGTTAAATAAAGTACCTACAATGGGGACCCAAAACTGCTTGGGCCGATCCGCCACTTGGCGGAGAGGTTAAGCAGTTTTGGGAGAGGCACACCAATTTGAGCGATAGCGAAGATTGGGAAGCTAATCTGAGCAAAGCGAAAATTGGTTGGGCCAAAGCTGCCCTTTATGCAAAAACTCTCTTTATCAGGGAGTTTTGGCTTTTATACCACAATGGTATAATACCTTTAGCTTAAGCAGGAAGCTTAAGCTTTTTATATATTTATGACACAGCAAATTGTGATATTGGCAGCCGGTAAGGGTACTCGGATGGGTAGTGATATTCCCAAAGTGCTTTTACCATTGCATAATCAGCCAGTAATTTCTCATCTACTTAAAGAAGTTCAAGGTTTACCACAGGACACAGCTCCAGTGATTGTTGTTGGTTTTCAGCAAGACCTCGTGAAGGAGACCTTGGGTGATAAATACATTTATGTCACGCAGTATGACCAAAAAGGCACTGCTCATGCTGTTCTCTCCTGCTATGGGACGGTAACAGCAAACAACTTTATTGTCTTGTATGGGGACATGCCATTCACTCGTAAGGAGTCTTTGCAAAAGTTAATTGAACTTCATCAAGCAAATCACGCCATGATTTCGATGTTCACTGCGCAGCTTCCCAATTTTGATAACGAGTACGCTCACTTTGAAGGCTTTGGCAGAATTGTTCGGGATGAAAATGGAGCCATAGTTAAAATTCAGGAATTTAAAGATTGCAACGATGAGCAAAAAGCCATTACCGAAGTTAACCCAGGGATTTACATGTTTAATTCAGACTGGGTGTTTGGGCAGTTAAAACGGATTGGTAGTCAAAATGCTCAGCACGAATTTTATTTGACCGATATTGTAGAGCTAGCTATTCGCGATGGTAAAGAGATTAACTCACTATTAATCGCTCCCGAAGAAATTTATGGAATCAATACGCCAGAACATTTAGAGTTCGCCCGTAAATTAATTTAAACTCCTCATCCCTTTCAAGGGAGGGGTTGGGGGAGGGTTTACCCTCACCTAGTCTCCCCCTCGAAGGGGGAAGAAACTTATGAAAATTATTGCAGACTTGCATATCCATTCAAAATACGCACGTGCTTGTAGCCGGGATTTAATTCCGGCTAATTTAGCATTATGGGCTGATAAAAAAGGGATCGATGTTTTAGGAACCGGAGATTTTACTCACCCAGCGTGGCTTAAGGAGTTAAAAGACAATCTTGAAGAAGCAAAACCTGGCTTATATAAGCTTAAAAAGAGCGATACCAAAACCTTGTTCATGCTGACCACTGAGTTAGCTTCAATTTATAAGCAAGGTGATAAAGTTCGCCGCGTTCATAACTTAGTTTTTGCGCCGAGCTTTACTGCCGTCGATAAATTAATTGCTCTATTAGAGAAGCGTGGTGTCAATCTAAAATCAGATGGTCGGCCTATCATGGGCGTGCCGTGTGATGAATTGGTTCGCATTTGCAAAACCGCGGATAAGGATATCGAAGTGGTTCCTGCTCATGCTTGGACACCACACTTTGGTGTGTTTGGTTCTTTGTCAGGCTTTGACTCATTAGAAGAAGCTTTTAAGGAAGAAGCTAAATATATTTTTGCAATAGAGACTGGACTTTCCAGTGATCCAAAAATGAATTGGCAAGTCAAAGCCCTAGATAACATTACTTTATTCTCTAATTCCGATGCTCATAGCTTGCGCAAACTGGGGCGCGAAGCCAACGTGTTTGTTATTGATGCAGATAAACTTTCATATCAAGAAGTCATAAGAGTTATTCGCGAACGCAAACGAAGCGAATTTTTGTACACTGTAGAATTTTTTCCAGAAGAAGGCAAGTATCATTTAGATGGCCACTCGGATTGCAAGTTTTCCTGTGAGCCAAACCAGACAAAAAAAATGGGCGGAGTCTGTCCTGTCTGCAAAAAGAAATTACTTCGCGGTGTTATGGCGCGCGTTGATGAGCTAGCTAAAGCCCCTCTCCCTTCCAGGGAGAGGTTGGGTGAGGGTAAACCCCTCCCTAGCCCTCCCCTAATAGGGGAGGGAAGGATTCCTTTCAAAAGCACCATTCCATTAGAAGAAATTATTGCAGACACTTTAGGTGTAGGACCAACTAGTCAGAAAGTTCAAGCACAGTACGAACAATTAGTTGCACAAGTTCCTGAATTTGAACTCCTGCTAGATACGCCTTCAGCAGAGCTGATTAAACTCGCCGGCTCAGTACTAGCCGAAAGCATTTTACGGGTCAGGGAAGGCAAAGTAGAGCTTTCAGGAGGGTATGACGGGGTGTTTGGGAAGATCCAGATTTATTCTGCAGAAGAGCGAGAAAAGCTATCACTCAAACCCAAGCAGGTTAGCTTGTTTTAAATTTGTTATAATTTAGGGGTAATTCAAATCAGCTATGAAACGTACAAAAATTGTTGCAACTATTGGACCAGCTTCAGAAAAAAAGTCGGTTCTTAGTAAGCTCATCAAAAATGGCATGGATATTGCCCGCTTGAATTTCTCCCATGGTAGCTATGAGAATCACGCTATGCTCATGAGAAATATTCGAGCCGTAGCCAAGCAACAACACAAGAAAGTTACTATCTTGCAGGACTTACAAGGTCCAAAAATTCGAGTTGCTGAATTATCTAAACCACTTACTGTAAAGAAGAATCAAACTGTTGCGATTGGTAAAGATTTTGATTTGGATTTTGATGTTAGTACTACTGTAAAAAAAGGTGAACGAATTCTTATTGAGGACGGTTTAATCGAACTAAAAGTTATTAAGGTTAGTAAGGGTCTGATTGTTTGCAAAATTGTTACTGGTGGTGTAATTCAATCTCATAAAGGTGTAAATTTGCCAGACAGTAAAATCACTTTTCCGGTAATTACTGATAAAGATGTTAGTGATTTGCAGTTTGGCTTAAAGCACGGTGTAAATTATGTAGCGTTGTCGTTTGTTCGAGATGCAAAGGACTTGATTGCTCTAAAAAAACTTATCAAAAAATATTTACCAGCAAGGAAAAAAGCACCGTTGGTGGTAACTAAAATTGAACGTCCTGAAGCTGTCAAAAACTTTTCTAAGATACTCAAGCAATCCGATATGATTATGGTAGCCCGAGGCGATTTAGGGGTGGAGATGCCAGACTGGGATGTACCAATTATTCAAAAAGATATTATTGCAAAGTGTCGCAAAGCAAAAAAACCTGTGATTGTAGCAACTCAAATGCTTGATTCGATGATTCGCAATCCAAGACCGACGCGCGCCGAGGTTTCTGATGTGGCTAATGCAGTCATTGATAGGGCCGATGCAGTGATGCTTTCTGGTGAAACTGCCACTGGCAAATATCCCGTAGAGGCAGTAATAGAAATGCGCAGGATAATTGAGGACACTGAAGCTTCTCCTTATGACGATTAAAAAAACCGCTTAACGCGGTTTTTTCATCAAAAGAATTGCAGCTGAGATAGATCCCCCGAGTAGTCCGAAGGCTAAATCTTTCATAGTGTCTAGGACACTGAGTTGCATTGCTGTGTGAATGGCGCGGTCGATGTGGAATTCTAGAATCTCCCAAGCTACAGCAGCCAGAGCGGTCAGCGCCAAGATAATCAGATAGTTGAATAATTTCGTGTGAAATTTTTTGGTTTCCAGTTCTGATTGGTGTAAAAAATAGTAACTACTAATTCCAATACTTGCTCCACCTAAAAAGTGCATAGGTGTGTCTAACCAAAAAAACATTTCGTACCATCTGAACACAGTAGCGAATACGTGAATAACTAAAACGAAAATTGGTGCGTAAGCAATTTTAGGCAGCATTGTTTTCGGTTGGAGTTTCTGGGTTAGTTGCTGGAACTTTTGGGGATGGTTCGCCATGAGCGTGCTTGTCAGCATGCTGAGCGCGAACATTCGCGTTAAACTTTTCTACGTATTCTTGATTGGCTTTGTCATCAATAAAGTGCTCTGCTAACTTTTCTGGATCAAGCCCAGATGTGCGAGCAACTGCAGTTATTAAGCGAGACAAAGTAACGTTGCTTTGGTTTTGTTCGTACATCAAGCTTTCCAAAATTTGGCGCTTGCTGAGATTGTTGAGTTGTGATTTTGCCATGTCTATAAAATTAATAATTGAAATTTTCTGGCGGAGACGGAGGGATTCGAACCCTCGAACCCTTGCGAGTTACTAGCTTTCCAAGCCAGCGCACTAGACCACTATGCGACGTCTCCGTGTATTTATCGCCGATGCCTTCGACTTCGCTCAGGCCCGGCTTCTCGCTCGACTTGGGAAACCCAAGTCTCGCTTACTAAAGAAATTCGTGGCCTTACGGCCGCTATTAAGGTTATTATCGCTGATGCGGCAAGCCGTCCGGCCAGCCAATTAAGATCTGATTATGTTTAAAAATCCTGTTTATTCTAGCATTTTATGCCGGCATTGTCCATTTGCTAAGTTACCCAATTATCTATACATTTAAGACAGAAATCCCACATTTTATGGCAGAAAATACCATTCAAGAAATCAAAGATAAGCTGGATATCGCCGATGTAATTGGTAGATATATGCACCTTAAAAAGAGCGGGACCAACCTCAAGGGTCTTTGTCCTTTTCATGGTGAAAAGACCCCGAGTTTTATGGTCTCTCCGCAGAAGCAGATTTGGCATTGTTTTGGTTGTGGTGAAGGTGGTGATGTTATTGGTTTTATCAAACGTTACGAAAATGTGGAATTTCGGGAAGCACTTGAGATGGCTGCTGAATTGGCAGGAATTGAATTACCAACCTTTCGCTCTGGAGGCCCTGATAAATCTGAACTCGATGAGTTAGTAAAAATTAACGAACTTACCGCAGAATTTTTTCAAGTTTCATTACCTGCATCCTTAGCAGCACAAAAGTATCTGCAAGATCGGGGTTTGTCTCCGCAAACCATCGAACGCTGGCGAATTGGTTTTGCTCCAGAGAGTTTTGATAGTTTGCTCAACGCACTCAGAGCTAAAGGTGTTGATCCTGAGTTAGCAGTGAAGGCAGGTGTGTTAGCCAAGAGCGAAAATAATAAAATCTTTGATCGCTTCCGTGGTCGAATTATGTTTCCGTTGTTTGACGCTCGTGGTCAAGTTGTAGCTTTCACTGGGAGAGTCTTGCCTAATGTACCAGACGATCAAGCTAAATATATCAACAGCCCAGAAACTCCGATATATAATAAGAGTAAATTAATCTTTGGACTAAACTTTGCCAAAGAAGCATTTCGAACTTTCAACCAGGCTGTAGTAGTTGAAGGTCAGATGGATGTGATTACTGCTCATCAATCTGGTTTTAAAAATACAGTAGCCAGCAGTGGGACGGCTTTAACCGAGGACCAACTCCGAGCTTTGAAACGGTTCGTGAATACAGTTGCTTTTGCTTTTGATAATGATGACGCAGGGGATAAAGCATTGTGGCGTGCAGCCCAACTAGCTTTAGCTTTAGACTTAGAAGTCCGTGTAGTTGATTTACGTAATGCCAAAGATCCAGATGAACTCATTAAGAAAAGTCCAAGCAGTTGGGAAAAGTTGATCTCTGGCAGTTATCGGGTGATTGATTATTATCTGGAAAGAGCGCGGACTAACTTTTTGTTTGGAAGTTTAGACCAAAAACAATTTGTTACTGACACAGTGTTGCCTATAGTCGGGAAAATCGTAGACCCAGTAGAGATAGATCATTATTTACAAAAAATTAGTGGTGACTTTGTAATCAGTGAACAAGCTTTGCGCCAAGCCTTCTCTGCAAAGCAGCCTGAACAAGCACAGACTGAGGAATTTGGCACTGAGCAATTACCTCAAGATGCAGTATGGGAGAAAGAGATTTTGGGAGGGTTAATACTCTTTCCCGAGTTTTTGGAGTTTGTGAGAGTTGAGGGTTTGCCTGATGCTCTGATTTCTGCAGAATTACAGCCATTTTTTCAAAAAGCCATTTTGGGTGACTATCTTAAAGACAGCAAAGAGCCACTTGTCACAGAGAGTATCTTTGTGGTAGAATCAAACCTAGAAAATCTAGACAACAACGAACTGGCGCTGATGCGCGAGTTAAAGAAAAGCTTCTTTCAATTCAAGCTGGCCAAGCTCAAACATTATTTACAAGAGCTGACCATTGCCATAAAGAAAGCTGAAACTACAAAAAATCACGAATTAGCCAAGCAGTTAGGCGGGAAATTTGCTCAATTATCTAGCACCCGCTTCGAAATTGAAACTAAACTGCGCGAGGCTTAAGAAATAAAAATACAATCTATATTTTAATTCGGGTCCTGTCACTGACCCACCCCCACTTCGCTCCAAAGTCGCTCAGCGGGAGACCCCCGTTCAGTGCCACCCGAATTGGATAACTATTTGTTAAAGGGTTCTGGAGAACAGCCACCCCGATTCAATCCAAAACAATTTTATCTCTACGCGCGTTTAGTTAGGGAGGGGATTGTTTTGTTTCTCAATTAATTTTTTATACCTAATGGCTACTAAGAAAAAAGTCGAAAAGAAAAAAGTTGCAAAAAAGACTACTAAGCCGGTGAAGAAAGTAGTTGCAAAAAAGAAATCAGTTGCTAAAGCAAAGCCGGTTGCAAAGAAGTCTGAAGCAAAAGCTGCGCCAAAGAAAATCAAAAGCCGGATGATGGTTAAGGCAGGAGCCAAGCCTGTCGAGCCACCCAAAAAGAAGAAAGGTAAGCGAATTGGCCGTAAACTAGCGAAGCTGGTTCTGTCTGAGGAAGAAACTCAGAAGTTTCAAGAAGCGCTAGATAGTTTGATGGTCAAAGGTCAAAGTCGTGGTTTTGTAACTGAGGCAGAAATTTTACACGTCTTTCCGCTATTAGAAGATGATATTGGTTTGCTAGAGCGGGTCATGGATACTCTGGAAGATAATGGAGTAGAAATTGTTGATCAAGAGGTTGCCAGCGTTTGGGAGCAGGGTGCAAAAGTCAAAGAAAGCGAACAAGCAGGAGCCAAGAAAAAAGATGAGCTCTTGGAAGGTTTTGATTTAGGCGACATTTATGATGACTCGATTCAGATGTACCTTCGAGAAATCGGTAAAGTGCCTCTATTGAAAGCTGATGAAGAAATTGACCTAGCTAAGCGAATTGAAAAGGGTGACGAAGGTGCACGAAAGCGCCTAACCGAAGCTAACCTGCGTTTGGTTGTATCTATTGCCAAGAAATATATGGGTCGCAATTTGGGCTTGCTTGATTTGATCCAAGAAGGAAACCTTGGGCTGTTTCGTGCTGTTGAAAAGTTTGACTGGACAAAAGGTTTCAAGTTTTCTACTTATGCCACCTGGTGGATTCGCCAGGCTATTACCCGCGCTTTGGCCGATCAGTCTCGTACCATTCGTATCCCAGTCCATATGGTAGAGACTCTCAATAAGTATGCTCAAGCAGAACGCCAGTTAGTACAAGACTTGGGCCGCGAACCGCTCCCAGAGGAGATTGCTGCAGAAATGGGCATTGAAGTAGAAAAGGTTTATCACTTAAAGAAAATTTCTCAGGAAACCGTGTCCATTGACGCGCCAGTTGGTGAAGATTCTAGCGACGAAGAAAGCTCTTATTTGCAGGATTTCATCGAAGATGAAGACAAGCCAAAGCCAACAGAGATGGCCGGCCGACAACTGCTGCGTGAGTATGTAGATTCAATTCTTAAAGATTTGGACCCACGCGAACAAAAAATCTTAAAGATGCGTTTCGGTTTGGAAGATGGCGTAACTCACACTTTGGAAGAAGTAGGTGAAGAGTTTGGTGTTACCCGTGAGCGTATTCGCCAAATTGAAGCTAAAGCATTGGAAAGAATTAAAGAGCATCCAGATATTCATAAACTCCGTGATTATTAAAAAGAATCCCCTAGGCAAGCCTAGGGGATTTATTCTTTTTGGATCCACCATATGTAGATAACTGTGCAAGCTATCATCAGGAGAGGTACAATCAGATAGGTCCAGGAGTAAGCTGCTCTGATATATGAGGCGTAGAGCAGACCACCTCGAATTGTTAGGAACAATGTGGTAAGCGCAAGGATTACCGCCCCGAGAAGTTTCAGGAAATCGATAGTTGTACGCTGCCATTGTGGTTTGGCATGGTTCGCTTTTACAGCAGACTCAGTTAACATAGGGTTCCTCCTTATTGGCCTTAGTATTGCTTATGCTCATAGTTTTGTCAAAAATTTTTTCTTTGAGCATGGCTAAGCCTAAATCAGGGAAGTTGCAACTGATTTGCTTGACCCTAAGTCGAGAAGGGTATATCGTTAAATCAGAAAGGAAAGTAATTGATGCAAAGCACGTCATTAGACGCAAGTGCTTAAGCAGTCAATAAACGACAGGCTCACGAGTGCAAAACTCGGCTGTCATCAAGACAATTAAAGATCGTTTATGCAAAAGCACTTGCAATAAAACTCTGCGGATAGGCGAAGGTCGCCACCGGCAGAGTTTTTGTTTATTTTGAAAACACAGAATTGTCGCTCAAGATTGTCGCTCAAGCCGATGGGCTAAGAAGCTTTGCTGCTGGGCCCAGAGCCTTTCGCCTGACAATTCTGTGTTTTATATTTGCGAACCTCCGCCTATCCATACGGGAGGTGGGGTTATTTAAACCATTCGGCTTGAAAGGTTTCGTAGTTTTCCAATTCTTCGGTGGATTTATAATCCACTTTTTCTATTTTTGAACCTTCGGGTCCAACATGGCACCACTTCAAAAATTTTTGTAAATCATCAAGTTCACCTTCAACTTCGATTTGGACTTTATCGTCTTCGTAATTTTTAACGTAACCGGTTAGATTCCAGTCTAAAGCTTTTTCGATAGCACTGAATCGAAAACCTACTTTTTGGACTTTACCGAATACGGTAATTGAGACATGTTTTTTCATTAAGCTAGTTCCTTTAGATCAGTTAATACTTGTTCAGCATGGATAGCTGGTTTAACTTTCTCGTAAATTTTGGCAATCTTACCGTCTGGGTTTATCAAAAAAGAAACTCGGGCAATACCAAAGAATTTACGACCGTACATATTTTTAACTCGCCAGACATTATATTTTTCTACTACTATTTTTGTTTCATCTGCCAGTAGGGTAAAGGGAAGCTGGTACTTATTGGCAAATTTTTGGTGACTAGCCACTGAATCAGTGCTAATTCCCAATACCTTTACTTTTAGTCTATTGAAAGCAGGAAAATTATCACGCAATGTGCAGGCTTCTGTGGTACAGCCTGGAGTATCATCTTTCGGGTAGAAATAGAGTAACACCCACTGGCCTTTATAGTCAGAAAGTTTATGCTTCTTACCGTCTTGGTCTGGCAAGGAAAAATCCGGCGCTTTTTGATTCACTTTAAGTTCCATAGAAAGATAATAGCTAGAGCTTAGTTCCAAGTCAATTCACTTTGTTTATCGCGTGGGAAGATTTCTATCCAGGTTTGTCCTGGTTGAAGTTTCAGAGGATTACCATCCATGTCAGTGTAAACATGTTTGCCACCGCTATATTCCCAGCGACACTCTTTGAATTTTCCAGCGGAGAACAAATAACATGGTCCAGTTCCGCTGAGACGAATGTTCATAGTCAGTAGTTCATCACCTGTTGGGGTAATATCAGTGAGTAATACAATCACATTGGCCGGGGAAATTTGCAGATCATTGTTGCGATCCGTATGAGGTAGATTATTTAAAGTTCTTAAGTAAGATCTGGTAGTAGGATCAAAATTATACTTAACTTCGAATAATTGGAATGAGAATGGAATGGTCAGCGTGGTAACCTCAGGAACTAGTTGGTCTGTAGGTACTGTTTCAAATTGCCACATTGATACTGGTGACCAGTTTAGTTCGTTTTTGTCAGTTAATAGTTCTGTAATTTTTTGACGAGTAGTGTAAAGGTTATGCGGGGCTTGGCGAATTTTATCTCGACTAAAATATTTACCAAAAAAGAATTCGTTGATGTCGTAAAGATTTTTATGCACACCAGCGTTTAGTTCGGAGAGAGCAGCTTTGCTTCCTCCAGAATGAAGCATAGCTGCACCCCACGTGTTAGCTATGGTGTTAAAGTAGGGGCGAGCACTACGAACTGGTCCAATCTCTTTTGGATCGCGGGACTGGAAAACAGCCAAGAATCTGGTGATGCCACCTTCAGCCACAGTTTCATAGACCAAATCTGCGTCTGATAATCCAGACTGTGGCCTGGCTTCCGGAGAGTTTTCTATTACCGCAGTAATCGGTCGGGATTTGGCAATTTGTTCAGGAACCATGACGCCATTGATAGCCGGGTATTTAACTTCTTCGACAGGGATTTGTTCTGATTCAGATTGCCCACGATTAACCCACCAAATTACAGCGCCTGCCACTGCTCCAATCAGGATAAGTAGAAAGATAATTTTTCGCCATGGACTTGCTTTCGGAATGGTGATTTTTTGTTGATTTATTGGTTTATAGGCTTTCATGACGATTTAATAAAGTTAGTGAAGAGTTTGTAGAAGCGAGGTTTGAGAAGTAATGAGGTACCTAAGTGCCCACCTTTAGGGAGAGTGATGAGTTTGGAACCTGTGGCTTTTGCAAACTTTTTTGTTTCAGTATACCGACAGATGTCGTCATCTTTCGCATGAATAAGCAGGATTTTTGAGCCATCTAGTTCATCGATGTGGTTTATAGGATTGTAGAATTTACCAGACTTAATCTTTTTCCAACCATCTTTGCTAAATCGGTAACCATTCCCAAAGGCTTGATCTGTGAAATTAGCCAGGGCATCTAAAGGTTCAGCCTTACCTGGTTTAGTCCAGTCTATTACTGGTGAAAGAGCGATGGTTTTATGAATGCGCTTATCTGGACTAGCAAGTATTGCTGCTGGTCCACCAAAACTACTCCCGACTACAATAATTTGATGTGGACTAAGCTTAAAAGGTTTTTTGTTTTTAATGTTGTAGTCCCAAAGGCTTACAAAATTTTGATGAATTCCATCAATAACTTTGAGGATGTCGATATGAGGAGAATTTGCTAGAAATTTTCCGCCGCTTTCCCAAGAACCTCGGTAACGAGGAGCGAATACCCAAAACCCCTTTTTTGAAAAAAATTCGAGCAATGTTTTTGTTGAAGGGACTGTCGGCATGCCATCAGCAAAAATAATCACGCGCTGTTTTTTGGTGGCGCGTGAAGGCGGTAAAAATTCACAAACTATTTCTTTGGCAAAACGGGTTCTGAGGGTGTACATAACTACATTGTAACAAAACAGCTGTTGTCTTGGAACAACAGCTGAACAAAATTTTACAAAATTATTTATCGATTGGATTCTTACTGAGTAGTTCCGCAAATTGCATCAAACTTTTGGCTAAATTTTCTGCCATGTGCTTGGCAGCTTCACTCTTGCGACGTTTATCAGCTTCGTTTTTTGGACTGTCTCCAACTTCTCCTACCCAGTAAGCACAAGCTTGTGGGGGAATAGTAAAGTTCATAAAGGTCAACACTTCTAAAATTGAACCAAGGACTTGCTGCGCACCATCTTCGCTACCAGTAATTACTACCCCTGCTACTTTGCCGAGCAATGCACTCCGACCAGTAGCCAGATATTCTTCGTCTAGAGCATCGAGTCGTTCAATAGCGCGTTGCATTAAGCTGGAGCGTTGGCCCCACCAAATAGGCGTCGCAAAAATTATCACATCAGCAGCCTTAATTTTTTCTACAATCTCTGGCCATTGATCGCTGTCGCTTTCTTGATAACCAAGGCCCACATCAATTTGATAATCAGCTAAGCGAATTATCTCTGAGTTTACCTCGCCAAGCTTTGCCATATTGTCTAAGACGACCTGGGCTAGCTCCTCTGTATTAGAGGGGGTAGGGTTGCCTTTGTGCTTCAGTGAAGCGTTTAAAACAAGTATATTTATCATATTTTGACTTCCTAGTTCTTAATTATCTTAAAATTATTTTATGTACATACCGTCTCCGAATGAGAAGAGGCGGTATTTTAATTTGATAGCAAGTTTATATAGAGCGAGTAACTGCTTGCGGCCGACAAAGGCAGATACCAACATTAACAAACTAGATTTTGGGACATGAAAATTGGTGATCAACTGATCGACAAACTTGAGTTTTGTTTTTTCGGTAATGAATAGATTGGTTTCACCATAAAGTTTGGAGATTTGCGAGTTGGAACCCGCGGCTGACTCCAAGGTCCGCACTACGGTGGTGCCAACTGCAATGATTGGCTTGCCCTCTTGCTTGGCTTTATTCAGTGCTCTAGCTGTGGCGGCCGGAATCTCAAAACATTCTTTATGAAGTCGCCCTGATTTATACTGGTCCTCAGTTAAAGGTGCAAAAGTGCCCAAGTTTACATGGAGTGTAACGTACTGAACTTTAATACCTTTAGCTTGAATTTTTTTTAGTAAGTTTTGAGTAAAGTGTAAGCTGGCAGTGGGTGCTGCGACTGAACCAAGTTTTTTTGCGAAAACAGTGTTGTATTCTTTGAGCAGCTTTGCCCCTTTAAGTTTGGAGTGTTTGATGTAAGGTGGCAATGGCGTAATGCCGGATTTTTGTAAGACTGAATTGATTTTGCTTATCGGGAATGATGGTTTCAGCATGTAAAATTGGTCTGCTTTCTTTACAACCTGAAAAGAATTTTGTTTGTCGATGATAAGTTCGGTATTAGCTTCTAATTTGCGGTCACTCAGCACATAGAGATGTTTGGCATCGTGTTTAATATAGAGCAGTCGAGCTTTACCGCCGGTGGGTTTGGTGACTTCCAGACGCGCTGGTAACACTTTGGTCTGATTCAAAACCAACACGCCGTTCTTTGGTAAATATTTCCATAGGTTTTTATAAGTATCGTGAGTTATAGTTTTTTCTGCTCGGTCGTAAACTAATAGTTTGGCGCTATCCCGGGGATGAGCAGGATTTTGTGCAATTAATTCACTAGGGAAAGAATAGTCAAAATCTTTTAGAGTCTGTTTAAATTTATTCATGAAAAGGAAAACTATGGATGATATTATATTCAGCACCTTTATTAGTAAGTACTGATTGCATGATTACAAATTCTTTGACCAGCATGTTCCAGTGAATAGGTTCGGAAATGTTGGCTAGCTCAGGTTTAAGCTCCAAAGAATCACGATTGAAACGAGCTATGGTGGTATGCAGAGTAAACCCGCGATCAGGTCGATATTTTATTATATGCTCCAAATCGCTTTTTAGTTTGAGCAGTTCAGAAGGACTGTGCTTTCCAGTTACCCATAACAATCTAGGGGATTTCGGATTCGGTCCAGCAGAGAATTGATTGAATTCTACAGTGAAGGGGCGAGGGGTTTCAACCTCATTTAATTTCTGAATTAACTCTTCCAGTTGGGTTTCTGCGATCTCCCAAGGCGGTACTAAGGTAATATGGAGGTTGCTATTTTTGAGCCAGCGTACCGGTAAATTCGAGAACTTTGTCTGCAAAGCTTCTGTTTCTGGGTAAAGTTGCTGGGAAAATGGGAGAGCTAAAAAGATTCTCATATGTATAGTTTAGCAAATCTTGACACTCATATGGGGATGGGAGTACAATATATTTTTGTGATTATTTTTGGAGGAGGATAGGATATATGAGTTCAGAATTAGGTTTCGCTCCTGGAATTCAGGAACGAGCAATGATTCAACCAATGACTACTCAAGTCTTGGAAGAATTTATCAGGCACAATCGGATCAAAATCACTCACAGCAACCTCAAAGGCCGCTGTGTTGATGGTCGTTATGATTTCCAAAATCTTGATGAGTTTCCGGTGGTATCCAAACCCGGTGGAACTGCAGGAGATTTGATGATAGCGTTCGGGGCCTTGAATTTACTAGGCTTGTCACTTCCTGGAGCTAAGGTTTTACAGGCCGTGCTAGAAGTAGTCGGTGGCCCTCAAAAGTTTTGCTTCCACACGGATTCTCATGCCGAGTCTGCACATTCGGGCTGTGGTAAAGGTTGCGGTCATCTCAAGTTTGCCTCGGAAGACCCTGAAGCATACAAGCTAAATGCTGATCAAATCAATTTCATATTTAACCAACTGGAACCGTTGCTCCAGCAATCTGCTCAGCAAGTCGTATTGCAGGGCGATCACGCCGAATCCGCGGTTGTCATTGTTGATTCCGAAGAGTATGGGTTGAAGCCAATGTGGCAGCACGAAGGCATTCTCGATCAGGTGTTTGTTTACCAAAAGACTTTACACACCCGCCAACTGGACAAGCTTGCCCGCAAGTTGCAGGAAGCTTTGGCCGAGCAGGGCGATGTTGCAGAGGAATCGGAGATTCGACTTAAGCTTGATCAAGCCTTTGCATTTCAGATCGGTGCGACGCTCTCTAGAATCGCAAAAGGTCTGCCGATATATTCTGTAAGCCTCGCTGCTGATGAAATTCAAATTCAATAAAAAAAGTCCTCACTTCGGTGAGGGCTTCTTTTTATTACTCCGAAGGGCTGTAAGCCGTGGATATCTATCGTGGATATCTATATAGAGAATTGGGAGAGGATGTTGTTTTGTCCGGTAAGATAGTATAATTTGCTGTTAGTCTTTACAGCGTAACCTGTTTGTTGCCGCACATTATATTTTAGTGCGGTTTGATTGCTTAGCTTGGCGTCGGTGAGTGCTGACACTTCTGAACTCAGATTTAGCTGAGCTCTAACTTCGTCCAAAGATTCATTAGAATCAATAACTGTGATGGTGGCTAATAACTGACCTGATTTTGCAAACATAGTTACGGTGCGGTCTTGCTCCTGAACTGTACTACCGGGAGGTAGGGTTAGTTTAAATCCTAGATCTGGGTTGTAGTAGTTTACAGGTTTGTTTGGGTCAAGGCCGGTTGGTGGAGAGACAAAGAAAGTTTCAGTTTGAGCAGTTTTGACTTCGCCTTCGGAATTGGAATCATTTACAGTTACAGTCTGGTCTGTATCAGTAGCCTGGCCTTGAGCGATAGTCTTATCTTTGTCTGGATTGTCCACAATTTCGATGTTTACATCAGGTGGTAATGCTTCGCCAATGGAGCCACGCGGGCCTTGGGCAACTTCTGGGTTTGCTACAGGATTTTGGTCTGTGCCTGTCCATTGCTGGGCTATTAAGATGCTGCCGATAACTAAGACAATGACAACTAAGCCGGTGATAATATACTGTCCAGCTTCACCAAGGCCACCTATCAGATTGTTAAATAATTGTTTTATAGAGTCCCACATAGAAGTTCTGTTAATTAAGGGTAGTTTTGTAGTATAGGAAACTTCCCAAAATGAGTCAAACTCAAAATTAACGAGAAACTGCAATTTTATAACCCCGGCCAGAGACTGTATGGATGAGTTTCGGGCGATTAGGTTTCTCGATTTTACGCCGAAGGTTGAGGATATGCGTCTCTAAGGAATTAGAAAATAAATCAGCCCCGATATCCCAGACGTGTTCAATTAAGGCTGTGCGGGACAGTACCTGATTTTGATGCCTGAGCAGGTATTCAAGTAAGCCAAACTCTTTTTTTGTGAGGGTGACAGATTGATTACCGCGCTTGACTGTATAGTTACTGCAGTCTAATTCTAAATCATCAATTTTGATTATTTCGTTTTGAAAATACGGTCCTCTTCTGAGCAAGGCTTTGACTCTCATGATAATCACTGCAACCTGACTCCATACATTAGCATAGTCATCTACCCCAGCTTTGTATAAAGCCAAAGCTTGTTCTGCAGTGAAGGAATCTGACAGTGCTAGGAGCGGTGTATGTTTGCCGCGGGTTCTAAGGTCTCGACAGTACTCCAGTATTTGTAAATGTTCATTGCTAATCAGAATAATGGCATCATATTCCGAACTACGAATACTAAAATTTTGATGAACGAATGAGTCAGCTGTATCAACTACGAAACTATTTTGTAAAAGTCCAGTTTGTATTCTCTTCGTGTGGTGTGAATTATTACTGGTGATGAGTATTTTCATTTTGACCCCCAAGCCTTACGGCGTTAATTGAAATAAGAGTATATCTTAAAAAAATATTTTTATGTCGTCAAGATTGGCTCGTGGATATCTGTAGGACAAATTTTTCTTAAGAAAAAATAAAGAACCGCACCAGTGAGCAGTTCTAAATTAATTCTGAGATTACGTCTTGGCTTTAGCAGCAGCTATCTATTAGCAGCCATCTATTATAGAGCAAAGCGTTCCCAATGAAGTTGTTTGTCTGGTAGTCGGAGTTCTGACAAAGCTTTTTTTACAGCCATCATCATTGGTGGGGGCCCGCATAAAAACACATCACGCTCAATTAAATCCGGTACCAATCTTTGCAACAATGCTTTATCTAGGTAGCCGGTTTCAGCATTAGCAATTTTTGCATCAGCATAGATGTTAACTATTTTAAAGCCATGCACTTTGGAAAGTTCTGATAATTCTTGGGCAAAAATGTGCTCTGCCGGGCTTTTATTAGAGTAGAGTAAAATCATATCCTTGCCTTTTGGCCCCAGAGATTCTAACAGACTACGTATGGGCGTGATGCCGATACCTCCAGCAATAAATAGCAGTTTGTCTTTAGTGATTACATCTTCGGTAAAGATACCGTGCGGACCGTCTATTAATACTTCCACACCAGGTAGTAGCATTGGCAGTTGGTTGGTATAATCTCCTAGTTTTTTAGCAGTTAATCTAATTTCACCATTTTTAGGTAACATGGATAATGAGAAAGGGTGAGCTTGAGTCCAAAAACCTTTTTGCAGGAACCGAACGATCATAAATTGGCCCGCCTTAATTTTAAAATCTCGGATTTTATTTCCTGTGATATAGATCGAAGTTGCAATTCCATTGGGATCTTCTGGTTCAACTCGGCTGACATGAAAATCATGCTTCGAGAATTTTACTAACGGACGTAGCCAGCGGAACCAAATTAAATTTCCGAAAGCAAAGCCATAAGCCAAGTACCAGTATATCTGGAATGCTTCGCTGGCAGAGCCAGTACCGAAGCGAAGCTGATGCCCAAATACTAAAGCAATTGCGATGTAGTTCAATAAGTGCACGTAATACCAGGTTTCGTATTTAAGTCGCTTACGTACAATGGTAATTGATAAGCCGATTGTGCCAAGTAAAATTACATATCCAGCAAACGCGCGCAGTAACACATCCATGCTATTAATGAAGTCTCTAAACTGGCCTGAGTAAGTAGTACTGTTAACAATGGCATATGATTGGGTAATTAGAATTGGATGCAGGACAACCAATCCTAAAATCAAGTAACCATTCCATTTATGAATACGAGATAATTTGTCCAGGCCAAAAGCCGTTTCAACCCATTTCACTCTACCAATCAATATCAGCTGTATGAGAATTAGCATGGCAGCCAGTAATCCGGTTAAACGTCCCAATGCCAACAAGCTACCACTCAAAGTATTGCTCAGGAAAATATCACCTGAGTAATTCCACCAAAACCAAAGCAATACCGCAAAGTTGAGAATGAATAAAGTAAATACTAAAATTTTTTGTACTGGTCTATACATGTCTTTATTTTAGCAAACCCAAAGCTATTCATCCTTGTTTTAGGTTATGGTATAATCCTTTATATGCTAGAAATAATCAAGAAAAATGCTTTGTACTTAGCCTTTGCAGGCTCACTAATCGCCATGCTGGGCAGCTTGTACTTTAGCGAGATCGCGGGCTTTCCGCCTTGCGTATTGTGTTGGTATCAGCGAATTTCTATGTATCCATTAGCTGTGATAATCGGAGCAGCAATCTATACAAAGGACCGAAATATGCTTATACCAGGGTTTATATTATTAATTCCAGGTTGGTTAATTAGTATTTATCACAACTTGTTGTATTATAATATTATTCCTGAGGCAGCAGCGCCTTGTGTAGCCGGAATTTCTTGTACCACCAAGTTTATAGAATGGTTCGGGTTTGTGACAATACCTTTCTTAGCTTTCGCTGGGTTCACCTCTATATTTATTTTGTTATGGATTCATTGGAAGAACACTTCCACTGAACAAGGAGTGTCTAATGTCTAAAGAAGCAAAAATTTTATTAGGAATTGCAGGAGCTGTGATTCTTGGGGGGATATTGTTAGCAGTGTTTGCTAATCCACAGCCCAAGGAACCTGGAGCCCCGGTTGATACTAATTCTCTGATTCGAGAACATAATTATGTACTAGGGAATCGTGACGCTAAGGTTACTATTGTAGAATTTGCCGATTATCAATGTCCAGCTTGTAAATCTGCTAATCCAATTCTCAAGCGAATCATGGAAGAATATAAGGATAATCCTGATGTCGCTTTAGTGTTTAAGAATTTTCCTCTGGATAGTATTCACCCAAATGCCAGGATTGCAGCAGAGGCGGCAGAAGCTGCAGGAGAGCAAGGTAAATATTGGGAAATGAATGACTTGTTGTTTCTGAATCAAGAGCAGTGGTCAGCTAATCCTGGTCCGATTGACTTGCTTGTTAGCTATGCACAGCAAATTGGAGTCCCTAATATTGAACAGTTCCGGGAATCTGTCCAAATCAGAAAGTATAACGAAATTATCAGCGCTGATTTGGCTGATGGACAATCTTTAGGCGTAAATTCTACTCCGACGATTTTTATCAACGGTGAAAAAATGGATAGTTATCAGTATGAAATACTAAAAACAAAGATTGAGGCAGAGTTAGCCGAATCTGGTAATACTGAATCAGGTACTGACCAAGCCTCTGCTTCAGCACAGGAAAATCCAGCACCGACATCGACAGAATCACAGCAGTAATCAAAGTATCTAGCGGCGGCATTCTGCCGCCGCTTTAAAATTATGAGAAAATTAAACACAAACGATTTACGTAAGCAGCTCATTGTAAAAAAAAGCCATTCCGGCTTAGGGTTATTTACCACCGCTCCGATAAAAAAAGGGACATTCATAATTGAGTATGTCGGACCACTCCTGACTGACGAACAAGTAGATAAAAAGGGTGGTAAGTATTTGTTTGCTTTGGGTAAGAAGTGGACTATTGACGGTAGTAATCGCAAGAATATTGCCCGGTACATTAATCATTCTTGCGTTCAGACTAATTGCGAGCCAATTCAGTATGCGCAAAGAATTCGGTTTCGCGCGACTCGCAACATTAAGGCGGGCGAGGAGTTGCATTATGATTACGGTAAAGAGTATTTTGATGAATTTATTAAAGGCCATTGTAATTGCCCGAAGCATACCAAAAAATAAAAATCGGCTGAGCCGATTTTTTTATTGAGTGATTTGGAATATGGTTGTCGTCATAGCCTCTTTTTGATTAGAGCCAGATTGGTAGGGCGTACTAATCGATATTTCAGCTTTTATTCCCGCTTGCTCAATACCGAGTTGTGAGATTTCTGAAGTGGTAATAACCCAATCTAGTTTGGCAGATTCCTGGGGTTGTAAAGTGGTGTAGTCATTAAGGAGATCTTGATTTGCGGGGTTAGTGGGTAGGACTAAGTCCTGATTGGTTTGCTGATTGATTAACCTGATGCTCGGACCACGTTGTTGTAGAAATTGAAGAGGGATGGATATTGGTTGGCCTGAGGTGTTGGTGATTTGGACATTCAGTGTAATATCTTGACCGATAAACTTGCAGATGTTTTGACCATTACACAACGCAGTGATGGTGATGTCATTGTTAATGACTTTACTATTATTTTGATTGACCTGCATTTTCCAAGTAATTAATCCTATCAAGGACAGAAGTAATACCGAAGCAATTACAATACTCATATTCATGTGTTAATAGAGTTAAATAAATTATTTTGATTTTCTAGTTTGATAAATTTGTCGTAGACCTTTTGTTTGGGATTTCTCTTTTTTCCGGCGCTGACGTTTTTCGTAAATATCTGATTTAGAATTTTCGTGATGCTGGGTTCTAAATAGTTTTAGAAACTCTTTGTAATGCTCTGGGCTAATATCACCGGCATCCAAGGCGGCCATAATGGCGCAGCCTTTGGATTTTTGATGATCGCAGTCACGGAATTTGCAATGTTCTGCTAAGTTTTCTAATTCTGGAAATAGCTGACCTGCAGCTACACTACTGTCGTCTATTTCTAGCGTTCTGATTCCAGGAGTATCAATTATGATACCGCCAGAGGGTAGTAGCACCATTTCGCGCTTGGTGGTTGTATGCCTGCCTTTACCTGATTTACCTACCTTACCAGTAGCTAAATTTTTTTCATAGCCAGCAATTGAACCTAAAGCATTAATCAGACTGGATTTACCGGCACCACTGCTTCCTGCAAAAATCGCCGTTTCATTCGGTAGGAGGCGGGAGCTTAGCAGGTCAAGCCCAACTTTTGTCACAGCACTGGTGTTGATGATGCTTAGCCGAGGGTAAAGCTGGTTAAGCTCGTTTTCGGTTTTAAGAAACTGATCACCTTGGTCAATTTTATTTATTACTAGAATTGGCTCTACATCACTTTGCTTGGCTAGGGCGAGGTAGCGGCTTATTTGGGATGTATTGAGCATTTGATCAGCCCCCACAATCACAAACATTTTATCTACATTAGTAGCCAGCACTTGAAGGTTACGCTTCCGGGGGAGCTTACGGACGATTTGTGAATATCTGGGCAGCACGGCGGTAATTTTGAGTTTGTCGTCCTTTGCTTGAGGTTCATAAATTACGTAGTCGCCGACTTTCGGTAGCTGATCCTGCTTGGTGTGTCGGCGCAGAGTGGTAAGCATGATTCCTGTTCCAGGACCATTTTCAGTGATTAGGTCCCAATCTGTTTTATTTTCAGAGATGATGCGCGCAACTGGGTCGGCGCTTGCTGGCAAACCTAATTGAGACAGATAATGTTTATAACCTAAATCAGCTAATGTCATATCTATATAATGTCAAAGAAAACTGGAAATTGCCAGTTTTGCATTGCATCAAAGCCCGAGCTAAGCTATAATTCAATTAAGATACTTAAATAATCAATTATGTTACAAGGTTTTAAAGAATTTATCATGCGAGGCAATGTGGTGGACTTAGCAGTTGGTGTAGTTATTGGTGCCGCTTTCGGTAGCGTCGTAACCTCTCTCGTGGAAAATATCATCACCCCATTAATTGCAGCCCTTGCCAAGTTACCAGATTTTTCTAGCTGGGAACTTACTCTCAATGGCAACGATTTGCAATTTGGATTGTTTATGAATGCGCTGTTATCTTTTTTGCTGATTGCTCTGGCTGTGTACTTTTTTGTAGTAGTTCCCATGAATAAAATCATGCGCCGCTTTACTAAACCACAGGATCCTACAACTAAGGAATGCGAACATTGCTTGAGTGAAATCCCACTTGCCGCCAACCGATGCAGGCATTGTACTCAACCATTAGCTTCATAAAAAAAGAGTCTGATTATTCAGACTCTTTTTGATTTGGGTCAAGCATTTTGGCACGGACCGTTTTCATGGCAAAGTAAGTAGCAAAGATAAAGATGAGGCTTAGGACAATGTTGGTCAGTAGATATTTATCGTCACCAGTGGCCATATTTATAGCTGTCACACTGGTATAGGTAAATACTATTAAACCGATCACCGAAATCAGTAAATTTACAACTGCGCTACTGGTTTGTTTTGGGTTTGTGAGACCGGCCGCTACTCCCAGTATTGTGATGGCAATTATAGAAATCATTAAAGGCCATTGGATGTAGTCTTGAAAAATTGGTAATCCAATTATCATAAGCACAGCTGCAGTAATGAATAGGTAGCGAACTATATCACCATAGTAATGTTCCAGTGTGTATTTCATATCTATATGTTAGCTTAATTAAACAACAGTGTCACGTAGGGTCCAGATATCCCAAACCCGGCTATCGTATAAGGACCTAGGAGGTTTTTATTGTGTCCTTGGGTAGCTTTCCAACTGTCTAGCAGTTTTTGAGCATCCAAGATATTTTCCGCAAGGTTTTCTGCTAAACAAGTGGTGCCGGCTGCAGCGCAACGATCGGTCATGCGACTACCATTAATACCTGTGTGAGAAAAATTTCCCGTGGTATTCATCCAGGACGAGTGACCGAGTGCTACTTGGTTTAAAGAGGAATTGTAGGTGAGTTTACTAAACCCTTTTTCTGCCCGGTATTGGTTGAGTAAACACAGGAAAGCTTGGGATAGAGTGCCGGAGCAGGCTGGACTAGTTTCTGTCTTGGTGCTGGCTGTGATGCCGGCAACTTTAGGCGCAGGTTCTACTTGTCTTGGCGGTGTTTGTGTGTTTTTTTGATCTGGCGCAATCTGCTGTGTTGTTTCGGTTGATGTCGCTGTTTTTATTTCCTCCGGGTTATCAATTTTTAGAGCTTGAGCCGGCTTAGATTGTGGCTGGATTGCAGTGGGCGGCGCTTTTGGTGTGGAATCCTCGGAAGCCAGCTCTAAGGTTTTGCCGATTGCCAAGCCTCCTAAAAAGGGAATTATCGTGAAGGCTAAACCAAAAATTAGTAGTTTTAGAAACGCGGATTTATTCATGGTTTGATTATATCAAAGACGGTTTGGGATGTCTGTGTTAAAATAATTAAAGGTAATTTCTTTTAAAATGAAAAAAACAACACAAAGAGAAGTCTGCGCGGTTCTGCCGCCAAATATTAAAGAAGATGATTTAGCTTGGAGTACAGGCCAATTGGAAACGTTATTAAATATCCGCCGAGGTGGTTTTTCTAGTAAACGTTTGATTAAAATCATGAACGAGTTCATCGCCGGTTATCGGTTTATTCGCCATTATAAAAAAGCGGTGAGTATTTTTGGTTCAGCTCGGGCAGGGTTTCGTGAGAAAGTCTATCAAGATGCAACTAAACTCGGTTTCGAATTAGCTTCGGATGGTTTTGCTGTCATCACTGGTGGTGGTCCTGGTATTATGGAAGCGGCAAATGCCGGAGCTCTAAAAGCTGGAGGAGAATCTGTTGGTTTAAACATCCAATTACCAGAGGAACAGCGCATCAATCAGTATGTGAATGAATCTGCTTCGTTTCATTATTTCTTTACTCGTAAAGTCATGTTGGCTTCAGCTTCTCAAGTGTATGTATTTTTTCCTGGCGGCTATGGGACTATGGATGAATTATTCGAAATGTTAACTTTAGTACAAACCAAAAAAGTAATGCCAATCAAGATTTTGTTGGTCAATCGTGATTTTTGGGAACCATTAGTAGATTGGATTACTGCCATTATGTATAGAAAGGGGAAGGCGATTAGCCGGGGCGATTTAAACTTATTTCAAGTCGTGGATGGTGCGGATGAAGCAGTGGAGGTCATTCGCAAACTGGATAAGCATCATAAACTCAGGCATCGTACCAATCAAGTTAATTTGTTGGAACAAAAGCCAGGCGGTATTAAGATGCCGCGTAAGCGTCGACGCAAGACCCATATCAGTGGAGTGAAAATTATTTCTGGTCCAAGGAGACGCTAGTATGACTTTTGAAAACACTAAAAAAAATTCAGAATTGGTCTGGGCGTCAACGTTTGTAAATTACCTTAATAAACAGCACAAGACCAATTATCAGATTAACCCTGAACTAGGCGAGAACTCACCGATTGATATGCATTTGGAATGCCCGCGCTGCACTGAGCAGCACTTGGACTTACAGCTTACCCACGCCGTAGAAGTTCCTTTTGTGGCTTTGCAGGAGCACAGCGCCATTGATTACAGTAAGCAGCCCACTATAGACGCTATTGAGAGAAAGAAAGAGAAGCTACTCTCGCAAGGCGCAGACTTACAAGAAATTATTCTGATTATTCAAGGCTATATGAGCGAAGCGCAGGCCAGGCAGGTATTTGCAGATGAGATCTTTAAGAAGTATAAAACTTATCCTTTTGCTGGCATCTATTATGTGTCGCCGCCAATGATTTCCGGAGAAACAGATGAGTATCTGCAAGACGGCGTAGTGATTCCTATCAAAAGTTATTTCTAAAAAACTGCCCATCGGCTAAGTGAGGGCAGTTTTTTGTAATTAGAGTTTTTGTTTAAAGATTTTGTCGTCATCAACAGCCGGCTTGCCGCGGCCATCGCGGTTGGAAGTGGAAAAGTAGAGATCGCCATTGTAAAAGACTAGAGCGCGCAGTCGGCCAAACTGTTCAAAGTAGTGACTACTGATTTTACCAACGCCATTTCCTTGTATGGTTGTTTGGTAAAGTGATTGACCGCGCAAGCCTGTAAAGTAAATGGTGTCATTGACTATGGCGATTGCTCCGGGCGCCCAGGTGGTGTTGGTACCGGAATGGGCAATGGGAGATTTCATGTTGTCCCGTGATTCGTCTCCTTGAATAGTAGGCCAGCCGTAGTTAGCTCCTTTTTCTATGAGGTTGAGTTCGTCTAAGCCTGTGGACACGCCACTGCGGCCATGCTCCGTACTCCATAGCCTGCCTTTACTGTCCCAAGCCAAGCCTTGCGGATTGCGGTGGCCGTAAGAGTAGACCGGGTTGTTAAATGGGTTATCGCTAGGTGTGGATCCGTCGTCGTTGATTCGCAAAATTTTTCCTGCCAAAGAATTAATGTCTTGTGCCTGGGAGGTTTCTTGAGCATCACCAGTAGCAATATAAAGTTTGCCGTCTGGCCCGAAAGCGATTTTACCGCCATTGTGATAATTAGCTCCAGGAATGTTCTCAATGATTGTTCTGTCAACAGTCAGTTGGTTATTTGCCAAGCGGTATCGGACAATTTTATTTGTTTGATTGGTAGTTGTGAAGTAGAGGTAGATCCATTTATTCTCTGAGTATTTTGGGTGTATTGCTAACCCCAAGAGACCACCTTCACCCCCAACACGTACCCCTTCGATGTCAAAGGTTTGTTGGCTATCAGCTACGACTGTGAATTTGCCATTACGCTCGGTGTAGGCCATTGTACCATCCGGCAAAAACCCGATGTCCCATGGTACAGTTAGGTTGGTAGCTATTGCTTCAGGTGTGCGACTAATTTTAGTGTTGTCGGGAACTGAAACCTCAGTATTATTGGGTTTAAATATTTCTTGAGTGATGCGCTGTTTTACAGATTGGTCGGTAAATAACCATCCGGCGATTAAGATCACTCCTAGGCCTAGTATGATAAGTTGTAGTTTATTCATATCAGCAGTATAGCAAAACTTTGCTATTATATGGTTAATGAAGACATTTTTTGATTTGGATTTCCAAGAACGAAAGGTTTTACAGGCACTATCGTCCCCGAAAAAAATTCAAGACTACTTAGACAAATTACCGATTAATTTTGAGTTAGATGGTGATACTTGTTATTCGCCCCGCGAAGTGATTAAGCGCAAGACCGCTCATTGTATGGAGGGCGCATTACTCGCGGCGGCGGCGTTATGGTATCATGGCCAGCCACCGCTACTTCTTGATTTGGTAACTACAAAAAATGATGATGATCATGTCGTGGCGTTATTTAAAGTGCGTGGAAGGTGGGGAGCACTAAGTAAAACTAATCATGGGGTGCTTCGCTATCGCGACCCGATTTATAGCTCGGTCCGGGAATTAGTGATGAGTTATTTTCATGAATATTTTTTAGACTCAGGGAAGAAAACTTTGCGTAGTTACTCGGCACCATTTGATCTGCGCAAAATTAAGGACCGCTCCTGGCTAGTAAGCGCTGAACCACTTTGGCACATCAATAACGCGCTGGAGGACTCTCGGCATTACAAGATTTTGTCGGACAGTCAAATAGCTAATTTGCGTAAAGCTAGCGACATTGAAATTGCAGCTGGTAAGTTAGTAGAGTGGACTAAACCAAAAACCCAGTAAAGGCTTTTTATTTGGGTTGAATGGTAACAGAAATGTTTTGACCTACCCTAAGCAGCGCTGCTTTCCTTATAGTGGCTTTCAATGGCAATAGGTAAACGCCTGATTTATCTGGGAATACAGAAGTTTCCCAGCTAGTATCGCCAATAGTCGCCTTTACTTTGATTGAACCAAATCCGCGGCCTCGGCCAAATATTTCTTTGAGTTGTTGGCTCACGGATTTGCTCACACTTACAAAATGCCAGGCGGCCGGCCCGTCGTATAACCAGATTTTGTTTTTAAAATTAAATTTTGGATACATAAAAAAGGCCGCATAAGCGGCCAGATTTTAAGTGAGCAGTTTCTTTAGTCCTGGATATTTATTCCAGAAACTCAAACCCGACCACCAATTGCCCAGGCCGTAGTATTGGCCAGCATGCAGAGCTGCAAGCAGTAAAAAGCCGATCGCGTAAATTATATGCTCATCAACAATTAGGGAGTGTTCGCCGACAAAAGGAAAATTTAAACCAGGCAAGTAATACAATGCCATCATCAGCGCAGCTAAGATAGAGCTTAGGGTCATCATTACTCCCAGAATTATGGCTATACCCAGCAGCACCTGGCCCCATTCATTCAAAAAGTTGGTAATCGGCAGCATCGCCGGGCTGCCAAACCATTCATAGAGTCCTGGGAAAGTCTCTGCTCCTTTGAGGAACCCTGCCGCACTCCATTCTGGATTGGTAACTTTGCTGTAACCAGCGTATAGTAAAATCCACCCGAGGGAGATGCGCAGTAAGAAAATCAAAACACTTTTGTACTTGCTCATATATTTGAGAAGTTAATGATAGTTTAATTTTAATACTACTGGCTCAATCTGAAAAGTGGATTATTTTTTGGCGCAGGTTTTGCACAAGCCAAAGAACTCTAAGGCGTGTTGGTTGATTTCGGCAAAGCCGCTGATTTTTTTCACTTGCTTGTCCCAGCCGGTTAAATCGCAATTGGAGATATCGGACACTTTGCCGCAGCTTTCACAGATGGCATGGTGATGATGATGGCTGGCTAATTCGTAATGATTATGGTCATGACGAAAGTTTACCGGCCTAAGAATTTTCAGCGAGGTTAAGGTCTCCAAATTGCGATACACAGTTGCTTGATCAATTTTTGCAGACGCGAGTTTTTGGTGAATTTCCTGGGCTGTTAATGGCGACGCTGCCTTAATGAGGGTATTAAGGATGGCTAAGCGGGGAGTGGTTACCTTTAGGCCGGCCTTAGTTAGGAGGTTATGTGAGCTTTGGGCTGTTTTATTAGGCTTCATAAGCATAGAATAGCAGAGAAATTGGTTATTGCAAACTACTTGCATTTAATAACGGGATGTGTTATTATTTATTTGCGAATAATTCGCAAATTTGAAAGAAATAACGGAGGTTCAATGAACAATTCAAAGCCCATCATACGCAATCCCAACTGCCCTTACAGTTGCTTCGACTGCGCCTGGGACAAAGAAGGTGTGGAAGTTGATAAGACGGCGAATGCTGTTCCGGTCACGGGTTACGAAAGTGTCTGTGGCTCAAAACAGGTCGTCAAAATCGACGGAAACTTCCACTTGGAACGAAACGGCAGGTATTTACCAATCCTGTCAAACACCCCGGACGGTATGCGCGTTGCTGCCATCTTGGAAAAGAACTAACATTAACTCTCGGTACTGCTGTTGCGGTACCGAGACATTATATTTATGACTATTACTTTTGCTATTATCCTAATTTTTGCAATTTCTGGAATCAGTGTTTTATGGAGAAAGCTTTTAATTGATTTTCCTCGACTCGATTATTTTCTTGAACATAAGCTTAGTTTACTAGGACATGCTTTGCGTTGCGGTTTCTGCTATACATACTGGCTTAGCTTGTTTGCAGTGTTATATTTCCAACCCCTTGAATTGGTAACAATATTTTTGGGAGAAATGACAACCTTTGATTACATTTTGTCGTATGTTTTGAGTTGGATGGCAATCGCTTTTCTTACCCAAAGCTTAAGATTCGTATTCATAATTCTTCAGCAGCTATTGGTATATTTTTTACATGTTTTAAACGTTAATCTTGAACACAAACACTAACAGCCCAAGTGGCTGTTTTTTGTTATAATAAGCTGGTGAAAAACTATTTCTTTATAAATCATATTCTGGTTGGCTTCCTAATATTGTCATTTTTGTCAGGGATTTTAGTTTGGATGAAACCTTCAGCTTCAGAACTGGCTTCTGATAAAGGCCAGTTTGATACGCAAAGTTTTTCTTCGTTTGAAAAAGGTGAGGTGATCTCAGTTCAAGAGGAACGCATAGACGAAGCGCTTCAAGCGAATACGCTTTATCAACGGTTGTTAGTTCGAATTACTTCTGGAGGAAGTACAGGTAAAACTTTTGAAACTGACTTTACGAGATTATTAGATTCGAAAAATGTTAATCAACTTCGTGCTGGCGACAAAATCGTGCTTGGTTATTTACCTCCATCAGAGAGTGATGAATTGTTATTTGGTGAAGTCGCAGAAGGTGAATACATTGTAGTTGACAGACTGCGAACCTCAGGATTACTTATCGTCGTTGTGATATTTGTTTTACTAGCGATATTGATAGGTCGCCGCCAAGGAGCGTTGTCTTTAGTTGGATTACTTGTTGTAGGTTTAATATTAATTTTCTTCACTGCTCCGCAACTCTTGGCAGGAAAAAATGCATTAGCTGTATCTCTAGTTTCATCTGGGCTAATTGTAATACTCACTATGTTTATCGCACATGGATTTAATAGAAGGACAAAACTTGCTGTTCTAAGTACTTTACTGGCTTTAGTGACAGCAGTTGTACTTTCGTATATGTTTATCACATTAACTCAACTGTTTGGACTTGGGCAAAGTGATGCTTTTGTTTTGCAAGCTGGCTTTTTAGGAAACATAGATTTGCGTGGACTATTGCTCGGTGGTTTAATTATTTCTTTACTTGGAGTTCTTGATGATGTGACTACAACCCAAACCGCAGCAATAGAAGAATTATCGAAGGCCAATCCATATTTAACTAAGAAAGAGTTATTTTTGGCAGGGATGTCCGTAGGTAAAGAACATATTGCATCGTTGATAAACACATTGATCTTGGTGTATGTAGGAGCCAGTTTACCACTATTTTTATTGATAGTCTCGGCTACAGATCAGCCACTTTGGGTTTTATTAAACAGCGAATTTATGGCCGAAGAGATTGTACGGGCTTTGGCTGGAAGCACAGCGTTAATTCTAGCAGTCCCGATTGCTACCTTAGTAGCTGCAAGATACTTAACTTGGCCTGAGCGAAACTCTCGTTAAACACAACACCGCCAGTAGGGCGGTGTTTACGTTATTAAAAAATCTTAAATACAGCCAACTGGGCTGTGGTTTATAAAAAAATATATAGCAACTCTTGGCTACATAGCTAGATTAGCTAAGTGTCGGCCAATGTAGTATGGCCAAACAATCAGAGCCAACAGGCCTTGTCCGAAGGCGAGTTGTAGGTAACCGATGGTAAATAACCAACCAGCGAACCACAATACTCCCAGCGAACTGTGTTGTTCAATTTTAATTTTCTCCATATAGTTATTTTAACAAAAAAATTGCTGGCGTGTTAGTTTGAATGGTTTGACAGCATGAACTCACTTGCTCAATTAGTTGATGGCTCTGAGTATTTTTGAAATAGAAGTTTATACGAGTTAGACCGCATGGCCAGTAGCGTAACAATTAAACCAATGATTCCAGTAGTAGTAAACACTAGTGCGATTCCACGGGCTGGTCCAGTGCCGAACCAGCTTCCAATTAACTCTGTACCTAGACCATTGGTCATTAGGGGGATAAAAAAGAATTGTGCGATTGGACCAATTAGAAAGGCAGTAATCGGTGAAGCAGCCTGTTCGATGCTCTGAGCAAAACCAAACACTCGACCTTGACGTTCATAAGGAACAACTTTTTGGATAATCGTTTGCTCAGTGGCTTCAATAAAGGGCGATAAGGTCATCCAAAGCAGCATACCAGCTGCCAACAAGATTATTGATGGTTGAATGGTAAAGAAGATGCAAGAAATCCACATCACAATACTTGCTTTGAATAAAGTTTTTAAGGGATTTGCACCAAGACCTTTTTTGGCGACAATCAATCCTCCTAAAATGAATCCAGAGCTGAGCACGGCAAACATAGTACCCCAAGTCTGCACCGAAACTAACGATAATCCGTATGCATCCATTAAAGCCATAAATACCCCTCCTAGAAAATTATTAAAGGTGGTAAAGAAAATTAATGCAAACAAGCCTGGGATAGCACCAACCACTTTGATGGTGCCTCGAATATCTAACTTTTTGGGTTTTGTTTCGGTATGAATAATTTGTTCTTCTGGCACTGTTACAAACGCCAAATGGATAATCGCGAGCGCTGTGACACTAACCGCAATACTTAGCACCCAACCCATACCTCCGTATGCCAAGATAAATCCGCTGGCTACTGATGTGATGGCAAAGCTGATACCCATCATCGTACCAATCAGACCGTTGGCTTTATCGCGATTCTCTGGTGGAACTAGTAAAGTTACGACGGTTGGTAGGGCAATGTTGCGAATGTTGCCAGCCGCAACCCCGAGCATTAAGGTCACCACTAAGACCCATAGCCAAACACTGTTTAAGGATTGAAACGCACCAGTAGGGGCATGAAGGTAAATTCCGAGAGCCGAAGCAAATAGTAATAAAGTGGCTAAGCTGGACAACATCATGGCGTGTTTCTTCTTGTTGTGGTCTACAACTGACCCCAGCCAAAAACTCGAGAAAGCCATGTTAACTAAAAAAATTCCACCTATCACCGAAGTGGCAATAACTGAATTTGTTTCCAGATAGGCCCAGAACACTAGAGCGAACCAGACGTACATATTAGTCACTCCAGCGAGCAGCGTGTTAACTAAAAGTTGGTAAAAGGTTTTCATAATAGATTGAGATTAAATATTATTAGGCAGAGGGTGTTGATGTTTAGCAGAATACATCTATGACTACTTGGTTCTAAATTAACCAATGCAGCAAGAATGGCAATGTGATGGCAGAAAGCAGAGTGCCAAATAAAATTGAGTTAGCAGCTAGTTCTTGGTTAAGTTGGTATTTTTCAGCAAGGATGAAAGTAGTTACCGCGGCCGGCATAGCAGAGATAATAACTGAGGCGCTGATTTCGGGTCCAGTAAAACCCAACCAATTGACGAGCTGCCATGTGACTAGCGGTAAGAGGATTAATTTGATCACTATCACTGCAGTTGTGCCTGATAACTGCAGTTTATGGAATTTGCCGAACATGAAGGAGCCTAAAGTGAACAGCGCAAGTGGACTGGCTGTGGTCCCGAGCATTCTGATGGGTTCCCAAGCTCCATTTGGTAAGATGCTGTGCGGCAATGCGCTCAAGAGTACTCCAGCTGCCACAGATATCATTAAGGGATTTTTAAAGATGTCGGTTGAGTAGGTACTCAGCCGTTTGCTTTTTAAGATGAAGTATTCAATGATTAAAATCGCCACGATGATACCGGAAATGAGCTGGATGGTGGCCGCGGCCATAGCTTGCGCCAGATTGGCTTCGGGTATGGTGCTATTCAAGATTGGAAAGCCCATATATGCTGTGTTACCAATTAACCCAGCGATTATTGCGGTTACCTTGGTTTTGGCGTTGAGCCGTAAGCCTGAGAGTAGTGCCAATAGAATAACCGATGATGCGGCTATTAAAACAAAGTGAAACAGCAAAAACTGCAAGGTATCTGCTCCCCAAGTGATTGTTTCAAAGCTGGTGATGATTAGTGCTGGTAGTGAAACATAATAAACGAATTTGTTTAGGGCATTAGTCCAGGTTGGCCTGATAATTTTGTATCTCGCGAGCAGGTAACCCAGGCCGATAACGGCAAAGACAGGTAGTATAATATTGATGACTTCCATGTTGTTTGTTTTGGGTATCGTAAAGGGTTTAGTGTCTAGCGGTTTTTGATAACAATGCTTTAATTGAAGGACTTAATTTTTTATCTTTTCTGTGAATACATCCTATCCAACAGCAGGGTCGGCGTTTGCCTTGCTTCAGTTCGTTTATAACTCGCTTAATGTGATTCGCCCTGGTTTTTTCCTGCTTAACAAAAGTTACCCAGCAAATCCATTCGTTGCGTGCCAGTGGGGTCAGATTATTCCACTTTGTAAGAATGGTGTTATTTGATGCAATCGCAGTTTTAAGATCTTTGGGAACTATGTGAACAGTACCGGCTAAAATAGGTTGATTCATATTAATTGGCCAACTAGTATAATCCGATAACTTAGTTAAATAATTTCGCTGAATAGAATGCAATTATCCCAAGGCAGAATGGGTAAATTATAAATAGCCACAATAAATTCAATAAACCCGGCTGCCGAGGTTGTTTTAGAAATTCGTACCACGAGGTTAAGCCCAAAATATTTGCTAAATAATTTAACAGAATTGCGCCGCAGAGGATGATAAGTCCAGTGGTAAACACAGACATAATATTCATACTTTAATTATAGTTGAACTTTAGATTATTTAAAATTAACAATTATGATTTTATTGATGTGGATGAAAGTGTGGAGCTGTGATTGAGTAGTCTAACCTTTTTATTAATGTTCGAATCCCAGCGCAAAACAAAAGTAAAAGCCCGAATGAATCGGACTTTTACTTTTGGCTCGGAACTGTCGAGAATATTCGAACTTATTTAATTCAGGAGCCACTTCCACATTTACCTAATTTATTAGAATAACTTTTGCTTGGAATACCCTCTCCAATTTAAGTAATGGATGAAGTTAAATCCCTTCTCAGTCAAATTATAAATAGGGACAGGGTCACCTTGGGTTTGGGTTATTAGACCGTTCAGGAATAGATATTGTAAATAATCTGAAGTAGTCCAAGAGGATAGAGCAGGGTTGGATTTACTTACAGAACGAAAATGGTTTTCAAAAAATAAGTAAAATACACCGCTTTTTTTGATGAAGAAAGTTAACATATCTTCTAACAACGAAATTTGACTCCCAAGGATTTCCCGGTATATTTGCTCGAACTCTACCCATTCTTTGGTTTCCTCTAATTGCTTTTCCAAATCCTTCACATCAGCAGAATTAGATGTATCATTGTGCTCTTCATTTCGCACTGTATTTTCTTGCACATCATCAGGTTTGGTTTTTACCCGTTCCATTTGTTTCCTTGCCAAAGTAAACTCTGCCCCTCCTGGTGCGCGAAACTTCATATCAACTAAATCATTAAACAATTCAGTAAGCTCTTTCCGGAATAGAAAAATTATAATACCGACCGCCAAAGGCCAGGCCACTACATCTAACAGTTTTATAATTATATTGATAATTTCGATTACTTGATTGTATTCCATAATTTAAGCAGCACTGTTATAACTCCAGTGGTTTCCAGTTAGTCCAGTCACCTTCAACGACATCTTTACCATCACCCTCATAAATCATCCATTGACCTGTATAGTTTTTGCTATCAGTGTTTGCAACTATGCCTGCAGTAATTTCACGGCCTTCCTTACGCATTTTTTCAGCATACACCTTTAATCCGTTAGATTTGGCACCGAAGTCACTTAGGTGGATGCCGTGTGGGTCAAACAGACCAATGCTTCCATCTTTCATTTGAACGACAAAGTCGACATAGAATGGAGAATAATCTTTTCCCATTTTATATGGCACTGCAAAGTATGTGGCATCACGGTCTCCGTTTTTAAACCACCAAGTTACATTGTTGCCTTTTTGCTCTAAAAAGCTGATAAAGGATTTTTCGGATTTCCACTTTTCGTTGGTGAAAGTCGGACTGAGCACGGATTTTTTAGCATCCAGCTCCGTGTAATCACCATTTAATACAATTTTTTCAGGTATTTCCCATCCACTTTCTTCAACCAGCTCCTTCTGTTGCTGTTGTGTTGCTGAGATGTATTCACGCTTCGTATTCTCGATAATAGCTAAGATGTGAGGTTTGTTATCCTCACTCAGAGCACAGTTGATTATGGTTGCAAAATCCGTAGTTCTATCCATATCCATCTCTTTTTCGAAAAACTTGTATATGCTTTCCTTCATTCTGCCAACAGAACGGTCTTCGGGGTGGAAAGGGCTTAGGCTTGTCCTTGCGAAATAATCAAACAACCTTTGCAAATCAATTTCGCTTGCGGTGTCTATTTTCGCGTTAGCCTTTAAGTGTTGACCTGATACTTCATCGACATTGCCCGCTTTCCAGTCTGTAATAAATGCTGGATGAACACTTTGACCTTTTACTTTGATTTTAGCCGCCAGCTTATTCTTTTTTGCTTCATTCATAAATATGTTAGTGAAAGCAGGGCTAAGACGAGTTTGCTCGCGCTGGCGTTTTGTATGGTATGAAATTAGTGAGATTGGTTTATAAGAAGGAATCCTATGGGAAGTGTTGGTAACGACATAATTTTTACCAATATCGTCTTTGATTTCGATATCGTCAATATTTGTATATACATATCCATAGTTTAGGATATCTGTATTGTAATATCCTTGCTCAGGGTCAGATACTCGCATAATTCTTCCGAGTGTCTGAATTGAAAATGCGGGACTATGCCATTCACGGAATAAGACAAGGATGTGTGCACGAGGACAATCCCAACCTAATGCAATAGCTTGTTTGAAAATTAACACCTCCACTTCATTGTCGTTGCGTGAAAGATTTTCAAGGTTTTCTTTGTTTTCAGATAGGTAAATAGCTAACTTACCGTTGTCAGTAGTTATGCCGTGTTTATCTCTCAGAGTTTGTATGATTAATGTCTGCCTATCCTCGTCAGCTTGTCCTCTTCGGTCTGGAAGCTGTATGAGAAGCAATGGGTTAACATCGACACCTTCTTTTTTATAAGCCTTAACAAGTTCTTGGCGTTTTTTCAGTGCTTCGGCCAGCACGATGTCATCAGTGCTATTAGAAAGTTCGCTATTTATAGTTTCTGTGCGTCCTCTATTGATTACATTTTTAAAATCTTCATTCAGGACCACTGCTTTTTTAATCATCTCCTCCGATTTCACATCTTCGATATCAACACTGACAATTTTGTCAGGGTTTTGCATTACGGGAGTGGCTGATACTTCTATTGTTAGGTTCGGTGATATTGCAGTGATGAGATTTTGGGAGGTTTCGGCTTGTGCGTGATAGTGGCTTTCGTCAATTATTAACACAATAGCCCTGCCTTCATCGCGCGTTCTTTCGATAATGCTGGACAGGTTATTATCCTGTTCGTTTTCTTTGATATAAATGTTATTTTCTTGACGGATACTTTCCCAGTTAAAAAAGAGGACTTCGTTTTCTTGGATTTGTCGGTCTTCTAAATCCTCAAAAAATGAACATTCAATGGCTCTCGTGTCCTCGAAATAGCGTTCAAGTTTAGTCTTGCTTTGTTCGTGTAATTGTCGAGGGGCTGTCCAAATGAAAGCACAAGGAGCGTGTGTCTTATCATCAGCGAATCGTGCAAGGAACTCAGCCATTGTGATTGTTTTGCCTGAGCCTGTCGGTGCTTTGAACACAAGTTTTTTATTGCCACTTTGACGCAGAAGTCTGGATGTATCCTGTAATAGCTCCTGCGTAGCTTCTTCCTGATAATTCGTAAGTTTTATTGCCATAATTATCGCTTAAATATTCTTCGGTAGACTCTTAAAATAGCTTCTGGTATTGGTGTTACAGAAACCAAGTCAGATAAATCTGCGAATTCATCTTCGTAATTATCGTCAGTCAATGAAAAAACATATACACTCCACTCGCCACCAAGCTTCTTTATCTCCTTTTTTAGCAATGGGATATCATCCTCGCTTAACGCGACACCTAAATATTTGCCTTGGTTATTATATATCTTAATCTCGTCAGTTTCTTTGATAGGGTCAAAAATGTTTTCTTTCAAACAAAGCATTTCTACAGCTTGCTTGGTTAGAGAAACTTTATTTTTATCAGTAGGCCCAGCACCGACAAAGCTCGTTTTATAATACCTCAAGTTACTGGGCACATTTGTGATTTCTGGTAATGATTTATGCCCCTCTATTACCGCCTTGATACGAGGATAAGTTATCTCTGTTGCTATATTGCCTTCATTGTTAGTGCATAAAATAAATCTTCTCTGACCTCCGTCTTCTTTGTTCATCAGAGCTACAGCGTGTCCTGTGGTGCCAGACCCGGCAAAAAAATCAAGTATTAGTGCGTCTTGCGGATGTATTACTGCTTTGAGTGCTTCTCTCACTGCAAATACGGATTTAGGGAACGGGAAATCCTTATTGAGAAGGTGCTTAACTAATTCTGTTCCGTATTTTTTTGCGTTAAACTTCGAGGAAGTCCAAACTGTCTTATAATTAATTCTATTTTTTGTGCGGATGATTTGAGGCTCTTTAGTTTTAGAGTTTATCTTGACACTTAGTTCATTGATTATTTCCTCAACCGAGTTTCGAGAAAAAAGCCATTTTCTTTCAATACCGTCACCGTCAACAGGGTAAACCTCGGAAACCTCCCCCTTTTTTATTACCCGTGAGCCAGGGTGAAAATTTATGTCGCAAACATCACCAAAACCAATAACTCTATTATCCTGAACTAAAATCGGATAAAAAGAATTATTGCCAGACTCTCTTAAATAACCTTTGGAATTTCCCTTAGCTCCATTGATAAAAGGTCTAACATCTGCTGCGTCATCATCTCGCTCTTCTAAAGCGATACTTTTTTTCTTGCCGTCATAAACAAAATATAAAAACTCGTTATTGTTTGAAAAATTTTTTCCTTGAATCCCACTGGGATTATGCACAACCGTTACTGGGGTTATCTGCTTATTTATAAAAATTTCTTCTAATAGAACACCCAGATGTGCCAGCTCATTTTCGTCTATTGCACATATGAGCACTCCATTCTTCTTAAGAAGATTTTTAGCAAGTCGAAGACGACTGCTCATCATTGAAAGCCATTTACTGTGTCTATAGCCATCGTTTATGTCCACATAGTCGTTGTTGTATTTCCAATCCTTAGCGCCAGTGTTGTAAGGGGGGTCAATGTAAATTACATCAATCTTGCCCTGATGTGTGTAATTGAGGACTGACAAAGCGTGGTAATTATCACCTTCGATTATTATATTTTGAGCCCCTGATTTATTTTTGCTTATGGCTTTATTACGAACCTCTTTTAGCACGGGAAGCTCTGATTTACATTGCTCCACTACATCTTCTGGCTTGTCCTCCCAAACCAATCCATATTTTTTCCGCTTACTAAGTTGTTTCAATTCGTTAATAAGTTGTTCTTTGTCCCAGTTTTCGTAATTTTTTGGCATAGTATTAAATCGATAGAATGACTGCTTCAGGTATTTCTTTGAAAGTTAAAGCTCAGAAACTAAACTTGTGATATATGCTTTATTATAAGCTTTTTTGGGCAAAAAGTATATGCCGAAGTATATGGGAATGTAGTGAAAAAAGTTAATAATTATGGGTAAAATCGGCTCGCAGGTGTTTGGACTTTCTGTTATCATTGGCCTATGAAAAAAGACGACAATAACCTCGCTGGCAGAGGTTTAAAATTATTTCGGAGTTTGGTTGGGTCGCGTGCTTTCGAAAGTGGAGTTAAAGAAATTAGAGCCAAATACAATAAGCCTTACAATGAGCTTGGCAGGAAGAAGATTAGCTTTGAGCGGGATGTAGTAAAGCTAATCGATGAGCTAAAATTACCAAACACTTATTGGTGGCATAAAATACTTGCCGACTACATCGAAAGCAATGAAGTCATTGAGCCTGATATGGGTCACCCGTTCATCGGTTTTTTGAAACGAGTTAATCGTGACAATGGGGGTTATACTGAATGGCGTTTTTACTATGGCATTGCCCAACGAGATTTAGACTACCTTTTGAAAAAATGGTTCATAGTGACACCCGCACATATACCAGGAACGAGAAAGAAAATACAACCAGAAAGAGACCCAGAGACAACCGAAAAGCTTTTGGCTGAATGGGGTAAAAAACAAGGCAAAGGATATAAAGAAATCCTGGTGGCAAAAAAAGTTCCACCTCCATCGAAGCGTAAGGATTGGTCTGGTGCTGTTAAAGCAAGGGTCTACAGGAAAAGAAACAAGACTCGATAGACATTCATTGAGGGTCAATCAATGTGTCTATAAACCATAGGTAGTTGATGTAAGAATGCAGTTATAACACTGCATTTTTATTTTTGCAGTGCAATTCGAAAGACGACACAGAATAGCAACCCGTTCAGCGTTAAGTCGTCTTTCGCTAACGGGTTGTTGTTTTAAAAAATGGTTAAAACCAAGTTTCTTAGCGACTTACTTGTAAAACATAGTCCTACCGTCATTAAGGGTCATATGCGAAAGCTGGGAAAACAAGTTGGCCACTCTTGCCCAGCCATCTGATATGCCTCGTAATGGATTAAACTTCTAACCATTCATAAATCTATTTAATTCCATCGCTATTAGATATCAGAGGGAAAAGTGGCGCCTGAATGTTGATATGTAATGGCTATGGTAATGGCGTATATGAGAAATGAGCAATACACAAACAGGAGTATTCGTTTACCACTAAATACATGGGAGGCACTGAAGCGGCTTAGGGCTAAATCAGGGTTGTCTTGGAATCTGTTTCTGACAGAACACCTATTAGAGCCAAAAACTGACAAACCTGACAATTCTGACAATAAAAACTCCAACCAAGTGGACAATTTGGACAATTTTAACACTAAAAAGGAATGAAAATAAGCGATGAAGCGATAAAAGAATTCGCCCAGATTTGGGCGGAAGAACATAACGGAGTAATGCTGACCGATGCAGAGCTGAAAAAGGCAGCAGAGACCGTTTTAAGAGCAATTAAGGCTGTCTATGATGGCCGTATGGAGTGAAATATGAAGCGAAAAAAACCAACTAAGTTGAGATATGTGCCCATAACAGAAAACTTCGAGTTTGAAGTGGTGTGCCGTGTATGGAGCGGTGCTTACCTGTGCTTTGACAAAAGGTTCGGGAGTATAGAGGAAGCCGAAATGTTTATAGTCGATAATTTTTCAGGTTTAACTTATGGTCTATGGTTTGTTCGACAGGTTAGACAGGAAGATAGACTTGATTAGAACCTAAGACCTGATACGATTTGTTGCGATATGAAAAATGAAGCCATCAAATACATTCTGTATGCACGAAAAAGTAGCGAGGCGGAAGACCGTCAGGTTCTTTCTGTTGAATCTCAGATTGAAGAGCTTAAAGTATTTGCAAATAGAATGGAGCTCAATGTCATTGATGTAGTGAGTGAAGAGAGGTCAGCAACAAAACCAGGGCGCCCACTTTTTGCCCAAGTGTTGGACAGGATTGAACAAGGTGAGGCACAGGGAATATTATGTTGGAAATTAGACCGCCTTTCCAGAAACCCGATAGACGGCGGCAGGGTTAGTTGGATGTTACAGACATCGGTAATTAAACAAATCCAAAGCCTGAGTAGTGTTTATAAGCCTTCAGATAATGTGCTAACGATGGCAGTAGAGCTTGGCATGGCAAACCAATTTGTTCGGGACTTGTCTGACAATGTGAAGCGAGGTTTTAGAAGGAAAGTTTTAGATGGCTGGATAACAGGGGTTGCTCCGAGTGGATACGATAATACGCCTGACCGCCAGAAAGGCACGAAAATTATAGTAAGAGACCCTGTAAGGTTTGTAATGGTTAGAAGGATGTGGGACATGATGCTAAGTGAAAATTATACAGTCAGGCAGATTTGGCATACCGCTAACAACAAGTGGGGTTACAGGACAATGAAACGGAGGAAGGTCGGTAACAATCCGTTATCACTAAGTGCTCTGTATAAGATTTTCACGAATGAGTTTTACTACGGGGAGTTTGAGTTTCCAAAAGGCAGTGGAGAGTGGTTTAAGGGAGCGCACGAACCCATGATTACGAAAGCTGAGTTTGAAAGAGTTCAAGAATTATTAGGAGGCAAGGGTAAACCAAGACCAAGAAATAGAGAGTTCGCTTTTACGGGTCAGATATTATGCGGTGAATGTGGTTGTCAGATAACAGCTGAAATAAAGAACCAGCTGATTTGCTCTGAGTGCAAGTTTAAGTTTGCTTACGAAAACAAGTCGGAGTGTCCCAAGTGCAAATCAAAAATAGAGGAAATGGTTACTGCCAAGCGCCTTCATTATGAGTATTACCACTGCACTAAACGAAAGCTAAATTATAAGTGCTCCCAAAAGACAATTTTAGCTGAGGATTTAGAAAGTCAGATTGCAAGTTATTTGAAGCGCATCACAATAAATCAGAAATATTTAGATTGGGGCATTAAACATTTGAGGGCATCGAATGAATTACAGCATCAGTCACAGGTAAGCATCAAACAGAATCAGCAGAACATTTATGACGAGACAGTAAAAAAGTTGGATAAGCTGTTAGACCTCAGAATTAGCGGTGAGATTAATGAGGCAGAATTTGCGGATAAAAAGGTTGTATTAGAAAAGGATAAACAGCGATATTTTGAACAACTCAATAAGGAGGATTCAAATCCGAACCAATGGCTTGAAGTTGCAGAGCAAACATTAACATTTGCTTGCAAAGCTTCGGCATCGTTTGAAGAAGCACGTAAGAGTAAGGATTTAAAGCGTCAGAAGGCTATTCTGAAAGCGTTAGGTCAGAACATTGTCCTGAAAGACGGAATACTTAGCATAGACGCACCCCAACCATTTAAATTGATTGAGAAAGCTGTATTTGAACAAGAAGATGATAACGACAAGTTAGAACCTGGAAAGCGTGTTGTAAATAAAAGAAAAAACACCAACTCTGATGTTGATGTTCTATCTTGGCTCGGGAGCTGGGATTCGAACCCAGGACCGATCGGTTAACAGCCGATAGCTCTACCGCTGAGCTACTCCCGATTAATAAATTGTTTGATAAATACCCTACCTCGGTAACTTTTCAATTGTTTTTCTCTTATCAAGGCATCCTGTCTGGTCGCAGATGACTCACGGTAAATCAGTTCCCATTTACCATCGTACCGTGACGTGTATCCTAAGAAAATTTTGGATTGGTGCAACCTTAACCTTTCTTTGAGGTTCTGAGTTTGTCCAATGTAGATTTTATCATGTTTTCGATTGTAGATTGCATAAACGGTATACATAAGAGACTGTTATACACCGATAGCTCTACCTCCGCCAGCTGGCGGAGAGCTACTCCCGAATATTCAATTTTACTTAGACAGTTTAACAAAATCTGACAAATAATTCAACCTAGTAAAGCTTAGATTTTAGGCTGATTTTGTGGTATTATATAGAGAGAATTTACTTAGGAAACAAAAGTGCTAATCAAAAATCACAATCAGCAGCGAGGATTTGGAATCCTTGAAGTCGTGGTGACCTTATTCATTATTGGCGTAACCTTACTGATGTTTGCCATTGTTTCTAATGCAGTAGTTCTTAACAAGTACAACCGGTATAAAGAGGTTGCATTAAGGGTGGCCGAACATGAATTACAGGCGCTACGCACAACTCCTTACGCTAATCTACCTTCGTCAGGCCCACTTACCAATAGTCAGTTAAATTCTATACCGCAAGGTTCAGCCAGTTTAGATATTAGTGAGATCAGTACTGGTTTATCTCAAGCTACTGTGACAGTTAGTTGGCGTAATCCTTCAGCAAGTGGTAACCAACAGATTAGTCTATCAACTTATTTATGGCAGGGAGGATTAGGTAAATGACTTTGGGCCGCCTAAACAAACAAAATGGGTTTACTTTGTTTGAAATGATTATAGTGATTTTTTTGATGGCAGTATTACTTCTCGGACTGCTCAACATGTTTGATTGGCAGCAAAAGGTTTACAATTTAGAGCAGGCAGAAATAGCAGCAACTGGTAGTGCTCGTAATGCTATGAACGCTTTGACTTTTGGTCTTGCCCAGGGTAGCGCTATCGTTGCCAGCCGGAATATCGGTGGTACAGATTATTCCACTAGTAGTTCTACAGTTATTGTGCAAGTACCATCCTACGATAGCAGTGGCAATTTAATTTCTGGCAGCTCGGATTATATTGTCTATACTGCTGATGGAGTGAGTTTGTATCAGATTATTGATCCAGCTGTTGGTAGTGACCGACCAGCTAGTACTAAATTACTCACCGGTAGCTTAGAAACCTTTTCTTTAACATATAACAATCCTTCACCAACTGCAGCGAGTCAGGTGTCAATTAATTTAACCACCCGGTCGTATTATCGTGGTAATCAATCTGTGACAGTTAACTTGCAACAAACAATATTTTTACGAAATATATGACACATATGCAATCGCAACAAGGTCAGGTCTTAATTCTGGGTATAGTAATTATGTCTATTTTAATGACCATGTCCGCCTCACTTTGGGGATACACCCATATTCAAGTGAAGGCTAGTCGTCAGGCAGTAGAACGCAGTCAGGCTTTGCAGTTAGCAGAGGCTGGCATTGATAAAGCTATCGCAGAGCTAAATAATGATTCTTCATTTAACGGGGAGTCAGATACCCTTGGTCCAGGGGAATATACTACTACTGTCACTACTATTGATTCGAATAACAAACAAATTTTGTCCACTGGATATATACCTTCCATGAGCGATCCACAGGTTCAGGTGAGTGTAAAGATGAACGTAAGTATTGATCTGTCGAGCGTGGCTTTTAACTTTGGTGTGCAAGTCGGAGAAGGTGGGTTAGTGATGAATAATAACTCCATTGTGAACGGTAATGTTTACTCTAATGGTAATATCTCTGGCTGGGCCGCTACTATTAGTGGCGATGCTACTGTAGCAGGGGGAGGTTCACCAACTTTAGACCAACAGTGTAACACTAATAATGGCAATTTTGACTTTAATGCAACAAGCCGCCGCGATGTTGCCCAAAGATTTACCCCAACTATTAGCGGTCCGTTAACCCAGGTAAGTGTTTATCTAAAAAAAACCGGTTCACCTAGCAATATTACAGTTCGAGTTACTACTGATAGCAGTGGTTCACCAAGTTCTAGTCAAGTAGGAGGTTCGGGTACTATCACCAGCTCCTCGGTTACTACGAGTTATGGTTGGATTAACGCTACCTTTTCTAGTTCACCTAACCTTACCGCCGGTACTAATTATTGGTTGGTACTAGATACTTCAAGTAGTACGAGTAACTATTACAGTTGGGCCGTGGATGCTGCTGATGGTTGTACGAATGGAACTGCAAAGCATGCAAGTAGCTGGTCGTCACCACCTTGGACCGCGATTAATCGTGATGCTAATTTCCAAATTTATATTGGTGGAGTTACCACTAGCTTACAAAGCGTTAATGTAACAGGAAATGTGAGAGCAAATACTTTAATTGGACCAAGTTGTAGTATTGGAGGGGATGCGTATTATGCATCATCGAATTCATGTAGTGTTTCGGGTAATAGTTATTCGGGTACCCCGGACTCGCCTAAACAAAATATGCCTATCTCTCAAGCGCAAATAGATGAATGGAAGGCAGTAGCGCAAAGTGGTGGAACTCATAATGGTGACTATAATATTTCTGGTGGCTCTACTCAGACAATTGGTCCGTTATATATCAATGGTAATTTAACGCTATCAAATAATTCCGTGTTGTATTTAACTGGTCCGGTTTGGGTTAAAGGAAATATTAATTTAAGTAATAATTCTTTTGTGAGAATTGATGCCAGTCTGGGTAATAATGGGACCGTGTTACTGGCCGACAATCCTGATAATCCTTCCGGTTCTGGTGCTATCACAATTTCCAATAATGCGCAGATTGTTGGGAATAATTTTCCAAACAGTTTTCCTCTAGTAATCTCAGCTAAGAGTGGTTCGGGAGCCATCAATTTAAGCAATAACACTGCTGGTGCAATCTATTACACTACCAGCGGATATATTATGGTTTCGAATAATGCTGGCGCATCACAACTGACGGGTTACGGAATAAATATGAGCAATAACTCCACTATTACCTATCAATCAGGTTTAGCCAGTGCTACTTTTTCTAATGGTCCAGGTGGTAGTTGGGCTAAAGTTGATGGTACTTATATCATATTGCCTTAGTATGAATTCAATTTTCTTAGCGCAGTCACAAAGTAATCAGCCTGAGGTTATAGAGCAACGAATAATTACGAGCGAAGAGGAGGTTACTTCTCAACCTGGTCAGGTTACGAAACCTGTACCTAGTTTTGTGTATTTCATGTTAGCTCTGTTATTGATTGGCGTAGCTGTATGGGCAATTAAAAGGTTTCGCTCTAATGAGATTCCTTCAACATTATTAACTAAACAAGTGAAGCATCCGATCACCCCGGTGAAGTCGAAAACTAAGGCACCGAAATTATCAAGACATGATTCGTAATTCTCTACAATTAGGTACCACCATTAGCCGAAAACAAATTTTGCGGATCTTAGAAGCCGGCCTCGCAGCTGTCGAGACCAAACAATTGATGCAGAATGGCTTTTTTTATGATGCGAAAAAAGACATTCTTTATATTCAGGGAAAAAAATACCCATTAAATCAGTATCGTCACGTGGTGTTTGTTGGGATTGGTAAGGTCTCAGCTAAAGTAGCAGAATTTGTCGAATCACAGATGCTGTCGCGGATTACTGGTGGTGTTGTGATTGATGTAGTGCCGGCTAATACTAAAACTATCGTCAGTCGAGTGGGTACGCATCCGTTACCATCCACAGCCAACGTATCAGCGACCAATGAAATTATCTCTATGCTTGAAAACCTCACCGAGGAAGATTTAGTGATAATGGTTATTAGTGGCGGCGGTAGTAGCTTACTCACTAACCCTCAAGTTATTTCTTTAGACGAGGAACGTAAAATTACACAAGCTCTCATGGATGCTGGTGCTAACATTTCGGAAATGAACGTAGTGCGCAAGCATTTAAGCTCAGTCAAAGGCGGAGGATTGGCAAAGTACGCTTACCCGGCTTCAGTAATTAGTTTAATCTTTAGTGACATTCCAGGCGATGATTTAGCACAAGTTGCCAGTGGTCCAACTGTGCCAGATAAAACTACAGTAAATGATGCCATGGAAATTATGCATAAATATCAAATCTTGGACCGTTGCCGTATGGATCATTGCGGAATGAGAGAGACACCTAAAGAATCCAAGTATTTTAAAAAAGTGACAAACTTACTATTTTGTAGTAATCAGGTCGCTTTACAAGCTATGGAACGACAAGCTCATGACTTTGGTCTTAAGGTAAAAGTTTGGCCAGGCTCATTTAGTGGTGAAGCACGTGATTTGGCGAAAGAGTTTATGCATTCACTTAAGCCAGGGGAATGTTTAGTAGCAGTGGGCGAGAGTGTTGTCACCATCAAAAGCCATCAAAAAGGGAGTGGTGGTCGGAACCAAGAAATGGCTTTAGCAGCATTAGTTAATTTACCTAAAGGTGTGACTTTTGCTACTCTCAATTCCGATGGTCATGATAACAGCGATGTGGCTGGGGCGATAGTTGATTATAGTAACCTAGAAAAAGCAAAAAAACTCGGCCTTGATTTAAATACTTATTTGGATCACCATGATGAATATGGAGTGTTATCAGATTTGGGTGCTTCAATAATGACTGGTTTAACTGGCATTAATGTTTCAGATTTAGTCGTAGTAATTCATCATTAAAAAAATCTATGAAAGTTGTTTATTTCAGTTTGAATTCTAAGCAAAAGTTGTGGCTCAAGACCCATGCGCCTAAGTATGATTGGCGAGCAATGTCCGGGCCGATTTCGTCACGAAATTTGCCACCAGAAAAGACAGAGATTATATCCATTCATACCGATAGCCGGATTACCTCAGAGCTGTTAGCACAGTTACCTAATTTAAAATTAATTGTGACCCGGACTGCTGGGGTTGATCACATTGATTTGGCAGCTTGTCATCGACGAAAAGTGGCTGTAGTAAATTCACCCGGTTTGAATGCAACTTCGGTGGCAGAATTTGCTTTTGGCCTATTACTATCGTATTTACGTAATCTTCCAGAAGCGTTAGAAGCAGGTAAAAAATTGAATTTTAATACTCAAAAACTTTCCGGTCTTGAGTTAGCTGGTAAAACTTTAGGAATTGTTGGTACTGGAGCAATCGGATTAAAGGTGGCACAAATTGGGTCTGGTTTTGGGATGAACTTAATTGGCTATGATGCCAAGCGGAATCTGAAAGCCGCCAAAAAATTAGGCCTTACTTACCTTGGTCTTAAACAGCTCCTCCAGCGTTCTGACATTATTTCTATCCATGTTCCTGCTACCCCGCTTACAGATCAGATGTTTAACCGTTCCTTACTCAGTAATTTGAAGGCTGGTAGTATTTTGATTAACACAGCACGGGGTAGTGTGGTGGATACCAAAGCTATTCTCTGGGCTTTGAATTCAAAAAAGCTGTCGGCTTACCTTACAGATGTGTTGGACAAAGAACAGCAGCTCTATCTACATGGTAGAACCAGTGCCAAGGATCGGTTAGTGATTCGGTGGCAAAAACAACTTTCTAAGCACCCCCAGGTTTTGGTCACCCCACATGTCGCCCATGCGACGACCGAGTCAGAGCTCAGAATCCTTGAACACACTAATGAAGTAATCCGCTCCTATCGTAGCGGAAAAAAGATTTCGGCAATTATCTAAAATTGGTTTGTTAAGTTGTGGTAAGTTGTGTAAGCTCCTAGACAGTCTCTCACCAGAGACTGTTTTGTTTACGTGGGGATAACTAGGCCATCGACGGACGCTCAAAAATAAAAAGTAGGTAAAGCATGGCAGGTTTAGGAAATATCGCTTTGGTTTGGCTGCCACAACATATAGGGGTATAATTTTTATACGCACACAATTTGTAGTAATTTAGAAAAAAAGTACAAAGTACAAGGTCAAGAGTAATAGAGCTATCTTGAACAAGGATTTTAGTACTTCCTTCTACTCTTTACCCTTTGAATACATGAAATGCCCCAAATGTTTAAATATTGATACTAAAGTAGTTGATTCCCGGCCTGTAGAAGAAGCTGGGGCCATCCGGCGAAGGCGTGAATGTGAAAAGTGCAACTTCCGGTTCTCTACTTATGAGCAAATCGAAATTCTCGACTTAGCAGTTACTAAGCGAGACGGTACTAAGCAACCTTACTCTAGAGAGAAACTGGAACGAGGTCTCAGACGGGCTTTCGAAAAACGCAACTTAACTGATTACATGTTCCGCAAAGTTGTGTCCGAAGTTGAACAAGAAATTCAGCGAAAGAATGGTGGTGAAATCACCAGCGAACAAATTGGAGAAATCGTGATGAAGGTTATCCGCAAGGTCGACAAAGTCGCCTACATCCGTTTCGCCAGCGTTTACCGGCAGTTCGAAGATATCCATGAGTTCAAACAAGAGATACTCAAGCTTTGAACACGAGACTTCCAGATTTGGCCGATTTCTTTGTCGCCAGCTCCGCTCCTTGCTCACCGTAACTTTCATTACGCTTCACTCAGTGTTCGCTGGCTTCGCGAACTCGACACCAATCTGAAAGTCTATATAAAATAACAAACAATAACTAACTAAAAATCTAACAACCATGATCCAATCAAACAACCTCCTGCAAATCAAAAAGCGTAGCGGCCAAATTGTCGATTTTGATCCTGTCAAAATAGAAGTCGCAATCAGTAAAGCTTATGTCGAAGTTAACTTCAAGACAAATCAGACTTTAACCCGCGAAATCGCCAAAGCTGTTATTGCTGATTTAGACAAGACTTTTGTGGATCGGGTTCCAGGAGTAGAAGATGTCCAGAACACAGTTGAGCGTAAATTGATGGAGCAAGGTTTGTTTGAAGTCGCCAAATCTTACATCATTTATCGCTACGAACACACCAAAGTACGCGAACAGCAAAAAGCAGAAGTTTTGCAAAAAGTTGAGGCTAATCAATTAATGATTACCAAGCGAGATGGCCGCAAAGAAGCGTTCTCTGCTGAAAAGTTAAAAAAGAGCCTAGAAGCTATTCTTGGTGACTACGCTACCGATATTGATACACCGACTGTTCTCAATCAGGTTCGTCTAGAACTATACGAAGACATCACCACCGCAGAGATCGAACGAGCTCTAATTATGGTGCTTCGCGCCTATATCGAAAAAGATCCTGCCTATTCTTATGTCGCAGCTCGCGCCATGGCTAACCGCATTTACAAGGAAGTTATTGGGAGTGATCAGATTGACTTTACTCCAGAGAAACTAGAAACTCAGATTCGCCAAGCCTTCATCCACCGAATTCAAGAAGCTGTTTCTATTGGTCGTTTGGATCCTCGCATGTTAACTTTTAATTTAGAGTATATTGCTTCCGAGTTAGTGTTAGAGCGGGATAACTTGCTCAATTATCTCGGTGTACAAACTTTATACGATCGTTATCTTACTAAGAATCCACAAACCAAGCAGGTTTTAGAAACTCCACAAATGTTTTGGATGCGTGTGGCCATGGGGGTAGCACTTAATGAACAAGACAAAGAAGCACGCGCGGTTGAATTTTACAGGATTACTTCAACTTTGCACTTTGTGCCTTCTTCGCCAACCTTGTTTCATGCCGGCACAATTCATTCTCAGTTGTCTTCTTGTTATCTCACCACTATCGAAGACGATTTACACCACATCTACAAGTGTTTGGGTGACAACGCGCAAATGTCTAAGTGGGCTGGTGGGGTTGCTAATGACTGGACTAAGCTTCGTGGTACTGGCGCGCTAATTAAGCGGGTAGGTATCGAAAGTCAAGGTGTGATTCCTTTCTTGAAAGTTGCTAACGACACAACGGTAGCGATTAATCGCAGTGGTCGCCGCCGTGGCGCAACTTGCGCTTACATGGAAACCTGGCACTGGGACATCGAAGACTTCTTAGAGCTTCGCAAAAACACTGGTGATGAACGTCGCCGAACTCACGATATGAACATTGCCAATTGGATCCCTGATTTATTTATGCAACGCGTGAAAGAAGGGGGAATGTGGTCATTGTTCTCACCGGATGAAACTCCAGAACTTCACGAAATTTATGGGCAGGAGTTCAAAAAGCGTTATGAACAATACGAACAGCAAGGTTTAGCTGGAGGATTGCGCTTGTTCCGCCAAATTCCAGCCAAGGATTTATGGAAGAAAATGTTGACCATGCTCTTTGAAACCGGTCACCCTTGGGTAACCTTCAAAGACCCATCCAATATTCGCAGTCCGCAAGATCACGTTGGGGTAGTGCACAGCTCTAACCTTTGTACTGAAATTACTCTCAACACCTCTGCTGAAGAAACCGCGGTTTGTAACTTAGGTTCAATTAACTTAGCCCGCCACGTGCGCCAAGGTCAGATGGATCTAGAAAAGATTCAGTACACTGTAACTGTCGCGATGCGCATGCTTGATAACGTAATTGACCTTAACTTCTACCCAACTATCGAGGGTAAGAATTCTAACCTCAAGCACCGCCCAGTTGGTCTTGGTGTAATGGGTTTCCAAGACATGCTTTACCAAATGAACGTGAATTTTGATAGCGATCAAATGGTGCAGTTGGCCGATGAAAGCCAGGAAGCTATTGCTTACTACGCGATTTTGGCATCAACCCAATTAGCAAAGGAACGTGGCGCTTATGCATCCTTCCGGGGTAGCAAATGGGACCGAGGTATTTTGCCAGTGGATACCATTGCTTTGCTCGAACGCGAACGTGGTACCGAAATCCCTGTTTCTCGTACCGGTAAAATGGATTGGACCCCAGTTCGGGAAGCGATCAAAGAGTACGGCATGCGCAACTCTAACACTATGGCGATTGCTCCGACTGCTACTATCTCTAACATTTCTGGTGCCATCCCATCAATCGAACCAATTTACAAAAACATTTACGTTAAAGCTAACATCTCTGGTGACTTCGTAGTCGTGAACCATTATCTAGTGAAGGAACTCAAAGATCGAGGACTCTGGAATGACGACATGCTCTCTAAACTAAAGTTTTATGATGGCCGGGTCACAGAGATTCCAGAAGTGCCACAAGATCTTAAAGATAAATATAAAGAAGTGTTCGAGATTGATGCGCGTTGGTTAATTAAAGCTGCAGCTTACCGTGGTAAGTGGATTGATCAGTCTCAGTCGCTCAACATTTTCTACGGCGGTAAGTCTGGTAAAGATATTAATGACATCTACTTGTACGCTTGGGACATGGGCGTAAAGACCACTTACTATCTCCGTACTTTAGCTGCTTCTCAAGTTGAAAAGTCTACTGTAAATACTTCTGAATTTGGTAAAACCCACTTACGCGGTCAGCAATCAACCGAAGATGCAGTTGCTCAAGAAGTCGAGCAAAAACAGCCTCAGCCACAGCAAGTCCCAGTAATGGCTACCGTAACAGAAGTTGTGTCTGAAACTGCCTCTGTGACCGCCTCAGCGCCTGGTATGGCCCCTGTGTCTGTAACCGAGACAGTCACTCAGGTTTCTACCCAAGAAGTGAATTTAGCCGAGAAGCTTGGTTTAAATTCCACTGAAGCTGTCGCTACCGAATCTGCTACTCCAGTTACTGAAGAAAAGCCCATGACTAGGGTTCTCCAACAAACTGACTTTAAAGTATGCCGTTTGGAAGATCCAGACTGTGAAGCCTGCCAATAGAGGGCGTGAAATTTTGTTTTACTCAAAATGTAACACCCTAAGAAATTAAGTAAGAAACATATGCCAATCCAGAAAACCAACCAAAGAGTAAATATCAACGATCGCCGCGTCATTAATGGAAAAGACGCTGACGTTATTCAGCTTTACCCAATGAAGCACACGTTTGCTTGGGAGTCTTATCTAGCTGCCAATGCTAATCACTGGCTACCGACCGAAATCGGCATGCAACTCGACATTGAGCAGTGGAAGAGTTCAACTGTATTATCAGCGGACGAACGCCAAGCTTTTGAAACCGTGTTAGGATTTTTTACCACAGCTGATTCAATCGCTGCTAATAATATTGTGATGGCTGCTTACAAGCACGTCACTTCTCCGGAAGTCCGCATGTATTTGCTTCGCCAAGCTTTTGAAGAAGCCATCCATACTCACGCTTATCAGTACATTGTCGAAAGCTTGGGCATGGACGAAGGTAAAATCTTTAACATGTACCGCGAGATTGATTCTATTTATAACAAAGCTTCCTTTGTCTTAACCTTTAACGAAGGTATCTTTAACCCTGACTTCAAGACCGGCACTTTAGAAGCTGACCAAAAGTTTGTCGAAAATATAGTGGTCTTTTCGCTGATCATGGAAGGGATTTTCTTCTACAGCGCGTTTGCCGTAATGTTTGGTTTCCAACGCCAGAAGAAAATGGTTGGTAGTGCTGAGCAGATTCAATACATTATGCGCGACGAATCTATGCACCTTAACTTTGGAATTTGGCTCATTAATACTATCCGCGAAGAGCAACCGGAAATTTGGACCCCGGAATTCCAACAGCACATCATCGATTTAGTAAAAGAAGCTGCTGTCCTTGAGTACACGTTTGCTCAAACCGTATTCCCGAAAGGCATCTTTGGCATGAATGCAGAAGGCTTTAAGCAGTACATTGAACACATTGCTGACCGTCGTCTTAACAGTATTGGTTTAGCACCTCAATTCAACGTTGCCAATCCATTCCCTTGGATGAGCGAAGCAGTGGATCTTAATAAAGAAAAGAATTTCTTTGAAACCCGTGTCATCGAATATCAAACCGGTGGCACCTTGGACTGGTAAAACAAACCCCGGCTATGCTGGGGTTTTAAATTTGCTATAATATAATTACTTTCCTCACTCAATGGGAAGCTAAAACTTGAAGTAGGATTATCATTAGCAGTCAGTGATGGAGTATTTTGTGGGTACGATGAAGTCTCTGACAATCGGTCTTTGGACACCAAACCCAAAGTCAATAATGCTGCAGAACCCCTTAGTTCTGTCTCATTAGTTCGATGCCTAAAACACTCTGTCGCTGATCAAGGGTGTTTTTATTTACTTGATAATTTTGTATATTCAGATATAATTTAATCCCAGTTCAGCGGAGGTATTTATGATAAAATTGTATGACTTTTTGGAAATAGTGTATAACTGTATCCATTTTCTGGCATTCTCAATAATACACCCCGTACAGGCTTTTCGTTACACGGTAGGTATTTGGAGAATGTTTCAAGGACTGTAAAAAAAGACAGCTCTCTGAGCTGCTTTTTTATTTTCTGTTGGTTATTCGTTGGCGAACATTTTTTCTAAATCTGCGGTTACGTTAATGTCCGTAGTTTTGATTAGTCTAATAAAATAGTGTTTGGCTAGTTCGTTGAGTTCTTCTTCAATCTCTGGCGCTAGGGTATAGGGAGAGATCCAGATGCTATTTTGCCATTTCTGAAAGCCTAGGCTTACTAACTTGGCTCGAATCACATTGCGTACTTGGCGCTGCTTTTCTGGGATGTCAAAAATTACTAATTTCCAAACCCCATCTTTCTCTTTGGCAATAGTGTGCATTAGAATGTTGGCATCTTCACTAACTTTGTAGCGGTCATTAACTAGTTCAGCCACCCCTTGGTTAGTTAGTCGGAACATAGTGTCATAGATTTTCTTCTTACTGGCTTTATCACCAAATTCTTCATACAATTGGTGGAGCATCTGTGGACCACGCTCATTGAGCAGCAATAGGATCTCTTGTGAAAATTTTGATAAGGGTCGTGGCATGAATAAAATCTTAGTTAATTGCGCGTAAATTCATCATACATTTTAAATTTTGATTCCGTCAAGCATAAAAAGTTTACCAGCACACCTTTTCCAACCTAAAGCTAGGTTAAACTAATGACAATTGACTGATCTCAGTACCTTTTCTTTATATAATCATCAGTAAAGGTGTGCGGGTAAAACCAGTTGACAATTCTTCTGTGAAGGCTTGCCCGAAAATATTTTTTTTAGCGAAATTTACTACTTTCGAGCTAGCTTGGTCAAACAAATTTTGACGTTTAGTTGGAAACTAAGCGGAAAAATTCTTTGGCCAAGATAGCCGAAAGCTCGTAAATTGCAGCAAAAAAGATTTTCGGAAAGGTTTCACTTTAAGTTAACAAATATGTTATAATTATTCCAACGTTAAAGGTAAGAAATAAACATCAAGCTTTGAATTCAGATACATCTGACAATCAATTTCCGCATCGGATTTCGTTGTCCCAGGCCGCAGCACTTAGCGGTTATCATCAAGACTACCTAGGCCAGCTTTGTCGTCTAGGTAAGATTAAAGCGTCCAAAATTGGGCGCAATTGGTATACCACCCAGAGTGAGTTACAGTCTTTGTTGAGCTTTACCGGGGCTATCGAAGAGGAAAATGGGAGCTTTAATAACCAAGTTGCAGACGAAGAAGAGAAAGGTTTGTTTGATTTCTCGGCCCCTGAGGCAGAGAATGCCCCAAGTATGGATGCAGTCCAAGCAGCAGTAATTTCTGACATAAAACTTGACGAGAAAACTACCAGTTTGGACACCGACGAAATTCAGAAACCAGCAAGAGTCGAGCCGATCATTGCCACCCCAGTAGTGATTGATAACTACGTGATTAGTGAAGTCGATGGAATTCCTATTCGGTTAGCGGCCGAGAACGCGGCGCGCCAGCATCACACCATTCAGTCCTTAGTGACTCGTTTAAAATTAGATTCTTTGCGCAATGAAGTGATTCAAGTTTCCGAAGTTGTGCAAACTATGTCAGATGAGCTAGCAGCAGTAAAAGAAATCGTTGCTAAACATGACCAGGTGTTACGCCATCGTAAGGATTTAGCCACGACTTATGCAGCTAGTATCGATATGTTCCCGAAAAGAGCAGAACAGGAATCAGCATTATTGTCTTTGGAGGACAATTCTACTCCTGTCCAGGTGAGTGTCTGGCAAGTCTGGGCAGCGCCAGCTTTAGCAGTGCTTTTAGTCTCAGCGGTAACTGGTTGGCTGGTTTTAAGTAATTTGCCAGGTGGTCAAAATTCACTTAGCACGATTAAATATGCACCTCTAGCTGGGGTTCAGAACGGTCTGGTAGCTGGGGATAACACTAATAGTTTGCAGTCCCAAGACAGTGCTAGTATCAATATAGAACCCTAATCTATGAAATCAGTTTTTTGGAAAATTAGCGCTGTAGTCAGCATTTTGCTGAGTTCCCTTGGTCCTCATGTAGCTCAAGGTTATTTGGAACTAGAACCCGTTGTTGAGACCGCAGTTAAGGCTGGACCACAACTGCGAGTAGTTAGTTCTGAGTCTCAGGTTCAGATCAACCTGGTTCACACTTCTGTCTGTAGTGATTCGACTGAAAGCTTTGATCGATTTGATTTGTTGCTCTGGAGTAATTGTAATTTCACTCTGAGTCTCGGTAGGGTTAATGCCCCCAAGCTGTCAGTGGTCACAGAGCTACCAAATTTGCCACAGGTAACTGTTGCGCGCTTCGACTCTCATCAACTATCCCATCATGCGGAGTTTTGGAAATCCCATGCTCAACCTGATGTTGCTCTTATAGCTCATTCGGTATCTAAGACCAATAGTTCCATAGTGTCTCACCTGCCCGCTTCTATGGTTTTGGCCCAGGAAGAGTTAGACTTGGTAAGTATCGACAGTTCACAAAAGTATATCGTCATGCGCTGCTGATGCACGACGGAGGACAGGCTTAATTAATTAAATAATTTATTTATCATGAATGAAGATATTCGGGTTGGTGGCGGCCCTGAACGCCAAATGAATCCTATGGGTTCTCGTAATGGTTCTCGTAACAACATGCCTTGGATTATCTTGGCAGTAGTAGTATTATTGGTAATTATTGGAGCAGTATTGTTCCGTGACAGTTTATTCCCTAGCCAGGATGAAGCTCAGACTGGTACAGCACAAGAAGAAACTTTATCTGGGTATCAAGCAGTGTTCTTGACTAATGGACAAGTATACTTTGGTAAGTTGTCAGATGTGAGCGCTACTTACGCTACTTTGAACGATATTTATTATCTTCAAGTAACCCAGCCACCTTTGCAAGGTTCACAACCAGAAGGTGCACAGCAACAGCAACCTCAACTTTCTTTGGTAAAGCTTGGTCAAGAACTTCACGGACCAGTTGATGAAATGAAGATTAATCGAGAACAAATTTTGTTCTATGAAGATATCAAAGAAGACGGTCGAGTTATGCAAGCGATTCGTGAATACCAAAAGAATCCGCCAGCTAACAATCAGCAGTCTGGTCAACAGCAACAGGCTCCAGCTACTCAGCCTCAGCAACAGGCTCCAGCTACTCAGCCTCAGCAACAGGCTCCAGCTACTCAGCCACAACGCTAACAGCTAGTTTAAAACCTCCCGCAAGGGAGGTTTTTATTTCATCAAAGAAAATCTGGGTAATCAAAACCCCGGCACAGGGCCGGGGTTTTAGTTTATTTGGTAAGGTCGGTGACCATTTTGTCAAAACCAGCAGGGGCTTTGATAGCCATTTCGGAAAGCATTTTGCGGTTAACAGTAACACCTTCTTTTTTAAGAACTGCTGCGAACTTGCTCCAAGTGGTGCCATTTTCGCGAAGGGCAGCTCCTAGACGGACTAGCCAGAGGGCGCGTTGATCGCGCTTTTTGTTGCGGCGATCACGGTAAGCGTAGCTTTCTGCCTTGAGCAAAGCTTCACGAGCTTGGCGCAAGTTGGTGGAACGACGGTTGTCGAACCCTTTGGCTCGCTTAAGAATATTTTTACGACGCTTGGTATGACCTACGCCGCGTTTAACTCTTGTCATATATGATAAATAAAATTACTTGTGAACAATAAGAGTCTTGATCCTTCGGTTAGCAGAGCTAAGTTGGGTATCGCGACGCTTATTTTTGGAGACTTTACCGGTTTCCCGAGTGTTAAAGTGATCTTGCCCACTAGTGCGGTGCATGATTTTTCCAGTTTTAGTCTTGCGGAACCGCTTGGCAGTTCCTTGGTGAGTTTTCAATTTAGGCATCTTATATATAGTTAAGAACTTTGAAGTTCTCTGTTATTTAGTAGGGGCTAAGGTCATGCTTATGGTATTCCCAGCTTTCTTTGGAGCTACTTCAATCCGATAGGGGACGGTTAAAGCCGCTTTAAAAGTTTCTAATTGCTGGTTGGCGACATCCAGAAAGGCCTGTTCGCGGCCGCGCATGCGCAGTTCTAGCTTGACCCAGTCACCGTCTTGCAAAAATTCATCAGCGCGCTTAGCTTTAGTGGCAATATCGTGAGAAGCGATTTTGGCACTTAAGCGAATAGTCTTAACTTCGACTTTTTTGACACGCTTTTTTTGTTGTTGCTCAAGTTTTTTTTGCTGGTACTTAAACTTATCAAAACTGATCAGTTTAACTACTGGTGGTTTTGCTCCAGGAGAGATTTCCACTAGATCCAGACCATGTTCCTCGCCAAGAGCGAGGGCTTGAGCAATTGGCATAATACCCAGCTGTTCGCCCTGATCATTCAGGAGACGGATTTCTGGGGCAGTAATTTGCCGATTAATTCTGGTTTTTTGCAAATTGTTGAGTTTATTACTAACCTTAACTAGCCAAAATTATAGCTTTTCTTAGCGATTTTGTCAAAACCCCCAAATCTATGAGATAATAAAAAAAGATTCCTTCTATATTTAGAAACAAAATGAATGCAAAAGAAATAATTACCGAGGTTGCCGAGGCTCCTGCTAAGGCGCTTGAAACTGCTATGTTAGAAAGCCAGCATGCCTTGCACAGTATTAACAAGCCTTTGCGCGAGGCTGAGGATTATTGGTATTCGTTAGGCCCAGGGATTACCACCGGCGCTTCAGATGATGACCCTTCAGGAATTGCGACCTATTCTCAGGCAGGAGCTTTATTCGGCTATTCATTGCTCTGGCTAGCACCGCTCACCTTCCCGCTTATGGTGGCTGTGCAGGAAATGTGCGCCCGAATTGGTTTAGCAACTGGTCAAGGTTTGGCAGCTAATATTCGCACTCAATATCGAGCTAGTGTACTCTATGTATTAACGGCTATTATTTTTGTTACAAATACTTTTAACATTGGTGCTGATCTTGGGGCAATGGCCGCAGCCGCACAATTAATTTTCCCTTCGTTTAACTTTTTAACTTTCCTCCTGCTATTCACAATTGTTAGTTTGGGTATGCAGATTTTTATTTCTTATGCTAATTACGCGAGATTCTTAAAGTATCTAACTTTAGTGTTGTTGCTATACGTCGCCACAGCGCTTAGCTTAGATAACTTGCCTTGGCGAGAGATTTGGACGCAAACCATCTGGCCAAACATCACTTGGTCAAAAAGTATTATCATCATGATATGTGCTGTACTCGGTACGACCATTTCGCCTTATTTGTTCTTTTGGCAAACTTCTCAGGAAGTTGAATCTAGAAAGTTGGCCGGTAAGCTATCTCCTAAACTTCGTCATCAAATAGTGACCAAAAAAGAAGTTCGCAGAATGCGCTTTGATGTTGTAGTGGGAATGTTTTTGTCCAACTTAGTGATGTTTTTCATTATTGTGACATGTGCTGCGGTTTTGTTCCCTCAGGGTATGGCAATTGAATCAGCCGAGCAAGCTGCTTTGGCATTAAGGCCACTGGCTGGTGAGCAAGCGTATATTCTGTTCGCCCTTGGAATTATTGGAACTGGTTTATTAGCTGTGCCGGTATTAGCGGGGAGTGCCGCTTACGCTTTAGCAGAAAGTTTTAGTTGGCGGTCTGGCTTGTCTCGTGGGTTAAGTCATGCTCATGCTTTCTACGGAGTAATTATCTTTGCGATGTTGCTTGGAATGTTAATTAATTTCATTGGCATTAATCCAATACAGGCTTTAGTTTATTCTGCTGTACTGAATGGTATTGTTGCTCCAATTATTTTGTATTTCATCGTCAAGCTGAGTGGCGATAAAGTGCTGATGGGTCGTTGGGTCAATCGGAAAGGTTTAAGCTGGTTTGGTTACGGGATTGTGGCGTTGATGACTGTCGCGGCAGTGGGTGCTTTAGTTGCTTTGGTCTAGCTTTGACAATTTTGTGAGTTTACGGTTAACATACTGATATTGCAAAGGAGGTGCTGTATGGATGTGCAATCGGACTTAGATTCTATAGTTAAGGTTGCAGGCATTTTCAGATTAATCGTAGTTTCTGTGAGAAATTTTTTCTCCCAAGACTCTGAAGAAGCCGTTTTACATTTCTATCCAGTCTGGGTGCCGCTTAATGATCGGATTCAGAGTCAGCTAAATGCTTTAAATGATCTTGAATTGGATATGATTGATGATCTCTTTGAAGCAGTTGGTTTGCGTCATGGTAAGGAACTAAAGATTGAGTTGGATGATCATGGAATTTGGTTTATGACAATGAGTCCTATACCTCCAGATTTTGATCCTGGCCCTGATGACGACGACGATTCTGATCCTAGACCCGAATATGAAGAGCCTAAAATTCTGAAAGCGATGGCCGCTGGTACTCATTAACAATCGAACCCGAGAACATTCTCGGGTTCGTTTTTATTTAAGGTTCTGATTGAAGAAATTGATTGTGCGCTGCATGACCGTGCCCCAGGCAGGACCAAACTCATGCCCTTCGCCAGGGTACTCGTGCAGAATCACTTCTTTGCCTGCGGCCTCTAGAGCATCGCGCGTGCGGTAGCTCCACTCTAGAGGTACGTCTGCATCATTGGTGCCATGGTTAATCATCACAGGGGACTTAATGCGATCAAAAAAGTTGACCGGCGACATGTTGTCCCAAAATTCTGGATTGGTTTCCGGATCTCCATGCTGCTGTTTGATTTGCTCAACTGCTTCTGGTCGGCTTTTTGTCCAGCGGTAGTAGCTTTCGCGCACGTCGGAGGACACTGGAGCATACAGCATGTAAGCGTCTACCAATTCTGGCTGTACCACCATGACAGCTTGAGCAATGCCACCGCCCATGGAGTGTCCTATCATAGCTATGCGGTTGGTGTCAGCGTAAGTCAGGTTTGCTGACTTGATTGCATAGATAGTATTAATCACATCCTCTATGTATCCGATTCGGATGTCGCCTTCTACATTGTCGTCCTTGGATGACTGTGCGTGATTGCGATAGTCAGGATGGATTACAATGTAACCACGAGCAGCGAAGTAATCTTGTTCGCGACGCAAGCCGCGACCATTGGTGTAGATGGCAGGATCAATGTACCCGTGATTCATGATTACGACTGGGAAGGGACCGGTGCCCTTCGGTACGTTCATGATTCCCGAGATAGTAAGCTCGCCGCTTTTGTATGTAATGTAGTATCGAGTGTAGGTAGCGGTTTCAGACTGCACTTGGCCAATCTGAAACTCTCGGCCGTCAAATTGTTTTTGCATCAAAGCTTGCAAGGAAGTGGGGTTCACAATTTCACCGCCCTCGGTTTTAATTTGCTGATCTGGGTTCGCTGTTTGGCTACTGTCGGTAGATTGCTGGCTGCAGCCCACTGCTATCATAGAGATAGCTATAAAAATTAGGATAATATACTTCATATAGTTACTATAACGCATTTTGGCAGATTTTATATCAAAAAAAAAGAACCGACCCTAAGTTGAGTCGGTTCGCACAATCAATTTGCACTGATTGAGTTACGTTATGAAGCTGCCGCAGCTGCTTCGTTGTCTTCCTCGGAGCGAACTTCTTCCGAAGTCTGCTCTATCGGAACTACCCTTTTCGGCTCGCCATCCAGACCGAAATCAGTGATCCGTCCGTTTTCGAATTTGAGCTGAACCCAATTTCTGCGAACAATCACCGATTTTTCTTCCTCGGAGTTCGTCCCGAGTTGAAAGCTCATGTCCGAAGTAATCGCGAGCTCAACAGCTTTACCATTGAGTTCAACAACTGCTCCAGTGCCGTCTTCGGTAAAGAAGACGCCGTCACGAGATTCCGCTTTGGCTGGCTTTGCGACCGTCGGTGCCGAGTTCTGGTCCGGTTCGGGTTCCGTGATTCGGATGACTTGGGGTTGTTCGTCTACGAACCGGAAGTTTAATCCCGGAACATAGGATGCGACATTACCCGAAGCCCGAAGCGGATTGCCGCAAGCGGACAGAAGCATCTCGTCGCGACGAACCGTTCCGTCCGGATAATACAAGTCTGCAAGATAGACTACTTCATTGTCGAGAATTCGACTTTGGGTAGTACCATCTTTGTAGCTGACATTGATTGTTCCGGTAGCTCTGCGTCGCCGCAAGTTCTCTATTCGGAAGCTTTCGATTAGGGCAGTTCCTGTGCCGAAGCTTCGTTGAGCTTGGCGAAGGAATTCGTCTGCCGCTGTTCGATCGGTTATTCCGTTCGGTGCGTATTTCGGTCCGGCTGCTGCCGCGTTGCCGCGGTTGCGTGAGAACCAAAAGAGGTAGCCGAGAATTGCAAGCCCTGCTCCGAAGAGAATTGCTAGCAACCAAGGAAACCATCCAAGCGTCGTCCAGAAGATCCACGAAAGAAGTCCTTGCTCCTCAGTCTGCCCTGTTTGGGCATTCGGAGTAGCTGCCGCGGACGGAGAAGGTGATTGAGCAACAGTTGAAGCTGCCGCATTTTCAACTTCTATTCCCAAGGCGCGGAGTCCTTTTAGTTTCTCTCCGGGATAGATCAGAACCTTGGTCCAGCCGTCCGCCCGAACTTGCGTTCGGTTTGGAGCGTCTAGAAAAGGGTTCATGGCTTTGAGCTGTCTCCACTTGTCGGGAGACAGAGCCGCCAAGCTATCGCCAGATACGATCGTATAAACGTCGTCCTGCGACAGAGTGGTTTCTACCGAATTTGTATTAGGCGTTTGAGCCCAAACTAAGACGGTTGCCGAGATGACGAGCACGATCGCCATCATAAAAGTGCAAAGATTTTTCATCCTTTGCCTCCTGTGTATTGAAATAGTAGATGGCCAAGTCGGGGGACCAGGGGTGGAAACCCTCGCATGCCCGAGTTCGGTTCTACTGGAAAAAGACTACTATATAATCGTTTTCCAGGAAAACCGAAGTTCAACTATAACATATAATTATACTATAAAATCATACTTTTGTCAATAGAATAAAACATCATTTTAGCGCTAATTGCTAGGATATTCATTAATTTTGAGCAAATAAAAATGACCCTTTTATCGCAGGGTCAGGCGATTTCCTCATCCGATAACCTAAGTTTATATCTTTGAGGGTGGCAGAGTTCACAGCTATAATCAGGGATTATTAGCGGCCCGACTGGGCCTTGTTCTTGTTGAACAGCCCAAGCCCAAGCGAAGACCGAACCGTCAGGGATAATTGATTCATGCTGGCCAGATTCGCATCGCCAAGTGCGCTGCGGCCCGACAAAGTTTTGATCTTTCATTAGCATCCTCCAATTGATTAAAAAATAAATACCATTCTTACATCCTTAGCTAAAAAGAATATAACAATGGTATTTATTTTGGTGGACATAGTGCAAAAAACTTTAAACCCAATATATGAATGGGTGATGAGGAGTTATGGTATGCTCCAGACATTAGAGAATACCAATATTTAATAAACAGTATAAGGTTAGAGATATCACATACAGGTATTTAAACGTAATAATACTCTTGACAAAACTTAATAAAATAGATATAATGGGCCTAAATTAGCCGATATGGCTAAGCAAATTAAAGGAGGTCAGGTAAATATGCTTAGCCTTGAAAAGACATTAGGCTACCAGAATAACACGGTTCTGAACAAATTCAGAGTGCTGTACAACGTAACGCACCAGGAAGCTCAAGAGATTGCTTCTGAGGCGCACAGATGGCTTTGGTTGAACGCCAGGCTCAAACAAGACAGAAGAGACAAAGTCGAAGGTATACCACAGATGTTGGTGGTTCATAGCGGTATGGTGGTGATCGATGAGTATTGGCACACCTTCATATTGCATACTAGAGACTACGAAGAATTCTGCAAAAAATATTTAGGGAGCTTCATACATCACTCACCAGCAACACCAGATTTTCAACCAATCGGTGTTGATGAAACCGAACTTCAGTTGAACTACATTTGGGACGTGGTCGGTGAAGATACTGTTGTGCGATGGTATGAAGAATATCCTGAGAAGTACTCGGCCGAGATACTTACTCAGTTACAGAAGCCAAGGCTTTTTGATCAACCATGTGAGGCGTTGACATAATGAGCGATTTACAAGTTGAGAGATTTATTAATGTTGCGGATATTCTTAACAGGCTTGATTCCCAAGGATTTGTTGTTGAGAATGTCCATACTCGAGAGAATTATCTGGCAATTTGTAACCAACTCGGCCGCGTTACACATACTAGAGAAATCTTTCTTAAGCCAAGGGATACGGTTGAAAAATTCACTGGTTACTCTCATCTGCCAGAGGAAGTCCCATTTCACACAGATTATCCTTTGGTGAATGTCGTCGGGTTGTTCTGTGAACACGCTGACGATGATGGCGGTGAAAACCTTTTGGTTGACACTCGCGAAATTCTGAAAGAATTATCTTATTCTGAAGTTGAGGCGCTAAAACAAGTAAATGTGCCTTTACCTAGGAGTGAAGAAACCCTTCCAGTATTGAGCGTGAATGACAATCAACGCCCTCATGTTTATTGGCTACCAGCTTTTACTCTCGCAAATCTAGAAAAACTTGAGGATCGTCAGGCTAAATCAGTCGAGCGATTTAATCAGGTACTTCTGGACAAACGGGAGAGGGGGAATCATATTTCTCTAAAACTGAAAGCTGGTGAGGCAATTTGGTTCGATAACTTTGTTATGCTCCACGGTCGTGATAAACTGAAGGAGACAAGCAAACGTTTTCAGGTAAGGGCGTTCATAGAATACGTTAAATAAATCATAAAAGGAGGTGAAAGCAAATGACTCGTAAAGAGCGAATCAGGCGCATTGCTGAGAAGCTTTGCGCAGCTAAGTGCGCTGCCTGTCAGGGCTGCACATCATGAAGCTGAAAAGCTAGCGGGCGTGGTACATTCAATATGTGCTGCGCCCAATTTTAATATATACTTAATATATGAATAATAAATCTATAAACAACTGGGATAATTATTACGAAAACACTAAAAATTATCCTCCATCCCCTTTGCTGATTAAAGCTTTGGAGTACGTAGAAACAATAGGTAAGGCTATCGATATCGGCGGCGGTGCAACTTTGAAGGATACTCTGTTCTTGCTATCTAAAGGTTTTGAAACTACTATCATTGATAAAGAAGAGGTGATAGCAGAAGCAGCTAGCAAGGTGGAATCAGATAAATTACATTATTTTATTAGTTCGTTCTCGAATTTTGATTTTCCAAAGGATGAGTTTGATGTGGCTGCCGCAATATATTCATTACCTTTCACCCCCCAAAGTGATTTCGAAAAAGTATTTGAAAAAGTTAAATCTTCTTTAGTTGAACATGGAATTTTTTGCGGTCAGTTTTTTGGTGACCGTGATGGATGGAAAGACAATCCTAACCTAACTTTTGTTACCAAAGAAACTGCAATGGCTATCCTAGGGGATATGGATATGATTCATTTCGAAGAAAAGGAATTTGATGGTAAAACAGCTGATGGCTCAGCAAAGCATTGGCATGTGTTCGATATAATTGCTAGAAAGTTATAACCTTACTTTAATTCGAATAGAGTTTTGGCTAGCTTTTCTAATTCTTTTTCATCAGCTTGGTCAGCATCGTGGGAAGAAATATATCCTTCATATTTATCGAAGTATTTTTTTAAATTAGAGTTGACTGGTTTCCAATTATCTATCTTTGTGCCATGCATAGGAAACAGTTTGGCGTGTATATGGTCAACTCCAAATCCTTCAAACACCATTGCTGTCCTACCTACATCATCTAGTTTTGTATCTAAAATTTTAGCTACTTTCTTTGCAGCTTTGATTAAGTCAATCATTACATCTTCAGGTAGATCAAAAATGTAACTCGGGTAATGTTGTTTAGGAATAACAACTGTTACACCAACAGTATTGGGAAAGATTGATAGAAACGCTACGTGTTTTTCGTCCTCCCAAACTTTAAACGATGAAGATTCACCTGAAACAATTTTGCAAAATATACAATCCATATGTTTTGTATTAATTGTTATTATTTTATTCAATAAATTTGCATTAGAAAAGTGTTAATAAAAAAAGCGCTCATATAAGCGCAATTTTAGTGGTGGAGATGGCGGGAGTTAAACCCGCGTCCAAAACTGGTTCACCATCTCATTGGTCACAAGCTTAGTCCGTTTAAGTGCCTTTAGTCTAACAACGGACAACTAAACTAAAGGTTGATTAACAACTATTCGGCTGAGTCGCGTTAATCAAACGACGCAGCTATAACTCCTAATAAAGCAGTGACTCTGTGGCCGGAGTAGACAACAGGACTGCGCTTTCACCTAAGTTAGGCTACAGCAGGTGCGTAGTCAGCAGAAAATGCTGCTACGACCTTGTTCCATGCGTTAGCACGTATGAATGCTTGTAAGATTTACGAGCTTGCAAGCTGGCTCGGCTTGTATATGAAATGATGTCAAAGTTCTGTCAAAATCCGGCATCCCCGGTAGCCAATATTGTACGGTAAAATAAGGGTTTTGTCAAGGCATACTACTTGGTTGTCAGTGAAAGTAAAAAAAAGAAACTCCCTTTCGGGAGTTTGAATTTAGCGGCGAGATTTCTTAACAGGTTTCTTGGTGCTTGCAACCTTTACTTTTTTGGCAACTGATCTTACTGCCTTTGGAACAACTTTCTTTACGCTCTTACTCGCACTTTGGATTTCTTCGTTGATGACATCCCAATGTGCCTTAAGTTCAGCAACAAGTTGAGCTAATTCAGGGGTATCAACATTTTTGAGATTCTTGTAGTGCTTGGCAACCTGGTCAATAGTTTTGCTGTAGGTAGCTTTAGTAAGCTTACTGGCTTTGCCGACTTCTTTGGCTACATCAGCCTGCATGTCTTTTGCCCACTTGGCTATTTTTTTGCGATTTTTAGCGTTCTTACCAGTCAGAAAATAGGCAGCAGTTGCTGCTGCAGCGATGGCTGCAACCCCGGCGCCAACTGCGATAGCTTGTTTTTGTGATTTTTTCATATTACTTCTTTCCTTTAGCTTGTTTAACTTTAGATTTCATCCTGAAAATAAATTTTAGGAACGAACCTAACTTAAAACCTTCTTGTTTAATGTTTTTACTTAATTCACCAAGATCATCAACAATGAATTTTCCTGCTCGGCTGGCTTGGTCAGCAATTGCTTTTAAGGTGCGCAAGAACATAATGAAGTAGATTAGCGCGATGACAATAAAAGCTGTAATAAAAATTACGGCGATACCAGTTACGATGAAAAATAAATCTGTGAGTGTAATAGTGTCCATTGCTGTATTATATCACACTAGTTAGTATGAATATTTACGGAGCAAAGTTTCTAGTAATTTTTGATAGCTGCGCCGCAGTTCTTCGTCCCGGCCAATCTCTATAATTTCGTCGTTGCGCTCGGTGGCGCTTGCTGTCCAGTTGTAAGAACCACTAATAAAGCTTTTATCAGTCACTAAAGTTTTAAGATGCATAATGGCACTGTGGTCGTTGAATTCAATTGGGATTCCGACGCCTTGCAGTTCTGCTATTATCTTAGCTTGGGGTTGTAGCTCCATGCTTTGTTTTTTATCAACTAAACCATGAACATCTAAGCCACGTTGTTTGGCAGATATAAGAGCATCTTTAATATCTTCGCGGGTAAAGGTGTAAATTGCAAAGTATACAAATTTTTCGGCTTGTTGGATTTGCTCAATGACTAACTCATTGGCTGCGACATCGCGGTTATAATAAATCTGTACCTCGCGGCTTTGGGCTTCTTGCCAGGCTGGATGCCAAACCAAAGAGTAGTAAAGTTGGCCGAGCGCGGCGATTAAACAGACAATGATGGTTATGTAGATTAAATCGCGATTGAGTTTCATGGTTTAATTGTAAAACAGGATTGCTAAATCCTGTTTCAATTTTATTTCAAGTTATCGGTCGGTGGCCTTACGGGCTTCGCGCTTGGTATCGCGCTCTTTAATGTACTCGCGCTTGTCGGTTTTCTTGCGGCCGCGGCCAACTCCGATTTTTAGCTTTACCAGATTGCGAGGACCAATGAAAATTTCTAGCGGAATAATTACGGTGCCTTTTTCTTTACCTAGGAGTTGATTAAGTTCGCGCTTATTCAACAACAACTTGCGGCTTTGGGTTGGTTCATAACCTTCTTGTGGCGCATACTTATAAGGGCCAATGTGGGCATTCACTAAGCTAGCGCCAGTAGCTGACACTTTCACATAGCTTCCGGCTAGCGAGATATTGCCTTCCTTTGCCGATTTAACCTCTCGCCCTTCCAATATTAAACCGGCATCAAAAGTATCTTTGATGTCGTAGTCGAATTTGGCTCGCTTGTTCTGGGCTAAAGATTTCATATGTCTATTATATCAGAAAAGCAAAAGCCGCCTCATGGCGGCTTTTTACAGGCTCTCGGTAAGATTTTGAGAAGCGGATCGTCATGCACATCATACCATGCATATGAACGCCTTTTCAAGTGTGGTGGAGCGGACGGGAGTCGAACCCGCTGCAAAGGGGTGACGATCCGCTTCGTCATACCGATGAGCCCGCCCCACTGCGTATAGCTTGGCATAATAGTTATCAAATCCATTCCAAGAAAAACTCAAATTTGAAGCAACTTTTATTTCTCTAATAAAAAAGCTATAATTTAGCTTATGAAAGCCTATATTTCGGCACTAATTAAAGAAGCTGTTGAGCAAATTTCTCCTCAAGAGGCAGAGGAGGTTTTTGGTTCGGGATTGATTGATGTGTCCTATCCCAAGCCTGGCTTTGGGGATTATGCTTCCAATGCCGCAATGGTGTTGTTTAAAAAATTTAACAACGCTCCGGCAGACTCTCCGGCAGGATTTGCGGCCGTGTTAGCAGAAAAAGTTGCTGCGCTTGATCACCAAAAGACTTTTTCCAAGATTGAATCAGCTGGTGGGTTTCTTAATTTTTGGTTATCTGAATCTTATTTGGCTAATAACTTGCGCAAGATTCAGCAAAGCGGCGAGAGTTATGGGCAGAGCGATATTGGCGCTGGCAAAAAAATCTTAGTTGAATATTTTCAGCCTAACATTGCTAAGCCTCTTCACTTGGGGCACTTGCGCACAGCAATCATCGGCGACAGCATTTTTCGAATTTTGAAGTTCACGGGGTACGATGTGGAGAGCGATACCCATTTGGGCGATTGGGGTACGCAGTTTGGTTTGCTGATTTTAGCTTATAAGAAGTGGGGCGATGATAATCAGATTGCTAGCGATCCGATTAATGAGCTGAATAAACTTTATATAAAGATTAATGCGGAAATGGAAGGCGATGAATCTTTGCGTGAACAAGGCAAACAAGAGTTTGTAAAACTAGAACAGGGCGATGAGGAGAATATTGCTTTATGGCAGCAGTTTAAGGACTGGAGCTGGAGCGAGTACAAGGTTATCTATGATGATTTAGAGATCCGCAAGTCTGATCATGATTGGCCAGAAAGTTTTTATGCCGACAAAATGCCTCAAGTTTTGGACATGCTCAGAGCTAAGGGTTTGCTAAAGGAATCGCAAGGAGCGCAAATTGTAGATTTGGAGGATCGTGGTTTAGGTGTTGCGGTTGTCGTGAAAGGAGACGGCGGCACGACTTACTTACTGCGCGATTTAGCAACTTATATTTTTCGAAAGCAAGAAGGGTTTGATAAGCAGCTTTACGTTGTAGATAATCGCCAGACTCACACCCTGGCTCAGACCTTTAAGATTTTGGAATTACTAGGGGTCATTACTTCGCCAGAAGAAGCAGTTCATATCGCCTATGGCGTTCTCAGTCTTCCGGAAGGCCAGATGAGCACGCGCAAAGGAACCATGATTGGCGCTAAAGAATTGATTAACAAAGCCCAAGAAAAAGCTTTGGCGATTATTCAAGATAAGAATCCCGCTTTGTCCCAAAAAGAGCAGGTGGCTGGCCAGGTGATGCGCGCGGCGCTCAAGTACTTTGACCTGTCCCATAACTATAAGAGCGACATTGTATTCACTTGGGAGAAAGCGCTATCATTTGAAGGAAATACCGGCCCTTATTTACAATATACTCACGCTCGAATCAACGGGATTCTGCGCAAAGGTCAGATTTCCGAAGATAGCCAGATTGCTCAACCTGACGAAATTAGTGAACAAGAACTCAGTGTGCTGCGAAAGTTGAACCAGTTTGCCGAAGTTGTTGAACAAGCCGCTACCAACTATACGCCGAACGTGATTTGTAATTATCTTTATGAGCTGTCACAAATTTTTAACTCGTTTTATGAGGCTGTGCCAATTCTCAAAGAAACCGATGAGCAGAAACAGCTTTTCCGTATTGCCATCATTCGTTCTACCGCAACAGTATTAAGCAATGGACTCACCTTATTAGGAGTCCAGGCACCAAAGGAAATGTAATTATTACTCTCTTGTTCGCTGGCTTCAGTCTGAAGTAAATTCAGACTTTCAGCCAAGCTCACCCCTTCGGGGTTTGGCCAATTTCTTTGTCGCAATCTTTACGTTGTCGCTCACCGTAGCTTTACTACGGCTCGCGCCATCCGCAGCTTGCTCCTCGAACTTGGCTCAAACAAGTAAGTAATATACAATGGAATATTATGTCAGAACAGAATCAAAAACCGCATTCAAACGCCCCGGATTTTAATGAACAAGAATTATCAGTTCTTGAGTTTTGGAAATCCAACAATATTTTTGAGAAGTCGCTAGACCAAACAAAAAACAAAGCGCCCTTTGTATTTTACGATGGCCCACCTTTTGCTACGGGCTTGCCTCATCATGGCCATATTTTAATTTCTGCAGTCAAGGATGCCATTGGTCGTTACCAAACCATGAAAGGTAAGTATGTACGCCGTGTCTGGGGCTGGGACTGTCACGGTTTACCAATCGAAAACATTGTAGAAGCCAAGCTGGGTATTTCTGGCAAAAAACAAATCGAAGAAATTGGTGTAGATAAATTTAATGCCACCTGTCGCGAAAGCGTTTTAACTTACGCTGAAGAATGGGGGAAGACCGTGGCGCGTATGGGTCGCTGGGTTAACTTCGAGAATTCTTATAAAACCATGGACACAACTTTCATGGAAAGTGTCTGGTGGGGAATCAAACAAGTTTGGGATAAGGGTTTAATCTACGAAGATTTTAAAGTGCTGCTCTATTGTAGTCGCTGCGAAACCCCGCTATCTAATTTTGAGGTAGCTATGGATAACAGCTATCAAGATGTTACTGAAGAATCTGTGTTTGTGAAGTTCAAACTTCAACCCGGTCAACGCATCTTAGATTTCATGAGCAATGAATTAACTTATGCTTTGGCTTGGACCACTACTCCCTGGACTTTACCGGGTAATACAGCCTTGAATGTAGGACCAGACATTACTTATGTAATAGTAGAGCAAAATGGTGAAATATATATTTTAGCCAAAGATCGTTTAGAAATCTTAGAAGGTGATTACGAAGTTAAAGCCGAAGTTAGTGCTCGTTCTTTGGAAGGTTTAACCTACGAACCACTTTACCCTGGCGTAATTACTGATGAAAACAATACAGCTCATAAAATTTATATCGAGGACTTTGTAACCACCGAAGACGGCACAGGAATTGTTCATAACGCCGCTATGTATGGTGAAGAAGATTTTGCCGCCGCCAAGCGCCGCAATTTACCTCGTCAGCAGATGCTGGACAATAAAGGCGAGTACATGGATGTTGCGCCAGAAAGTTTGCGCGGCAAGTTCTTTAAGGATGCTGACCGGATTGTGCTAGATGAGTTGTCCGCAAACAACCTAGTTTACAAAACTCATAATTATACCCATAGTTATCCGCACTGTTGGCGCTGCGGTACCCCTCTATATTATTCCGCTTTGTCTGCATGGTTTATTAATATCCAACAGATTAAATCCCGCTTACTAGAACTCAATGAAGATATCAATTGGTATCCTGAGCATCTTAAACAGGGCCGATTCGCACAAGGGATTCAGAATGCTCCGGATTGGAATATTTCCCGCAATCGTTACTGGGCCACTGCTTTGCCGTTTTGGAAGTGTGAGACTGAAGATTGTGATAACAAAGTTTGTATTGGTTCGGTAGAGGAATTAAAAACGCAAAGCACAAACTTTGAAGAAATTTATCCTAACTATAAACCAAGTGAGTTACAGCAACTCGATTTACATCGTCCGTATATAGATAAAATTAAAATTCGTTGTCAGAAGTGTGAAGGTACTATGGCTCGCATCCCAGAAGTAGTGGATTGCTGGGTGGAATCAGCTAGTATGCCGTTTGCAGAATTGCACGCGCCGTTTGAGAATCAGGATTTGCTGGAACAGCGCTTGCCTGCTGATTTTGTGGCCGAATATATTCCGCAAACTCGCGCTTGGTTTTACGTCATGCATGTCTTTAGCACGATTATTTTTGACAAAGCTCCTTTCCGCAACGTTGTCACTACCGGAACAGTCTTGGCCGAAGATGGCGCCAAGATGTCAAAATCCAAAAAGAACTTTGAAGACCCGAACCTGTTAATTGAGCGTTACGGCGTAGACCCGATGCGCTTCTATTTATTAACCAGTCCTGTGGTAGTCGGGGAGGATTTAAACTTTTCCGAAACTGGCATAGCAGAGGTGAATCGCAAGCTGAGCTTAATTTTTTGGAACACTTGGCAGTTCTACCGTATGTACAGCAAAGACACAGTAAGTTCGGAAGTACCGACTGTTACCCATAGTCTTGATGTCTGGATGTTGGCAAAGTTATTTGAAACTCATGCCGAAGTTACCAAATATCTTGATAGTTACAACACAGTCAAAGCAGGACGGGCGATTAGTGCCTTGATTACTGAGCTTTCAACTTGGTATGTGCGTCGTAGTCGCGATCGCATTAAGCTTGGCACAGAGGATTCTCGAACAGCTTTGCGCGTGCTTGGTTTTAGCTTAGTCGAGATCAGTAAAATGTTAGCACCGTTTATGCCGTATCTGAGCGAAGTCATCTATAGAGATTTATCGAGCCAAGAATCTGTGCATTTGTCATCTTGGACCCAAGTTCGCGAGTATCGGCAGAGCATTCTGGATGAAATGACTGCACTTAGACAAATCGTAGAGTTAGGGCTTTCACTCCGTAAAGAACAAAATCTTAAAGTACGACAACCGTTGGCTGAGTTACAGTATTCATTCAAAGAAGACGAACTCAATCTAGATGAATCTCTTCAGCAGATTATTGCCGAAGAATTGAATGTTAAGAAAGTTACTAACACTGAGTTGATTTCTCGTTCCGGTTGGGTGAGCAAGGAAGCCGGGAATTTGTCGGTGGCCTTGAACACCGAACTTACTGATGAGCTCAAAGCCGAAGGCGTGGCTCGAGATTTGGAACGCGCTATTCAGGATTTGCGTAAGAAGAGCGGTCTAAAAGTCGGACAGATAGTTGATTTGTACTATAACAGTACTGACGATCAATTAGTTCACGCGTTAACCAACTTAGTAGACCGTAAAAAGACCTTCATCAATCAGATCAAGACCAATCTGGAAGTCGATGCTGATTATGAGACCCAAGCTAGTGTTAACGGCGCTGCGATTTGGCTCGGGCTAATCGAAGTTTAGTGGTATAATATAAACATGAATCAAGCTACAGGATTAAAATATGCGTTAGTGTTGGTGTTAATCACCAGTGCAGTTTTGCTGGGCTGGACCACTTACTTGGAACGTCGCGCTGATAATAAAATGGAAGCTTTTGCTGAAGGGATCGGTAGGGCAGAAACCGAACAACAAGCCAAGCAAGTTATCCGCAATTTTTTGGATGATGCCAACAAGTCTGATGCAGCCTTATCAGCATCAGCTGATGGTGAAGTTTGTTCTTGGCTTTGTGAATAATCTAGATACTCAGAACCTCCGCAAGGAGGTTCTTTTGTTTGATATAATATAGCTATGCAAGCCAAAGATTTAATGACCAGCAAAGTAATCACAGTGACCCCGGACACACTCGTTAGCGAGGTGGCTGATCTTTTGCATAAGTATCATTACTCTGGTTTACCAGTTGTTAATAACGATGGTCGGGTATTGGGTACAATTTCTGAACGCGATTTTATTACCGCTGACTCAAACTTATATTTGCCGACATATATTCAAATGTTATCCAACGTTGATTTCGTACAAGGTGCAGAGAAAAAGTTGCCACACGTTGTCGAGCAGGTCGTGAATGCTAAAGCTAAAGATATTATGAATCAATCCGTGCCTTTTGCTCGACCTGACACGCCTATTGAAGAGTTGGCTAGAATGTTCGCAGAGCAGCGCGTCAATCCAATTCCAGTCACCGACAGTACCAATAAATTAGTAGGTATTATTTCTCGAAGTGACTTGATCAAATTTTTCTCACCAAGTATGGTCCGCTCAGCTTACATACCAGAGCAGGCCCCAGTCCCTAAACCGCGTATGATTGACTCCCAGGTTAACTACACTCAGAGCCATTTTACTTCCAGTTTTGCCTATGTTGCCAAAGCTCGTGCTAACATTTGGCTAACGGCTACGGTAGTCTTGTTCATTGTTGGTTTTATAGCAGGTATTATTTATGTTGCCGATCCAAATATTCTTCGCGGTAAAAGCCAACCCCAGTATTTACCAACTAAAACCAACTAATATCCGTGTCTAGAGAACTTTCTTTACAAGGTTATATTCTAAAATCACAAGATATTGGTGAGCAAGATGTGCTGCTCACCTTTTTTTCTTTGGAGGAAGGAAAAGTTCGCGTCATGGTCAAATCTGCCAAGAAACTCACTAGTCGATTGGCCGGCAGAATTCAACCCACTGCTAAATTAGAAATTATTTTGGCAGGGAATGGATCACTACCTAAATTGATAGGCGTAACAGTACAGAATAATTATCCCGACATTACTCTGAGTGAAGATCGCATCGCAGCACTGATGGTCTTACAAGAGTATGCCAATCGAGCCTTAGCAGATGCACAGCCTAACGAGCAGTTATTTTGGTGTTATGGACAAGCACTAACACAACTAGGATCTGCAGATTATTCGCAATGTTTGGAAGTAGTGACTAGATTTGTTGTGCAGACCTTAACTACTATCGGCTTGGCCCCTCGCTTACTTAATCAGTCAATACCTGCCAACGGCGGTTGGTTAAGTTTTGATGATGGAAGCTTTGTGATTCGCTCAGGCTTAGGCCAGCAATCACCAGTTGAATCCGAGGTGTACAGTTTATACACTAATCTTTATCAAAATAGCCCTTCAGCAACGGCTGATTCGTTAGTTTGGCAGAAACTCCTGAAACTGATGAATAATTTTGGTGCTTACCAGTTGGAAAGACAGCTTAACGCCGCTCAGTATTTTTTTCAAGGCAAGCCGTGATATAATAAATACAGCTATGGAAGACTTTCAACCGCAATCTGTACAAGGACCGGACGGAAACAAACCACCAGAAACACAAGTTGCAGCGCAAGAAGGTTCACTTGCGCCAGAACCACCTAGTTCTGGCGGTTTTAAAAATTTTCTCTCACAAAATAAGTGGTACGTGGTTGCCATTGTTTTAGGTTTCCTGATTATTGGCATTCTAGCAGCGATTGCATTTTGGCCACGTCAAGAACAGCGTCGCGAACAAGCTAAGGTTTCATTAACAATTGATGCACCAGAAACCACTCAGGCCGGCGGAGAAGTTATTTACCGCATTCAAGTACTCAATCAGGATCCTGCGAAATTGGTAGATATGAACTTAGAATTAGTTTATGACGATGGGGTCAGTTATGTTTCCAGTTCCCCAAAAGCAGAAAATCTTTCCGGGACTAATTTTAAGGTTCCTGATTTAGCTAATGGTCAGAACGCAGTTGTGATTGTAAAAACCTTGGCACAAGGAAATGTTAACGACCAAAAGCGTCTAGTCGCGAGACTACGTTACCGCTTTGATAATTTTAGCTCTAGCTTCACTTCAGAAACCAGCCATCAAACTCGATTAATCGCGGCCAATGTCATATTGGATTTTTCGGGAAAGAATCAAGCTAATACTGGAGAACAGGTTAGTTTCGATTTATCGTATCGCAATACCTCTACTCGCAGTATTGAAAATAGCCGTATTCAAATCACTTATCCGAGTAGCTTCAAGTTTGGTAGTAGCGAGCCACCACCTTCCTTAGGAAGTAATATTTGGAATGTTGGTACTCTAGCGCCAAATCAGGCTGGAAAAATTTCCTTTAATGGCACCATTGGTGCAGGTCAAGTCGGGCAAAAGTACGAACTAGTTGCTGAGTTTTTAGTGCCTGATGATGAAGGTAATTATTTCACCCAATCAAGCAATGTGTATCCTTTAGAGATCAGTCAGCAAGCCTTGTCTGTTGAGGCAACCGTTAACTCTTCGGCGCAAGGTGGCATTGTTAAGCCTGGTAGCAGTATCAACGTTACATTAAAATTCCAGAATAATAGTAATGTTGTCCATACAGGCCTGCAGTTGTTAGCTGAGGTCGAATCAGGTAGTGTCCAGCCTGGTTCAATCCAAGCTGATTCAGGGTTTGTTTCTGATCAGTTAGTTACATGGAATGGTTCTTCATCGCCTTTACTTGAACAATTAGCCGTTGGAGCCAGTGGAGCTGTTCGATTGAACTTTAATGTAGCCAACCCTGCGACCACAACCGATGCAAAAAATCTGACGATTAAAATACGTCCACGGATTAAATCCAATCAGAACGAGCAATATATTACTGGCGGTGATATTGAGCTAAAAATTTCTAGCCCATCAACGTTAACAAATAGCTTAAGTCATGTAGATGGACCTTTGCCGCCAAAAGTTGGCCAAGTGAGCAGCTTTGTAGTTAAGCTAAGTCTAAAGAATAACTCTAATGATTATCGAAACGGAGTGTTAACTGCTTTAATTCCGGTTGGAGTGACATTAGATACTAATAGTTTTACTGCAAGCGAAAAGAGTTTGGTAAAATTTGATTCTTCGACCGGTCGAGTAACTTGGGAACTAGGCCAGTTATTAGCCCACAGCGGAGTGCTCAGGCCAGAACGGGCACTAGAATTCACAGTGCGGGTTACTCCGTCTAGTTCTCAGATTGGCCAAGCCTTGGAGTTACTGCGTGGCATTGAGTTTCAGGCAGTCGATGATTTCACTAGTGAAGACATTAAATTGAACAGTCAGGATATTTCTACTAATGCTTTACCTCAAGGTCAGAATGGTCGAGTTCAGCAATAAATACTGAAGCTAATAAAAAAACCACCCAAGCTGGGCGGTTTTTATTTTGTAGTCGGAATTATTTAGGGTGAATCACACCTTGAATGCGCTTGTCAGAGATATCGAGAGTTCGCACAGTCTTTTTGTACAGACCTTCGTAATTCCATTCGCTGATGGTGACTTTGGTGCCACTTACACTTTCGATGTAAGCCACATGACCATAACGGTTGTTTTCACTGGTTACAAGAATTGCACCAGGAGCCGGAGTTCGGTTTACAGTTGCGCCGTGAGCTTTAGAGTTAGCAATCCAGCGGTTAGCATTTCCACCCCAAGTAATACCAGCAACTTTACGCGCTACGTAGTCAGTACAGTAACCAGGGGCGAATTTGTGATTACCAGCAATTGTGGCTGCACGAGGTACAGATGGTTTAGTTTTTGAGCTGGCAGTAGTAGAGCTTGAGGTTGAAGGAGCAGGGGCTTGTGGTAAGCTACCACCAGGAATGATTAAATAACCATTGAGTTCCACCATGTCTTCCGCATCCGCCAAGCCGTTGTAGGAGACAATTTTGTTAATGTCTGCGTTGTATTTACCAGCTACGTCAGTTAGGGTGAGGTTTGGGTTAGTCACTTGAATCACAATTCCATCAACTGGTGGGATTATTAAGTCCCAATCTGCCAATAAAGCGTTGTTTGGTAAGCTATTGGTTTCGCGAATGGTTTTAGTAGAGACACCAAACTTTTCAGCAACAGTGTAAACCGTATCAAATGGTTGAGTCTTATAAATAGTAACCTGGCGTTCAACTAAGCTTTTAATGCTATCAGGGTTTGGTTTAGTAATACCTGAGTCATCAATCTGGGCTTCTTCATTGATTTCAATTAGAGTGTCGGTAGCTCCCAAGACAGAACCAAACTCATCGTAGTTGCTGGCATTCGCTTGAGAAAAGATACTGTGGTTGGCAATAGTAGTACTAATTGTATCTTGCTTGTCAGCTAATTGTTGATTAAGACCGGTATGGTTGCGAAGTAGTTCGCTGGCCAAGCTTTTATCATTGTGTTTATAGTCAGCAGAGAGGGGATTAAAAATAACCACGTTGATTACAGCGCCTACTATTACAACAACTCCGACCAGGATTTCACTGGAAAAGTTAATGCTATAGTCCCAACCAGAAAGTTTCTGGTTAAGTTGCACCGATGGGTGGTGGTCAGTGTACAGCTTAGAGATTCTAGGATAATGAGCCTTTAGGCTGTGGGATAATTTTTTAAAAAGGTATTGGCTAATAAACCAATATCGTTTCAGTCTTTTGATCAGGTATTGAGTTAAATGCGAAGCGGGTATGGCTGGACCTTCTAGCAAATCTCGAAAATGAAAGTATGATTTGCTGGAATTTATACGACCTCTTTTTCGATCAGCTCTAGAGCATTCGTTTGAACGCAAACTTCCCCCCGAGAGCCACCAAAAATTTGGATTAATTTTAATTTAAAATAGTGATTTTATTAGGCTTTTTTGCTGAAATTCGACTGCTTCAGCATCGATACTAAGCCAGTCTAACAAGACATAAAGAAACATACAAGTGAGACTGGGGATTAGTGTCTTTTGGGCCAGTATCTAAGCCATTTTTTTTCCACAATCCGCTTAAATAAAAGGGAAATTTCGTATATTGCGTGGTTAAATGAACCATATTTTTGAATGCTATAATAGTAGAAGAAATGGACTTATCTTCCTTGAACAAACCTCAGGCTGATGCAGTGACCGCTCCTTTGGGGCCGGTTTTAGTTTTGGCTGGTGCTGGCAGTGGTAAGACTCGAGTTTTAACCTTTCGCATTGCCTATATTATAGAGCAGGGTCTGTTTGCTCCAGATCAGATTTTGGCTGTAACCTTCACCAATAAAGCAGCTAAGGAAATGCAGAGCCGGGTTAACCAATTGTTAAGCGGCCAGGCTTCTCGCAAACTAGCCAGTCAACCTTTATTGGGAACTTTCCATTCGATTGGAGTAAGAATTCTCCGGAAGCATATTCCAAAGCTTGGTTATAGTGCAAACTTTGTGATTATTGATAGTGACGATCAAGTTAAAATCCTCAAAGACATACTTAAGGATTTAGATATTCCAAAACAATATGGTCCAACCTTGTTTCGGGCTTATATCTCTTCGGCCAAAAATCTGTTGCAGACTCCGGCTAATATGGATTTAGGACTAGAAGGCCATATTCGTGATTTGGCGGCCCAAGTTTATGTGCGCTATCAAGATTTTTTGTTTCGCCAAAACAGCGTAGATTTTGATGATCTGTTAATGTTGCCTATTATTCTGTTCCAAAATTTTCCAGACGTACTTAGAAAGTATCAAGCTCAGTGGCAGTATATATTAGTTGATGAATATCAAGATACTAATCAAGCACAGTATATGTTTTTGCATTTGTTGGCGAAGTCGGGAAATATTTTTGTGGTTGGTGATGATGCCCAAAGTATCTATGGTTTTCGCGGCAGTAATATTGCTAATATCTTAAACTTTGAAAAAGATTTTCCCAATGCTCAAGTTATCAAGCTCGAACAGAATTATCGTTCAACCAAAAATATTTTGGCAGCTGCGCAAAAAGTCATTGAGCTTAATACTGAGCAGAAACCGAAAACTCTCTGGACTGATAATCATGATGGCGATAAAGTGGTGATTAAAGAAGTTTATGATGGTCATGCTGAAGCGGTATTTGTGGCAAAGAAGATTGTGCAGTTTAGTTCTGGTGAGGATGATGAGTTAGAGTATGAACAGGAGCAAGCGCCAACGCAACCGTTTTCTATCTTAGATAAGTTTTTAGCTAAGCAGCGTGGTGGTAAAGGGTTGCGCAGTGATTTGGGGATTCCGCAATTGCCTAAAGATCATTCTTCATTAAATGAGTTTGCAGTGTTGTATCGAACTCATGCCCAAAGTCGTGAAATTGAAGAAGTGTTTATCGCCTCTGGTATTCCTTACCACATCGTTGGGGGAGTAAAGTTCTACGAACGAAAAGAAATCAAAGATGTGTTAGCTTATTTGCGGTTGGTAGTTAACCCACTCGATTTGTTATCCATGGGTCGAGTAATCAATTTACCGCCGCGCGGGATTGGTGAAAAATCTTTTGATACCATCCGCAAGTTTATGCTGGGGCTACCTAAAGATAGTAAAGTTGAATTTATCCGCGATGCCAGTTTTGAATTACGCTTACCTCCCAAACAAGCTCAGGGCTTGAAGCAATTCCTAGAAATCTTACTAACCATTGATCGGATTACGCCACAAATAACTTTATCCGAAGTCCTAAAGACTTTGGTAAAACTAACCGGCATTGATGCGCATTTGCAAGACGGTACTGATCAAGGTGAAATCCGTCGAGAAAATGTTCGCGAACTTTTCAATGTGACTGCCAAGTTCGATCACTTACCATGGCACGAAGGGCTGGAAACCTTTTTAGAAGAAGTTGCCTTAATTACGGATTTGGATAATCTTACTGATGAACGGAATTCTGTTACACTTATGACGCTACACGCAGCCAAGGGTCTGGAATTTGATACAGTGTTCTTTGTTGGCTTAGAAGAGGGTATTTTGCCTCATACCAATAGCTTATTTAACCCCAACGAGCTTGCCGAAGAGATTCGTTTGGCTTATGTCGGGCTAACGCGGGCCCGCCAACGCCTATTTTTACTGTATGCCCAAGGAAGGCAAATGTACGGCAGTTTTCAAGCTAACTCACCATCACGGATTCTCCATGCCTTACCAGAGTCAGCTATCAATGCAGCGGCATCTAACTTTCGGCAATTAAATGATAGTGATGTAACCTATGAACCTTTCGAATAATGACAATTGAAACTCTCAAAAATTTATTGCAGCACTATGGCTTAAGTCCAAACAAAACTTATGGCCAGCATTTTTTAATGGACGAAACTATTTTAGAAGACATGATTGATGCTGCAAAAGTTACTGATCAGGATACTGTTGTTGAGGTTGGTCCAGGGATTGGTAATCTCACCGAGCGCTTACTACAACGTGGTGCGGAAGTTTTATCTTTGGAGAAAGACGAGCAGTTCGAAAGAGTTTTGCGGACTCTAAAAAAGCAATATAAAAATTTTGAATACGAATTCACGGATGTATTGAAATATAATTTTAGCGAGAGTGGGTTAAAAAATTACAAAGTTGTTGCCAACATCCCTTACTACATCACTGGAAAAATTATTCAATTGTTTTTAGCACAAGATCATAAACCAGAAAGTTTAACATTGTTGATTCAAAAAGAAGTTGCAAAAAATGTAGTAGCTAAACCGGGTCAGTTAAATTTGTTGGCGTTATCGGTACAGTTATACGGGGAAGCGGAGTTAGTGACGATTGTACCAACACACAAGTTTCATCCTAAACCCAAAGTTGATAGCGCGGTGATTAACATCAAACTTTATGAGAAGCCAAAATATAATATTGAAGATGAAAAGAAATTTTTTAGAATTCTCAAAGCTTGCTTTGCAGGGAAGCGAAAACAAATTCACAACACGCTCACTAATAATCTCGGCGTGAGTAAAAAAGATACAGCAAAGATTTTATCAAAACTAAAAATTTCACCTTCAGCGCGACCACAACAACTGACTATCGAGCAATGGCTTGAGTTGTACAATAATCTTGATGTATAAAAAACTCCCTCCGCCAGATGGCGGAAGGGAGTTTTAAAGTTTCACTTGATCGCCCACATTAATTTTGGCTCGTTCTGCGTAACCGCTCGGTACTTCCAGTACGTGGGTAATGTTTGATGGGGGAGGATAGGTTGGTAGATTTTCCGAGTCAGTCGGCCTCGGGACATTAGGAGTAATGCCGATAACTGTATTGTTGTTAATCCAGATGATATCGATATCAATCTTCATATCCTTCATCCAAAAACTTGGTTGTGTGAGTGAAGTGTTGGTGAAATCAAACAGCATTCCTTGACCATCCTTTAACAATTCACGTCCAGACAAACCTTGTGCTCTGCTGGAATCAGTATCTACGATTTCTACAAATATTGTTTGGTCGTTGATTTGGATTGGAGTCGTATAAGGAGCTTGTTGTGAACTTGAATCATTAAAGCTTGGACGGGTTGGTTCTGTGAAAGTTGGACCAGTACACCCTGCGAAGAGGAGTGAGAGTGATGCAAGCATCACAATTATATTTTTGGTGTTCATGCTCTTGTCAAAATGATAAATTTCTGATATAATAATACTAGAAATACAGAATTTCTGAAACAAAAATCAAAATAAAATTGAATATGTCTAATCATTTCGTTCAAAAAATCGCGTCAGTGATTTTAATTCTCGGTATTTTTGTTAGCTTTTTTATGGCTGTTCAAAATGCCCGAGCAGGCAAAACATCAACTAACTCTAGCCCTGCTGCTGTTAATCAGTAGTGGGTTTTATTTATGAAAGAACTAGGATTTAATCGTAATCATTTCTTAATCGGACTCACAGCCGTCGCGATTTTTGGGGTGTTAGTTTTCTCAAAAACTGGCGTGTCTTTGTCGGCCATGTTTACTAAAGCGGACGAGACTCAACCAGTGCTAACTTACGAACAAGCTAAGGGTGAGGTCTTTGCAGAGATGGGAATTATTGATGAAGAAAAGTACCTCGCAGAATTAGAAAACCAGTTTGCCTTATTGGATCGTGGGCAGGTTGATGGTGCAGTACTTGGCCAGGCTATTGGTATTGGTGCAGTGCCTAACTCAGAGCAAATTTTTACTAGAGAGATGCTTGATCAGATTCCTGTTATTAAGTCATCAGATAATTCAAGAGAAGCAATCCAACGTTATTCTGAATTACTTTTGGGGGCAGAAGCCGAGAGCGGGGCAATGATATCGATTGCGAATCTTAACAGTTCTGATCCTTCAGTGTTGAATCAAGCCAAGGTATCAGCAGCTAAAGCCGTATCTAATCTAAAGTCGTTGAGTGTTCCTAGTGAACTAGCGGACTTTCATCGCTACAAAATGATTTATTATCAAAATTTGGTTGCCATTGCAGACTCGTTAATTAATTCCGATGAAAATCAGGATTTACAGAATCAGACTTCCATTTTTTTGAGTATCACAGAAAGAATTAATCAGATTAAATCAGATACTTGGGATAAGCTTCAGGTCCAACTATGAAGAAAGTTTTTACTATAATTACAAGCTTGCTAATTTTACTCACTATCGTTGTGAGTAATTTTCCTGTTAAGAAAGCAGAAGCGCAATTTGTTGTAGAATTTGGACCTGCCGCTACCGCTTTGGTCACTGGGATTTTGACAGCTACAACCAGCTCGGCTGTGGTTAGTGGTGTCCCTGGGATAGGAGCGACGACTGTTAATTTAGCTCGCGCCGGTATTGGCGCGCCTTGTCTTGCATTATTAACCTCATTGCAAACAGCAGATTCCTTGGATAGTTACCTTGATGCAACTTCTTCCGCAACTTTGAATGTGATCGGCGGTAGCCCATTTGAGTTCACAAAAGTTAACGCCAAATTGGCTAAGGCCACAGCTGCTAAAAGTTGTGTGGACACATATGTAGAGGCACTAAGTGCAATTCCTGGCACGACTTTTGAGATTTCTAATGAGGTTTCTCGCGAACAGGATAAGTTTACCAAGATTAGTAATTCTCTTCGTGAGCAAATTCAGAGTTTGAGTGAACAGCAAAACGCTAGTGCTAAAGATATCATGAAGGCATTCATGGTAAAGCTTGTACTGAATTTAAACAAAAGCCTCACTACTAAAGTCGTGAACGAGTTAATGAACGAATACAAGATTGACGACTATCTGGCTTATGGCGATGCTTTGGCAACACAGGTTTACGCCATGAAGTACATTAATCAGAATTTTGAAGGTGATGCTCGCACCCAAATGATGATGCGCTCGCTGATTCAGAGTGAAAAAACACCACAAAAGGCCCGCGTAGCTGCGGCATTTGCCAACCAGCAAGCTAAGGAGTATGTGGTTGCTCAGTGTGGTAGTGCTGGTCAATTAGACGCAACGAATGCGTCTTCCCTTAATTGCTTAGCCTCTTATGGTAATGAGCAGGCCAGCCCGATGTTTAGATATCTCAATGCTTTAGATACCTCTTCTAAGATTAAAGCAGAGGCTCAAAAGACTGCTCAGGCAGAAATTAGCCAGAGCGAAGGTTATGCGCCGCCACGCAACTGTGGAGGCTCGTTGAGCCAGCAAGCGCAAATTGATTCGGTAATTGACAGCGCTGTGAGCGAGCGTGATGCAGCTTTGGCGGTTGTAGTTCGTATGACCGATGCGTTGGCAGCGGGGCAAACCAATGAAGCAGAATTTGCCAAAGCGCAGGCTGCTTACGAAGCAGCAGAGCAAAAGCTAGCCAACCTGCCTTCCGAAGTAGATAGCCCAGTGATTGATATTTGTGAAGCCATTGATTCACCAGCGAAGTTCGTATCTGGTTCTATCCAGGATTATCTTAAGCAGCATTTTGATCAAGGCAGTTCTTTGCAGACAGATAACTTACCATTTTACGCAAATTTCCTTGCTGATTTGACCGGAAACTTTTTGACAAATTTGCTCACAGGCGGAAAGAGCGGGTCAAAAGTTCTTAAAGAAGGCGGCCTGCAAGCCTTAGGTCTGGGCATCGCCTCAGTACCAGCGATTATTGGAAACTCTGGTTCCGGTACTGGCCAAGAGTTTGGCGATCAATGGGTCAATGTCTATATGACTCCAGCTGGCAGTAATGAAAAAATTTCCGATGTGCGTCCGGGACAACAATATACTTTCAATATTGATTTAAGTGGACACCTTAATGCTGGTCGCGAAGCTCCAAACCGTATCGTCATTCGCGATCGTGATTCAGGGCAAGCAATTGTCAATGAGTCGATAAGCAATTTGTCTGCTAGTACTATTTTGAAATATAACTTTACTGCACAAAATAAAACTGTGCGCTGGGAGGTAGAGCTGTCTGTACGTGATGGTGACGGCGCGAGAATCCTGAGTACTGTTACAGGTGCATACTTTGTACAAGGCACGGTAAGCGGCGTTTTGACTACGAACTTTAATCCTCGCGGTGAGGCTCGCCAGCCACTACAAATCAGATAATAACTTATCCAAAACTGCCTTTCGGCTAACGCTGAAGGCAGTTTTTTAGTAGTCTAAAACTTCTTGGAGTTTGGGAGGCCTATGTGGTATAATTATTACAAGTTATAGCGGTTGTGGATGAAATTTTGCCAAGGAATGTTGGCTGAAACAAATATCAAATTTTTATAAATTTTTGTCTTATTTTCTAGGAAAAAACCTTAAGATTTATAGCAAGCGAATTGCGCTGGCAATTTTGCTTGCTGTTTTGTTTGTCCCCTCATTGGCATTGGCGCAGTCACCAACACCGACTCCTAGTCCAACTCCGACATCTACAACGGGAACATGTGATTTAACAAAAATTACAAATAGTAATGTTAAGGCTGATTATGCGTTTGAACCCTCAAGGAATACAGCAATTCATCCGACTCAAGTTTTTCAACTAGGCATTAAAATTACCGACTTTACTGACCCGGCCATGCTTGAAGCTTGTGTGGCTAGTAATAATTTAAAGATTAGCACTGAATTGAATTTATATGTTTGTGGCTTGGCTGGTTTTTGTCGAGCTACTGTTGTAGCTTGGTCATCAGCAACACTTTCAGACACAGCCAAGCAAATTACTGATTCAAGCGGGAAAGTTATAGGTTTTGGTGGTTTATTCGAACCAACCAGTGCTAGTGCAGTGTTAAGAGCGGCTAATGGCGGAGAACCTGTACCAGTTCCGGATACAGCCATAAACACATTGTATTTGTATTTTAGTAATAAAATTTCGGTTGGTGATAGTACGACCAATTTTACATATATTCCTACTGGTGATGCCTTTGCCTTAAACAGAGAGATTAGATTTGATGCTGCGGTCGGTCCTCCGGGTGCAGTTTCTCCTGATTTTGCTCCATCCGTTCAAGGAAATGTTGAGGCAAATCAAAATAGTCTTACGAGTTCATTGTTTGATTTCCTTCGCCAGGTGATTGCTTATGTTGTCTTACTGATAACTAGTTTTATTTATTATATTTTCTCGGTAATTTTGGTCCCAGTTATCGTAGCATTGATAAAAGTGCGGCCGTATCAGGATGGATTTGTTAATTTTATTTATCCAGGCTGGATAATCCTACGTAACGTTTCTAATATTTTGTTTATAGTTGCCTTGTTATGGATTGGTTTGAGAACAATTTTCCAATTAGAAGATGCAGCTAAAAGCCGAACATTTATTCTCAGGTTAATCCTTGCGGCGTTATTAGTGAATTTTAGTTTAGTGATAGGTCAGGCTGTGGTTGGGATCGCTGATACATTACAATCTCAGTTTTTACCGGGAAATACGAAAGTTATTGAGACTCTTGGTTTTAAGCTCATGGTTGATCCGATTCAGACTTTCCGTGGAGTTGAGGGCGCTAATCCTGACGACTTTAAATTAACTGATGAACAAAAAAATTACACCCCGACTGGTTTGGCGAGTGATTTACCAAAAGCAATTATCTTGTTGATATTGGCGGTTGCTGCTTTCTTTGCTTTTGTGGCATTAATTGCGTTTTTAGTGGTCCGGCTTGTGGCTCTGTGGTTGTTATACATGATTTCACCATTGGCTTATGTGGCAAGTATTCTACCTAAGACACAAGAGTATACCGGAAAGTGGTGGAATGAGTTTATAAAGTATTCTTTTGCTGTGCCGATTATGGCTTTCTTCTTGAACATAGCTGCCTTGCTGGCAGTAAACATGTCAGCAGCAACTGGTCAAACTGTAGATACAGGCGGAACTACCAAGTTTGTGTTAGGCGGGTTAATCCCTGTGTCTAACTTGGGTGAAGGTGTGGTGAGTTTTGCAACCACAGTGTTGTCACATTTTTTGGTATTAGTGTTTATGTTTGCCGGCATGCAATTTGCTTTGAAGTTTGGTGGTTATGGTTCCCAAAAAATTGTGGACGCAGCTCAAACTGGATTTAAGAAAGCTTTCGAATATCCTTGGCGTGGTGCCAAGGGTTTGGGCCGTTATGCTAGGGATTCTGCGGCGGCCGGGGCACTCGAGTCAAAATACGTTAAAGATCGTCCAAAACTAGCTAACACCATTTCTGCAGTGGCTCAGCCAACAGCAACTGCTAAAGCTTTGCGAGATAAATTATTCACCCAACCAAAAAAGAAACAACTTGAGACAATTGCTAAGGGTAGAGGTGACCTGGAAGAGTTTGCTGGGAATGTTGGTGCGAACAAAAAGATGGCTATGAAAATGCTGGGTTATAAATTGACTGGCAATACCGCAGCAGCGATGAGGGCAAGACAAGCGATATTTGGAGAAATGCTTACTGATAATGAACGAACGGACATAAGAGACAAGATAGCTGATCAACAAGAGGATTTGAGAGATATTAATGCTGGTTTAATAGTTCCTGATAACAAATTTATTACCAAGAAACAAGCCGAGTTGTTTAGAAATAATATTGATAAAGATTTGGAACGAATTGACAAGGAAGAAGTAGAGGCAATTGCTCCATTGGAAGAACAACGTTCTAAGGCTTTGGCTAAAGGACAAACCGGAAAAGCGGCGGAATTAGAGAAGAAAATTACAGATATTCAAGAAAAAAGTGAGGCTGACCGAGTTGACCGTAGAAAGGTTCAAAAGCATGTGGAAGATGAACTTGCTAAATTACCACCTGATGCGGAAGATGGGACTGTATTTAGTTTGGGTAGTTCGGGAACAGCTAAAGGTGTGTTAACTTTGATAGCTAAAGATGTTAAAGCCGATATTGATGAACTAGAAGGTCAATTAAAGAGTGATGATGCCCTGAGGTCAAAGAACCAAATTAGTAAGTGGGATGAAGACGATCGAGCGAAAGTGGAAGCTGGTATGTCTAAGGTTATTTCACAACGAGAATGGCCAGAGACGGTTGAAGGTAGGGCAGCAAGGATGGCTAAAGAGAATGAAGAAATCAAAAAATTGGATGGTATTGATGATCCAGAAGCGCAAATTGCTGCGTTTAAAACTGCTATATCCAAAAATAACACTGCTTTGGCCTCAGCGATTGCTAAGCAGATGTCCAAGTCAGGTAATTTCGACAAACTGCTGACAGCCGAAGGGTATAAGAATAACCTTGATGACTTTAAGAAGTTTATGGCAGAGAAATTCAAAGGTTCTCCAGTGGTTGTAAGGAATCAGGTTGCTTCTGAACTCTCAAGCTTGAATTTGCAAAATGGAAACAGAGCAGTAGGACACGCTACAACGGTTAATTCCGAAGGGGTGATAAATTGGAACACTAAAGAACGACAAGAAACCTTATTGGCAAAGTCTGCTAGTAAGAAAAAAGTTTGGGAAAAGAAATCAGGTGAATTGTTTCGCGAAACTAATACTGGTCAGAAAGAATTCTTGCGAGGAGAAGAAGAAGAAATTCATAAGATGGCAAAGAATCCTGATCAGCTCAAACGAGTTAGTGAACGTATGAGTTCAAAAACAGCATCTGATTTGTTAGATTTACATGAACAAAAGATGGCTGGTAAGAACGTAATGAGCAAAGCTTTTGATAAAAACGTAGTGGATGCCCTCAAGAAGGCAGCAGGAACCGCCTAGTTATGAGTATTATGATCACCCCACAATTAGTTGATGAAGCTTTACGCGCGCAGGATTATTCGCTGGCTACTGAGTTGTTAGCAGCTGATAAGCAAACCCCTTCATTATCAGATGAGAATCGATTACAGCTCATGTATATTCGTCTCAATAGTCTTACTGTAGAAGCTGTAAATTCTTTGCTATCGCAATCAATTTTAGTGGCGTACCGACTCCCAGATTATTCATTGGCAGATAAATTAAAGGACTTTGTTGAGCAATATGATTATGTACCAGATGCGGTTGCTTTGTGTGGTCAAATCCCTGCGTTATTGACCAATAGTCAGGAATTGCTTGGCGAACAGCCGGTGTTGTTAGGTGATAAAAAAGTTCCACCAACTATCAGTAATTGGTTGAATCACTATGCTCTGCATTCTACTAGCCGAGATTCTTATGATGTGTTGGCTGTAATGAAATATTTCAATACCAATCCTGATTTAAAAGTTTTAACACAACCCCAGAAGACTATTTTGAAAGATTTGATACGGCTACAGGATTACTGCAATGAGGTTGTAAAAATGTGGGAGTTGCTACCAGAAAATATGGAGGCGCAAGATCTCGCGAGCCTACAAGCAAGTTTAGGGGTTGACGCTAACGGTGACCCAATCGAGGAAGCAGGTGAAGATCAATCTTACCAAGAACCAGTAGAAACCGTTGAAGTAGAATCTCCAACTTTCAAAATTCCGCTTCAGAAGAATTTAGATTTAGGGACTGCTAAGCGCGGTGGGTTAGTGTTTGATCAACCAACCAATGTAAACTTAGATGACGAAATGAAATCTCAAGCCGAACGCAAACGAAATGAATCTGCTATCCAAGCCAAGCTCGAAGCGCTCAAACAAAAGCAAGGCATTAATGATAAAGAAAATTAACTCCTCCCTCAACTCCTCACCCAAATGGGGAGGGGAGAACCAAATATGTTAGATCCGGTCAAAATGCAAAAGATTACCCAACTGGTACAAAGCGCCAGCATTTTGAACGCGCAGGAAAAAGCTGAGTGGCTGTCATTAATTGGCTTAATGAATGATAAACAAATTTCTGAGTTAGAAGCGATTCTGCAATCATCAGGCGGGGTGCCACTCCCAACAACTCCAGAACCACCATCAACTCCAAAACCTTCGCCAATCATGGAAGCTCCAACGCCATCACTTGGACACATTAGTAATCTTCCTAGTCGGATGAGTGATCCACGATTGGCTCCAAAGCCGGCAAAGCCAATGATGCCACCTGGGCCAGAACGTGATTTTGCCCGCAACTCGAAGTTAACTCCCATGCAGACCCAGCAAAAAACTGGAGAACCGTCTTTGCAAATAACATCTCAACCAGCTGCTAAACCGTTTTCACCAGTTTCAGATCCTAGTGCCAAACCTCTGACCAACTCGAACCCTATACCCTCCGCCGACACTGCTGCCAAAGGATTTAATCTGTTAGAGCTAGGTGATATTCAGCATTTGACTGCGGAGGCTCTGCATCATCAAAATCGTGCTAACTTTTTTAAACTAATCAGCGTTATAGCAGAAAAGGAAGGTTACTTTAATGTTTTAAGTCACTTTGAAGAAAGCCCGTTATATCAAGACTATTTAAATTACGGAAAATTGTTGTTAAGTGGAGCAAGTGGTGATAATTTACCGCTCACCCAAGAGGAGTTTGAGTTTGTGGCCGATTTATTGCAAGCTTTAAAAATTAATCGGGTTTAATTTGGTATAATTGATTAGATAGTAGAAGGTTGAAACTAATAAGTAATGCTTACAAACAGGCGGAATTTAACTTATTACAAATTACCTTCTACTTCTTACACACTATTTATATGCAGTTTCCAGTCCCACAATTTACTGATGTCGAAGATAAGATTATTGCAGGCTTAACTTTTAAACAGTTTGCAATCGTGTTCGGGGCAGGTGCTTTTACTTTCGTGATTTACACGATTAGTAAAAATTTACCAATAACCATAGCAGTGGGGGCAGTGACTGGTGTACCAGCGTTGGCATTAGTGTTTGGGAAGCTTAATGGCCGCCCCCTTTATGCAAGCGCTGGGAACTTTATTCAATATTTATTTGGGGCTAAGGTGTATGTTTATCATAAGGAAGGTAAAGATTTTTTTGAAGATACAATCCCTGTGCCGATCGAGCAACAACAACATGCCCCAAAAGATCTCAAGGAAACTGCGATTAAGATTAAGGAACTAAATTACCTTTTGCAACAGCAGCAATCAGAGCAAAACAAATTGATCCAAATAATTAAAAGTAATCGAGATAAAAGTTAAATCCTTAATCCCCTTCGTATAAGGCCAAACCAAAGAGAACTTTGAACCTACATAATATCGATTGATCTCTAGTCTTGTCTTAGTTCGCTTGGTTCCGTTAAGGTGCGGGAAAGCTAATATGGCTCAAACAAATACCAAAAAATCATTAGGAACACCGACTCAGCAATTTTTGAAACTTTCGGAAATCCGAGATGATTTAATCGTGATGAATGATGGAACCCTGCGATCGATCTTAGCTGTGTCTTCTACCAACTTTGATTTAAAGAGTGAAGAAGAGCAGAATGCTTTGATTTATAGCTATCAACGATTTTTAAATTCATTGGAGTTTCATATCCAGATCGTAGTTCAGTCTCGCAAAATGGATATCGCAGAATATATGGGTAAGCTTAAAGTAATGGCCGAAAAGCAAACCAATGAGCTGTTACGCATGCAGACCCAGGAGTACATTGAGTTCATCGATAGGCTGGTAGAATCAGCGAATGTCATGAATAAGAATTTTTATGTGATTGTACCTTATGATATTAGTATCAACCCTGCTTCCACTAGTTTATTTGGAAAATTATTTGGCACTGGTAAAGTCAAGCAAATTGCTGATCGTGAAGCTAATTTAGCAAGCGCAAAAAAACAATTAGACGAACGTACAAATACTATTTCTTCCACTTTGGCAAGTAGTGGTTTACGAGTAGTGCGACTAACTACTGATCAGTTGATTGAGTTAGTCTATAATTCTTATAATTTTGCTTCTGGTCCAGCCATAGACGCGAGCCAGCTTCCCAAAGTAACCATTCGAGACATTTCCGAATAATATGTCCTTATTTTCTATCAACAAAAGTGAAATCGACCAAAAAAAGGCTGAGTTAGAACAGCTCAAAGGTCAAGTATCTGCTGACACTAAGTTAGCCGAAGTCGAGAAGCAATACCGCGAAGGTATTACGACCTTGCGTGATTTATTGGCACCAGCGTCGTTAAAATTTACTAATTCGTATTTTGAACTTAATGGTAAATTTGGACGGAGCTTCTTTGTCTTGGCGTATCCAAGATTTTTAGCTTCGAACTGGCTATCATTCATTATCAATTCCGAGAGTGCTTTAGATGTCTCCATGTTTATTTATCCGATTGACTCCGGTATGGTTTTAAAAAAATTAAAGAGTAAAATCGGTGAAATCGGTTCCCAGATTACCATAGAACAGGAAAAAGGTTTGGCCCGCAATCCACTGCTCGAAACGGCTTATCATGACGTGGAAGAGCTCCGCGATCAGCTCCAACAGGGTGTCGAACACTTCTTCCGCTTTGGTTTGTATTTCACTTTGTACTCTGACAGCCTAGAAGAGCTAGATAAGAACTCCAAAATTTTGGAAAGCGCTTTAGGTGCGAAGCTCGTTGTTACTAAACGTGCTATGTTGGCAGTTGAGGCTGGATTCAACTCAACTTTACCTCTTGGCGTGGATGAGTTAGATGTGGCCAGTAATCTAAACACCAGTCCGTTGTCCAGCACTTTTCCTTTTGTATCTTCGGACTTAACCGGTAATGACGGAATTCTATACGGCATCAATCGTCACAACAACAGTTTAATTTTGTTTGATCGTTTTCAAATGGAAAATGCTAACTTTGTTGTGTTTGCCAAGTCCGGTGCTGGTAAATCTTATGCGGTGAAGTTAGAAATTTTGCGTTCGTTAATGGTAGGAATAGAAGTTATTGTTATTGATCCAGAAAATGAGTATCAGCATTTGGCCGAAGCTGTAGGTGGAACGTATATTAACATTTCTTTAAATTCTGATTTCCGTATCAATCCGTTTGATTTGCCGATTGGCTTAGAAGACGAAGACAAGGCAGACATTTTGCGCAGCGCCATTATCAACTTAGTTGGTTTAATGGGCTTGGTACTTGGGAAGCTGGATCCAACCGAAGAAGCAATTTTGGATAAGGCACTGTGGGCCACCTATGCTAAAAAAGACATTACCGAGAATTCGGATTTTGCTACTGTAGAGATGCCGATTATGAGTGATCTAATTGAGATACTTTCTGGTATGGTAGGCGGGGAAAGCCTTGCTCAAAGACTTGGAAAATTCACTGAGGGCACTTTTGCCGGACTATTAAATAACCAAACCAACGTTGTGCTTAAGAACCAGCTGCTAGTATTTTCTATCCGAGATTTAGAAGACCAGTTACGGCCAATCGCTATGTATATCATTTTAGGACACATCTGGAACGTTGTACGTAGTGAACTAAAAAAGCGCATTATGGTGCTTGATGAAGCTTGGATTATGATGCAGCACGAAGATAGCGCTCGGTTTGTATTTGGGATTGCCAAGCGCGCCCGCAAATACTATCTTGGCTTAACTACTATAACGCAAGATGTGGCTGATTTTATGGCTAGTCCTTACGGTAAACCAATTGTGACTAACTCGTCGATTCAATTACTTCTCAAGCAGAGCCCAGCAGCGATTGAGATTGTTCAAGAAACCTTTTTCTTAACTGAAGGGGAGAAGTATCTGTTGCTAGAAAGCGACGTAGGCGAAGGCATTTTCTTTGCTGGCCTAAAGCACGCGGCCATCAAAATTTACGCTTCTTATGTGGAAGACCAAATTATTACTACCGACCCAAAACAGCTATTAGAAATTGAACAGAGTAAAGAAGAATTAGCTAGCTAGTAACATGCGCTACTTAGACGCTACAAATTTTCAGGGTTCAGATTCAGATGAATCTCTCTTGCCAGACGAGAGGGATTCTTTTGCAAATGAACAGTTACCGCCAGACTCACCTTTTAAAGAACGCTCTGGTTTGCAAGTCAGCGAACTCATGAAGCAAAAAGCTAAAGATCAAGCTATCCGAAGGCTTAATCGACCGATTGATAAAAAACTAAATACGCTGGGCCAGAAAGCTGGGTTTTCAAATGAAGCTTTATCTGGGTTAAGTCAGGATACTGAAGAAAACCGCGAACGGTTAAAAGAAGAGGCTCGCGAGCGAGCCAAGAGTTACTCAAAGGATGTTGGAAAGAAGTTGGACAACCGGATTACAAGTCGGGGTCTGCAGACAGGTGAGCAAGTGGTTGGTGATATTGGCCAGGGTGCTCGAGCAGCTCAGGAAGCGCGCGCGGCTGCTTCAGCTGCCAAGGGAGCAAAAACAGCTACCACCGTTGCTAAAGGCGCAAAAGCTACTGGTACTACAGTAAAGGGCGTTCAAGGTGCGATTGCTGTAGCCGGAGTTGCTTCTGGTCCAGAGACCCTCGGATTGGGGACAATTGCTGCTCTATTTCTTAATATCGCCATAGGGCTTGGTATCAGTGATGCTATAGATGCACTTTTTGAATTAAAAAATGGTAATCCCAAGCAGGCCTTGTTTCATGCTACTAAAGCCATTTACCTTATTCAGGGTTTTATTTGGCTACTTGTTGTCTTAATTGCCAACATTAGTGTGGTTGGAATGATCGTGGGGGCGCCGCTTTTGTTAATTATGAATATTTACATGATTTTGGGAATGTTTTTCCCAGGCGTTCCACATTTGCAAGGGTTATCGCGCAAATGGATGATGGCAATTATCTTCTTATTGGATCTCTTTGTAATAATTATGATTGTGACGATCGCCTCAGGTGTTTTATACGGGATTTGTACCCAAACTGCGATAGGTTCATTGATTGGTTGGACTGGGATTATAGGTGACGCAATCAATTATTTAGACACTAATTATGGTACTGGCGGTGCCATTGCTGGTCTAAACCAAGCCTGTGCAGCAGTTCAGTCATTTCGATAAACTTAGAAATTATTACTTAATTGTGCTATAATTAATAAAAGCTTTCAAATTGAAACCAACAGAAATTCCATGAATAAAAAAGCCATAGCGATTCTCGGAGGTGTCTTTCTTCTTATTATAGCCACTTTAGGAGTGATTATTTATCTGCGTTCTAGTTCAGACTCTGATTCTGAGATGGTCGTTGAGGGTAATGTACCTTTTCCTGTAATTCCTGAGGTAGATGCACCTGTTCCTGTTGAACCTAATCCTGATACGGACACAGACCAAACTGATGTAGGCAATGAATCAACTACTCGTACCGCAGGTAAGCTCACTGATGAAGCAGTAATTACTCCTGCGTTGTTTTTTCAAGGTAATGGGATTGCTTATTTTAACCGTAGTGGCCAGCTTTTTAGAACCGATATGGCAGTATCCGGCAGTACGGTGTTATTGAGTAATAAAACTGAACTCACTATCCCTCCAAAAACTGGTATAGAAAAGATTCTTTGGCCAGCTATCGGTAGCAGCTTTATTACTGAATCTGGGTTGGGTTTGGCCAAGCAGTGGAGTTATTACAACCCAACAACAGGGCAATACGTAAATTTACCACCACAGGTGAAAAGTGTGTCATGGATGCCTACTGGCGATAAAATAATTTTTGTATGGGTAGATACCAACGGGAATGCCAGCGTAAATAAAGCAAATCCAGATACTACTGAATATGAATCCATCAGTGAATTATATAATTCTGATACCTCATTGAGTGTATCTCCTGATGGTCGGTTGATTGCTTATTACCGTAGCCAAAATTCTGATCCGGCGCAAAATGTGATTTTTACCTCAACTATTAATGGTGCTGATTGGACCAATGTCGTTGCAGAAGGTTATAACAAAGGAATCTTATGGAGTCCTGATAGTCGGAAAATTTTGTTTAGCAAGCGAGATCCAGCTACATCAAAATTTGGTCTATGGGTTGTTGATTTAGGAACAGGTCAATCCCGCAGCTTAGGAGTGTCGACTGTGGAGACAAAGGCAGTCTGGACTCGCGATAGTCAAAATATTGTGGTTGCTGTCCCAATTTCAGGTACTGCTGGCGAAGGTGTGACCCAGGATACTATTTATAAAATCAATGTTGGTAGTGGGAGCAGAACTGAGTTTAACCCAGGAGCTGGCATTGATGCTCAAGAATTGTTCTTGAGCCTTGATGAAAATATAGTCTTCTTCCGGAATGCTCAGGATGGTTACCTGTATTACTTATTCGTACAATAAATATACACAAAGCCCCGCATTGCGGGGATTTTTATTTTCTTTATTTACGCTTGAATGGGTTAGGGTATAATTAGTTCATGAGTCTAAAAAGCGTATATATTTGCGAAAATTGCAATTTTCAAAGTCCTCGCTGGCAGGGAAAGTGTCCGTCTTGTGAACAGTGGAATACCTTTCAGGAGCAATTAGTGCAATCTGTAAAAAAGGGCGTGGTAGTCTCTAGTTCCGGCCCAAGCAAGCCGGTGCACCTGTCTGAAGTGAAGCAACAGTCAGTCCCTAGAGTTAACACTGGTATTACCGAGCTTAATTTGGTACTCGGCGGTGGATTAGTGCCAGGCTCGGTGATTTTGCTTGGCGGTGACCCTGGTATTGGTAAGTCTACCTTGGCTTTACAGTTAGCTAATCTTTTAGAAAAGACTGAGCAAAAGGTGTTATATGTGTCTGGGGAAGAATCTGCCCAGCAAATTGCTATGCGCAACCAACGCTTAGCTCTCAAAGAAGATCTTGCCGTTCTGGCCGAAACAGATTTAGAAACCACTCTGGCTAGCATTGAAAGTTTTAGGCCAAGCGTAGTCGTAGTTGATTCTATTCAAACTATGAGCTCTTCCGAAGCCGGC
>CAZQMO010000002.1:0-113804 GCA_964594755.1 uncultured Candidatus Saccharibacteria bacterium | reverse complement strand
GTGTCGGCCACTGCTGTTCCCTGCCAGGTACCTGTGGTAACTACGCCGGTGTTAGGGGTAATAACTAAACCGTTAAAGCCAGTGGCATTAGTAATGGCACCAGCAGAAGAGATATCTATGTTAGTAGTATCTAAAGCAAAGGTACCAGAGCCACCGCCAATAGAAACTAGAGCATTGGAGGTGCCAGTGTTGATGTTGGTGGCAGAGTTGGTGTTAACGTTAATATTTGAAGTGCCTGTGATGGTTAAGCCACCAGTACCCTGCAACAGACCAGTACCGGCATTAACGCCTACGAAGACAGCTGCACCGGTAGAACCAGTGATATTCCAGCTTGTTCCAGATAGGTCATTTGCACCAGCAATTAAAGCATTAACAATATCACTATCAGAGGCATCAATGGCATTAGTAATAGCTCCTGCAGCAGAGGTAATGGCTAAGCCAGCAGTAATAGCTTGGTTGGTATCGGCATTGTTAATCAGGACTAACTGGCTAGGAGGAGTTGCGTTAGAACCATCTGCTAAAGAGAAGGTAGTAAAGCCTGTGCCGCCAGCAGCTGTGGTAACTGTGAAGTCATCACCACTGTTGAGGGTGAAAGCAATGTCAGTTCCTGAGGTAGAGATGGTGTTACCACCATTGTACGCACCTTGTAGGGAGGCTACACCACTGTTATCTGCTGCACATTCCCAGCGTACGTCTACAGCATCATCCCACTTGAGGATCTGGCCATCGCTACAACCTTGAAGCAAACCAAGACCATCAGAGACAGTCTGAAGACCAGAGACAGAAGCAGTACTACCAGTACCACCGGAAGTAATTAGTGTAATGCTATCTGCATCAATGAATCCTGTAGCTAAAGTAAGAGTGACGTTAGAGGAACCAGCTTGGATAGTTGAGGAAACATCTAGAGCACCGGTGATGTTGGTAGCATCTAGTAGTTCGATGGTAGTACCAGAGTCAAGATAAAGACCACCTAAACCAGACTGCAACGTAGTAGTAGAGGTAGTGTTAGTTGAACCAAGGACTAAAGTCTTGTCAGCAGCGCCAGTACCAACGCTAATAGTTTCTGCAGAAGCATCAGTACCAATGTTAATACTACCAGTGGTGCCGGAATTTAGAGTTAAGGCTGAAGCCGCTCCGGTGGCGATCGTCAAAGCCCCACTATCACTGATGTTGTTAGTAGTAAAGGTTTGGGAGCCAATAGTAGTGCCGGTGATGAAGGATCCCACACCTGCATTAGAGATTCTGGTTGTACCATTGAGGGTTAAGTTACCTGCGGTAATGGCCACATTGCCAGCAGTTGCAGTAATGTCACCTGTAGCAGAGGTAATGCCAGTGGCTCCAGTAATAGCTCCAGCACCGGTGATGTCGATGGATCCAGAGTTTAAGATGTTACCTAAGGTGCCGGTAATGAGGATACCGTCGGTGATGGTGCCTGCAGTTTCATCAATTTGGATAGCGTTAGTTAAAGTACCAGCACCGGTGTTCTCTATGTAGAGACCGTTGGTTAAAGTACCAGAGGCAATGGAGTTGTTGATGTATTGGGCAGATGTACCGGCCGTGTCTTGGTTCTCAATAGTGAAAGAGGTTGGGGTGGTAACGTTGGCTAGGACAATGCTGACGTTTCTTGCATCAGTAGTAGTAATGGTGTTGCCGGAAGTAGCATTGTAGGCATCTTGCAGAGTGATGGAAGTGTCAGTGTTAAAGGCTGTACAGGTAGGAACATCAGCTAAGGTAGAGACTGCGGAACCAGCGCTACAAGCAGTTGGATAATTAGTTAAGGCTGTCCAGTCTACAGAGCCAGAGGAGGAGATGGTGATGTTGTCAGCTACATAAGTGTCGGCCACTGCTGTTCCCTGCCAGGTACCTGTGGTAACTACGCCAGTGTTAGGAGTAATTACAAGGCCATTGAAGCCGGTAGCTCCAGTGATGGCACCAGCAGAAGAGATATCTATGTTAGTAGTGTCCAAAGCAAAGGTACCACTGCCACCACCGATGGAAACCAAAGCATTGGAAGTACCAGTATTGATGTTGGTGGCACTGTTGGTGTTAGCGTTAATGTTTGAGGTACCTGTGATGGTTAGGCCACCGGTACCCTGCAACAGACCCGTACCGGCATTAACGCCTACTGCTGTAACTGCACCGGCTGCTGACACCTGAAAGGCATCAGCTGTTCCAACTGCCAAGGTAGTAGAAACATCTAGAGCACCGGTGATGTTGGTAGCATCTAGTAGTTCGATGGTAGTACCAGAGTCAAGATAAAGACCACCTAAACCAGACTGCAACGTAGTAGTAGAGGTAGTGTTAGTTGAACCAAGGACTAAAGTCTTGTCAGCAGCGCCAGTACCAACGCTAATAGTTTCTGCAGAAGCATCAGTACCAATGTTAATACTACCAGTGGTGCCAGAGTTAATCGTCAATGTTGAAGCTGCCGCAGATGACAATGTAACTGCCCCGGTACCAGTATAAGATTGGCCTGATGCGATGGATACACCACCAATATCGGTAGTGATTGAATCCGCATTCAAAGCATCTTGGATGTCTACGTTACCGGCAGCATTGATATTTAAAGTACCAGCAGAAGACGTAATATCTCCCCCGTTTACTGCGATATCACCGGCTGTGGTGATGTTTCCAGAAGAACCAACTACATCAAAGTTGGAGAGGTCAATGTTACCGGTGGTTCCTACTATATTATTGGCTCCAATATTTAAAGCGTCTCCAATATCACTGTCTGATGCATCTATAGCTGTAGTTATACCACCGGCGGCTGAAGTAAAAGAAATACCAGTAGTCACCGCTTCATCAGTGTCACTATTGTTTATCACTAACAGAGACTCTGTAGCAGATGAGCCAGTCGTGTCCGAGTTGGAAAGAACTAATAATCTTTGAGAGTTACCGTCTGTGGATGCATCATTAGTTACAGATAAAGTTAGATAATCAGCTGCTGCTGCAGTCGCTGCAGTATCCCAGCTAAAAGTTGTTGTGTACTCAGCCATACTCAAACTAAGATTTGCGGAAGGGTTAGACAGAGCACTCCAGGCACTACCACTTCCAGCTCCACACGCGGCATCAGTCTTGTTACAAATTTCCTTCCATACCCCTGCTTCATAAATCATAAACTTGCCGCTAGAGTTGTAATACATCGCACCATCTACTCCAGAAGGGTTTCCTGCATCACTCTTAGTGCCAAGCACTAACAAATCAGGGGTAGTGGATGTACCTACTGTACCAACATAAATATTTCCGGTTGATGTACCATTAGCTTGAACCTGTACATTACCGGAACCTGATTGGATTACTGTACTGGAAGTTGAGTTAGTAGAACCAAGTGTTAAAACTTTTGCCGCTGAACCTGTTCCAATGTTTATAGTTTCTGCAGATGAGTCAGTACCAATTGCCAGGGTACCGGTTGTACCAGAATCAATGGTGAGCTGTGTTGCGCTACCAGAAGAAACAGTGAGCGCTCCTGCACCAGTGTAAGATTGTCCAGCTGCAACTGTAACTGTACCAGCTGAGTTTACAGTGAACGCATCAGCAGTACCAACAGCAAGAGTTCCGCTAATATCAACGTTGCCAGTTACGGCCAGGTCGTTGCCGCTTGGTGCAACCGTTAAATCGCCGCCAGATGAAGTAGTAAACGAAGAATAGTTTGAGCCATCGTAAGCCAACCGGAGTTGTTCTGTTGTAGAAGTGACATGAAGTCTTGCCGCCAAACTTGATGTGCCGATTCCCACATTACCGCCGGTGATGTTGAAGCCTGCTCCGCTGCCAGCTGCAGTAAAGGTTGTGAAGCCGTCATTGTTTACATCAACCGTAAGATCATTACTGCCGTCATAACCAACTCTTAACTGATCATTGCCGGCGTTGGTGATATCAATAGTGCCGTCACCATTTACGCTGTTGGCCACAAAGGCAAAAGCAGAAGAGACCAGTTGTTTGCGTGGGCTCATCTCCCCGTCAAAGCCTCCGCCATCATCAAAGTTAACCGAAAGGAAAAGATTGCCACCTGAGAAATCCACAGATGCCAAAGAATTACATGAGCCAAGTTTTGCATTAAAGACCCCGTTGGTCACAGCCAGCTCATCACAATCTGGAGAAGGCGTACCGTCCCAGGTTTCAGTCCAAAGCAAACTTCCACCGCTTGCTGCATTGTAGATCTTAAATTCAAAAGTATAATTTCCATCAGCGACGTTCGTACCATTAGAAACGTTAGTCAGCTTACCTTGGAAGTTGATGTATTTTGGTATAGCAGCTTCAGCCGGTGCTATCCCCTGATTGTTAGTAATCGCATACGCTAAAACCAAAACGCCCGCTAATAGTAACGCTTTGATTCTCGTGTATGTGATTACTGATTTGTATTTGAAAATTTGTTTCATCTAATTTGTGCTAGTTTCACGCCCCTATAAAACACAAAAACATCGCTTTAGTACGATGTTGCTATTTGGCACATATTCCAGATTGTTTGTTTTGGATACCTTCGATCTCTTCGAGATCCGATCCGAATGGCTTGAATCTTTCCTTCTTTTTCCCAATTCCGGAGAGTATTGGGATGGACGTTTATCATCCTTGCTGCTTCTTTAATAGTCAACAGCTCCGGTAAATCCTGATTGGTCGTCATAGATTTGGAGTATTAATTGTCTTTTTTGTTTTATTAGCCCAGTTTATTTTGTTGGACTACATGGGTTGCTCAATAACTTACCATCATAACATTACCCCTGGTCAAGGGGCCTTTTAAATCTTAAGTTGGTTTGTTATTTTGTTTCCATTCTTGAAATAATTTTGTTAAATTTAGATAACTTAACTTAACAAAACTTATCTTAAATCTAGTATAGCAAAAATTAACATTATAGTCAATGCTTCTATTTTAAAACACCCTACTATCGAGGGTGTTTTATTTGATTTAATTTTACTCCACTATGTTTCCCCTACTGTAGGTATGTAGGTATGGGATAGAAATGGTGTAGGTAGTCTTCCCTGCACTGTCTCGTAGGTAAGCTTGGAGGGAAGCGTATGGACGAGCTGTTGTACCTTCTGTTTTGTAGATCTCAGGACCACCGTTAACCTTAATGAAAGTACCTTCGGGTAGTCGAACAATTCCATTCCCTGAGATAGTAGTACAAGTGCTAGCGCTGTGCTTGGTAACAGAAGAGAAACCAGATCCATTCCAAGCTTGCCAGACAGCTAATTCACTGTAAGCTTCCTTGGTGCCATTGTTGTTGTAGAAATAAATGGTTGGATTACCTTCACAGGAGAAGTTTGCTCCTTTGACAGGCAAGTTAGTAGTTGGAGCGGGTTCACCACTACCACCTGAACCTTGAGCAAGAATTGTTTTAGCTAAGGTTGCACTAATGGTGTAAGTATTAGCTGTGCCAGCTCTAGTAATGATGGTAGCTCCACTTTGAGCTTGGTAAGAGAGGAAGGATGACCAAGTATCAAAAGGATGAAGGCCGGTAGACTGAACCAGGTAGATAGTAGGACTATCTGGGAACTTGATGACTTGGCCGGCAATCACATTACTTGGAAGGATTACACCTGTTGGTGTGGTTGGAGTTGTTGGTGTAGTTGGAGTTGTTGGAGTAGATGGAGAGTTGTTTCTACCTCCTCCACCGCCTCCTCCTCCGCCACCACTTGATGGAGGTGTAGGGATAGTAATAGTAAAGACCGCAGAAGAGATAGAACTGTTAGTCAGTCCACTCTTCACTGCTAGAGCTTTTAGAGTTGTTGTTTGGGAGATAGAGATTGGGCTTGAGTAAGTAGTACTAGAAGTAGTTGGATCACTACCGTTAGTTGTGTAGTGGATAGTAGCTCCAGATGTTGCTGAAGCTAAAGTCACAGTTTGAGCACTAGTGAAAGAACCACCATTAGGAGAGATAGTTGGGGTAGCTACTGTAGTAGGAGGGGTGACGTTGTTTACGGTTACCGTTCTAGTAGTACTAGTGGTAGTGTTCCCTGCTGCATCCCGCGCTACAGCTGTTAAAGAGTGGCTACCATTAGAAGTAGTAGTAGTGTCCCAAGTGATGCTGTATGGAGATGAAGTGTCTTCAGAACCAAGGTTTGAGCCATCGAGTTTAAACTGAACGCCTACTACCGCTACATTGTCTGCTGCTGTAGCACTGACAGTTGTAGAAGCACCACTGACAGTAGCTCCATTGGCTGGTGCAGTTAAACTCACTGTTGGCGCCGTGGTGTCAGCAGGAGGTGTTCCCCCGCCACTGCCACCACCAGAGATAACGTTAGCTGTACGAGTCATAAGCTCATCCCAATTTACACCAGGATCTGTTCCATCTGTGCCTGCATTTTTGTATGGAGAACCTGAAGCTAGTTTGTAGATACCGCCAGCGTAGTTTTCAAAGCCGATGGCGGCTAAATCATTTACGTAGTAAGAATTTGCTGGGTATCCTGAAAAGTTACCGATCATGACATTTCTATCGAATTCCCAACCGTTTGCTGCACAATTAAATGAGTTTATACCTGAAGCATTACACCCTGCAATATCTCCATAGCCATCACTTCTAGCAACTAAATTATTATTTACTTTAAAATTAGTAAGGTATTCAAAATTCCCTTCGAAAGACAGGAAACGATTAGAACCCGAACCGTGAATGAAAGTATTATGATTAAAAGTAAAGTTTACTCCAAATTTATTTTCGCTTTGTGGACCTGCAACCATAATAAGTCCGAACCCAGAAGCATTCAAAGCATAACCATCTATTTGGAACAAGTTGTGTTCAAAAAGAAGATTCTTCATGTTATCGCTCGGTGAATCGTAGTCATGAGTCAGGACTTGAGTCACATTACCAATATTTTTAAAAATATTGTATCGAAATGTGATATCCTCAACTGTTGCTTGTGGCATTAGCCCACCTTCGGAACGCGGCGTTAATACTACTGCATACCCATTCTGTGCTTCTCCCCAGACATTTTCAAATATATTATTTTCTATCAAAAAATCTTTTCCAGTTTTTAACTCAAATAAGTTTTTAACCCCTTTGTTTTGACCTCTCCATAAAAGTGGTTTATAGAAATGGTTGTGTTGAATAAGCACGTTAGAAGGAACTAGTCCAGGTATTGAAGTTGCACCACCACCATACATAATATTTTCGGAAGCTGCTTCTAAAAAATTATTTCTAATTATATGATTTCCTGGTGTATTGATTCCAAGTATAGCTTGTGAGTCTGATCCTGGCTCATGAAGTGCGGAAAAATAATTATTAATTACCTCAGAGTCTCTGGAATCTAATCTAAGACCCCTTCTGGTTGGAGAATTCGGATGACCATGAATGTAATTACGATCGATTACAAAATCGTGAGGGACTTCGGCCAATATATCTTGTGCCGAACCTTCATCACCGAAAGTAATAAGTGATGTAACTTGCTGTGAATTATCCGGTCTTGTAATCTCTAGACCAATTAACTTGTAGTGATGAGATGGGTTTGCTCCAGAGACTGTTTGGAAAACTGGTAAGTTGTTAGGAGTCACAAGCTTCGGCATGTTAGCTGCATCACTTGGGGAAACTCTTACCCCTTCAGCTGGAAGTTGGGCTAAATTAGATGAACGGATAGTAATCCAACCAGATCCTGAAGCTTTGTAAGGAAGAGTGAAGTTTCCGGTGTAAGTTGCACCAGCTTCAAGAACGATCTCATCTCCTAATTGAGCGTTGTTAATAGCAGCTTGAAGATCGCATCCTGCAGAACACTGAATAGTCGCTGCTTGAGTGAACAATGGATTGGTTTCAAAGGAGGAATACTGCACAACATAATACGCACCACCCATAACCAATAGCAAAATCCCAACAGCAATGACTGCGGGTTTCACGAAAAAAGCTTTTATTTGCTCTAACATTATTATTTAGTTTTATTTTTGTTTTGATTTCGAGAGATTTTATGCTAAATTTTGGCAAAAACCTCTTACTTCAACGACTTTATATTGTAATTATACCAGAAAAGTTCGTTTTGGTCAACCTATATTGTCTTAATATGTCGATCGATAACTCTCCTTCTATGCCAATGTCGGCCATGGAAAATGAACCAAAGAAATAGAATGAGCACGATGCTGATTGCTGCCAAAATATAAATTGGTAACACCCAAACAATTTGCTCAGAACGAACTTCTAATTTTTGGTTCCCAAAAGTAATAACTGACTCTACTTTGTAAGGTCCGAATGCAAACGTGGAAGGATCCCACTCTGTGACGAAGGTTCGATCAGATTGTGGCAGGACATTTGCTGCATCTCGATTCGTTGGCGGACTGGCAATCAACTTGCCGAAAATATTACTAATATAAACTTCGCCCTTGGGTTTAACATGCACCCGACCAGTGTTAGAAAATAAGTTTGTAAATTCCACTTGTTCATTCCACCAAATTATTTTTGGTTCAACGCTAAACTCTAAGTTGCCTTCTGGCCTCGCTTCCCCATAACTTACAATTAAGATGGTAGCTAACGATTGATTAATCCCAACACCTGATGCAATTGAACTTCCGGACATGGAAAATAGAATTGCTCCATAATGACTGCCTTGTTCTGCATTGTTTGGTGGACTTAATAAGTATCTCACAGCACGAGTCTCATTTGGTTGTAATTTTACTTGAGTCCCGTCAGGAAAACTCAACCAAGAAGCTAAAGAAAATGTTACATCATTAAATTCCTCATCAGGAACAAACTGTGGTTCTCCCCGATCACCTGGTAAAAAATCACGAGCAGAAATTTGTAAATCAATTTGGCTGTTCCCATTATTAGTAACTTCCACTTCTCCAGACACTGTACTACCCTTTGCCACTACATGCTCCTGTAAAAAAGGCGAGATAGTAATCTCGCGAAATTCGGTTTGTGCATGAGCTGGGATTGGTGCTAACCAGAACAGACTAGCTAATAATAAAAAATATTTCATACTAACTGATTAATAGGTCGCGCTTGCAATATAAGTAACAGTGCTTTGATAATCTCCAGCTGCTTGAAGGTTTCCAATCACTAACTTGTAAACTAACTGGGTTATCTGACTCGTAACAGGGCCAGTATCGCAGGCAACTTCATATGGAGTAGTTTCCATCCTAGCATAAGTGTCGTCGGCGGAGAAACGGCTCCCTGAGCCAGTACATAATGAACTATCAGTAGTATGATAACCAAAACGGCCAGTAGTAACGCCAGTTCCAAATGCTGCAGGACTGGAATTAGTGCCCGATACTGTGGCAATCACATCAGAATTTTGACTTGTTAAATCCTGATCATGGCGTGCTGTTGCCGTATAACCGCCTGTTGCATTAGTAGTAACAGTTAATGCTTGGGCAGCAATATTCGGACTACCATCGCCAACAGTAAGGACGCCATAACCAATTGAGGTGGCCGTACTCGTCACAGTAGTAGTTTGACCTGCAATAGTTGTTCCTGAACTAACTCCAGATATTGAGAATGTCAAAGAAGGTGCAGCCGTTGTGGCAGTAGCTTCCAATGAATAACCACTCTCTGTATTTTCTGCGTCAGCTCCTGTTCCGTAACTTGCTTTAACCTTAATCTTATAAGTGGTGCTGGGTGATAAGCCAGTAACCCTTTCTCCGGTCCCACTATTCCAGCCAGCATAAGTTTGCCAAGCCTCAGTTGTGCCTAAAGTATCATCAGTTTGGATGAAGTATGTTGTAACAAAGTTATCACTGGATATGGCGATAGCGTAAGTAGTGTCGTCTTGCTGCCCGTCACCAGGAACTACCACAAAATCGAGACTGTTATATAAGGTGCCGCCTGTATTCGTTAATGTTGGTTGTCCAGGTATGCCCGGGTAAGCGCCAGGCTGAAATCCGCTTGGGTTAACATAAGAAGTTGAACTACTATCCCCACTCTCTACATCAGAAATTGAATCTCGAGATTGGTAATTGGTCGAACTACTGGATTCACCTCCTCCATCAAAAGTAGAATTTTCAATTTGATAACTACCGCTATTCATTGTTTGAGCAATGGCTACACCAGGAACCAGTATGACAGCGGTAAAAAGTATGAGGAGATTTTTGTATTGAGAGATCATAATTAACTATATAATATCACAAAACCATGTAGGTTTTACCAATAGAAAAAGCCCAAGAAACTTGGGCCCTAGATGATTATCGACGAGGAGAAGCTTGGTGCTGCCGAATAATCCTTCGTGTGTAAGCTTTCAATAAGGTTCGTAAGACTAACAAGACAATCAACAAACCAATGATTACTATCGATAATAACTGCCAAGGGATTATAAAAAAGCTATATTTGCCACTAGCAGTGTTATTGTTGACTCCATAACGAATATCTAATTCCGCTGTATAGTAACCAAAGGCAAAGTTTCCTAACTGACTCTTAGCTTGGGATAAAAAACCCGTAGGCGCTTGGCTTTGAGAAGTAGCGGCGGGGTCCTCTGCTCCACCACCAGCATTTATCCAAGTACTTTCGTATCTTCGGATACTTCTTGGTAATACACTTCCTTCTTGTCTGTTAGCACTCAAGCTTTTTGCTGTGAGGCCAACCAAATTTTTCACAATAATATTACCTTCTGGCTTAACGCGATCTGCACCAGTATTTTGAAAACGATAGTAAAATTCAACTGGCAACGAGGTAAAGAAGCGTTGTTTATCTTTAGTTCCGAATTCTAAAATATTTACACCTTCCTTCATCTCACCATTCACACGCAGAAGAATCAAAGTTCCTAGTCTAGCTCCGATACTAACCTCACCTCCGTTCTGTGGAGGCGGTGTGGTTCGTACAAAGATTGAGGCAAAGTAACCACCTGGTTCGGCGCTTCTAGGTACGTTGACTTTAAATGGGATGGTACGAGTTTCGCCTGCTCGGACGCTAATCTGACCTTGGACATCTACCCAAGTTGCTAAACCCTCACGTGCAGGAACGAATTGTGGGTTACCACTTTCATCACCGGCCTCAAAATTCTCTACTTGGGTATAATAGACAGTGTCGTACTGACTATCATTAGTAACATCAAACTCACTTTCTACTGAGCGCCCAGGATCAGCAGCTAGTTCTAACCGTGGCGGGCTAATTGTTATCGCCGAAACTGTGAAAGGTATTGCAAACAAAAAGATGCCAGTTGCTATAAATAAAGCTGACTGGAATCTTTTGATTGATAAAATTGAGGATAAATAGGAGGCTTTCACCTAACTATTATACCAAATCTCTACAAATTTAGAAGGTTGCTGTAGCAGTATAAGTAAGAGTGGTAGAATAGTTACCAGCTTCTGTACTTGCTGTAATATTTGCAACATACCGTGCGCTATAAGTTGTGGTTGATGAAGGACCCGTGGCTGAGGCAATGTTGTCTGGTGAAGAGACGCCATTATAGGCGAAGCCTGCAGCTGCGTATGGAGCATCTACTGAGCCAGACCCACCTGATGCTACGTAACGAACACCAAATTGTTCTGTACCTGGCGTAGATGCTGTATTGCTGGCACCGATGGCATCAATAGTATCACCACCGCTAGTTAAAGTCGCGCCAGAAACATACATGACATAACCACCTGTTGCATTAGTACCTGCTGCTAATGTGTGAGCTTCGACTTCGGTAGCATTACCAGCGGAGTTGTCTGCGAAAGTATCATCAGCTGCTGATAGGGTACCGAATTCAATATCATTATCAGAAATAGCGAATGTAATGCTCGGTGCTACAGTCGCAGTGATATCAACTTGATCGTCAGTGATAATATCTACCTGAATGGTTCCTGTGTCACCAAATGAACCGGCAATTGTAATTGTGTCATCGTCGTCAATTGCACCATTAGTGATTTGATTAGTACCGCCCGCAGCGTTAGTACCAATTAAAATTCTTACACACCTGTCAGCAGGAATAGTTGCCGAAGCTCCACCAGAAGTGAATGTTAATACGTTACCGGAGAACGCAGCGCTAAACTGCGAGGAAGACGGTGCGGCAGCTACTAAAGTTTCGTCGGTCCAACCAGCAGTAGAACAGTTGTTTGAGCTACCTTCTTGAAAATCAATATCTCCAAAGGCTACTGAGCCAGGGGTAAAATCTGCGGAGAAAGTTAATGTTACTGTCGTTGTAGAAGCAACCCCTGTTGGAGTCACAAATCTAATGTCATGATTAGAAGCTGTGCTAGCTTGTAAACGACTCATATTGTCTGACAGACTTGTCAGAGATGCAGCTTGAGCTGTTGAGATAGTGATTGAGGAAGCCAGTACCAAAGAGGTAATAGTTCCTTTCACTAACCAGTTCTTAATATTGGTTTTCATTTTTATTTCCTGGTGCCATTTGAAAGGCACACTGTTTAATTGATTAATATCATTATAACAGACTTTTGGTGTTTTGTAAAGCAAAAACCGCCCTCACTTTTGGTGGGGCGGTTATGTGGCTTTGCTTTAGATAGGCAATTCTTGAGTTTTTAAATTTTCTTTAGCAATATCTGGATTAAAGCCAGTTCCAGCAGGTATTAACTTACCAATAATCACGTTTTCCTTTAATCCCTTAAGATAATCAGTTTTTCCAGTTACAGCAGCCTCGATCAGTACGCGGGTAGTCTCCTGGAAGGAAGCCGCCGCTAGGAAGCTTTCTGTGGATAAAGAAATCTTGGTTATCCCCATCAGTAATTGCTCGGCTTCTACCTGAGAACGTCCATCAGCTTCGAGTTGTTCATTGATTTCTTGAAGGCGAGATTTATCAATTATATCGCCAAGCACCAAATCGGTTTCTGCTGTATTAGTGACGCGCATCTTACTAAACATCTGGCGAACAATGACTTCAATATGCTTATCATGAATTTGCTGACCTTGCGAGACATAAATGTCTTGTACTTCTTTCACAATGTAACGCTGAGCTGCTTCAGTGCCTTGGAGCTCCAAGACTTTATTTGGGCTTAGGTTCCCTTCGGTTAGAGGCTGTCCAGCAGCTACCAAGTCACCGTCTTTGACAGTGAGAGTGAAGCCAGATGGAATAATATATTCTACTAGATCTTCACCTTCGTGAACTAGCTTAATCTTACCGTCGCTGATGCGAACAACACCGCTCGCTGGAGACTTAGTCATAGTGTTGTCCTGGCTGACAAACAAGCTATCGCCTTCAATGATGCTGGCACCATCCTTAACCAGCACTTCGCTGCCGCTAGGAATATCAATCACTTGTGATTGAGCGTTAGCGCCTTCAATGCGAACAATGTTTTCTTTACCAGAAGCTTTTTCGACGGTTGCCTTACCGGCAATCTCCGCAACAGTAGCCATACCTTTTGGTTCCCGGGCTTCAAACAATTCTTCTACACGAGGTAAACCTTGAGTAATGTCGCTTACCGATGCCGAACCACCAGTGTGGAAAGTACGCATGGTTAGCTGGGTTCCCGGTTCACCGATAGATTGCGCAGCTACGATACCTACTGCTGCGCCGAGTTCCACCATCTTGTTGAATCCAAGGTCAAAACCATAGCATTGACGGCAGACACCGCGGACCAGCTTACACTTCAAAACACTGCGACACTTGATTTCAGAAACATCGGTCTTGGCGATATCAATTGCTTGCTGCTCATCAACACCGTTGTTTTTCTTAACAATCACGTTACCTTCGGCGTCCTTAACGTCTTCAATCACGACGCGACCAAACAAGCGGCGTTCAAATGACTGGTTCATAGCTTCGCTGTCAGCGCGAGAAATTACATCAAAGTCTTTAGTGCCGCAATCTTCTGCATTGATTACCACATCCTGGGCAACATCTACCAAACGGCGGGTCAAATAACCCGCGTCAGCAGTACGAAGCGCAGTATCACTCATACCCTTACGAGAACCGTGAGTGGAGATGAAGTATTCCAAAATATCAATGCCTTCTTTAAAGGAACCGCGAACTGGAAGCTCAATGGTACGGCCACCAGGGTTTACCACGAGACCTTTAAGTCCTGACATCTGAGTGATCTGCGAGAAAGAACCACGCGCACCGCTGGATACAAAGTAATTTACGCTAGAGTGCGGTTCAACTGTACCAACCACATCTTTTGCAATCTTTTCGGAAGCATCAGCCCAAATTTCTACCACGCGGCTATAGCGTTCGTCCTCGGTCAACAATCCCTCTAAGAATTGTTCTTGGGTAGTTTGAACTTCTTTGTCCGCTTCTTCTAGTAGATTGTATTTGGTGCCAGGTACATGCAAGTCGTCCATACCCCAAGAGATGCCAGACTGTTTCATGTAAGTGAATCCGGTGCGCTTGATTTCGTCAATTAAGTTGGCGGTCGCGTCCAAGCCAAAGGCTTGATAGGATTCACGAACCAATGCTTGCAGACGTTTCTTATCGAAAGCATCGTTACGGAAGCCAAATTCCTTTGGCATAATACGATTAAAGATCAAACGACCAACGGAAGTATCAACTAACTCGCCATCATCCATCCGAACCTTAATCTTTGCCTGGATGTGCACGTGTTTGTTGTTGTAGGCAAGAATCGCTTCCTGCTTATCAGAAAACACCTTGCCTTCACCCTTAAGGCCTTCGCGGATAGTGGTAATGTAGAAACAACCCACCACAACGTCCTGTGCAGGAGTCATCACGGCATCACCACTGGCAGGCTTAAGCAGGTTATGACTAGAAACCATAATTTCGCGGGCTTCTTTTTGAGCAGATTCAGTTAATGGAACGTGGACGGCCATTTGGTCACCATCAAAGTCAGCATTGAACGCTGCACACACCATTGGATGAAGTTGAATAGCTTTACCTTCAATAAGTACTGGCTGGAAAGCTTGGAAACCAAGTCTGTGCAAGGTCGGCGCGCGGTTGAGCAGTACATAGTGATCCTTGCTCACCTCTTCCAAGATATCCCACACTTCAGTGCGACCTTGTTCGATTAATCGGTTGGCGCTACGAACATTGTGCGCGTATTCACGAGAAATAAGTTTTGAAATAACAAATGGCTTAAACAATTCCAAAGCCATGCGCTTTGGTAAACCACATTGGTGAAGCTTTAGATTTGGTCCGACCACAATTACGGAACGACCAGAGTAATCTACGCGCTTACCAAGCAAGTTCTGACGGAAACGACCTTGCTTACCTTTAAGCATGTCTGCAAGTGAACGGAGTTTGCGCTTCTGACCGGTAGAAGCAGTGACCTCTTTACCATGACGAACACTATTGTCGATTAAAGCATCAACAGCTTCCTGCAACATGCGCTTTTCGTTTCGAGTAATAACTTCCGGGGATTTAATTTCCAAAAGTTTCTTTAAACGATTGTTACGATTAATCACACGACGGTACAAATCATTCAAGTCAGAAGTCGCGAAACGACCGCCATCTAATTGCACCATTGGACGTAAGTCTGGTGGAATCACAGGTAAGTGCTTGATCAACATCCACTCGGGACGAACACCGCTACGCACCAATGATTTGATTAACTTCAAACGACGGGTCAACTTCTTAGCGTTCTGACCTTCAGCGTCCTTTAATTCAATTTCTAATTCACTGGCCAATTCTTCTAAGTTGATGTCTTCTAATAATGACTCTAAGGCCTCGGCGCCAATGCCTGCAGTGAAGACTTGCCCATACTTTAAGGACAAATCGCGATAAGCGAGTTCAGAAATGATTTGCATCTTCTTAATGCTCTTAAGTTCAGAGCGAGCTTGATCACGGATGCTTTCAAGGTTCTGAATTTCCTTCGCCCACATATCTTTAATAGCGGTGACTTCTGCATCAATCTTTGCACCCTTCACATCAGCATCACCTTTAACATCTTGTTCTAATTGGGTGCGGGTTTTGGCCACTAATGTTTCGTAGCGAGTTTCAATCTCTTTTTTCTTAGCTTTAAATTCGCTTTCGATTTGCTCTAAAGTGTTAGCGCGAGCTTCTTCGTCCACACTAGTAATAATGTAAGCTGCAAAATAAACCAAGCGTTCTAATTCTTGAACACCTAAGTCTAAAACTAAACCAAGTCGGCTTGGCACGCTGCGCAAAAACCAAATGTGCGCAACAGGTACAGCTAAAGTAATATGACCCATGCGTTCACGACGCACACTAGATTTGGTAACTTCAACACCACACTTGTCACAAACAATATTTTTGTAACGAATGCGCTTGTACTTGCCACAGTAACATTCCCAGTCACGGATTGGTCCGAAGATTTTTTCGTCAAACAAGCCTTCTTTTTCTGGACGTTGGGTGCGGTAGTTAATGGTTTCCGGCTTGGTTACCTCGCCGTGGGACCAAGACAAAATCGTTTCTGGACTCGCCAGTTTGATTTTGACTCCTTTGAATTCTTCAGTTTGAGTAAACACGTCTTACTTGTCTCCGACCTCTCGCAGCCCAGTCTTGCTGTGCCGCTAGCGGTCTCCGCCAAGTACTCCTCTCAAATTTTCGCTTAACCTTCGGGTTCGCTACGGCACTCCTCGCTACACTCGTCGTGCCTGCTCACCCTTGGCCCAAGCAAAAATTTGGGTACTTTTTGGATTAATTATCTTAGAAAGTTATTCTTTCTTTTTCTTCTTGGCCTTAGTTGGTTCATCGAACAATGATGGACCATCTTGCGCTGGAGTGACTTCGACCTTGTCTTCTCCTTCATCTGCGCCTTCTTCGCTAGTAGCGCTCATTACTGCTCCGCTTTCACCAAGCAACTCTACATCCAAGCCTAAGCTTTGCAATTCTTTCACTAATACGCGGAAACTTTCTGGAACGTTCGGTTTTTTAATCGGCTCGCCTTTTACTATGGATTCATAAGTCTTACTGCGACCGACAACGTCGTCGGATTTAATAGTAAGCATTTCTTGCAATGTGTGGGCAGCACCATAACCTTCTAGTGCCCATACTTCCATTTCTCCAAAACGCTGACCACCCATTTGGGCTTTACCACCGAGCGGTTGCTGGGTAATCAAGCTGTATGGACCAGTGGAACGCGCGTGCATCTTGTCGTCTACCAAGTGATGAAGCTTCAACATATACTTCATACCAACGGTCACGGGTTCGTCAAACTGTTCCCCGGTCTTACCATCAAATAAAGTAACTTTACCTGTACGAGGAACGCCGGCTTTCTCTAATTCATCTTTAATCTGATCTTCGGTCAAACCGTCCAGCACTGGAGTAGCTACTTTATAGCCAAGCTTGTGAGCAGCGAAGCCTAAGTGGGTTTCTAACACCTGACCCAGGTTCATACGAGAAACAATACCGAGCGGGTTCAAAATTACATCAACTGGAGTTCCATCAGCCATGTAAGGCATATCTTCTACTGGAATGATACGAGAGATGATACCTTTGTTACCATGACGGCCAGCCATTTTGTCCCCTACTTGAATCTTGCGAAGTACAGCAATAGAAACTTGGATCGAACGGATCACACCGCTCTGGAGTTTATCACCAGCTTCCCGAGTGAACTGGCGAATGTTTACCACCTTACCGTATTCACCATGAGGCAGAGTAAGAGAAGTATCCTTCACATCACGACTCTTTTCACCAAAGATTACACGTAGAAGTTTTTCTTCTGCGGTTAAATCAGTTTCTCCTTTTGGAGTAATCTTACCAACCAAAATATCACCGGCTTTAACTTGGGCGCCAATGCGAACAATGCCTTCTTCATCAAGGTTCTTAAGTTTTTCATCACCAACATTTGGGATATCCCGAGTAACAACTTCTGGACCAAGCTTGGTATCACGAACATCGATTTTGAAATCTTCAATATGAACAGAGGTGTAGTAATCTTCTTGAACTAGCCGGCTAGACAACAGAATCGCGTCTTCATAATTACCACCTTCCCAAGACATGAATGCCACAAGAACGTTTTGTCCAAGAGCTAATTCACCGTGTTGAGTAGAAGTACCATCTGCCAAGACATCACCAGGCTTAACTTTTTGGCCTTTATCAGCTCGAACAATTTGGTTCAATGAAGTACCACTGTTAGTACGAACGTACTTGAGCAATGGATATTCATAGGTCTTACCTGACTCACCTTTCACAGTAATTTTGTCACCAGCAGCAGAAGTAACAGTTCCAGCTTCTTCAGCTAAAATCACCTGACCGCTATCGCGAGCAGCTTTAGCTTCCATACCTGTTCCGACAATTGGTGAACGAGGAACAATACAAGACACAGCTTGACGTTGCATGTTTGATCCCATGAGGGCCCGGTTAGCGTCATCGTGTTCCAAGAAAGGAATCAAGGATGTGGTTACAGAAATAATTTGCTTTGGTGAAATATCGATACAGTCGATTTCATTAGTATCGCTAATTGTTGGTACGCCACGAACACGAACCGAAGCCCGTTCTTCTACAAAGTAACCTTTATCATCAAATTCTAAGTTCGCTGGACCAATAGTGAGTTTTTCTTCTTCGTATGCATCCAAGTGCTCAACTTTATTGAGCAAACGAGGTTTGATTAAAACCTTGTCTAAATCTTGGATATTAGAGATCTTCTTGGCATCACTTTCAGAAATGGTCTTGCCTGCTTCAACAACTACGCTACCATTAGCATCTTTGATATCGTATAACGCGATTTCGTTCACAGCATCCTTACCATCATTCTTGGCGAATTTCTTCATCATCTGATATGGAGTTTCGATGAAACCGAAATCATTGATAGTAGCATAAGTTGCCAAGTGAGCTACCAAGCCAATGTTTGGACCTTCTGGGGTGGTGATTGGACAAAGGCGGCCGTAGTGAGAGCGGTGTACGTCACGAACTTCGAACCCGGCGCGTTCACGAGACAATCCACCAGGACCCATCGCAGACAAACGACGCTTGTGTTCAAGTTCCGCAAGTGGATTAGTTTGGTCCATGAATTGTGACAGCTGTGAAGAAGAGAAAAACTCTTGGGTGGCAGCTACGATTGGACGAACGTGAATCAATTGCGCTGGAGTCACGGTTTCTAAATCTGCCAAAGACATACGGTCCTTACAAATACGAGCCATACGCGCCAACCCAACTCGATAACGAGTCTGAATCAATTCCCCTACCGCACGAACGCGACGGTTTGCTAAGTGGTCAATATCATCTGCTGGATCACCGGTATTATTTAAGCGAATGATTTCTTTAATCACAGCAACCATATCTGCTAAATCTAACAAACGGCTTTCATGATCTTCAGGGAAATCTAAACGTTGATTGAATTTATAACGACCTACTTCAGACAAATCATAACGATCAAAGTTAAAGAACATTGCGTCAATCAAAGAACGCGCGTTATCAACGGTTGCCAAATCACCAGGACGAATACGCTTGTACACTTCTTTATAGCCTTCATCAGCTGTAGAAGAAGCATCTTTTTCTAAAGTAGTTTGGATGTAACGCATTTCAGGATTAGTATCTACATCCTTGAAAGCTTCTAAAATTTCTTCGTTAGTCTTTAACCCAAAGATCCGAAGTAAGGCAGTAACTGGGATACGACGCTTACGATCAATCTTTACACCAATCACACCTGCGTTGTCAGTATCTAATTCCAACCAAGCTCCTCGGTTCGGAACAATCTTTGCACCGTACAAATTCTTGCCGCGAGAAAATTCAGATGTAAAGAACACACCAGGAGACTTAATCAACTGGGAAACTACAACCCGTTCAACACCATTGATTACTAAAGTCCCGCGAGGGGTCATCAATGGAAAGTCACCAAAATATACATCTTGGGTTTTAGTCTTGCCAGTAACTTTATTTACTAACTTAGCGCTCACATACAACGGAGCTTCGTAAGTGGTGTTACGTTCGCGAGCAGTAATTTCATCATACTTTGGTTTATCAAAGTAGTAATCACCGAAGTACAGTTCCAAGTTCTTGCTGGTAAAGTCATGAATTGGATTGATTTCTTCTAGTAATTCCTTGAGACCGTGTTCAAAGAACCACTTATAGGAGTTAAGCTGAACCTCAATGAGGTTTGGCATCTTAACTGCCGGATGTCGTTTGCTGAAGAACTTACGCTCAACAGCTTTTTGGCCAGGCACGACAATAGAGCCAATAGCCTGAGGCTTTGTGGTTTGCGGCATTATGCGTATTTCCTTTCAAGCCCAGTTCTGGCTTGAAAATTACTTAATATATAGAGAAAGTAGTCTTTCAATTAAAAAAAGACTAGAATAAGCGGGGTTTTTTGTTTTTTAAGTATAGAAAATGCTGGAGCCGCCAATAGTCTTGAAAAAAGTAGTCTAAAATATTTGATTGTTGAAAAAAAAGACTCCCATTCTTGCCGAACGCAAAAAAGGGCTTTCAAAATGCCTTAATTTCCTATTGATTTGTTCACATTTGAATAATAACAGGCAAGTATATTTTGTCAAGTTTTTCTGAGAAAAAAATAATAGTTTCCTGATTTTACTCGAAAATTCTTTGTTCTACACTATAGTGGTATAATTTTGATATATGATCGCCTATTTAAGCGGAAAAGTCCTCCAAAAAACTAATAATTACTTAATTTTGGAGCAAGCTGGACTTGGTTATAAAGTGTTTGTGACTCCTGAAATTTTAGAGCTCCCTACTGGCCAAGACTTAGCCCTCTATATATATCATAAAAGCGGTGACGATGGGCAAACCTTATTTGGCATGCCTGATTTTGAAAGTCTCCAGTTTTTTGAGTTACTAATAACTGTCACAGGCGTAGGACCAAAGATGGCTCTAACCATTATTTCTAGCTCTAAGACTGATATTCTCCAGCAAGCAATCATCAACGGCGACAGCGATATCTTTACCCGCATGTCTGGGGTTGGCAAAAAAACTGCCGAACGGATTATTCTCGAACTGAAGAATAAAATTGGTGGTGTCATCACTGGAGCCAGCGGGGGTAGTAGTGACTTGTTTGATGCTTTAATTGCGTTAGGTTACAACCCACGAGAAGTTCGCGATGCTGTTGCTAAAGTTGATAATACCCAAGATACAGCAGCACAAATCAAAGAAGCTCTCAAATTAATTTCTAAAGCGTAATGAATCTTGTTAATCTGACCGAACAATCTAAACAGGATTATGAGCAATTTTTAGCCGCAGCGCGCGGCTCTTTTTTGCAAACCTGGGCTTGGGGTGATTTTCAAGCTTCGCTAAATCAAAAAGTATTTCGGTTGGCTCTATCTGAGTCTGGGCAAATAAAAATTGCTGCACAATTTATAGAACAGACTATCCCCTACCTTGGTGGCAAATATTTGTATGCTCCTCATGGACCGAATGGTGACCTGCAACTAACTCAAAAGTTCTTAAATGAAATTGCACACCAGTTCCCTGACTATTGGTTTATAAGAGTTGAGCCGACTAAAGAACTACCAAACTTTGGAGAACCAACCCTAAGAATTCAACCTGGAAAAACGTTAGTGATTGACTTGTCGAGAAGTGAAGATGAGCTACAAAAAAACATGCACCAAAAAACCAGGTACAATATTAGAGTTGCTCAGAAACATGGTGTAGAAATATCGACCTTAGAAAATTCAGAACAAATCTCTGAAGCTATTAAGCTCATTTCGGAAACTAGTAAACGGCAAAATTTTACTGATCACCCAGCAAGTTATTACCAAGCTTTGGCAAAATTAGTTCATACTCCTGCAACCGGTCTTGAAATCAAAATTTCCACTGCTCAGTATAAAGGCCAGCTTTTAAACTGTGCGATTTTTGTTGATTCTTTGGAAACTCGTACTTATTTATTCGGTGGAAGCAGCGATCAGTACCGCAATGTCATGGCTCCATATCTACTACACTGGCATGCAATTCAAGACGCAAAAAATTCTGGCAAAAAATTCTATGACTGGTGGGGCATCGAAACCGCTACAGGCAAAACCCCGGGGTTTGCCCGATTTAAATTAGGCTGGGGAGGAAAAGAAATTACTTATCCGCAACCACAAGATAGTGTGATTAAACCAATCCATTATCAGATCTATAAATTCTTGCGCATTCTTAATCGTTTATTTTAAAATTAAACAATGAAAGCATTTCTACGTAAATTTATTCCCAAAAGTCTCTATCTAGCTTTAGCTCCAATTTATCATGGCACTATGGCATTTTTGGCTGCTCTATATTATGGCTCTCCTGCTAAAGAAATGCAGATCATTGGAGTGACAGGTACTTCAGGAAAGTCCACCACAGTGATTATGCTAGCGCATATTCTAAACAACTCAGGGGTTCGTACTGGCTACATTACAACTGTTAGCTCTTTTGATGGGCGCACAGAGAGTATCAATCAACATGGTCTTTCTATGCCTGGCCCGTTGCTGCTGCAAAAGACTTTGCATGACTTTGCGGCAAAGGGTTGTAAGTACGTTATCATGGAAGCAACTTCTGAAGGCTTGGCACAAAACCGGCATCTCTCAATTAAATTTGAAGGGGCTTTATTTACTAACTTAACTCCAGCCCATCTAGACAGTCATGGTAGTTTTGAAAACTATCGCAAAGCCAAAGGGCGACTCTTTGAATCTTTGAGTAGTCATGGGTTTATCGGGGTAAACGTAGACGATCCGAATTATTCCTACTTTGCGTCATTCCCAGCTCGTAGAAAGTTTGGCACATCAACCCGTCAGGACAAAACTGCTCAGACTGAGTTGCCGGTCATCAAAGCGTATAATATCGTAGTGTCAGAGAGTTTGCGATTCGAAGTGGAGGGACAGCATTTTGAAATCAACATTAAAGGTTCATTCAATATTGCTAACGCGATGTTAGCAATAGGCGCCGCTCAATTATTGGGAATTAGTCTTAAACAAAGTTCCGCAGCGTTGAAATCTTTTGGTGGAGCCAAGGGACGCATGGAAACTGTTCCCAATGATCGAGGTCTGACAATCATTATTGATTACGCCCCAGAGCCGGCCAGTATGGAAGCTAGCCTCCGCACAGCGCAACTGATCCCGCATAAAAAACTCATCCATGTGTTTGGTTCAACCGGTGGTCACCGCGATGTAGGTAAACGGTTTGAGTTTGGAAAAATCTCTGCCAAATTTGCCGACACAATTATTATCACCAACGATGATGTCTATGATTCTGATGCAGAAGAAATTGCACGAAATGTTGAAGAAGGGATTAATCAAGCAACAGAAAAAAATGTTTCTCTCGTTCAAAAAGTTTTAAATAGAAAAGAAGCTATAAAAAAAGCTCTGCAAATTGCGGAACCCAAGGACCTGATATTAATTACTGGCAAAGGTAGTGAACAATTCCTAGTGTTACCAAACAACGAGCGCATTGCCTGGGACGAGCGTAAGGTTATTGAAGAATTATTAAACAAATAAAAAGCTCACCTATTGGTGAGCGGAAAATGTCTTTGTGCCTTCTGGCACAGGGATTGGTTCTGGCGGGGTCGGGACTTCCTTAGTTGTAACCTGCCTAATGCAGACTCTTTTGAACTTCGGCCTAATTAAGGCGAAGTCATTGAATCTGCGTAGATACCCAGCTTCAAGCAAGGCAGTTAATCCCTTCAGCTTCATTGCGGAAGGAACATCTAACTTGCTATCATGCTTAAAGTAAGCGATGAGCTGGGGAAGAGAAATAATCCCAAATTGGTTGCGTTTGCGATCGCGGCAGTACTGCAAAATGTCGAACATCGCGTACTCCATCCCAGGCTGCTTATCATTTCCAAAAACCGACTTACAGCCCTGCAAAGTTAAATTTAGCAAGATCTCCTCGGGGGTCATATCAATCCTCCTATTGAAATGGCGAACCATACCATTGTAATGATTTTTATCTATTATGTCAACACATATTCTCCTTATTAACACCACAGAATTCCAAAAGCTTGAGCTAGCCCTGATTTCTAAAGAAAAAGTTGAAGAATTTAGAACAGAGCTAGGTTTTAATGAGAACTTTAAAACTTTAGAATATATTGAAAAGTTTCTTAAATCCCAAAAGCTTGTCTTAAGAAATTTGAGTCAGATTTTTGTTTGCAGTGGGCCAGGTTCATTCACTGGTATCAGAGTTGGGGTGGCACTGGCCCAAGCTATAGGTCTTGGTCTCAATATCCCAGTGATAGCGATACCGGCAGATAAAGTTCCCGCCGAACTGCACAAACTAGCGACAATTAAACTCCCAGCCAAACTTACTCTCCATTATGGCGCAGAACCGAACATCACAAAGCCCAAGGCGGCAAATAAATTTTATAGCTAGTCGGTCGAAATAAATTTTGAAGAGTAGCCGACCGCTACGCTGAAAAATTTTTTCGGGCGAATAGCATAAAATTATAAAAGCTCAGAAAAAATATATTTGCTGGTTTGGGCTTCTACCCAAAAAGAAAACGCGAAAGCTTTAAGCTAACGCGTTTTTATTTGAGCGATGGTTGCTGGTCTTTCAATCAACGCCCAAATCCTAACCGCCATGATGACTGATTTTTGCAGTGAAATCATTCATGCTCTCAACTAGACTAGCGCAGTAGTCCTCTATAACAATTAACGTCCAAACAAATAACCCAAAAAGTGAGGAAACTGCAAGCACGCTAAGATATAAATTATCTACATAGGTTAGAGCATAAACATGAACTCCAAACAGTAACAGCGGGGTCACAGCAACTGGTATCCTTTTGGGCCACCCGTGCATCAGCAAGCAAAGACTTCGCCGCAAGCCTTCCGACACAGCAGCGCCGAAAGCTAACCCAATTACCACTTGGCCGAGCAAATCACCAACCCAACCCTTACCAAATAGCAAAACCGAAAACAATAAGCCCAGAAAGGCTGCCATAGCCATAATTTTTCCTCCTCTAAAATCCTCATACTATACACCGAATCTGTAGTTTTGTCTAGTCTGACCTAAGTCGAAAGAAAATTGCTGCTAACACACTCATAACAGCCAACCAAACAATCAATATTAGAGCATTCATTCCCCAATCACCCCAAGTACCTGAATTCAGGTATACACTTCGAATTCCATCAGCTAAATACGCAGTTGGTAATATTTTTGCAACATATTGAAAAGCTTTTGGTAATACATCAACCGGATAAAAAATATTTCCTAAAAAAGTAAGAGGTAAGCCAATCGCGGTTGTGATAGGTGCAGCTGCCTCGTAAGTATCTGCGAAAGTTGAGATGAGTAAGCCCATCAAGAGGAAGATTGGAGCTCCCAATGCGGCGAAGCCCAATGCAAACCAAATACTAGTTCCTATCTGTGCATCAAAGAATAACCAGCCAACTAAACTTAAAAACAACACTTGTAGTAACGCCACAAAAACTCTGCTTAGCAATACAGAAGCTACAAGTTCTCGAGGTTTCAAAGGAGTGACCAAAAATCTTTTAATTACATTGCGAGTCTTTAAATCAATAAACCAATAAGCTAAACCGTAAATTCCGCCTTGCATGATAGTCATCGCTATAATTCCTGGGAGGACGTATGAGGAATAATTTATCTCAGAACCAATAAAGCGGCCGATTGGTAAGATTGATAATGCTACATAAATAATAACCGGCATTACCAAAGTAAAAAATAAACCGGTCCGATTACGATACAACAATCGGAGGTTCATTAAAAGGAGTTGAAAGAAAGATGAGTTCATTAGTCTTCGTAAACTTTCCCTGTTAAATCCAAATATACATCTTCTAAACTAGCAGTGCGAACTGTAAAACTACTGAACGGGACTTGCTTGTCACGAAGCAATTTTACAACATCACCGATAACATCCAAATCTTTAATCTCTAACACTACTTTTGGATAACTGCTATAAACTTTTTCGATTTGTGAAATAGTTTTAAACATTTCTTGATCCAACTCTTGTTCAGTCAGAAAAGAAATTTGCGTGGTATGAGATAGATCTTCAATTAAAGTTTTAGGGTTATTGATTGCCAAAATTTTTCCCGCATCCATAATCGCCACCCGATCGCAAAGATATTCTGCTTCTTCCATATAGTGTGTTGTAAGAACGATGGTAATCCCTTGCTCATTCACTTTGCGAACCAATTCCCAAACATCACGACGAGCGCGTGGGTCCAGGCCAGTAGTTGGTTCGTCTAAAAATAACACCTTTGGATCATTCACTAAGGCTGAAGCTAAAGTAAAACGTTGCTTCTGACCACCTGACAAATCTTTTACCAAAGAATGTTGTTTGCTTTCAAGGTTTACAAAGCCTAAAAGTTTTTTAACATCAACTGTGCGGCCATAAAGACCAGCAAACAAATTTAGCAGTTCTGCTAAACTCATCGATGGTAAATAATCACTAGACTGTAATTGCACTCCGATTTGCTGTTTAATCTTATCGCTATCTTTAATATTATCTAGCTGGAGAACTGAAACTTTTCCTGAAGTTTGTCTGGTTAATCCCTCAATGATTTCTAAGGTGGTTGTTTTCCCTGCACCGTTTGGACCTAGAATTCCAAAGATTTCCCCTTGCTCTACTTGAAAAGAAGTACCCTTTACAGCCTCAAAAGAAACTTCCCCGTTAGTACGATCTTTGCGAGGAAGCGGATAGATTTTCTTTAAGTTTTCTACAGTGATTACTGCGGACATAAGGAAATTATACCACCCTGACTTGAACAAGTGAAGATGCTTTGTTAAGATAGGATCTAGTTTTACCATACTATTTAGGAGGAAAAACAGATGTACGATCATCCCGGCGTACTAAGGATGCCACAGAACAATGCCGTAAAGTGGAAACGACCGACAATGGAATTACCTCAGTCTATCGCAGCCACCATCAAAATAAGTCCTAAATCGTCCCAGACACTTACAGATTCACCTGACCAGACAGGACTTCTACCTGTGTCGGTTGGTCTGCTGATAATTTTACTAATCCTACTCTCCCTTTTAAACCGCTCCGGCGGTTTTTTAAAAATCTTAGTAAAAAAATAAAAGGCAAGGGGAACAATCCCCTTGCCACGATACACTTACATCAAGAGTGCCAAGCGTCTTCATATTCGTCAGCGTGTCTTTTAGCAAGTACCGTTGCAAACCAAATTGAAACAGTCGCTAGTATTACTAAAGCCCAGTAACACACAGAGACCAAGCTAACATCTAGCAGTGGATACGGACTAAGCAATTTTGCGAGAATACTTACCCCCGCAAGCAACGGTGCGTCGAAGATCGCAATGTAGGACTTCGCAAAACGTTGGAAAGCTTCATTCCCAACATAAGACAACTGGTCTTCAATAAATTTTGCCTTGCCGCCATTGCTGTGAATTATGTAATCACTTCTCGCTACCGAAAAATAATACAACGGGATAAAGAACAGTGCGTAGTTTTCAAGTTGGGAGGAAAATTGCCCAACCAACTGAATGATGATTACGAACAGTAATCCTGCCCATTGAAAAAACTCTTGTTGTCGAATAGAATCTCTCCACCCCTGCAATTCTGGGATAAACAAAGTATCATCTATGACTTCCTTCATTTTTCACATTCCTGCTAAAATCTATAATCTTCTATCTTACTGACAGAACTAGGTAATGTACTATATTATAGATTCAAAATCAATGCATTAAATTATTCTGCAATTTCAGCTACACTATAAAATATGAAATTCAAGCTCAAAACAAACTACCAGCCATCAGGAGACCAGCCAAAAGCAATCAAAGGTTTGGTGAATTCGTTGAAAGCTGGTTATAAGCATCAAACCCTGCTCGGCGTAACCGGCTCTGGGAAAACTTTTACCATGGCAAATATTGTTTCTCAAATACAAAAGCCGACCTTGATAATGTGTCACAACAAAACTTTGGCAGCCCAGTTGGCTTCAGAGTTTGCCGAGTTCTTTCCTAATAACGCTGTTCATTATTTTGTTTCTTACTACGACTATTACCAACCAGAGGCTTACATTCCTCGCAGTGATACCTACATAGAAAAGGATACGCAGATTAACGAGGAGATTGACCGACTGCGCAATGCCGCCACAACGTCTTTAATGTCACGAAGTGATGTCTTAATTGTAGCTTCAGTATCTTGTATCTACGGTCTGGGCAATCCTGCAGACTATTTGGATTTGTCGCTAAACTTAGAAGCTGGCAAAAGTTACAAGCGAGATAAACTGCTTCGCCGCTTAACTGATTTACAATATCTTCGCAATGATTACGATTTAAAGCGCGGAACTTACCGTGCCCAAGGTGATACCTTAGAAATTGTTTTAGCTTCCGAAGACACCGTAATTACTTTGCGTTTTTTTGGTGATGAATTAGAGCAAATCGAGCGTCGTCACATGATCACAGGAGAAACCATTGAGGCTCTAAAAGCTATCAAAATATTCCCAGCCAAGCACTTTGTGACTACTGAAGAAAAGATGCAAGTAGCTATAGAAAAAATTCGCCAAGAATTAATTGTCCGGTTAAATGAACTTAAAAGCCAGGGTAAAATTTTAGAAGCTGCGCGTTTAGAACAACGCACCAATTTTGATTTAGAATTATTAACTAATACAGGTTTTGTAGCAGGTATTGAAAACTACTCCCGTCACATGGACGGTCGAACAGAGGGTGAACCACCTTCAACATTAATTGATTATTTCCCGGACGACTTTTTGTTATTCGTTGATGAATCGCATCAAACTATCCCTCAAGTTGGCGCCATGTACAAAGGTGATCGCAGTCGTAAAGAAACCTTGGTTGATTATGGGTTTCGTTTGCCTAGCGCTTTAGATAACCGGCCACTGCAATTTGAAGAGTTTGCTAATAAAATTAACCAAGTGGTTTATGTTTCGGCCACTCCCGCGGATTATGAGTTGAGCAAAAGTTTGCTGGAAAATGAGCTTATCCCTTCCCCTTCTAGGGGGAGGACAGGTGGGGGTAAAAACCCTCCCCTAACCCCTCCCTTGAAGGGAAGGGGGACACTTCCTCCACCAGAGGAACTCCGGAATATTACAGTGGTTGAACAAATCAATCGCCCTACAGGACTCCTCGATCCAACTATTGAAATTAAGCCAATCAAAAACCAGGTTGACCATTTACTCGAACAAATCCGTCTCCGGGTGAGTAAAGGTGAGAGGGTTTTGGTGACCACACTTTCTAAACGCATGGCAGAAGAACTTACTGCTTACATTGTAGAAGCTGGGGTTAAAGCTCAATATCTCCACAGCGAAGTTGAAACTTTTGATCGATTAGAAACCCTGAGAGATCTTCGCTTGGGGGTTTATGATGTAATTGTTGGGATTAATCTGTTACGTGAAGGGTTAGATTTACCAGAAGTCTCTTTGGTGGCGATTTTAGATGCGGACAAAGAAGGGTTCCTGCGTAGCGAGACCTCATTCATGCAAATTATGGGACGAGCTGCTCGTCATCTACACGGCCATGTCATTATGTATGCCGATCGAATCACCGGTTCCATGAAGGCTGCTATTGATGAAACTACCCGTCGTCGCAAAATCCAAGAAGACTATAACACGAAGCACGGTATTACTCCCGAAAGTATTATCAAAAAAATAGCTGAATCAAGACTCGCTGGCAAAAAAGAATCTTTGCCTGGTAGTGACACCAAAGAAATTGACGTTGGCAAACTCAACAAAGACGAACTTAAAACTTACATTTTAGAACTTTCTGAACAAATGGATTTGGCAGCACGCAATCTGGAGTTTGAACTAGCCGCAGAACTCCGCGATCGTATTACCGAAATCAAGCAACTCCAAAAGCTAAAGAAAAAGTAATGCAGTTTTCTAGTTGACTGCCTGACCAGCTTGCGATATTATCAGCTCAATACGGAGGAGGTATGGACGAACAAAAAATTTTAGCAGAGCGTAGAATTCTCAAAAACTGGGAGATTATCGCGGTGTTGATTATGCTAACCTTCGTGATTATTGGAGGAGTAATCTATTCCGTGATTAACTTTTTCACCCAGTTCATCAGCGCAGGCTTATCCAAACGACACTAAATCATAGCGGCCCTAAAAGGCCGCTTTAATATTAACCTTGCCAATACGCAAAGAAAGTGTTAGAATAGCAAAGTTATTGCTTTGCTTTTGTGTCTCGAAGGTGAAGGGTAGCGATAATTATATCTATATAAATGCCAAATACCTCATCGGCCAAAAAGGCCATGCGACAATCCAGGCGTCGCAACGCAATTAACTTGCGCACAAAGTCTAAATACAAATCAGCTGTCAAAGCTACTCGCGCTAACATTACTGGCGGAGACGCTAAAGCTGCTGCAGAAAGTTTAAAAAAAGCAATGTCTCAATTAGACAAAGCTGTTAAGAAGAACGTGCTTCACAAGAACACTGCTTCTCGCCGCAAGTCTCGTTTAGCTAAAGCGATTGCCAAGATTGGTAAATAAAAAAGCCGCCCCCGGGCGGGTTTTTTTTATAGCTTTTTCATTTCTCCCCAATTTGGGCCGAACTTTCCTTCTACAATAATGGGTACTGAGAGTTGAATAGCTTCCTCCATGATTGGTTTAAGTTTTTTACACCAAGCTTCTTCTTTCCCCTGTTTGACTTCAAAGACTAGTTCGTCGTGCACTTGCAACAGCATACGAATCTCATCGGCTTGATCTTTAAGTAAATCATGAATTTGAATCATCGCTTTTTTGATAATATCAGCGCTCATACTTTGAATCGGGAAATTCACAGCAGCACGCTCAGCTGCTTGGCGTATAAAGTATTGACTTGATTTTGCTTCTGGGAATTTTCTGATGCGGCCAATTTCGTTTACCACATAACCGTTTTCACGGACCAGCATTTTAGTTTTTTCTATAAAGGCATGAACGTCCGGATAAGCAGCAAAATACTTGTCTATAAAATCCTTGGCACTACCCTGGCTAACTTCACTAACTCGGGCAGATAAACCAAAGCTAGACAAGCCGTATAGAATTCCAAAGTTGATAATTTTGGCATCACGGCGCATATCAGCAGTAACCTTATCAGGCGCAACATCAAATACAGCACCAGCGGTTTTCGTGTGAATATCTTCGCCTTTTTGAAAAGTCTCTAGCATGTTTTTGTCTTTGGCTAAATGAGCCACGATACGCAATTCAATCTGTGAATAATCGAGGGCCATCAAACTATAACCATCCTCAGCAACAAATGCTCGGCGGATTTGACTACCCAACCCTTCGCCACGAATTGGAATATTTTGTAGATTCGGGTCGATACTAGAAAGCCGACCAGTAGCAGCTATGGTTTGATTGTAATTGGTATGAATACGCCCAGTACGCTGATTAATCATCTCTGGCAGCGCTTCTAAATATGTAGACTGGAGTTTTGATAACTCTCGGTACTTAAGAATTGCATCTACGATCGGGTGCTCTAAACGCAGTTTTTCTAGTTCTCCTGCTGCAGTAGAACGGCCAGTTTTATTCTTCTTTCCAGCTGTTAATCCTAGTTTTTCGTAGAGAATTTCTTGAAGTTGCTTGGGTGAATTAATATTAAACTCTTCGCCAGCGTGTTTGTAAATTTCTGCTTCTAAATTATTTAGTTCTTTGGCAGCTTGCTTAGAGAGTTTATTAAGGAATGTGGCATCAACTTTAATCCCCCACCGTTCCATCTTGGCTAAAACAGGAATGAGTGGCATTTCGTATTCTGCAAAAACTTTTTCTAACTTTTCGGTTTTTAAATCTTTAGCCAAGATTTCTTTTAAGCGCCAAGTAATGTCTGCATCCTCCGAGGCATACCAAGAAACTTTTTGAACTTCAACATCCTTCATGGAAATTTGGTTTTTGCCTTTACCTATCAAGTCTTCGATGGGCTGCATCTGATAACCAAGCGTGTTAAAGGCCAGCGCGCTTAAACTATGCTGACGAGTTCCAGCATCAAGTAAGTAGGAAGCAAGCATGGTATCGAAGCTTGCTGGATTGAGCTGATAATTTGCATTCTCAAGAGTTTGCAAATCGTACTTAATGTTATGGCCAATCTTACCAATCTTTGAATCAGCGATTAGCTTTTGGAGTTCTTCGCTGTCATCTAACACTTCGCGGGTAACGTAAAAACCCTGCCCAGTTTTAAAACTGATCGCCACACCAATGACTTGCGCATCTATCGGATTCAATTGATCTGTTTCCGTGTCTAAAACAAATTCTTTTTGCTTGCTCAATTCTTTGAGCATTGGACCAAGCTTTTTGGCATCATCAACTAATTGATAATCTTGCTTGCCAATTACAGCTTTGGGTTTTTCGGAAACTTCAGCAACTTCTTTTTGAGGTAAATAGTTTTTCGGAAGTTTATCCAACAAACTTCTAAATTCTAATTCCTGAAATAGTTTCATAACACCGTCAAGATGGCTTGCTGTGAATTCGTAAGCTGGCACCTCAATTTTGATTGGCACATCTGTAACAATTTTAGACAGCTTGTAACTAAGTAGGGCGTCACTCTCTCCTTCTTGCAAAAGCTTTAAAGGGCGAGCTTTAATTTTCTGTTCAATATCTTTATCAGACTTGATGGCTTGATAAAGTTTTTCGATACTACCAAACTTTTGAATCAATCCACTGGCGGTTTTTTCACCAATACCTTTTACCCCTTTTATGTTGTCGGAAGGGTCACCGCGCAACGCTTTATAATCAATCATTTGCAGAGGCTTCAAACCATATCGTTCCATAATGGCTTTTTCGTCATAGATAGTTGTGTCGGTCAAACCTTTGCGCAAGGTGTAAACTTTTACACATTTATTAACTAATTGCAAAGTATCTAAGTCGCCAGTGGCAATCATCACATCACAGTCATGGCCATTTTGCTCACAAATCTGAGTCGCCAATGTCCCGAGAACATCATCAGCTTCGAAACCTTCAATTTCAAAAATCGGAATATTTAAACTGCGAACAATTTCTTTGACGCGATCAAACTGAGCGTACAATTCATCGGGTGCTGCAACACGATGAGCTTTGTAATCTTCGTATTCTTCGTGGCGAAAAGTTGGGCCCTTAAGATCAAAGCTACAAGCAATATGCGTTGGTTTTAAGTCCTTAATGGCTTTCAGTAAAATCATGGTAAAACCGTAAACCGCATTGGTCGGTTCACCTGATTTAGTGGTTAATGCAGGAATAGCATGAAAACCCCGATGAATTAAAGCGTTGCCATCAATGAATAAATATCTTGATTTAATAGTTCTTAAAGGCATATTTACCCTTAGTTTACCTGTTTTATGACACAAAAAAAAGCACTGCGTAACTATGCAGTGCCCATGCTAATTTATGCAGCGACCCTGAACACCTCGTGGATATCAGTAATCTTTTGTAAAGCTTTCAATAAACCATCTTGCTGGATACTAATTGTACCCTGCTCGAAGGCTAGTTTCTTTACAGCCAGGCCTGAAGGTTCTGTCAGGATTAATTCCCGCATCTTATCCGTGACTTCGATAACTTCATAAATCCCGACTCGACCCTTATAGCCCAGTCCACCACATTCTTCACAGCCCTCACTGGAATAAAACTGCAAGTCTTTTGGAACCGTGACTTCAGAAGCATCTGGAATTTCGCTAAGGATTTGCTGAATCTTTTTTAAAGTTGGTTCATCAATCTGAGCAGGTTTCATACAAGCTGTGCAAAGTCGACGTACCAGTCGTTGAGCAATGATTGCGTTCAGTGCTGGAGCGATCACAAAAGGTTTCACTCCCATGGTTAGTAACCGAGGAACTGCACCCGCTGCGTCATTGGTATGCAGAGTGGTTAACACTACGTGTCCTGTTAAGGCAGCCTGCAATGCAGTCTCTGCAGTTTCTGGATCGCGAATTTCACCAACCATTACGGCATCTGGGTCTTGGCGCAACACCGCACGCAAAGCTTTTACAAAACTAAAGTCTACGCGATGGTCAATTGGTGTTTGTTGAATCCCCTCTACTTTATATTCAATAGGGTCTTCCAGTGTAATAATTTTTACACCAGGCTGGTTAAGGACTTTTAGGAACGAATATAAAGTTGTCGTCTTACCGCTACCGGTTGGTCCGGTAGTAATAATCATGCCACTGGCTTTATGGAGTTGCTCTTGAATAACCTTAAGAGCTTTGCCACCCAAACCTAATTGATCAATAGTCACATCAACTGCACCGATACCTAGCAAACGCAGCACAATAGCTTCACCAAAACTTGAAGGCAAGACCGACACACGCACATCTAGCTGAGTGTTGTTGTTCATGATAGCAATGCGACCATCTTGTGATTCATTATCAACGTTTAACTTTAACTTGGCCATCAACTTTAATCGAGAAATGATCTGTTTTTGCCATGACTTGTTTAAGACCACTGCGTCATGTAAAACTCCATCAACTCTATACCGAACTTTAATCAAATGGTCTTCAGGTTCAAAGTGGATGTCGGAAGAATTTTGTTCTACGGCTGCTCCAAAAATTATTGTTAGAGCATCAGTGGCAGACATATTTGAACCATCGATGGTTGTTAACTTATCAGAGTATTTTTCGGAAGATGAAACTTGAATAGTTTCTGTAAATTTTGAAGTAGGAATAACCACTTTGCTATAAAAAGACAGGGTGTTGTTAAAACTACTCTTCGATACAAAATATACCGAGACACGGTACTTATCTGATAATTGCTTTTTAACCTGCTCAAACAACTGATTTTGGGGATTTACCGTGGCAATTTTTAAGTCTTTACCTTCTTTAAAAAAGGGAACAGCTTCAGCGGCCCTGGCTTGTTCTTCTGGTAACAATGCCAAAGAGTTCAAGTCTAAGGGGAAATTTTGCATATTTAAATACGGCAAATGATACAAACTTGCCGTATGCTGTGCTTGAGTCTCTTCTATATGGCGCTTTTGATCATCAAGCGCCCGAGTTAACTCGGCTGGATTGTTATTTAAGAAACTAGACAATTTTATTTTTTAGGATTATCAGTCCTTATATTATACACTGGTTGGATGCAAGGTTAAAATCAAACTTTCAACCTCTTCTAGACTAGTATTATTCAATTGCACCCTAACTAAATAATAATGGCTGTTCAGGGGTTCTAGTGCTGTGCTTTGTGAGTTATCTAACTTTCTTGCCAATTGGCGGAGCCTAATGTGTGGTTTAGCAGCTAAATAAACTTCCACTCCTTGTGGAACCTTGGCCGCTAATACTATCAGTTGGTACTTACTAGCCATCACTGAGAGCTCCTGCATAACCAACGGTAATAAATCTGGCGAAGTTTCGGTACGAACAAAATCTTGTTCGGTAACTAGTGTGTAAATAACGTTATCATCTGGGGCGGTTTTTATTCTGGCCAGAGCTCTACCCCAAAGTTGCAACAGTGGAAATGACTTTGTTTTGAAGAGATGCTGGATGATATCTTGACGCCGCGCTCCTTTAGCAACTAAATCGGCAGCTACTGCTAAAGTTTCTGGGGTAGTTTTGGGGTCCCGAAAACTCTGTGTGGAATCAATTATCCCCGCTAATAACCCCGTGAGCACAACATCGTTATTATGCAACTGTTGATCTGTTAATAACCAGCTGGCAATCTGCTCAGTGACAGAACTGGCTGTGCTTTCTATCCAATTAATTGAACCAAAATATTCCTGATCAAGTTGGTTATTGATTACAATCTTTGGTGTGTTAAAAAATAATTCGGTATTATCGCTATGGATTTTACCAATTTTCTCTATTGCGTTGACGCCTAAAAAAATTAGTAGGTCAAAGCCTTGTGCAGACGGTAATACTTCTACATCCTCTTCATCTAATCTACCTTGATCTGGGGTGACGTAAATTAATAAGTCGGTATTTTCCTTTTCATAGCGAATCTGTTTGGGAATCGCCCGCTGGGAGTTTACTCTTATGATCAAGTCAGTTCCAGATGTTAACTTTTGATTAACCTTAGGAAGGGTTGGGAAAAAGTTTAGATTTGGTAAATTTTTAGCAGAAGACACAATTGTCACTCTTTTCCCGGCCAAATTGAGCTTTTCTTTAACCGCTAAAGCTGCGCAATAAACATCAACGCCGAGTCGTTCAGGAAGTACTAAACCAATGTGATTAGCTGGATTTAGGGCTTGTTCAATTTTGGAAATTGTGTCGTAATTCATATTCTTAACTCGTTTTGAGTTTATCAATATAACTAGTTTTACTTAATCGGTCAATATCGGTAAAATATCTATATATAGAGGAGACTCATGAAAATAGTTCAACTTAGCCAAGCAGACCAAGAAGCGATAGAAATTGCAGGAACCCTTAAAGGTGGTGAAATCTTAGCCCTAAGGGGCGATCTTGGCAGCGGGAAGACAACCTTTACAAAAGCGCTAGGTAAAGCTCTTGGAGTAAGGAACACTATTACTAGCCCTACTTTTGTGATGATGCAGGAATACCAAACAGCGAAAGAAACTAGCTCTGGTGAACCAATCTGGTTATACCACTTAGACCTTTACCGCACTAAAGATTACAAGGATGTTGCCGCTCTGGGAATTGAGCATTATTGGGGTCATCCCCAAACAATCACTGTGATTGAGTGGGCAGAAAAGATAGAATCCAAACTTCCCAAGAAACGCATTGATCTAAAATTCAAGCGAGATGAAAATTAAACTCACTGTTCTAAAAAAATTAGCAATTTCTGGAGCTGCTGCGGGCGGCTTGTTGTTAGTTCCGGCAACTGCTAAAGGGATGAATCCGTTACCAACCCCTGTACCAACCTACGATACTGTAACCTCTTTTTCAGACACTACCCAAGTTACCATCCCAGCTAATTTGCAAAATAGCTGGCGCGGAAATTTTACCGTCCCTGTTCATAGTATGGTCAAAGCAGGACAGTGGAGTATTACTGATTATATTAAAGTTGGTTATTTAAAAACCGGTCAGTTTAAACAGCAAACCAAAACCTTTAAATATAATCCCCAAGAAGTCTATTCCTGGACTAAACAAATTGCAGAAACCGTTAACACCGAAGCGAAAGATCCAGAGCTAACCATGAAAGATGGTTATGCTACACATTTCATTGCTCCTGTAATCGGGAAACAGCTTGATAGATATAATAGTACTTTAAAAATTCTTCAATCATTAGAATTAGGTCAAAGCAACTTGGAATTATCAGTTCATTCAACTCAACCCCAACGCCTACTATCTGAATTGAACGATCTAGGAATCACAGAATTAATTGGTCGGGGGGAATCAAAATTCACCGGCAGCCCAGCCAACCGAAGACATAATATTAAGGTTGGAATGAACAAAATTAAAGGGGTCATCATTAAACCAGGCGAAGAATTTAGTTTTAATAAATATCTTGGCCCTGTTGAGGCAAGTGAAGGATTCTTGCCAGAGCTAGTTATAAAGGGAAATGAAACCATCCCAGAATTAGGGGGAGGTTTGTGCCAAGTTTCTTCTACCACTTTTCGCGCAGCAATGCATGCTGGCCTACCGATTACTCAAAGGCGAAATCACTCCTATGCAGTGCAGTACTACGCTCCACAGGGTAGTGATGCCACAATCTATCCTGGAGTAATTGATTTGAAATTTAGAAACGATACTGGGAAAAGTATTTTGATTTGGCCGTACCTGAAAGGAAATGATATTTTAATCTTCGATTTTTATGGAACCCGAGACGGAAGAGAAGTTAAGTTAAACCAACCAGTAGTTTATGATAGAAAGAGCAATGGGGCCATGAAAGCAACCTGGACTCGTTCTATTACCAAAGCTGGGAAAACAGAGACAGATAGTTTTAGCTCAAACTACCAACCCCCAGAGCTATTCCATAAGAAAGAAGAGTTTGTAGCAAATCCAGATGCCCCTGCTACACCAAATCCCAATCAGAACAGCACTGATACTGCCCCACCGGTATCAGAACCCAATAATACCAATACCCCAAACAGTAATAATTCATCGAATAACTCTATTGACCCTGATGATCAAGTCTAGTGATACCGAAACTATCTTTGCACAAACACCCTCCGGCGAAGAGGGTGTGTTTGAAGCCAGCCTGAGACCACAGAGTTTCGATCAGTTCGTTGGCCAAGAACAATTAAAAAATAACTTGGCTATTGTAATTCAAGCAGCCAAAATGCGCAATGAAGCTATTGAACACATCTTATTATATGGTCCTCCTGGCCTTGGTAAAACTACTTTGGCCCATATTATTGCTAAAGAGCTTGGTGCTAATCTTAAGGTCACGTCTGGGCCAACCATTGAACGAGCTGGTGACTTAGCAGCTTTGCTTACTAATCTGAGTGACGGTGATGTGTTATTTGTTGATGAGATTCATCGTCTAAACAAAACTATAGAAGAAGTATTATACCCCGCACTAGAAGATCGGGTATTAGATATTATGATCGGGAAAGGCCCTGGAGCGCGTAGTGTGAGAATGGAGTTACCACGTTTTACTCTAGTCGGAGCAACTACCAGAATAGGTTTAATCTCTGCGCCACTTCGTGATCGGTTTGGTCTGGTTTATCATTTAGATTACTATACACCCCAAGATTTGGAAGAGATTATCACTCGTTCCGCTAGTATCTTAGATACAAAGTTGCAAGCAGGGGCAATCAAATTAATCGCTGAGCGCAGTCGTTATACTCCTCGTATCGCCAATCGCCTCCTCAAGCGAGTCAGAGACTTTGCACAGGTTTCTGGTCATTCTGAGGTTGGCCCACACCATGCACAAGAAAGTTTGAATATGTTAGAAATTGACGAGTATGGTCTTGATAAACATGATCGAAAAATCCTATCTGTAATTATCGATGCCTTCAATGGTGGACCAGTTGGGGTAAACTCTATAGCTGCAGCAACTGGTGAAGAAGTAGATACTATCTCTGATATGCATGAACCTTTTCTGATTCGCTCTGGCTTTCTTGTTCGCACTCCGAAAGGACGACAAGCAACTAAACAAGCCTATAAACACCTTGGCATAAGCACCTCCGATAACCCTATCTTTTAATTATGGATCTAATTTCTATTATCTTATATATTCTCTTCTTTGGGGTTTCTGGGGTATTTGCCTTAGTGTCCCTATTAGCAATTTTTGTAGTTTTGAAATATGGTAACAACCTATTAGTTGCAATACTTTTTAGTTGTATTTATGCTGGTGTCTTTTTTTTCGGGTTTATTTCAGGATTAACTTTACTACCCTAAACTATGCACAAAAAACTTTTTCCTAGTCAGCAACCCAACGAGAAAATTTATTTAGTGTTCCGTGAACACTGGTTTCGGTTGTTTGTAAAATATTTTATAGTAGGGTTACTTGCTTTAATCCCTTTAGTAATTTCAATTCTTGATGTCCCAATTTCTACTCTTCTCCCCAGCCTAATCTCTGCTAACTTACTTGGTCTTTTGATTATTTTATATTACATGGGTATATCGCTGGTAGCTTTTGTTATTTGGGTGCTTTATTATCTTAATGTTGGTATAGTGAGTCAATTTCGATTAGTAGATATTGATCAAAAAGGTCTATTAAAGCATGAGGTTTCTGAGTTAAATCTTGATGCTATTGAAGATGTAACAAGTGAGACCATTGGTTTGTTTGGCAATATTCTTGATTATGGTACGGTGTATATTCAGACTGCAGGCGCTACGGAACGGTTCGAATTTGATAAAATCCACAGTCCAAAGAAGGTTGCAGGTATTATCCTAAGTCTCTACGAAAAACGAAAAAATCAAAAACCTTCCTAATGAATATTATTATTTTTGCAGGGGGTCAGGGCACAAGGCTCTGGCCAGCTAGTCGTGCGAACAAACCTAAACAGTTCCTAAAGTTGGTTGGTAATAAAACGCTGTTAGAACAAACTTACCAACGGATCAAGACTAAGTTTAAACCTGGTCAAGTCTTTGTAGCGACTAGTTCAGAGTATGTAAAATATATCACTCACCAACTTCCTACTGTGCCATTAAGTAATTTTTCACTCGAGCCAATGAGAAAAAATCGCGGCCCTGCGCTAGGGTTGGCGATCCTTGTAATGCAATATCAAAGCAAGGATGATGTGTTTGCTACTGCGTGGAGTGATGATCATATCGCAAATCCAAAACTTTATCTCCAAACTATATCCCAAGCTGGTCAGTTAGTAAAATCTAATCCCGACAAAATCATTGCTATTGGCGTCAAACCAACTATGCCAAGCCCAGCCTTTTGCTACATTCAACATGGTACTAGTTTAGACAAAATTCCTACTGCTCATTTGGTTAAGAAATTCACAGATAAACCAAATCAAAAGCAGGCTCAAAAATTTATTGAGTCTGGTAATTATTTATGGAACACTGGTTACTTTGTATCCACTGGTACCAATATTTTAAGGTTATATCAAAAATACTATCCCGAAAGTTATAATATTCTGATGCAAATTGCTCCTTATATAGGCACAGCGAAGCAGTCAAAAATAATCAAAAAATATTATACTAAGTTGGAAAGTTTTGATTTTGAAGACATTTTTAGAAAGCACCCCAAAGAGCTTATGGTAATGTCTGCAGAGTTTGGTTGGGCTGATGTGGGACGCTGGGCCGTGATTAAAGATATTCAATCTAAATCCGAAGAGAATCTATCTTTAGGAAACACTGTAGTCTATGACACGACTGGGAGTTTAGTCTACAATTATAACCCAAAACAAATTGTAACCACCCTGCATGTAGAAAATCTAGTAATCATTAATACCCCAGAGGCCTTACTTGTCGCCAATAAAGATAATACTGAACAGTTAAAGGACTTGATTAAGATTTTGGAGCAGGATAAAAAACTTAAAAAGTTTCTATAAATTAAAAAATCCCGCGCGTGGCGGGGATTTTTTATTGCTCTATCTCTTCTGCTTCTAACTCTGTATTCGCCGGGCTTAGAGTAACATGTTGTCCAACCATTTCTAATGGATGTGTGGTTGTGATAAAAGTTTGAAACTTACCTTGTAAATATTTTAGTAAGAAAGTTCTACGGGTATCATCCAACTCACTTAATACATCATCGAGCAATAAAATCGGTGAATCACCATCTTTGGTTAGATACTCAAGTTCCAAAATTTTCATAGCAAGTATCTGACTACGTTGTTCTCCACGAGATGAGAAGGAAACCAAAAATAATCCTTCGCTCTGTAAAAAGAAGTCATCACGGTGAGGGCCTACAAGACTGAGTCCTGAAGCTAGTTCGCGCGCTCGATTCTTTTCTAATTCTTGGCGGAAAGAACGGTTAATATCTTCCACTGACTCCCCTGTTAAAGTTTCATAGACCAACTCTACGGTGCGGTGAAATTTAGAAATCCCTGTATATACTTCAGAAAGATTTTGGTTTAAAAAATTAACATATTGCTTACGATACCAAATAATATCTGAGCCATAATTTACTAATTGTTCATTCCAAACATCAAGCTCTGAAACATCTCCACGGCCTTGTTTCAGCTCTGAGAGCAACTTATTCTTCTGAGTCATAGTCTTCTTGTAGTTCATTAACAGCTCAAGGTAATCAGTCGATTTCTGAGACAAGACCATATTAAAGTATTTTCGACGGGCTTCTGGTGCTTTAGTGAATAATTCAACATCTGTTGGTTCAAAGATCACTACTTTGAGAAACCCTTGCGCATCTTTCCGCTTCTTCTTCACACCATCAATTTTAAAATTAGCAAAAATTCTATCGCGGCGTTCTAAAAATATTTCTAATAAATGTGTTTCATTACCTTGTTCTACCTCAATCTTTACTTGAGAATCGTTTGTGCTTTTTAAGAAAATAAAATCTGCGTCATCACGAAAAGACTTAAATAATGAGCCAAAATAAATTGCTTCTAGAAGATTAGTTTTCCCTACTGCGTTTGGACCAGATAAAACCACCATTTCACTGGTAATGTTTAGATCTAAATCTGGGTAGTTTCTAAAATTTTTTAGGATAATTCTTTTTATATACATAATTACTGTTTAATTGGCATCACTAAATATAAATACTTATCGGTTGATTCTGGTACAAAAGTTACTGGACCACTACTGTCGATAATTTTCATTACGATAGTGTCGTGACTAAGATTAGTAAGGAAGTCTAAAAGGTACCGATAATTAATAATAAGTTTTCCTGAGTCACCGGTAATCTTACAAAGAATTTCTACAGCCCCTTGCCCTAAATCATGGGCCTCAGAGGATAATTTAACCATACTAGATTCAACATCATATTCCAAGTTAATACTCCCACTTCCCCTGGAAAATACACTGGTGGTTTTTAAGGCTGATAATAATTCCTGCCTATCAATAATTACTTGTGTATTAGAACTGTCTGGGATTATCTGTTGATAATCTGGATACTGCCCATCAATTAACCGAGTTACTAAGTAAGTATTTTCTAGGGAAAGGGACATTTGGGTACCTGTAACACTGAGGTCAACATCTTGGCTTAGACCGGTAAGTAATCTAGAAATCTCTGCAGCACTGCGGTGGGGAATAATTATCTTGTAATCAATCTTTCCTTGATAAGTCATACCTTTTTCTGCTAATCGGTATCGGTCTGTAGCAGTTATTAAAACCTTTTCTTCGGCAAACCAGAATAGAATTCCTGAGATTTCTGGCTGGGTTTCACTTGAACTTGCTGCAAACATTACTTGATCAAGAGAGTTCTTTAACTCTTCTGAAGACATTTTTATTTTTGAACCATCATCTATCTTAGGGATTAGTGGAAAATCATCAGTAGGTAAATGTTTAATGGAAAGTTTGGAATGCTCAGTGGTTAATTGAGTTTCTGTATCATTACTTTCCAAAGTAATATTGGTGCTTGGTAAGCTATTGATTAAGTCTGTAATTGTTTTTACACCTACACAGATCCCACCTTCCTTCTCGACACTACAACGAACAAAAGTACTGATGCCGGTTTCTAAATTAGTGCCAGAAATTTTTAACAATCCATTTTCTGTTTCTAGCATTACGTTGTTTAAGATCGGTAAGGTTGAACTATTTCCAACCACCCTACTTACTATCTGTAAGCCCGCCTTGAGATTTTCCTGAGTTATTATTATTTTCATATATTTAAATACTTAGTAGTTGTAGTAAGGGGTGTGGATTTGTTGGTAAGTGACTAAACCAACTGATTTCATTTAATAATTCTGTAAGAGCGGTGTTAATAACTTCTTGATAAAAATTTGGATAAGTCCGTAAGATTTGTTGATAAATATTTTATATAAATTTTTATCCCAATCTTATCCCAACTATATCAACAAGTTTATAAACATGTTAAGTGTTATAGATTCGCTCAATAATTAACTCTAATTCTTTCTTAATTTGATCTTCAGAATTTACAGCTCTCTCAACTTTCTCTACTCCATGCATAACTGTTGTATGGTCTCTACCCCCAAAAAATTCACCAATTGTAGGGAAAGAACTATTTAACTCTTTTCTAACAAGATACATGGCAGCCTGACGCGGTTTTACATATTCTTTCTTTCGAGACTGTTTAATTAAATCGTCTAAAGTCACACTATAGAAACCTGCTACATTTTCAGCAATTTTTTTAATAGAGACATTCTTTCGTTTATTATTATTTGTGATACTTTGCAATAATTCCTGAACTTTTACTAAAGTTAAAGGTTCTCTACCCATATCTTGGAATACTACAATCTTATTTAGAGCACCTTCTAATTCTCTGATATTATTAACGACATTTTCAGCGATATAATTAATAATTTCATCATCAAAATTAGAACCCATTTTTGCTAACTTAGTTTTTAGAATAGCAATTCTGGTTTCTAAACTAGGAGCTCCGACATCAGCAATCATTCCCCACTCAAACCTCGATATTAATCTTTGTTCAATCGCAGGAATATCTTTTGGTAATCGGTCAGAAGTTAGAATTATTTGTTTACCCTTATCTCTTAACTCGTTGAAGGTGTGAAAAAATTCTTCTTGGGTTTGTTCTTTACCGGCAATAAATTGAACATCATCAATGAGTAGCATATCAACTTGACGGTATTGTTTTTTAAAATCATCCAACTTTTTCTGTTGGATAGCGTTAATGAAATCATTAGTGAATTTTTCACTAGTGGCATACAATACTCGCGCTCTGGGGTTATTTGCTAGCAACTTATTACCCACAGCATGGATTAAATGGGTTTTTCCAAGACCAACACCACCATAGATAAACAATGGATTATATTGTGCTCCAGGATTTTTACTTACAGCAATACTGGCGGCATGAGCTAATTCATTGTTTTGTCCAATAATAAAAGTCTCAAATGTGTATTGCTTGTTTAGAGAGTTGCTAGGGTTGGTACCAACGGTTTTATATACAACCGTATTTTTTTCATTAGTTTCTGATTCCTGAAGTAGGGAGCCTTGCTTTTCAGCAGCAGTCTTTAGGCTGCCAATATGGTATTTAATTTCTCTAACTTCGGGAGCAATAGTTTTTAAAGACTTTAAGAGGTGGTTATGAAATTTATTTTTGATCCATTCGTGGGCAAAATTGCTTGGCACACCAACGACAATATAATCATTATTTTTTTCGATAATCCCCGTATTTTTAAACCAGGTAATAAAATTACCCTTACTTAGATTAATCTCCAAAGATCCAAGCATGGCCTGCCATAATTTTTGATTATCCATAGATTAGCGAAAAGTTAAAATACAATAGTTCTATTCTACCAACCACTTTATCAACATGTAAAACTAATATAAAATAACCTTAAATAAGCCAAATTTATCAACTGTTGTGTATATCTTGTGGACAACCTGTGGTTTATGAATAAGTTTTATCACAGATAATTTTAACAAGCCATGTCATTGACTTATTTAAAAAATTTCCCTATAATTCCATGGTAATCAGAAATATTGAATCTATATGAAAAGAACTTATCAGCCAAAAACTAAGAAAAGAGCCAGAGTCCACGGATTTCGTAAAAAGATGCAAACCAGGACAGGGCGCGCTACTCTAGCTCGCCGCCGCCAAAAAGGCCGCAAAAAACTAACTGTTTAAACAATTTAGATTATGATTCCAAAAAAACACCGTCTCTCTAAACAAGCTGAAGTTGTTTCAACCACAGCACGGGGGCGGGGTTTTTTTAGTAGTTCTTTTATTTTGAAGACCATTATTGACCCAAAGGCAGAGAAAGCTAAATTTACCGTAGTAGTATCAAACAAGATTTCAAAAAGTGCAGTAGTAAGAAATCGTATAAAGAGAGTAATTCGAGAAGCAGTGAGACATTACTTAGACAAGATGAAACCCGGCAAATATGCCATAATAGTAAAGCGATCAGCGATTTTAGTTACAAGCAAAGATTTGAGCGCAGAAGTAAAAACTTCTCTAATAAAAAGTAAGATTTTATTATGAAATTCCTTCTGATAAACTTAATAAAGCTTTATCAAAAAACTTTATCCCCTGATCACAGTTGGTTAAAATACCGTTATCCCTATGGATTTTGCCGTTTCTACCCTACCTGTAGTGAGTATGCTATTCAATCGCTCAGAAATCATGGAATCCTAAAGGGTTCCATCCTCTCATTAAAAAGAATTATTAAATGCAATCCTTTTGTGCAGCCACAAATAGATAAACCTTAAATTATGTTTGATTTTATTTTCTCAGCATACAATGAAGCAATTTACCGACCAATCTTAAACCTTTTGGTTTGGTTGTATGATATTTCCCCAATTCCAGATATTGGGTTAGTCATTATTGTGGTAACAATTATTATCCGAATAATTTTAGCACCTTTAATGAACAAATCACTTAAAGGTCAAAGAGCTTTGAGTGCACTTCAGCCAAAAATGAATGAACTCCGCGAAAAGTATAAGGATGATCGTGAGGCTCAGGCTAAAGCAATGCTTGATTTGTATAAAGAGCATAACGTAAACCCCTTGTCTTCTTGTTTGCCGGTGTTGCTACAACTCCCAATTTTACTAGCGCTTTTCCATGTATTTCGGAAAGCATTAGGAAATAGTTTAGAGGGTTTGTATAGTTTTGTACCTAACCCAGGAACAATCGATCCAAATTTCTTAGGAATGATCAATCTTTCTGAGCCAAACTTTATTTTTGCTATCTTGGCCGGCCTAGCGCAATATTGGCAATCTCACATGATTATTAAATGGCAGGGTAATAATAGTAATAATGATGCTACTACCAAAATGATGAACTTGCAGATGACTTATATCTTACCAATTATTTCTGTGGTAATTGCGTGGACCTTACCTGCCGGACTACCTTTATATTGGATTGTGACTACCTTATTCGCAGTTGGTCAACAATTTTATATCCAAAAAACCTATAAACCCAAAGAAGCTTTAGAATCGATAGAACATGGAAACTGATTATCAAGCAATTGAATATATTCAGGAGGTTATTACCAAGCTTCTAACAACAGCTGGGTTTAAAGCACGAGTTCAATATGAGCAGAGCATTTCCAAAGGCTTAGTGTTCAACATTTCAACTGACTCACCTAAGCTACTTATTGGTAAACAAGGAGCTAATTTGCAAGCACTGCAAACCATTGTGTTTGCTATAGTAAACCGGCATTTTAGTAGTAGCTCAGAGCCGGTTCATTTTACCATTGATATTGATAACTATCGCTCCCAAAGAGAGTTTCTTTTAAAACAACAAGTTAAAGACGCAGTGCAAAAGCTAAAGTATTCAAATGAACTAATCAGATTACCCGCAATGAGTAGATACGAGCGTAAATTTGTTCACTCCTACATTCAGGAACAATTCCCCCACATTACAACCTCAAGTGAAGGCGAGGAACCCAACAGAAAAATAGTTATGAAGATTTAAATATTGGCGACTGATAGGTTTAACAATCTGGGTTATTCAGAGAATACCAACCAAAATCACCCGGCAGTTTCCGCCACCTAAGCTTTTTTTGTCGACACTTTAGGTCTAGTTTCTTGTTTGGGAGAGTAACTAAATAATAAAAAACCCCTGATCGGGGTTTTTTATTATTCAACTACGACTTGGATGCGGGAGGTGGTTTCGCCACTAGTACTTCTTGCAAACACTCGATAGTTACCGGAAGAAGGGAGATTTGACCAGGCTGCTGTATACAACCAACTGTCCCCTTGTTTGATTTTTTCAGCTTCACTGATTAGGGTACCAGAGCCTGAATTACCTGTTGAGTAGTAAAAATTTACAGAATCAAATTCTTCGCTACTTTCAGCAACTAAATTCTCTCCTTTTATAACAGTATCCCCTGAACTAGGTGAACTCATAATCAGGTCCCCATCAAGGGCATATCTTACTTTAATGCTATTAGTTGCAGTTGAACCATTGGTGAACGTCACTCGAGCAGCCAGGGTGTGGGTACCGTCGGACAAGTTTTTATTTATTGATGTTTGTATGCTCGAAGACTCTGTAGTCACAGATTCAACAATACTCCCGTCAAGTAAGAAATCTACTTTTCGAACTTGTCCATCAACCTGAATGCTGAGATTAAATGGGAGTCTTGTAATAGCAGAGTTATTTCCTGGGGTTAAGAAAGTAATTTTATCACTTATGCCAGTGTCGGGATTATCAATTCCGCTACCTGGAGGATACTTATAGCCATTAGCAAGGGCCCAGGCAATCACCGGGTCTTCCCAAGAAGCCACATTGGGCCTTTCGCTGTGTAGAACAACATACACCTCTGTGATGCGTTGGTTTGCTGGAGTTGAGTCAGTAGCAGGCAACCCGGTTAGTGAGTCAATCTCTACTGGGATATGAACATCATCATACTTAGTTGGAGTATTATAGTCAGCGAAAATTTCTGATCGAGTCTCTGGAGTGTATTGAGTTGGTAGTAAACCCGAGACAGCATCAACAGTAACATTTTTTATTCCATCAGGGCGTTGGAATTCCTCAATTGGAGTGTTGGCTAAGGCATTTTTCATGAATTGATTCCAAATGGGCCCAGCAGTTACCACCGCATCTCTTCGCATCGGAGTGTTATTATTGTTCCCTACCCATACACCAGTAACCAGTGATGGGGTAAATCCTAGAGTCCAGCCATCACGAAATTCTTGAGTCGTACCGGTTTTAGCTGCCACTGGACGATTTCCTAATTGCAGCGGTGAGTTGCCACCGAAAACCCAAGCCCTAGCCGAGTTATCACTCATTACATTTACTAATTGATACACTGCCCGAGGGTCGATTACTTGCGAACTTTTTTCATCATACTCTTCTAAGACCTCACCTTCTTGGCTAACTACTTTTAGGATAGCTGTCTTTTCTACACGCTTCCCACCATTTGCCAGTACTCCGTATGCGGCCGTGTGGTCGATCAGCTTCACATCACAACCACCAAGCACTAAAGATAAACCACAATCTCGAAAAGGAGCATCGATGCCCAAATCTTTTGCGGTTTGGGTTACATTTTCTTCACCAACAAGAGCGATGGTTTTAACAGCAGGAATATTTAAACTGCCTGCTAAGGCTTTACGCATGGAGACAGGACCGTTTTCAGCCAGGTTGAAATTACGAGGAGTATAGTTACCAAAATTAGTGACAACATCCATCAACATTGTCGCCGGTGCGTACTTAAAATCTGGACCAAAAGCAGTTACGTAAGCGTATGGTTTAAAACTACTCCCTGGTTGCTGTAGCGAAGTAGCAACATTCACGTTTGGCTCAAAGAGACAGGTTTTTCCAGGGATGCAACCTTCCGGCTGACTTTCACCGAAGTAATCTTTACTCCCTACCATAGCTAAGATTTGCCCAGTTTTAGGGTCCATAGCCACTAGAGCAGCGTTATACCCATTAGCAGAGATGTTTTTGGCTGCTCCTGCAGTAACCGCCTCTTCGGCTAACTTTTGTAGGTTAGGGTCGAGAGTAGTGTAAACCTTAAGTCCTCCTTCTTGAAGGGTGGTTTCGCCATATTTTTCCGCAAGGTAGTTTTCAACAAATTGTACAAAGTGAGGAGCTACGATCGCTGTTTTTACGGTTTGGAAAACTACTTGTTCATTTAAAGCAGCTTCTTTTTGTTCCGGTGTAATATAACCAATATCTTCCATCTCGTTCAAGATGTATTTTTGGCGTGCTTGGAGGTCATCGAAATTCGGACCGCTAGGATTGTAGTAGGATGGTGCTTGCGGTAACGCGGCCAGGTAAGTGCTTTCTGCTAGTGTTAACTCACTAGCTTTTTTATTGAAGTAAGTTAAACTTGCAGCTTCAATTCCGTAAGCATTGCGTCCATAAGGAATTTCATTGAGATACATTTTTAGGATCTCATCTTTACTAAAGCGTGCTTCCAACTCTATGGCAATGATAATTTCTTTAAGCTTGCGTAGAAATGATTTGTCTCTGGTTAAGATGGCATTTTTGACAAACTGCTGTGTGATTGTACTACCGCCTTGCTTTTTTTCTAAATGGATAATGTCCACGACAATGGCACGCATTAACCCTGTTACCGAAATACCAGAATGCTGGTAAAAGTTTTTATCTTCCGCAGCTAGTGTCGCATTGATTAAATCTGGGCTAATCTGGTCTAGATTAATTAAAGTCCGCTTTATCTCCCCATGCACCTCATAAATCAAAGATTCATCACGGGCGTAAATTTTGGTACTTTCTGGTACATCACGACCAAGTAATCGGTTAGGATCAGGTAGGTGTCGACTGTAATAGATAAACATAAAGGCAATCACTAGCACCCCAGCTGCTCCAATCCGAAAAGCCCAAGTACCAATTGTAGGCCATGGCAGATTTTTTAGGAATCCTTTAGAGAGTAATTTTTGGATGCGACTTTTTGGTACTGATTTGGTCGGACTAGCACCGTTTGATTTAGATTGGAAATTATAGATCTTCACCCTGTTAGATTTTCCTTGGCAAAATTAATAATAGAGATAGTTACTTATTAATACATAGCTACAATCTCACCCTGCTTAACAAGCTAATGACACAACAGGGTGAATTACTATTATTATACTGATTTTTCATTAAAAGTAGAACTAAATTGGCATTGTTTGCTCAACAAAGCCAAACATTATAAATAATGGTATAATTCAGGTAATATAACGACAATTTCTAAGGTTTTGTAACATGAAAAAAGACGAACAAATTAAGAGTATTTTAAAACGATCTGTTGCTGAAGTTATCCAAGCCAGTAGTTTAGAGAAAAAATTAAAGGGCTCAAAGAAGCTTCGCATTAAGCTAGGCATTGATCCGACTAGTGCCAACATTCATATTGGTCGGGCTGTGGTACTGTGGAAACTCCGTGCATTCCAAGATTTGGGCCACAAAGTTGTATTTATTATTGGTGACTTCACAGGACAAATTGGTGATACTTCTGACAAAGATGCAGAACGTCCGATGCTGACCGAGAAAGAAATTAAAAGTAATTTAAAGTCTTACTTGGATCAGGCTTATAAGATTTTGGATAAAAACAAAACTGAGTTTCACTATAATTCTAAGTGGTTAAAGAAGTTAGGATTTACTGAAATTGGTAAGCTGGCAAACCTGTTTGGTTTGCATGAATTTTCTTCACGAGAAAATATTAAGAAGCGTCTTGATGCTGGGAAGCGCGTAAGCTTGCGTGAACTTATGTATCCATTAATGCAAGGCTACGACAGCGTGATGGTTAAAGCTGATGTGGAGTTAGGCGGAACTGATCAAAAGTTTAACATGTTGGCAGGTCGAACCATTCAAGAAGCTTATGGGCAAACCCCACAAGATGTATTGATGGTTGAACTACTTGAAGGAACAGATGGACGTAAGATGTCCAGCTCTTGGGGCAACAGTATTAACTTAACCGATAAGCCAACTGATATGTTTGGGAAGTTGATGAGCATCGATGACAAATTAATCCAAAAATATTTTTTGTTTGCCACTAATTTAACCCAATCAGAGATTCAAAAAATCTTAACAGACAACAGCCATCCTCGTGACCAGAAGATGATTTTGGCAGAGACTGTAACCGCAATGTATCACAATGCTAGGCTAGCAAGTGAAGCAAAACAACAATTCGTGAGTCAGTTTAGCAAAAAAGAATTACCATTAGATATCAAAACAGTTACTGTGAAGCCAGGTAAATATCAAATTTCAGACTTGCTTTTACAATTGAAACTAGTAGGCAGTAAAAATGAGGCTCGTCGTTTGCAGTTACAAAATGGCCTGAAGATTAACCAAAAGACTTACAATCAAGCGGAAATTGAGATTAAACAAAAAAACGACTTAGTCGTTCAAGTTGGTAAAAGAAAGTTTCTCAAAATAAGATAATATCCGATCGTTCGCAGGTTTGCAGAAAGTGTTGGTGTTTTCAGATTTGTGTAATATACAAATAGTCCAAATTTACAAACCCCAGAAACATAATTTAAAACCCTCTAAATAATAGAGGGTTTTAAATTACATTCCAGCTTCTTCGCCGCCTTCTGCATTTTCTTCTGCAGCAGGGGTTTCTTCGCCAGTAGATTCAGCACCAGTGTCTTCGGTAGAAGCACCAGCATCAGAACCAGTGTTGTCCATTTCGTCATCAAAGAACATATTTCGTTCTCCTTACTTTGTACAAATGCACAAAGCCTTACTGATAAAAAGACGCAGTCCAAATTGCTGAACTGTATAAGCAGTGTAGCATTAGAAAAATAATTTGTCTAGGGCAAAAACAGGAAAATTTGCTCAGAATTATTTTTGCCAAGCTGCGCATAACGCGATTGCTAAAGCGTCAGCGGCATCGTCTGGTTTAGGAATATTTTTTAATCCAAAAGTTTGTTGTACCATTTTTTGGACCTGACTTTTTTCTGCTCGACCATTACCACATAAAGTATTTTTTACTTGTAATGGGGTGAACTCAATAATATGTAGTTTGGCCTTATTGCAGGCCAGCAGAACTACTCCTCTTGCCTGCGAAACTGTCATGGCCGTTGTTTGGTTACTAGAGAAAAATAATTTTTCTACTCCAACCTTACTTGGCCCATATTTTTTTATTAACTGTGAAAGATCATCGAATAAGATTTCTAAACGTTTGGCATCGCTATCAGTTTTTTTGGTTTCGATTACCCCAAAGTCCAAAACTTCAAATTCTGTTTTGGTTTTACCTGATTGTATTAATCCAAAACCAGTCGTGGCTGTCCCTGGGTCAATTCCTAAAATTATCATGTTATTGAATGTTAGTATAAACAGCAGTGACGTCATCGTCATCATCAAGCGCGTTATAAAGCCGTTCGGCTTTGGTTAAATCTTCATCACTGAGTTCGAGGGGTATAGCGCTCTCCATTTCTCCGGTTTCGGTCTTCTTGAACTGCCAAGCCACGCTTCCCTGAGCCCCCAGATTACCACTGTTTTTGGTGAAGATGGTTTTGATGCTTTGCACCGTTCGATTCTTATTATCAGTGATGGCCTCTATTAAAAAAGCTGAACCGCCTGGGCCATATCCCTCATAAATAACCTCTTCATAGGCATTAGAGCCGTCATTCCCCAATCCTTTTTTAATGGCCCGTTCGATATTATCGTTAGGCATACCGACTTGTTTGGCCTTATCAATTTCTAGTCGTAACCGGGGATTGAAGTTTGGATCACCACTCTTCCCATCTTTAGTGGCGAGTGTGATTTTTTTTGAAAGTTTGCCAAACAAGGCGCCGCGTTTAGCATCAGCCACACCTTTAGCTCGTTTTATTGTTGACCATTTACTATGTCCACTCATATTGATTACGGCTTCATATATTGGCTAATTTCTTTGTCGCTGGCTGCGCTATTCGTTCGTCGTAACTTTCATTACGCCTCACTCACTGCTCGTCAGCTTCGAGCTTGCGATGGTCGGGCTTAGCCCGACCAAGCTCGTGTCGAACTTAGCTCAACCTTTGAAGCCTATTACTATTATTTATTTAAAAGAGATTAAAATAGTAACCTCGCCTTTGATACTCGGCTTCTGTTTTAGTATAGCCAAAACCTGTTGGGCCGTGCCAGATAAATATTCTTCGTGTAGTTTGGTTAATTCTCTAGCTACCACTATATTTGCTTCAGGGAAACTCTTATCGATTAATTCTATGGTTTTTAGGAGTCGTTGTGGTGATTCATAGCTAATCAAAGTAGCTTCAATGTTTTTTGCTTCCTCTATAATTTTATTTAACTTTGGTTCAGTCTTTGGCAGAAATCCTGAGAATAGAAATTTATCAGTTGGTAGTCCTGAACCAGCTAAAGCAGTGATGGCTGCGCTGGGACCTGGTAAGGCAACAACTTCGATTGTTTGTTCACGACAAGCACGAACTATACGAAATCCAGGATCAGAAATTCCTGGCATACCCGCATCGCTAACTAAACAACCTGTTTCGTTTTGCAACCTTTCAACCAAACCATCTAGGACCTGACGTTCATTATGATCTGCAAACTGTTTCACTTCTTTTTTGGGAAGATTGAGTAGTTGTAATAATTTATGGGTTTGGGCAGGGTTCTCGGCAATCATAAAATCGCACGCGCTAAGAGTTTGTTTTGCGCGCGCGGTGATGTCATCAAGATTGCCTAGTGGTGTGGGTACTATATATAACATTAGTCATCTAGTTCTAGACCAAACATTTCTTCAATCAGGTCGTATTCTAATTTGAGCTGATCACGTTCATCTTCCATCTCTTCTCGTTCTTCGCCGGATGTTTCGGGTAAGATATCCGCGATATTCTTTAATTCTGCGTCGATTTCGGCCAATTTTTCGTAAGCCTGATCCTCGGTTTCTGGAGCAGTTTCCAGCCAGTCATTGTATGACATACCGAGTTTCCGTTCGTACTTCTCTTCGAAGATTTCTTGTTGTTTGTCGGGACTCATATAATTATTGTTTATGCCCTGTTTCGCTAAAGCTCCGCAGAGTACTTCTTCGCAAGAGGTAAATGCTTGCACTTCGTGGCATTTAACAGGGCAGGTAGCGGACCACAAAGGTATAGAGTTGATCAAAATCTTTTGGTGGGCGTGCTTGGAGTTGAACCAAGGACCGCCAAGGTATAAGCTTGGTGCTCTAACCAACTGAGCTACACGCCCCCCAAAAGATTTTGATACCGGGCAACTCTTTTTCAAAAGGATTCGCCCGCCGGCGAACTTTTCAGATGCCCCCGCTGAACGGATGGCATGGAAATAAGCTTTCGCTTCTTGCCAACTGCCTATCCGCCAAATCTTCAGCGACGGCTGGAGCTAGACATTTCGCATTCACACTTAACCCTTCGGCTCGCTATGCTTGCTTGGTCCCCCAGTGTGAATGCGGGTAGAGGGCTCCTATATTATAGATAACCCAAACGCGGTGGGCAACTATTAAAAACCGCCTTTAGTTTTTACTAAAGGGCGGTTTCAGCTTAGACTACTGTAGCGCTAGCCACAGTATCATCATCATTTAATTTCATCACTCTGACGCCTTGAGTAGCTCTGCCTAAAGTGGAAATTGTTTTGAGAGGAGTGCGAATAGTTTGTCCTTGTTTCGAGATCAACAATAAATCTTTGGTTTCATCTTCTGAACCAAGAATGCACATCGATACAATTTTTCCCGTTTTTGCTGTGATCTTTACAGTTTTGATTCCACTCCCTGCGCGTTTTTGAATTTTATAATCTTTAAGTGGAGTCTTTTTCCCTAAACCATTTTGGGTAATGACGAGTACTTCCCTACCGCCACCACTCATATCTTTAGTGATAATATCCATGGAAATTACGTGATCACCCTTCTTCAAACGCACACCAGTTACACCAGCTGCTAAGCGACCCATTGGGCGAACATCTGTTTCCTTAAAGCGAATAGCTTGACCATCTTCTGTGGAAAGCATGATTTCATCTTCACCACTTGAAACATTAACCCAGCGCAATTCATCATCACCTTTTAGATTCAAAGCAATAATCCCTGATTTGCGAACTTTGGTAAATTCGTCACGCTTCACTTTCTTAATTAAACCGTTTCTAGTGGCCATGACTAGGTATTGAGCGCTGCTAGCTTTTGGAACTGCTAGTACTGCAGTAGCAAATTCTTCTGGCGCTAACTGGAGGAAATTTACCAGTGCCTGACCCTTACTGGTTCGAGAGCTTTCAGGTAATTCGTAGGCCTTGGTTACTAATAAGCGTCCTTTATTAGTAAAGAACAGAATATCGTCATGAGTTGAAGCAGAAAGGACCGAGTCAATTACATCTTCTTCTTTGAGAGTTTGGCCGATTACACCCTTACCACCCCGACTTTGCTGGCGGTAAGTGTCAGGTGACTGTCTCTTGATATAACCTGATTTGGTTGTAGAGATGATTACGTTATCTTCTGGAATCAAATCTTCTGCCTTGAATTCGCCGATTCCTTGAGGAACAATTTGGGTACGACGTTCGTCACCAAATTTATCTTTGAGCTCGATAACTTCGTCTTTGATGATTCCCAAAATTTTCTTAGGAGACTTAAGGATTGCTTCCAGTTCAGCGATGAGTTTGAGCTTTTCTTTAAGCTCATCCTCAATTTTTTTACGTTCCAAACCAGCCAAGGTTTGTAAGCGCATGTCCAAGATGGCACTAGTTTGAATATCAGTGAGTTTAAATTTCTTAACTAAGTTAGCGTGAGCTTCAGTGCGATCTTTGCTGGCTCTGATAGTTTTAATAACAGCGTCAATATTATCTAGGGCAATTTTTAAACCTTCCAAAACATGTGCACGGTCTTTGGCTTTGCGTAATTCAAATTCAGTGCGACGACGAACTACAATTTGGCGGTGCTCAATAAACTTTTCTAATATAGTTTTGAGATTGAGCACGTGAGGTTCGATGCCATCAACTAACGCCAAGGTGTTCATGTGGAAAGTATCTTGAAGTTGAGTGTACTTGAATAATTGGTTTAAGATTTTATTAGCTAGCGCACCTTTCTTAAGCTCGATAACTACGCGGACACCATCTTTATCACTTTCATCACGAACATCCTTGATGCCTTCAACTTTTTTCTCTTGAACCAACAAAGCAATTTTTTCTAACAAAGTTGCTTTATTAACTCGGTAAGGAATCTCGCTAATCACGATGCGCATTTGGCCATTCTTCATTTCATCAATTTCGGTTTTGGCCCGAGTAACAATGCCGCCCTTACCGGTTGAGTAAGCTTCTTTGATGGCCTTGCGATCATAAATAATACCTCCAGTTGGGAAATCTGGTCCTTGGACAATGTCGGTTAGCTCATCGATACTGATATCTTCGTTTTCAATTACCGCGATAATTGCGTCTGAAACTTCGGTAAGGTTGTGTGGAGGGATATCAGTAGCCATGCCTACGGCAATCCCCAGGGTTCCATTGAGTAATAGATTTGGCAGTTTTCCAGGTAAAACAACTGGCTCTTTTTCGGTCGAGTCATAGTTATCACGCCAATCCACAGTGTCTTTATCAATATCTTCTAAGATTACTTCAGCGATTTGGCTCATTTTAGCTTCGGTATAACGCATGGCTGCAGGATTATCCCCGTCCATAGATCCAAAGTTACCCTGCCCGATAACTAATGGATAACGCATGGCAAACTCTTGCGCCATGTGAACCATGGAATCATACACAGCTGTGTCACCATGAGGGTGAAATTTACCAAGCACTTCACCGACTACCTTTGCGCTCTTGGTGGTTTTGCCCCCACTACGCAAACCCATGGCGTGCATAGCATACAATATGCGACGGTGAACTGGTTTAAGTCCATCGCGCACGTCAGGCAGTGCACGGGTAACAATTACGCTCATGGCGTAATCAAGGTAAGACTCTTGCATCTCCTGTTCCAGGAAACGCTGTTTTACTACTCCGATATTAGATTGTGCTGGACGTGTTTCTTCTTTGGCCATAAGGGTTATTGCTTAGGGAATAAATCAGGTAAGGTGTTTTGGTTTTCGTTAATGTCAGTGCTAATCTCATTGATTACATCACCACCATCAGTTTGTCTTGGCGGCATTCCTACAATTACCCAAAGCAATAACAGGAACGCGGCCATGCCGATTACGGCAATCATGACAATGCGATGCTTATGATGTTGAGGTTTGTTTCTGATGTTAGCAATGAGTTGTTTCATAAATTTATCGTAATGGGTCTAAAGTTATGATTTGAGTTTTGTCTTCTACTAAATCTTTTTTCTTTATTAACAGTTTTTCCATGTTCTCAGATTTACCACCGAACGTTTTAATGAACACATCTACTTTTTCGTTTGGCAGTTTGAGTCCAGCTGTTTCGTAATGGGAAGGAATTACAATTTTTGGTTCAATGTCGTGCGCAATTTGTGAAGCTAACTTTGGGGTAAGCACACTATTACTTCCAACTGGCAAAATCAAAATATCGATCTCTCCAAGATCATCTAAATCATCTTGTTTGATATTCCATTCACGGTTATGGGCAAGATTAAGAATGGCGATGTCTTCACTCTCGATTAAGAACACAGTAACGTAACGACCTTCATCTTGAAGGAGTGGAATCCCAGTGACTGTGACGCCCTTGAGATCGTATTCCCCAGGGTCTGTAATTAAAAAAGGCTCTCCTTGGATACCAGAGATGGCGTTATAAAGTTGGTTGTTTTTCTCGGCTAGAATGACTATATCAGCTGCTCCCCTTGGAGGGACTAGGCCAGATTCCTTATCAAAAGGGTCAGTAATTATGGTGGCGTCTTTGGTAACAATTTTAAAGCTAGACAGCCCAAAATAGTGAATTTGCATACAAAAATTATAGCAGTTTTTTTACCCTCAGACAACGAAAATAGTGCTTAAAAATGCAGTTTTTTCTCTTTTATTTAAGAGACTTTTTGACTAGACAGTTGCCCAATTTTGCCCTATAATTGAGTTACTTGCTGGCGCACGTCGCCCTTGGCTCTGAAAAGAAGCCAAATCTAAATTTTAACCCCCAGTAAGTCTAAGTAATGGGCACGTTTAATAATTAATATACATAAATCGTTTTTAGATATTCATTCAACGTCTAATGCGTTGTTTTTTATTTATAGTCGCGAAGGTATCTGGCTTTGCCAGTGCTTGAGCAACCTTGGAAAAGGGAGGCAGGTCGCGAAGCGACCGTTGGAAGAGAAAAGCCCCTTCCGGGTTTGTCCATCCAAGGAATTCTTTGTATATTATAGAAAGTAATAAATATGTCAGAAGACAATATTGCAGAAGCTACTGCGCCCCAAGGTGAAATGATCACTCCTTCCACCGCTGGAGACAGCAGTGCTCAAACCATGACCGACTTGCTTACCAGTGGCGCGGAAATTCGCGTGCTTAAACCTGGCGATATGGTTGAAGGAACTATCATTTCTGTAACCAAGAATGAAGTTTACTTAAACTTAGCTGGTTACGGTGTTGGTGTGGTTCGCGGTCGTGAACTTTATGATGACCAAGCAACACTAAATTCTCTAAAGCCTGGCGATGCAATTGAAGCATCTGTTGTTGAAACAGAAAATCGTGAAGGTAATGTAGAGTTATCTCTTCGCCAAGCTGGACACGAACGTGTTTGGCAAAAGCTGCGCGACTTGCTCGAAAGTAAAGAAGTTATTTCTACCAAAATTGTTTCTGCCAACAAAGGTGGTTTAATGGTTGAGGTAAATAACGTTCCTGGATTCTTGCCAGTATCTCAACTTTCCATCGAACACTACCCTCGTGTAGAAGAGGGCGACAAAAATCGCATCTTGGGAATTTTAAACAGTTATGTTGGCGAAAACTTTAGCGTCCAAGTTATCACTGCTGACGCCGAAGAAGAAAAACTGATTGTTTCCGAAAAAGCTGTTCACGAGGAAGAATTGCAAAAGAACCTCTCCTCACTTAAGATCGGTGAGGTTGTGACTGGCCAGATTACTGGTATTGTAGACTTCGGTGTGTTCGTTAAGTTTGGTGAGATGGAAGGCCTGGTCCACATTTCCGAATTAGCTTGGCAGCGTATTGAAAATCCAAAAGATTTATTCAAGGTTGGCGACACAGTCAAAGCCAAAATTATTGCAATTGAAAAAGGACGCGTGTCACTTTCAATTAAACAATTGCAAACTGACCCTTGGCAGGAAGCTGTAAAGAAGTACCAACTCGAACAAGTAGTGAAGGGTAAGGTTTCTAAGATCATGCCTTTTGGTGTATTCGTAGAATTGGACGAAGATATTCAAGGCTTGGCTCACCTAGGTGAATTGGCCTGGGAAGAAGTTAAGGATGCTAATGATATTGTCAAAGAAGGTGAGGAACGCGAGTTCAAAGTAATTTCTATTGAACCTGCAGAACATCGCCTAGGGCTTTCAATTAAGCAATTAACTGAAGCTCCAGTAAAAGCTGAAAAGAAAGAAGAAAAATCAGAAGAAGCTCCTGTAGAAGAAGTAAAAGCAGAATAATAAAAAAACACCCCAACTGGGGTGTTTTTTTATAGTGAGCCTGAGGAGGGAATTCCGCCTCGGTCACCTACTGCTCGGCTCGTTGTCCGGGGTTGCTGCGAAATGCCAGCGAAGCTGGCATGGGAATCGGTCACCTCCCGCTATGCTCAACTCGCTCGCGCTCGTTTCGCACAACGCTGCGGCGACCCCCGACGCTTTCAACCTGCCCCCGGCAGCTTGAAAGCTGTTTTCGATTCCTCTACGCACATAAAAAATACACCAACTAAAGTCGGTGTATTTTTTATGGTGCCTGAGGAGGGAATCGAACCCTCAATCCCTTGCGGGCCCAGGATTTTAAGTCCTGTGCGTATACCAGTTCCGCCACCCAGGCGCGTCGCAATTTCTTCCGCCCGCTCAATTTAGACTTCGTCTAAATGTTCGTTAGCTCCAGAATTGCTCCTTTCACATTCACGCTTAGCCCTTCGGCTCGCTGTGCTCGCTCAGGGCCCAAGTGTGAATGTGGGCAGAAAATATTTGTGGAGGCCGGAACGGGAATCGAACCCGTGAATAAAGGTTTTGCAGACCTCTGCCTTACCACTTGGCTACCCGGCCAGCTCCAATCTAAATTAAAAATACTAACTAATTTTAACTGATTCAGATACTTTCATCAAGACAAAACCCCGCCTTAATTGGCGGGGCTTTGTCAATTATTTGTTGGTATTATTTATTTAGAGAAGGCCAATGCTGGACACTTTCCCCTTACAGTCCAAGGCTTGGTACTTTTGTGAACCGCCATGTATTTAACAGCAGCTTTCACATTGGCTTCGGCGTCAAAGACGCTCATGCCAGCCTTACCTTCGTCTGTAGCTTTCCAGGTAGAGGTTAAGTATTGAAATACTCCGCTTGCAGAAGAACGTTTATTCTTACTGAATTGGTTATAACCACTTTCATGGAATGCGATACACTTCGGAGTTTGTGGGTCGATTCCATAATGAGCAGAATATGCAACAATCATGGCTTCGACTTCATCCTTGGTGTAATGTTTACCAGTATAATCAGAGCGTGTGTTTACAGGAAGGCTAGCTTTTGCGCTTACATGAGCAGGGTGCAAAAGGTTTGCTTCAGGGTTACATGACTCGATTGGAGCTGGGTAACAAGGATTTTTTAAAGTAGGATTTTCTTCTACTGTGTCGATTGGTTGTGAGTTGGTTGTTTGTTTTGAGTTGACTTGAAACACTAGAGCTTTTTCACTTTTGTTCTGTGCAGAGAATGCTGCGGCAGCAGAATGTGGGTAAACCACGGTAACTACTGGGAGGAAAGCAACTATTACGATCGCTTTCCGGGTTGCAGAACTCAAGTTAAAAGGAGCTTTCATTATTTCAGGGGCAACTCCTTGATCTCAGGATATAAGCAAAGGGTTCGTTTCAGAACTAGTAGTCCTAATTTTATAATTGAGATTTAATTGATTAAAAGACCAGATCCGGTTACTGAGGGTGGTGCTTTTTTAGACTAGTAGCGCTGTCCTTTTGGGAAATCAGCAAATAAAAAAGCCTGCCAATAGCAGTACCGTACGAGAGATATGATACCAAAGATGGGGTATTATTTCAAGACTATTGTGTTATTTTTTGGCTTAAATAAGCCAAATCACCTTTTTTTAGGCTTGCCCACACACCAAATTGTTGGTGTGTGGGCTTGCGCCTTGGCTCAGAACGGCACGCTGATTATCCCCTAAAAATGGGCTAAATTGAATAGCTTAGTGTATCATTAAGTTAGTAATATTTTTTGTATGATTGCCAACGAAATAATGATCTCTGATCCGGTTACTCTAAAGCCGAGCACTCCTGTCTTAGTGATAATGCAAATGTTTAGAGAACGGGCTACTTCCGCCTTCCCGGTGGTAAATGAAAATAATGTGGTGATGGGTGTGGTCAGCAAAGACGACCTATTTACTGATGGTTTGGATATCCATATTCCAACATATTTGCAAATTTTAGGAGAAGCTCGTTTTGCGAAAGACAGTAAGAAAGAATTACCATACGTGGCCAGGCAGTTGTTAGGAGCTACTGCAGAAGATGTAATGAATCAGGCAATGTACTTTGCCAAAGTTGATACACCAGTTGAAGTTATAGCCGCAGCTTTAGCGACTGGTAAACAAGCGTTAGTCCCAGTGGTGGATAAAGACAATAAATTTATCGGGGCCATTGATTCTCTAACCATCCTTGCTTCAGTTGCCGGCTCAACTTCTTCACCAGTAATCGAAACTGTTGCGCATAAACGTCCCGTTGATACAGAACTTGGTTATGTTAAAGAAGATATGACTTCAAGATTTTCTTATATTGCTAAAAGCCGCGCGCATCTCTGGCTCAGTTCTACGATTGTGTTGTTTGTCATCGGTTTTGCTTTGGGAATTATTTTCATTGTTGATCCAGCGCCCATTGCTAAACTGCTTGATAATAACATTCAGCAAATTTTAGATTCAATCTTTAACCAGTAAAGAGATTGAATGATAAAACTCTCCATCATGGAGAGTTTTTATATGTTTCTTTAATTTTTTTTATTAGAGTTTTATAGTCCTCTCGATCAACATATTCCCAAGATTTTAAGTAGTCAATTGCTTGGTGGTCTCTCATATATTTTTTTTCTCGGGCCATTCTTTTTGGGTCTTTAAGAACATCTAAATAAATTGCCTTATGAATGGCATGAACTGGGATATGAACGATGGTAACAAAACTATGTTCGCTACCAAAAGACTTCTTCCACTTATTTAAAAGCCTCGTTTTTTTAACTTTAGTATTATCTGTAAGAAGCCTGTGTAATAGTTCATGAGTAAGTACATCGGTAAAATAATTTGGACTATATTTTATTCCGATAACCATTGGATCACTGAAAGCACTAAACCAAGGGGCGATATACACATCAATGATGTTTTGTTTGAATTTAAGACCGGTAAGGTTTAGTATACCTTTCATGATAGTGTTCTCATATTTTTTCCACGCCTTTTCGTACTGATTGACTTTTTTATCAACCTCATCTAATGTCATAAGTTTTTCATTTTTCCCCCAAAGTTTATGTAAATGTACAGACGCATTTTGATAAACTAACCATGCATTTTTTATTCTGATTTCCGGATAATTTTTATTCATGAGTTTAGTATAACAAAAAAAACATCTGACTCCGAGATGTTTTTTTGGAGCGGCTAAGGGGAATCGAACCCCTATCCCCTCCTTGGCAAGGAGGAATTCTACCATTGAACCATAGCCGCTAAAACATTTTTCTGGTGCCCCGGGTCAGAATCGAACTGACGACACGACGCTCTTCAGGCGTCTGCTCTACCACTGAGCTACCAGGGCGCGTCGTACTAGTCTTCGACCTCTCGCAATCAAGAACTCTTGATTGCTGGCGGTCTCCGTCAAGTACTCCTTTTAAATTTTCACTTAACCTCCACTTCGACAAGCTCAGTGTCGGCCCAAGTGAAAATTTAGGTATAGAAATTTATGGTGGGCGATACAGGATTCGAACCTGTGACATCTTCGGTGTAAACGAAGCGCTCTGACCAGCTGAGCTAATCGCCCTAATTATTTGATGGTGCCCGAGGAGGGACTCGGTCACCTCCCGCTATGCTTAACTTGTTTTCAGCAAGTTTCGCATTACGCTGCGGCGACCCCCGACGCTTTCAACTTGCCACTGGCAACTTAAAAACTGTTTTCGAATCCCGCTAGGCAATCCATTTACCACCCACTAAAGTGGTTGTTAAATGGATGGTGCCCGAGGAGGGACTCGAACCCTCAAGCCTTGCGGCATACGCACCTCAAGCGTACGCGTATACCAGTTCCGCCACCCGGGCTGGGTAATGTTAAACGCGAAAATCTTAACTATTATATACCAGCCGTGAAAAAAAATCCAGAGCCTAGGGCCTACGATTTAACTACTTGCCAGCGACCTTGCCCATCTTTAGCTAGTCGTCCAAACATTGAGAATCCAGCAGCCAGTTTGTGTCCCCCGCCGCCAAGTTGTTGAGCGATCTCTTGAACATTAGTGCCTTTATATTCTTCGCTTCTTAAGCTTCCTTTCACTTGCCCGTCTTCGTCTTCTTTTAAGAACATCGCAAAGCGCGCTTCCGGAACTTTATTTAAAGTTTCCACTAAACCTTCAAAACTCGACAACTCAGGATTACCTAGTTTTTTAATTTGTTCTTGAGTAATCACCGCATAGATCATCTGATTAGTGGGATTATAGTAAGAATTTTCTAGGGCTTCTCCCCAAGCTCGCATTTCAAGTGGACTTTGCGCAGAAAAAGTGTGTTTAGCTACTTCGCTGATTAGAGCACCTTGTTTCATCAATGTTCCAGCTGCTGCTAAAGTACTTGCTTGAGTATTGTTGTGCATTAGTAAGCCAGTGTCTGTGATAATCCCTGTGAGTAAATTGGTTGCCATGGCTGAGTCAATTTGCCACTCACACCACTGCAGGAAATCGAACATTAATTCTGCAACTGAAGATTTCTTTGCATCAACAATATTGATGGTCCCATAATTTGTATTGTCAGGATGGTGGTCAAAGTTAATTGTTGGAAGTTGCAAAGACATGATACCTTCATGATTAACTCGATTTATACTTGAACACCCTGAAACAATTAATAGATCATAATTGCTTTGTGGTAATTCTTCTACAACCAGATCTGATCCTGGCATAAAACTTAATCGTGCAGGCACACCGCCAGTAATCACGACTGTGACATGTTTGCCTTGTGAGGATAAAGCACGACTCAAAGCTAATACACTACCGAGGTCATCACCGTCAGTTCGTTCGTGGGTGGTAAATAAAATATTGCTCGATTGATCAATGAGCTGTTTGGCTGAAGTAAAATCAGGAATCATATTATTCTTCTTCGTGAATTTTTTTGATTAGCTCATCTATGTGCTGAGCATATCTGGGATTGGTGTCTAGATAAAATTGAAGCCGTGGGACCAATTTTAAATCCATTTGGCGATTAAGTTCGCCTTGGATGTCGTAAAGATTTTTTTCAATTATTCTCAAGATGGTTTCGTCATCTCCCCCAACAATGGAGACCCAAACTTTGGCCCAGCGTGAATCGCGGCTGACTTCTACTTTGCTTACTGTGGCCAGGCCGGCCTGCCCAGAAAGATATTGCTGAATGATTTCTCCGACAAGCTGCTGTAAAAGAGCATTCATTTTTGGAATGCGGTTGCTGTTAGATTTTTGTGGCTTTTTTGGCATATGACAAATCACTATATCAAAACATCTTTATTATATCAAGAATTAAAAAAGCTCCCGAGGGAGCTCAGAATAACCCATGTTCATTGGGTAATAATGGGATTGTATTCATATACCAAAGCCTTTGGATGATAGGTCTGGACTTGAGACTTAATAGCCTCAATGTCGAGTACTTTTATGTCTAACTTTGGCATACAGATATATGCGCTATGTAACTGCGTTTCAGAACTGGAAAGTTCTTTGAGAAAAGTCTGGTAGTCATCGAACGTTTTAATCTCTGTGACCCCAGGAGGTTTTCTAAAGCTTTTTTCGGCTTCGTACCGACACTCTATGGGACCTACAAATGCCATGAACATATTTTTTCCTCCATTGATATTCTGAACCAGTTATCATATATCAAAAAACAGGATTTATCAACCCTGTTTAGAGACTTTTTTGCTTAAGACTTTCTTCAAAGCTTTCGATGATATCTCCAGCTTGAAGTTTATAATTAGTTTTAATTTTCATTCCAAACTCGTTGCCCCGACTAACTTCTTTGGTATCAATTTTACCCTGTTGAAGTTCTAAGACTTCACCGCGGGCTACTTCTTCCCAAATACCTTCTTCGGATTTTTTGACAACCGCGATTTGTTTATTTTTGCGCAACTCCCCTTCATTAACTCTGCCGCCAATTATCATTTGTGATTTTTCGGTACGGAAAATTGCCAACACTTCTGCTCGACCAAAGACTAACTTTTCCATCTCTGGAGTGAACAGCTCAACTACTGCGCTAGTAATATTTTCGAGCAATTCATAGATCACTTCGTAACTATCAACAATGACTTTCTTTTGCTTCGCCAGGTTAAGAGCTTTTGGATTAGTTTTCACTCGGAAAGCAATTACTGTTCCTCGTGAACTTTCCGCAAGCATAATATCGTTCTCATTTACTTCGCCAATCCCTTCGCTGAGTACATTGATAACCACTTCATCATTCTTAAGTTTCGCAAAAGACTGTTTAATAGCTTCTAGTGAGCCGGCAACATCTGCTTTCAAAATTAAGTTTAAAGATTTATCATCTTCGTTGGCTTTTATTTTGGATCGTCCTGATAATTTTCTGCTGTGCTTAAGCTTTTGAGCTGTGATTCCAATAGTGCGAGCTTCATCTAAAGTTTCAGTGGTTTGCAAAATATCACCAGCTTCAGGCAAATCAGAAAAACCAGAAATAACCGCGGGGGTTGAGGGCCCTGCAGTTTTAAGTTTTTTCCCATGTTCGTCTTCCATAGATTTTACGCGGCCGTAACCAGTGCCGGCTACTATAATATCGCCAACGCGCAAAGTGCCATTCTGCACAATAATGGTTGCTACTGGCCCTTGGCCCTGAGAAAGATGAGACTCAATGACTGTGCCCAAAGTTTTCCCTTGCGGATTAGCTTTATAGTCTTCTACTTCAGCCTGAAGTAAAACCATTTCTAGTAATTTATCGATACCCATCTTTTGTTTCGCAGAAATTTCTACCGCAATAGTTTTACCACCCCAGTCTTCGGTCAGAATGCCATGCTCAGCCAACTCTTGTTTTACCTTCATGACATTAGCACCTTCTTTATCTATCTTGTTAATCGCAACAATGATGGGCGTATTGGAAAATTTTGCGCGGTTGATTACTTCGATGGTTTGCGGACGAACACTATCATCAGCTGCAACTACCAAAATAATTAAGTCTGTAACATTAGCACCACGCGCGCGCATTTCTACAAAGGCTTCGTGTCCCGGAGTATCTAAAAATGTGAGACTCTTACCATTGTGCTTAACTTGATAAGCACCGATGTGCTGAGTAATCCCACCTGACTCACCAGCGACGACATCGGTTTCCCGAATTGCGTCGAGTAAGGTGGTTTTACCATGATCAACGTGACCCATCACAGCAACGATTGGAGCACGGGCAATCTTTTGGTCAGCAGTTTCTGCAGATAACTGTTCTTGTAAGAATCCTGCACCGAACTCTTTTACTTCACCAGTTTGTTCGGAGCTCACTTCAAAACCTAAATCTGTGGCGATAATACTGGCTGTCTCAAAATCAACTTCTTCGTTGATTGTGGCCATGACCCCATTTTGAATTAAAGTTTTAATTACTTCGGTAGCTGGTAAATTCAAAAGTTCAGCAAAGTCGCGAACTTTAATGAATGCTGGCAACTGAACGACTACTGGCTTGGTATTTTTTGGCTTGTCTTCTGCTTTTGGTTTTCTACCAAGAGCATCTTGAATCTGTTTGGCCAGGTAATTATCAATCTTGTTAGCACGAGGGGAAATTCGAAAACCGGCTGCGCCAGCCTTCTGACGTAGTTCTTGCACAGACATATTTAGTTCGTGTGACAAGGAAGATAAATTCATAACCCGTTAACTATACTAAAAAACCTTGTAAAAAGCAAGGTTTTAGAAGTGGCGAGGTTTAGAAGGTACGACCTTTGCCTACGATCATTCGCAGTTGTCTCGGGATGATTGATACCACTGCCGGAACTTTAGCAAATGTTCGCCCTGCAATATTTAGTGGAAACCCACGCGGCTCCAAAAATTCAACTTGTCGGCATTTGATTACTGAGGTACCAGGAATGTTTTCCATCACCCCTTTGGCGATATCAGGTTTGTATTTAAGTACATCAATTTTTGAAAGTCTTTCTAAGACCATCAAATCTAGTAAGCCATCGGTTGGATTAGCAATCGAACTATTGGAGCTAGATGTAGTGCGACTATTGGTCACTGTTCCACCCAAGCAAGTTATTTCCATGATGTAGGAATTATCAATACGAAGCTTGAGGTTGTAATAATCTTTGGTCAGGGAAGTTAGACTGGAAAACCAACCCATGTTTTTAACTTTGGTTGAAGCAATGCCAAATTCAACTTGGCTAATGAAGTAATTGTCACCGATTACTGCTAAATCGATTCTTTCTAAACGTCTTGCTGCTACAGTTTTAACAGCGTTTTCTAAAGTGTTAATTCCTAAAATTTGTCCCAGTGCCGTATCTTCAACTAACGGAATAAATCCTAATGCGAAATCTCTTCCGGCCAAGTAAGCTAACATTATATTGAAAGTATCATCAGTGCCACAGGCGATTAAAGTTTTTACGCCACGCTCTGCAGCAAGTTCGACTAACTCAGGAATGCCGCGAATAGAAGTGACGCGTACCATTTCTCCAGAAATTCTAAATTGAGCTAAAAGACCCTGAAGAGTAACTTGGGCTTTTTCAAATTGCGCCGGTGAAATTTTGGTACCGTCTAAAATATAAAAATACATTTTTCCAATGTTACGAACCGTGACTTAAGTCACGGCCAAGTAGCCTCCCAGTAAAAATTATTTCTCTAATTCAGGCTCTGTGCTTGCAGTAGATTTCTTATCACCAGCAGCACCTTTCATGTTACATTTGCCTGTAAACATTGCCCCATCTTCTACGCGGAGAACTGAACAGGCGATGTCTCCATGGACTTTGGCAGTTGCTTGCAAGATGAGATTACCGACAACTTTAATATTGCCCTGGATTTGGCCAGCGATGATTGCATTCCCAGCTTGCATGTCTGCTTGAATAACTGCAGCTTCGCCCACGTGCACGCTTTGAGTGGTTGCAACCTTACCCATCACGCTCCCTTCGATGCGGATGTTGCCTTCGGAATTTAGATCACCTTGGATTTTGACTGACGGGCCGACGACTGTTTCGGCGGCAGAACTATCATTTGCCATACTTGTATTACTTAATTACTTATTTGCTTGTCTTGTTTTTTGATTTTGAATCTTGCGCATCACTATTTCTGGTTAGTGCCGCAATCAATGCCTCTTGCTCTTCCTCACTTAATTGATTTACGCTTGCGCCATCTACAATTGCTTTGCAGTATATGCGGTTGTGTTCCCGACCGTGTAAGCTGGTGATAATCAATCCCGACTGTTGTCCATCTAAGAGTGCCATAGCAAAACTTAAGTTCCCTCCATCGCTCCCACCCGAATCAAACCGAACGACATGGGAGTACTGAAAAGCTGTTTGTAAGGTCTCTCCTTGCTGGCTTACTAGATCGACAAGTTGATTATGATCAGCTTTGATTTTTTTTAACGCCTCGGTGATAGAAGTAATGACCTCTTCTAAATTATCAGGTTGTTCATCAGCCCCAAAGATTTTTTTAAGACGTCGAAGCTTCCCGGTGAGCACCAAGGCTACTAAGCTAGCCGCAAAGGCTAACACCGCAATAACCAAAGCTGCAATTGTAAAATTTAACTCATTCATAGTTGAGCAGTATGGCTATTCTAGCACTGATTTCAAAAGAAGTTCAACTCAACCTTTCTTGCCTAGGACGGCGATTTTCTCTATATTATAGAGAGCTAATTAATCATCAATTATGGGTAAACGAAATCGAAAAAAGAAGTATAAATTACAGCAGCCTCAGGATGAACTGCGAGCCACAACCTTGCAAGAATCAGTCCGTGAAGCTGCTGGACAAGTCGAATCTTTAGAGCGCAAAGCGGAAATCGCCAAGCTAAATGAGGCAACTAATGCTGCTTATGCTGCACATTCTGACGAATACCATCAAGTTCAAACAGATTTAATTAAGGTATTGATTGTCAACGGCGCTTTGTTTCTTGTAACAATCACAGCATATTTCGTGAATCAATCTAATGGGTTTTTAGATAATCTCTATGCGAGATTCTTTTAACCTTTACTTTTTGGCTAGAATAAGGTACAATTAGGAAGTAAGTTTCTTGTATTTTCCCCTTATGTTAGGTTTTTCTGAAGTAAGGTGAAGTAAAAGAGGTCGCCTTACGCCTAACGGCTAATTAACATAAGGACTCAAATGGCTACAAAATTGTATGTCGGCGGTCTACCCTACTCTACTACTAATGAAGAGTTGGAAGCTGGCTTTGCTAAAGCTGGTAACGTAGTATCTGCTAACGTAATCTTTGACAAAATGTCTGGTCGCAGCAAGGGTTTTGGCTTCGTAGAAATGTCTACTGAAGACGAAGCAAACGCTGCTATTCAGATGTTCAACGGTCAAGATTTCGGTGGTCGCAATATCAGCGTGAGCGAAGCTCGCCCTATGCAACCCCGCGAAAACCGTTTCTAATAAAACAATAAAAAACGCCCTTCGGGGCGTTTTTATTATTTTTAAGAGAACCCTAGGCTTTAGCTGGGAGGATCTAGTTGCTCAATAATTTCAGGTCGTTTATTCTACAGGTATGTTTAAGATAAAAATAATTTGCTTAGGCAAACTCAAAGAGAAAGCTTATAAAGAATTAGAGAAAGAGTTTCTAAAGCGCCTCTCCCCTTTTGGCAAGATTTCTGTCGTTGAGCTACCAGAAATTTCATATAAAAATAATTCTGATCGTGAGCAAATAAAATTACAAGAAGCTGAAACTATTCGCAAGCATCTATCGAATCAAGCCATTGTGATTCTTATGGAAGAAAAAGGCATTCTGCGTGATTCTGTTGAATTTGCTAAGAATTTAGAGCGTTTAAGCTCTTTAGGTCAAGAATTAATCTTTGTCATTGGCAGCGGGATTGGTCTGCATAATTCACTTAAAGATGTTTCCAATTATACTTTTTCACTTAGCAAACTTACATTCCCCCATAATATGGCCAGAGTTCTTTTATTAGAACAGATATATAGAGCAGCAACGATAATAAATAAAAAAGAATATCATAAATAAAACGATCAGATGATCGTTTTATTTTATACGAATAAATTTTTTGGCTTAGCCGTGGACCTCTATTGTTTCCCATGAAACAGTTTAGCTATGTAAATTCTTTCCCAGACTTCTTTGGCTGTCATCCCCAGGATTAGCCACAGCCAGAGTTGCGCAGGCCAGTAAGTATAGAAATAGTGATCGAACCAAAACAGAAATACCATCCCCACGACTGAAGCTAATAAGGCGGTGAGCCAAAGTGACGGTGATTCTGAATCAATAAATTTTATTATAGCCATCATAGCAATAGCCAGGATCGGAATTAATAAGAGATAACCAAAAATTCCTAAATCAGATAGTGTGATCAAAATATAATTGTGAACCGGTTGGATGACCCAGTCTTCAACTTGCCCTGAAAGTTTCTCGTGAAGCACAATAATGTTAGTCCCTGGTCCGGTACCTGTAAGCCAATTTTCCGTCAGGACTTCAACAGTTGCTTCGTTTAAGATGACCCGTTCTTCGACAGCTGGATCAGCTAACGTTGCTCGGCCAGACAGCCAAGGCCAAAGCACTGAACTTAGCACTATAATCCAAATCAGTGCAGAGATAATGCTGAAGCCTACAGCCTTAGACCAGATTTTTAGAGAGTAAACTCCCCACGTGGTAAGGACTATAATTAGCGCTAAAATTCCAGCACGTGAAAAACTAAAGAATACGCCAGAGATTATGATAAATAAGGTAGTATAGAGTAATATCTCCAATACGGATTTTTGGTATTTGTTAAGTAAATATAAGTTAAGTGAAGTAATGGTAATGAGGATACCAGCTAAGATATTCGGATGTGGCATAAGACCATAACCTCTGAGGTATAAAGTTCCATGTGCAACCAGTTTGGCAATATTGTTCCCCTCGATTGATAGAGGAGACTCACCAACAAGATGTAGACCAATTGAATTACCTAGTAGAAAATGGAAGCCAGCCAAAAGAGCATTAACAGATCCAAGGACAATAATTACCCACAACAAATAATCCCTATATTTAAGCCAAAAGTTGGATTTATAAACATAGTAACCCACAGTTAATGCACAGAGAATTTTTATAGCATAATAAGTAATGATTGCACTTTCTGGACTATTAACTGCCACGTGGTAGGATAACCAAAAAGCACTGTAAATAAGCCAAAAAATGTAGAAGTTATAGAAATATCGTGAATTTTTGAGCGATTGATATAATTCTATGATCAACAGTCCCATTACCATTGCTAAGCTTGGGAATATGACGATTGATGTAAAATCATTGGCATATTCCAGAATGGTTGAACCATATGTGTCTATAAAGTAGGGAAAAGGCAAAAAAATAAAGACAATCATCCCAAACAGGCAATATTTTTGTAGTTTGGCGAAAATTGTTTCCCGTGAATCATTAAAATTGACAAATTCAGCAGAAATCATCATAATATTTGACAATGAATACTATCTGTGGCGTAATTGCAACTATCTATAAATATGGTATAATCTTATCACCAAACTAAAAATTATTAATCACCCCCAAACTCTTGAGTTCAATACAGAGAGCAGCTCCACACTATGTAGCTAAAGGATGGCTTGCCCTGTCGCTTTTTCTGGTCTCGTAGTTCAATGGATAGAACCGCGGCGTCCTAAGCCGTTGATGTAGGTTCGATTCCTACCGAGGCCACCAGGAGTAACAAGGTAAAGATTCTTATCAGGGGACTAACAAATATGAACAACACAAACCCAGATCGCGAAATCAAAGAGTTAACTGAAAACATGAAAAGGTTAAACCAGACAATGTCTAGTGCATGGCTTTCCTTTGGCAAGGGATTACTTGGCGGATTAGGGTCAGTACTTGGAGCTGGGATTGCTATTATTCTGATTGGTTGGTTCTTGAATGTAATTGGTGTGATTCCGGCATTTCGAGAACAAGCAAATCAGTGGCGAGAAGCTTTTGAGCAGACCCGTGACGCGGCCAGCATTATCAGTCCTTCTGGTTCTACAGGAGTTACGGAGTAAGTAATTTATACACTCTTAATAATTCCATTTGGGCCATTAGCTCATTTGGTAGAGCGCTTCCATGGCATGGAAGAGGTGACCGGTTCGATTCCGGTATGGTCCACCAAAACAACCCGTCAGGGTTGTTTTATTTTTAGAAGCGCAACAGCTTATTTTAGTAAATCAGGCTTGGGTTTCCCAAGCCGAATGAGAGCGGACCGCAAAGTTTGTCCGCGATCAATCAGTAGCCGCGCTTTTATAACAGGGAAGAGCTTGCCGCTTCATTACAGTATGGTCCACCAGAAGCATCTCTTTGATCAGAGATATTTACTTTTGCAAATTTATTTTCTGTGCCTATAATGAGCTATGGCTGTTTTACAAGAAACAATCTTCGATTTTGATCGAACTGTAGGAACTGAGGATCGGTTTGCCATCAGAAAGTTTATTGGTAATTTTTCTGACACAGTTAATGGGGGAGCAAAGGCCGACCTTTCTCTGTTTGTTGATGAGAGAGCGACTGCTCAAGGCTTTTCAGAATTTCCGATGCAACAACCACAAATCGTTGAAATGTTCTACAAAAAGTTTTTTGGACGGAAACATAACTACATTGTATTTCCTAAGCTTAAACTAACTTCTAATAATTTTTTATTTTTGTTGACTGGATTGTACGAAGAGTACCAAGAGGGAATATTATCGGCCACTGGAAATATTGATGTATCTTTAGTCAAAGAAGATGATTTATATAAAATCGTCAGTTTAAAATTTTATCCACGTATGAGAGTATCTGAAAGCTATGAATAATCGATTTGCTGATGAAATTGCTCTATATCATAAAGGATTTGACTATGTGGTTGGGGTTGATGAAGTAGGCCGGGGTCCACTGGCTGGGCCAGTGGTAGCTTCAGCGGTAGTTTTTAAAAATGAACACAATGAACCTTGGTGGAGTGAAATAACAGACAGTAAAAAACTTTCACAACAAAAACGAACAAGGATATCCGAAGCTATCCTTCAAAATGCGATCTTCGGGTTTGGTTTAGCAACCGTAGCTGAAATAGAATCACTAAATATTTTACGAGCAAGTTTTTTGGCCATGAGTAGAGCCATCGAAGCCTTGGAGGTAGATCTATCAAGAAGTGTAATTTTGGTTGATGGTAAATTTTTAATTCCAGAATTATTTTGCAAAGAGCAGAGGGCGGTGGTAAAAGGGGATAGTTTGGTGCACTCAATCGCTGCAGCTTCAATCCTCGCAAAAGTTAATCGCGACGCCCTTATGACAGATTTATCAGAGCTGTACCCACAGTATGATTTTGCGAGACATAAAGGTTATGGCACCAAAGCACATATTGAGTCCATAAAACAATATGGTTTATCACCTGTCCATCGTGTCAGCTTTTGTGGTAATATAGTTTGATTTGATTTACAAATTTTTGTTTGGGTCGGCTTGTCTGATTCATGATCAAGATTTTGGAGAGGTGCCAGAGTGGTCGAATGGGTCGCACTCGAAATGCGATGTACCTGAAAAGGTACCCAGGGTTCGAATCCCTGCCTCTCCGCCAGAAGTTTGATTTCCACAAAGTGCATATCAAACTTCTTGTGAAGATATAGTGAGAGGTTCGAACGGGTTGAAGTGAGCTGAGGCTTTTTCTGCAAAGAAAATTGATAGCGAATGATCTGCAAACAGCTGGGAGCTGTTTGCAGTAACCCCGGGCAGGGAGGCCGACAGCAGGCGGTCGAGGCGGAAATCCCTGCCTCTCCGTCAATTAGGTTACATGTGCAACTAGAAACTTGAGAAAATCTTTATCGCAGCTTGCGATATTTTTTATTGGGGTTTTATTAAGGTTTAGTAATGTGAAACTGGGAGATAGTTTCCCGAGCAAAATTATCAAGCAAGGTATATTTGGTGGTGGGCGTTTTTAGATATGGGCAAATGTTCTGGTGCTAAGTAAATATTTGTAATAGAATTGAGGCATGAATAATCAAAATAAAAAGATATTAATACTCTATACTTCAGTAGGTTTAGGGCATAAGTTTATTGCGGAAAATATTGGTTATCATCTCACGCAAGCCGGGTACAATGTTCTACTTCACGATATTCTGAAAGTACAAGAAGGACTATTGTCAAAGTTCGGAATTTGGTTACACAGTTTTGTAAATCGAAGACTTCCTTTCGTATGGCGCTGGCTGTATTTTAGTGAATTAGTTAACTTTGTAGGAAGACCTTTGCGAGTACCAACTGCCAGAGCTAATTCAGAGAATTTATATAAGATTGTTGAGGAGTTTAAACCTGATATGATCTTGAGTACTCAAACCACTGGCTCAGCAGCTACTGCGGCTTTGATTAATCAAAAAAAATTCAGTGGCACATTTGTAATCGCCTTCAGTGATTATCATCTTCATAAATTTTGGTTGTACGAAGAAGCAGATTTTTATCTGGCTAATACTACAGATCAAAAACTAGAAATGATTCAGCTGGGGATCCAGGAAAATAAAATTGCGGTGTGTGGGATTACCTTGAAACCTTTAACCGTAGTTTCACAATCGGATCTAAGATTCAAACTAAACATTCCACCTTCAAATAAGATTATGATTTTTGGGAGTGGCTCTTTGGGTATCGGCTTTGATTACAATTTACTAAAACAATTTTTAATGAAGGCTAACGTGGTTCCAAATCTAACTACTGTGGTTCTTTGCGGAAAAAATACAGAGCTGCTTAAAAGGTTGATCTCTTTAAACTTTAACCATATCTTGCCGCTAGGTTTTTATGATAATCCATCAGAGTTGTATCAGATCGCTGACCTATTAGTTTCTAAACCTGGAGGATTGACTGTGGCTGAAGCTCTTCAGGCTGGCTGTCCAATTTTAATTACTCACACGCTTCCTGGCCAAGAAGAGCCAAACTATGACTACCTCCTAGAACGGGAGCTGATATACCCAAAACCTCAACCACTCACAGCGGAGAACCTGTTTAATACTGCCATGGAGAAACTTTCGGCAATTCAGAAAAGTAATACTCTAGAAAGTGAGAAAATTACCCAATTTGGCCAAGAAGGAAAAGTCCTCATAGAATCAATAGAAAATTTGTTTCATAATGTTTGACGGACTATTTTTCATCCGATATTATTAAAACAGCTACTATAAGTTACTAAATCTTAACAATGCTTCCTGATTTAGCCTTTCGTCTATATATTAGGAGCAAGAGACAAAATCATGGCCCGACAAAAACAATCCTTCTTTGGCAAGATTATGGGTGGCGAGGTTGCCGAAGCCCAAGAAGAATACTATCAAGAAGAGGTTCCTCAAGAACAGGCAGTTTATCAAGAAGAGCTGGCTGAAGAAGAACTTGAAGATGATGATCAGTACCTAGCCGATGAAGAGGAAGAAGAACTTGAATACGAAGATGATGAGAGTGAAGAAGAAGAGGAAGAGTCTGAACCAGAACCAGTGGCAAAACCTGCTGCAGTTTCTACACCAATCTCCAAACAAGATGAAGACTGGATGACTGACTACGAAGGTGCACTGAACATCGATATGTATCAAACCAAAGATAACGTGATAATTAAATCAACTATCGCTGGTGTTCGCCCTGATGATATTGATATCACTGTGGCTAACGACATGGTCACCATCAATGGTTCACGTAAGCGCGAAGAAAAAATTTCTGATGATGATTACTTTTATCAAGAATGTTATTGGGGAGGGTTTTCCCGTTCAGTGATTGTTCCAGTAGATATTGATAGCGAACAGATAGAGGCTGATCTTAAAGACGGAATTCTTACCGTAGTAATTCCAAAAGCCGCCAAGGCAAAAACTAAGAAAGTTAAAGTTAAAGGATTATAAAATTAGACCCCACTGGTAAGTGGGGTCTTTAAATTATTTTTTGGTTGCCCAAACAAGGAAGTAGCCTTTATCAAATACTCCGCGCTTATCTCGGATTTCTGTTATCCGAGCATTGAGCTGTTCGAGTTGGTATCCATCTCGGCCTAGCACTACAAGCAGCCTTCTATGATGCCCGCTGTTGATAGGGCAGCCGCAACTTTATCGCAGACTTATTTTAGTTTCAAAGCATGCTGATTAATTTCGTGAAGCAAATCAAATTTACCACTTTGATATGCAATCCGATATTCTCTTCGTGCAAGGTCCTGTTGAACCACGGGGATGTCTCGCATCCGCCATAGTGTCATGATAGCTGTCGCTATGTCAGCAGCTTCAGAGAGCCGGGTGTCTGGCAAGGTTGCCGCGATAAATTCTTGCACCTCCTCGTGGATCTTATGGTGGAGACTCTCAATATGCCCTTGCCACGAGAGTACGTGATATTTACATTCACCCCCATTTTTCTTGATGATTTTAGGAATTTTATCCCGAACCAGCTTATTATAGTACTCTCTTTCCATAAATCCTCCATTTCTTAGAAAAAGTGTAGCAGAATAACATAAGTGCTCAAATAGATATGGATAAAGTGCTATAATATAGACTGATTTTAGTAACCCAGAAACAAATATGGCTCGCACAAAGCGAAAATACACCCGCCGCAAAGATGAAGAGGAAGAGCGAAAATTAATCAAAGTTCCCCAATTAAACTTAGCCAGTGATACCAAGCGCAGCATTGCTGTGGTGGTATTTTTAATTTTAGCCGCAGTGGTGGCTCTAGCCCTCGTCAATACAGCTGGACCACTAGGAGGGTATCTTTCCAAACTGCTTTCCATGCTGTTTGGTCTAATGTCTTATACGGTACCGGTTCTGCTGGTGCTAGTGGCGTTAATTTTATTTCAATCAAAGCCGCAAGCTGATGTAGATCAAGCAGAAGATGAAGAAAGCGAAGAAGTATCCCACCCTTATGCCCGAACATATATTGGGATGATTCTTATTACTGCTGGTGCAGCAGGGTTTATTCATGCGCTATATTTAGACGAAGGTGAAACGGCTTTTAGTTTGGCTTCAGAAGGAATGGCCGGCGGATACTTGGGAGCAATTGTCTCTGGGCCACTGATTGGTTACTTAGGATTTTGGGCTGGCGGATTAATTATAGTTGGATTACTAGTTATAGGAATTTTGATTGCATTCAACTTAGCACCTTTAAAATTCTGGCAAAAGAAAAAAGATCAGGAGATCGAAGCTAAGGTCACAGAGCTAAAAATCAATGCCATGAATGAACCAATCTCTAGTGATGAAGAGACAGAAGAAGAGGAAGAAGAGGAGCAGCAAGTTGAGCAAACCATCAATGTTATGCCAGGCAAAAATAATAAAGCTGATGAGGCAATCTCTACGATGGAGTCAATTATTTTAGAAGATCGCCGTGATTGGAAATTACCACCATTTGATTTGTTGGACGAAAATAAATCCAAGGTTGATAGTGGCGACATTGAAGCCAATGTAGCGCTGATTCAAAAAACTCTTGCCGACTTCGGCATCAAAGTTGAAATGGGCGAAGTTAATGTTGGTCCGACTGTAACACAGTATACTTTTGCGCCGGCAGCTGGCGTGAGATTAAACCAAATTACTGCTTTGCAAAGCAATTTAGCTTTGGCCTTGGCCGCACCTCAATCTCTGCGTATGGAACTGCCGATTCCAGGTAAATCATTGGTAGGTATTGAAGTCCCAAATAAAACTACAGCTACGGTAAATATCCGCGAAGTTATGCAAACTTCAGACTTTGTAAATAATAGCGGCAAGTTGGTCTTGGCCCTGGGACGTGATGTGGCTGGCCGTCCGCAAATCGCGGATTTAGCAAAAATGCCTCACTTGCTGATCGCAGGTGCTACTAATACCGGTAAGAGTGTTGCTATTAACAGTTTCATCGTTTCTCTACTATATAGAAACACTCCGCAGGATGTTAAGTTCATCATGGTGGACCCTAAACGCGTTGAGCTCACGCCTTATAATGGGATTCCTCACCTGCTAACCTCGCCAATCGTAGATACTGACAAAGCCATCAATGCTCTTAAGTGGGCAGTTTCAGAAATGGAGCGCCGTTACAAACTTGTCGCCGAAGCGGGTAAGCGCAACATTGCTGAGTACAACGAAAAAAATGAATTAGCATTGCCTTATATCGTAATAGTTGTAGATGAATTGGCAGATCTTATGGCCGTCGCCAAACAGGATGTTGAAGCTGCTATTGTTCGACTCGCACAAATGGCGCGCGCTGTAGGTATCCACTTAACTTTGGCAACGCAGCGGCCAAGTACTGAAGTTATTACAGGATTGATTAAAGCCAACATCACCGCTCGCGTGGCCTTTAAGGTTCCAAGTCAGATTGATAGTCGAACTATTTTAGATTCCAGTGGCGCAGAAAAACTTTTGGGCCGAGGAGATATGTTGTATACTTCCGCAGAAAGCACTAAACCACGACGTATTCAAGGCGCATTAATCACCGAGAAGGAAGTACATAAGGTAGTAGACTTCTTTAAACAACAGACCGGTGCAGTGATTTATAACGAAGAGATCGTAGAGAAGCAAAAGCGTTCAAGTTCGGTTCCTGGTTTGGGAGGCGGTGACGATGACGCAGGTGACGAACTGTTTGAGGAAGCTAAGGCCGAGGTGATGCGCGCAGGAAAAGCATCCGCTTCATTATTGCAACGTCGTCTTCGTGTGGGGTATGCTCGGGCGGCCAGATTACTTGATATTTTAGAAGAGCACGGTGTGGTTGGTCCCGCGGAAGGCGCCAAGCCTCGAGAGGTTTACGGTGTTTCTGATGCAGAAAGAGCAGAATATGGCTCCGATGAACAAGCTTAGTAATAGGTTTTAGAGAAAAACCTCAGAGATTCTGAGGTTTTTTTATTGGATGACCCATACTTGAGAATTTATTAAACAGGATTTTATGGGTGTGGTAATATAATAAGTATGTCAGAAGGATTTGAAATAAAAAAAATCTCTCAAGAAACTCTGGGGGAATATCTTAAAGCGATTCGCGAGCAGTTGCAGTTAACCCTACCAGAAGTAGCCCAAAAAACTGGCATTTTAGAAAAGTTTATTGTGGCTATAGAGCATGGGCAATACCAAATCTTGCCGCCGGATGCCTATACCATTGGCTTCTTAAAGAAGCTGGCAGGGGCGTATTCAATCTCTTGCGAGGATTTACTGGAGCAGTTCAAAAAAGAGAAGGATCTATTCTTGCAGACTGACCGCGAGAAGGTTAATGTCCCTAAAGGGTTGAAAGCTCTTTTTGCAGAATTTTCGGTGACCCCAAAACTTATTTCAATTTCTGCGGGCTTATTACTAGGCGTCGGTGCCTTTGCCTACGTCTTAATCCAGGTGTTCTCCGTTAATCGCACTCCAGAGTTAACTATTCTCGAACCAATCCCAAACACAGTTTTATCAGGTAGTTCTATTGCCTTCAAAGGAAAAACAGAACCAGGGGTTAGCGTTAGTGTGAACGGGCAAAACGTGATGGTGAAACCAGATGGGAGTTTTGAAACTACTCTCGGGGCAGCTCCAGGGCAGAAAGATTTTCAGGTAGTTGCAACTAATAAATTTGGAAAAGAAAAAACAGAAGTGTTTTCACTTCGTGTCGATGAACCCCAGGTGGCTGGTGAAGTTACCGAACAGCCTAGCGAAATCGTCTTAGAGTTACAATTCACCAAAAGTACAACCATTAATTTAGTCAAGGATGGGGTAGAGCTCCCAGAAGAAATAATCCCAGCTGGGGCAACCAAGAAGGTGACTGCTCGAGAGATAGTTGAATTAACCACCAGTGATGCAGGCAATACTCAAGTTAGTTATAACGGACAAAAGCTGGGTGCGCTAGGTAAGCCAGGTGAGAAAATCACAGTACCATTTACCCAAGAAGCCCAAGAAATTTTGGAAATCAATTAAGTAAATCTATATGCCAAAAGCTACTAAACCTAAAAAGGTTACCATGGACGCCGGCCGTGCTGGTGCAATCGAAAGTGCTATTGATCAAATTCGTGACAAGTTCGGTGACGGGAGTATTATGAAGATTGCCGACAATCAGAAATTAAACGTTGAGGCAATTCCGACAGGGAGTATTAGTTTGGATATGGCCCTTGGGGTAGGAGGGATTCCAAAAGGACGAATCGTTGAAATTTATGGGCCAGAAAGCTCAGGTAAAACAACTTTAACTTTACATATGATTGCCGAAGTTCAAAAGAAAGGTGGACTGGCCGCTTTTATAGACGCAGAGCACGCGCTTGATCCTGATTACGCCAAGCGTATCGGCGTTAAGTTGGATGATTTATTGGTCTCCCAGCCAGATAGTGGTGAACAAGCTTTAGATATCGCCGAAACGTTAGTGCGGAGTAATGCTTTAGATTTAATTGTGATTGACTCGGTTGCTGCACTAACTCCTCGCGCAGAGATTGAAGGCGAGATGGGTGCTTCTCATATGGGGTTACAGGCACGGCTGATGTCTCAAGCTTTGCGTAAATTAACTGGAATAATTTCTAAGACTCATACTACTGTAATTTTTATCAACCAAATTCGCATGAAGATTGGTGTAATGTTCGGTAATCCAGAGACTACTACTGGTGGAAATGCTCTCAAATTTTATGCTTCCGTCCGGGTGGAAGTTCGTCGTAGTGCTCAAATTAAGAATGGCGATAAAATTATCGGCAATCGTACTAAAGCTAAGGTAGTAAAAAATAAAGTTGCCCCGCCATTCAAAGTCGCGGAGTTCGACATTATGTATAACGAAGGCATTTCCGCATCCGGTGACGTCCTTGATACAGGCTTGTTGATGGAAGTTATTTCGAAGAGTGGTAACTCGTACTCATTTGGTGATATCAAACTTGGGGTTGGTCGCGAGACGGCCAAGACTTTCTTAAAAGAAAATCCAGAAGTCTTTGAACAAGTTGATGCAGCTTTAAGAAAAAAGCTTCAGGAAGGTGACGCCTTACCCAATAAACCAGCTGATGATGACGAAGAATAAAAAAGCCCTACGGGCTTTTTTAGTTTCCCCAGCTAGATATTTACTCTATAATATAGACATGCCAAAGCTTCAGTATTGCAGTATCGACTTAGAGTTCACTGGTTTTGATCCAGAGACCGAGCAAATCCTAGAAATCGGATTTGCATTTTTTGATGTTACCAAGGATGGTCTGGTAATTGGTGAAAAGTGGTCACAGGTTTTTAAACCGACGATAGATGTACATCCTAAGATTCTTGGTTTGACCGGTATCAGTCAAAAAGAAATCGATGGAGCTCCTGATGTTAGTGAGTTTAAGGAGTTTTTAAATGAAAAGTTAGGTAAGGCTGTATTGGTTGCTCATAATCCGGTTTTGGATGTGAAGTTTTTGGAACAAGCGGGTATTAAATTGTCTGGCAAGGTTATTGATACTTTAGAGTTAGTTCAATTTTTACTACCAACTCATCACAGTTACAACTTAGAAAATTTAATGCACTATTTTAACCTCAAGCACCAAGACAGTCACAGAGCTTTAGGGGATAGTATTTCTACAATTTTATTGCTGGAAAAATTGATGCAAATTCATTCAGGTTTGCCAGACAAGTTAAAATTGCAGCTGAGAAAAATTTATGAGCAGGCGGAATTTGAGTGGAGTAAATTGTTAACACATCCGTTTCCTACTAGCACTGCAGATGGAGCTGACTCTTTAGCCCAAACAGAGCTTGCTACTGACACCATTGCTAATTTTGATCAACAGATTGTAATTGACCCAAAACATTTTTTGCATGAGTCTCGAGTTGCCAATAGCTTACACAGTTCAGATCAACCGAGCTTATTAGTCTTGCCAGATAAAACAGAAGTGTTACGCTTGTGGCGAGCAGGATTAGTCGAAGGTATTTTTCAATCCGCAGATTTGTTTAGCGCCAAAAGTTTTGCGGCGTTTATGAAGACTGCCAGTACCCAAGAAGAGTTAAGATTCTGTTTGAAAGTGTTGGTGTGGCAACATAGTAACTGGCAAACCAAAACAGTGTTGGATTTAAACTTGTCATTCTTTGGAGGTCAATTCAGAACTTTTATTGTCAACGAATCTTTCCAACCAGCAACTGGTAAAATTGCAGCTTGTGATTATGAAACATTTACCGATCTTGCAGAACAAGATTTGGAAACCAACCGCCAATTAGTAATTTGTGACTTGCAAAGATTTGAACGCTACCTCACTTTTGGAAGTAAGGAAAGATTGAGCTGGAATTATTTTACGTTTGTAGTGAAGTCAATTTATAATCCGGAGACCTCTTACGGTAACGAACAGCTCAGTACTCAAGTAGTTGATACTTTGGCAGCAGTGGATCTGTTCTTCGGATTAGTTCAGATTATGCTTCGTCAAAATACCAAACGGACCGATTATATTTCACTTAGTGATTTAGAAGTTCTTCAGCCTGTCTACTACCATAGGTTAGTTGGGGCCGCTGCCAACCTCTCCGAAAAGTTAAAAGCACTTGGGGATAACGCTGAGCACGAGCGTCTAATTCAACTAGGGGATGATCTGACCGCCTTCTTTGAACTAGTTCCAAATCAAGTGAAATGGGTTGAACTCAGCGATGAAAACGTTATCCTTCATTCCCAGCCAATTCGGATTGAGCAGTTGGCAAAGAATCTGTTTGATAAGTACCACAGTGTGAAACTGACCAACACTGTTTCAAAACCAGAAATACTTTTATTTCTTGTCGAACGTTTGGGGTTTAATCCAGAGATAGCAAAAAACACTAATGATTCAGCTAGTCTTGATTTAATTGATCTATTTGTAAATGATATTCATGATTTAGCTACCAGTGAACATTTAGACAACTTAGATTACCCGATAGTGATTTTATTCCCTAGCCCAGCCGCAGCAAAGGACTTTTATAAGCAGCATTACCAAAGTTTGAAAGATAGGTTTAAACTATATAGTCAGGAGTATTCTGGCAGTGGAAACAAAATCTTTAGAAATTTTAGGATTTCACCAAAGAGTCTATTGCTAGCAACTAGTAATTTCGTAAATAAACAGAAGTATTCAGCTCCAGCAGGCACATTGATTTATACCAAGTTACCTCAAGTCGATGCTGAGCAGCCGTATTTCCAAGCTCTATACAAAGAGTACTCCAAAAAATACCCTGAGCTTGAGAAAATCATAAGCGAAAATGATCTACTCCTCAACTTAAAGCAGTTGCATGGAGCCGAACCACCTAAAATCATCAGATTGAAGTACTCTTAGTCGGAAAAATTGTGGACAAACTATATTTTAATTTAGGCCAGAAAGTTTAATATCAAAACTTCTGGCTTGTTTTTATTTTGTTAACAGCTTTTGCTGTTGTCAGATTGACAATAGCTTAAAAATTTGCTATCATTAGTTTAGTCAATCAATTCCGCACCTTGAAATCAAAATATAATCGGTGAACCAACGAAACCTAGATGTGTCTAGACTAGTTGGTCCCAAACTGAACTGAGGGAATCTGCCGCTTCTAGACTTACTCGGCTGGAGCGTAGCCTCCCTCTTAACTTTCCGTCATAGCCAGATCCAATCTTGGCTGTATGTAAAACAAAAATCAATGTAGGTTCTTTGCTGGCCTCAAATCAGCAACAAAAATTTTTCAAAAACAAAAACAAAACAAAAAGAACAAAAGTTTTAAGGTCTTCGGACCACAAGGGAAGTTTCGAGTGCAGTTTGTCATCGATTGGAATGATAGACATCTACAACTACGGTTGTAGAAAAGCTCTAAAGTCTACAGAGTGTTATCTAGTGTCTTACCTTTAGGATCTCAACAGTTGGGGTCCTACAGGTAAGACGCTGAATAGCCCAAGACATTAGGGTACAGCGTCCTATCTCAGCTGTTCATTTATAAATCAAGGGCTGCAAGATAAGACGCTTTTTTATTTGTCTAAATTTTACTATACTGAAAGTAAGTAACTAATTAATATATGTTATCACAAGAATTTATTGAAGAAATGAAGGCTAAGCTCTTAACAGAGAAGTCTCGTCTCGAAATTGATTTAGCTGGTCTTTCAGAGCATACCGAAGTTGGTGATGATTCAGATGAGAATGCCACTGAGATACAGTTGGATGAAGTTAATCAAAATTTATCCGAACGCATGAGTCAAGATCTCACAAAAATCAACAATGCATTGTTGAAGATTGAAAACGGTTCCTATGGAACTGACAACGAAGGCAATCAAATCAGCGAAGATCGCTTGCGAGCAATTCCTTGGGCTGACCAAGCTTTGTAATTTTTAATGACCGAATTAGAATCTCTCAACCCAACTACTCAAACCGAAAGTAATATTAACTCTACTTTCGGTTTTTGGTTTTTCGTCGGAGGAATTTTATTAATACTGACTCAAGTGGTTCGAGCCATTGTTTTGTGGCAGGACTTCCCAATTTTTAAAAACGAAAACTTTGCGTTCAGTCTAGACCTACCTTTACCATTGATGGTGGTGCTGTATCTTGTCGCGATATTGTTTATCAGCCACCATTTGTATCACAACTGGAATCGATTGTATGCGGTTAGTCGGCTAGGGTTCGTGTTGATCATTGCCGGAGGGTTGAGTAATTTTCTTGAACGGATCATTTTTGGACACGTTGTAGATTATTTTTATATTTTAACCGGGGTGTTAAATCTTGCCGACTTTTATATTTTCTTAGGAATAGTTCTGATTTTTATTCAACGTAATTACAAACCCGGAACTTAACTGTTGAGAAATTATTTATCTGAATTTTATTACCAGCTAGTAAGCTGGTTTTATGTCATCTGTAGTGTTACCTAAAATTTTAACCGCCACACCGAATGGTTATAATGCTGCAATCGTTGAAGTGGAAACTGATGTTTCAGCGAACAGTTTACCAGCTACTGTAATTGTTGGTTTACCAGATACGATTGTTCAAGAAAGTCGTGAGCGAGTTAGAGCAGCTATCAAAAACACTAGCTTTGCCTACCCTGTGGCGCGAATTTCCATTAATCTTGCTCCAGGAGATTTACCTAAAGTTGGTAGCCATTTTGATTTGGCAATTGGCTTATCAATTTTATTAGCTTCAAAACTGATAGCCTTTGATCCGAAAGACCGTATGTTTATTGGGGAATTGGCTCTAGACGGCCGAGTAAGAGCGTGTAATGGCGTTTTATCCATGGTACTTGCAGCTAAACGAGTTGGTCTTAAGGAAGTTTTTGTTCCAGCAGAAAATGCCGCCGAGGCGGCTTTGGTAAAGAACATCGCGATCATACCTGTCACCAGTTTAAGAGCACTGCTTAATCATTTTATGGGCCAGCAATTGATATATCCGTTTAAACAGGAAGTTAGGCATAACAAAGATTATCCTGTTGAAGTTGATATGGCTGATATCGCTGGGCAGTCTGTGGCTAAGCGAGCTCTTTTAATCGCGGCAGCAGGTTTTCATAATTTAAGGATGGTTGGGAGCCCAGGCAGTGGTAAGACCATGTTAGCCAAAGCTTTGAACGGAATTTTACCAAAGCTGTCTGATCAAGAAATTTTAGAAACGACCAACTTGCATAGTTTGGCTGGACAATTACGCAATGCCTACATCACTAGCAGACCATTCCGAGCACCTCATCATACTACTTCCAGCGTGGCGTTAATTGGCGGTGGTGCCAAACCTAAACCAGGAGAGGTAAGTTTGGCTCATAACGGCGTGTTGTTTATGGATGAACTGCCAGAGTTTCCCAGACAAGTTTTAGAAGTTCTTAGGCAACCACTCGAAGAACGTAGCGTGATGATTGCCCGTGCTACACAGTCCTTAAAGTTTCCTGCCAAGTTTATGTTTGTGGCAGCTCAGAATCCTTGCCATTGCGGAAACTTTGGTGACCCATTACTGCATTGCAACTGTCACCCAGCTGAAGTCGCAAAGTATAACAAAAAAATCTCCGGACCTTTATTAGATCGGATTGATTTGCATGTTCAAGTGCCAAGGTTAAAGTACTCTGAGTTTGCAGAAACTAAAGATAACCAGACTTCGCTAGAACTCCGGCAAGTGGTTGAGCAAGTCAGAACACTCCAGCGTCAAAGGTATGGTTCTCAAAAAACTAATAGCGAGTTGTCGAGTAAGGAAATTAAAGATTACTGTCAGCTCGACTTAACTACTCAGAAATTTTTACAGCAAGCTAGTGATAAATATCAATTGTCTGGTAGGGCAATTAACAAACTTTTAAAAGTTGCTCGTACTATTGCAGACCTTGAAGATTCAGAAAAAATTCAATTAACACACTTAGCAGAAAGTTTGCAATATCGAGTCAATAATTAGTGTAATAAATGTGATATAATACCGCTATATGAGCAAGAAAGTTCGTAAAGCGGTTATTCCTGTCGCAGGTTTTGGGACAAGATTCCTTCCTGCTACAAAAGCCCAACCCAAGGAGATGCTTCCTTTGGTTGATAAGCCAATCATTCAATATGTGGTTGAGGATGCCGTTTCCGCAGGAATCGAAGACATAATCTTAGTTACCGGTTGGCATAAGCGTAACATCGAAGACCACTTTGATTATCCCTTTGAATTAGAAAAGCGCTTGGAAGAAGCCCAAAAATATGAACTTTTAGAGGAAATTCGTAAAATTGCTAACTTGGCCAATTTTTATTATGTGCGCCAAAAAGGTCCACTTGGCAATGCGACTCCGATTTGGAATGCTCGACAGATTATTGGTGGTGAACCGTTTTTAGTTCTTTGGGGTGATGATGTTTTTGAAGCAAGCCCAACTCGTAGTCAACAATTAGTAGAGCGTTATGAACAGTTAGGTGGTAGTGCGATATTAGCAGGGATTAGTGCGACTGCAGACGAAGATTACAAGCGTTACGGTTACGCATCAGGTTCTAACGTAGGTGAAGGAGCTCTAAAAATTGAACAGCTGATTGAGAAACCTGGGCAACCACTTCTGACTGAGCACTGCGCAGTAGTTTCTGGGTTATTACTCTCACCAGATTTCTTCCCGGCACTTGAAGAAGCGATGAAGCGTCACGAACAAAAAAATACCCCCGGGGAATTGGTATATGTGGACGCTATTAATATTCTCTTAGAGCAGAATAAAGACTGCTTTGCTGTAGAAATCAACAATGGTAAGTACTACGATTGTGGTAATAAGCTAGAATATTTAAAAGCAGTAGTAGAATTTGGCTTAAAACATGATGATTTACACGATGAATTCGCATCGTACCTAAAAGATTTAAAAGTTTAAAGATATAAAAATGTCAAAAAATAAAAAAACAATGTTTCGAAAAATTACTTTAGGATTTGTAATTTTAGCTCTGAGTATGACTGGAGCGGCGTGTAATCCGGAACCCCCTAAAGAAAAAGTGACTATTGAAATGTGGAAACCTTTTGTTGATAGCGACAAGATGAATGTCATTATTTCTGCTTACAAGAAGGTTAACCCTAATGTCACAATCGAGTACACCAAAAAGAATATAGAAAATTACGAAAGTGATTTGTTAAATGCGTTAGCAGCAGGTAGTGGTCCAGATATCTTTTCGATCAATAATACCTGGCTTCCTCAATACCTAGATAAAATTACTGAAGCCCCAGAATCCCTCTACACTATCCGCGATTATCGTGAACAATTTGTGGATGTTGTCTCAAACGATTTAATTCGTGACAATAAAATTTATGGTACCGCAATGTGGGTAGATTCTTTGGCGCTCTATTATAACAAGGACATAATGGGTACGGCAGGTATCGCGACCCCACCAAAAACTTGGGATCAATTAGCTCGTGATGTTCGCAGGATTACTACCCAGGATTCATCAGGATATTTTACACGCAGCGGTGTGGCTATGGGGGATGTTTCCAATGTTAATCGCGCCCAAGATATTATGTACCTACTAATGCTTCAAGCTGGAGCAGTCCCATGGAGCCCAGATGGCAGAAGTCCTCAATTTGCCAATAGTGTTCAAGTAAATGGGCAGAGTGTTAATCCAGGTGTGCTTGGTGTAGATTTTTATACCTCGTTTGCTAACCCGATTAAAGAAAATTATAACTGGAACGCTAATAGCGACTATTCTGTTGATGCGTTTGCCAATGGCCGAGCAGCTTATCTTTATGGCTATAGCTACACCCGCGCACAGATTAATGCTAAAGCCCCCAACTTGAATTACGATGTAGCTAATGTGCCACAATACGATCTAAGTCGACCAAGTGTGAATTATGCAAACTACTTTGCCGAAGTTGTGAGTAAGCAGTCTTCAAAGGCAGAACAAGCAGCAGCTTGGGATTTCTTGAAGTTTGCTACTAGTAAACAAGCTCTAGATGCTTACTATGCAAAAGACAAACAACCATCCAGTCGTCGTGATTTAATTTCGTTACAAACTTCTGATTTGGAAATTGGTGTGTTCGCTCATGCGAACCTAACTGCAAAATCTTTCCCTAAGTATGACGAAGCGAAGTATGATAATTTATTCACTGAAGTAGTAAATGGCATATTGCGAGGCGGACAAACTGTTCAACAAGCTTTATCTAGAGCACAGACTCAGGCTGGCGCAATTGTAAGACAGCAAATTTTCTAAAATGGATATTTTCGGTAAAAACCTTAAAACTAAATTTACTCCCTTATTATTGGGAATTGCTGCTGTAGTAATCTTGATCGGTGGTTTTGTTGCATCTTCTACTTATTCCTTAGAGGTGTTGGCCCAAGCTCAACCGTCTTCCACTCTAAAGCCACCGGCAACCACTCAAGAGGTAAGAGACAATCAAGGCCAAGGCGGATTTGTAATCTGTGGTGACAGAGTTAGCGAACCTTGCACCATTGACCACCTCTTCATTGTGCTGGTCATGATTATTAATTATTTAATTTCTGTTGCTGGGTTGGTTGCCTTATTGTTCATTGTTATTGCCGGTGTTCAGATGACTATGTCTCGCGGGGAAGAGTGGTACACAGCGGCAAAGAAAAGATTAATCGGAGCTATCATTGGCCTGGCTTTAGTCGGTTTAGCTTTCGTGCTAGTAAATTCATTGATTGCTGGTTCGTTAAGCCTTGGCCTTAAAAACGGCGGACTCATTCTTACCAATCCAAGAGCTTATATTGAAAATACCACTAATAACGGCAAATAAAAGTGAAAAAATCTCTATTTAAAATAAAAATACTGACTTTATTGTTTGTTGGTTCGGTTATAGCCCCACATTTAGTTTCTGCACAACTACAACCATCTCCAACAGCAACAGCTACAGCATCTCCAACTACCCAGTTTGATTGGGATGGAAAAATTTCCATCACAAACAACACGGGTAAAAATGATATTGCTGATGTAATTGGTAAATTAATTTTATGGTTGTTAGGAATAATTGCACTGGTAGCGACTATTATGATTGTGTATGCTGGGGTTATGTTTGTCTTTAATGCAGGTAACGAAAAACGTGTCACCCAAGCAAAGAATACATTAATCTGGGCAATCATTGGTTTGGTGGTTTCGATAGGAGCTTTTGCCTTGGTTAATATTGTCTTCGGAGTATTAGGATGAAGAACTACACACTAGCTTTTGTACTAGTGGTCCTGTTTGTTCCAAACTTTGCCACAGCTCAAATTATTCCAAATAACTGTACCCCAACCTTTTTTGGGTATCATCCGACTGCTCCATCCGGTAGTAAAACTTTAAATATAAAATATTCTTCAGCGGCCATCGAAATGTTTGCGAGGTTTTCCCCTGGATCCAGTACTATTTGTGGAAATAGTGCTCGAATGTTGTTTTCTTGGAATAACCAATCAGATAATTTTTCTTTGACTAGTTCGTTTGGTAACATTGAACATCGAACTTCTTTTTCTTCAACAGTTCTGAAGCAAGGTGTGAACACAGTGAAACTACAGACAACCTTTGATGATTTTAGGAGCATAGCATTTGAAGATGTAGTGACAATCAATTATGGAACTACTGGAAGGACAGGTAGTCAGCCAACTGGACAGACACCCCCAATCATTGCACCACCAACTGACAAAACCTCTACTTCAACCGCGAGTGTTGGTTATGTGAATAAAACTGACTTTGACAACCCTTTGGCACTACTCTTTAATCCGTTATTTGATGATGTAACTCGCCCCGAGGCCATCGTAGTAAGAATAATCAACATCCTTTTGTTTTTGGCAGCCAGCATAGCCGTTCTCTTTATTATCCTTGGTGGTTTTATGATGGTGACGTCAGCAGGGAATGAAGATCGGGTGAAGCAAGGGAAGAAAACTCTGATCTATGCCGTGGCTGGTTTGATTGTAACCTTGTTATCGCTTACTATTGTCGCAATTATTCAGTCCATTATTAGTTAATATGAAAAATTTCACTTTAAAATTTTTGTTTGCCACATTATTATTTTCCAGTTTGTTGTCTGTGCCTATGCCAGCAGGCGCGCAGACCTCTAGCCAGTCTGCAGAGTGCGAAAGGCTTAGGGCTTTGATAAACAGTAATGGTGGCGGTAGTGCAGCCGCGTTGCCAGCCTATTGCGACCCAGTCAGCATTTATTCGAAAATTGTTGGCTTTATGTATTACATCATTGGTATTGTCGCAGTGATTTCACTAATCTATGCTGGCTACCTGTATATGACCGCTCGCGATAACGAAGCTCAACTCAAAAAAGCGAAGTTTACACTGATCTGGACGATAGTTGGGATAGTTGTGGCAGTCTTAGCTACCTTGATCGTAGGTGCAGTGATCAATCTTATTGTTGACAACAAAGTTTTCTAGAATTACGGTTTGTGTAGTATAATTAATTTATTGAATCTCCCACATTTTGTGGATTTTCTAAACTAACTCGCACATTTGCGACAGCGCTTTCCAGCGCAAGCAGAAAGGTGGTGAGAATTTTGAAACAAACATTAACACTCTCTTGGAAAACAATTGCTTTGGCAGTAGCCGCTTTAGGGGTTGCCTTGATGCCGTTAGTTGTTGTAGTTCCTAATTATGTTGGTGCTCAGCCACAACAAGTGGATGAAATAGAGTGTCCAGAAGGTTTTCGTTGTGGTGAAACCAATATTGCTGACCTATTTAAAACGGTTGCAGAATGGGCATTAGGTATTGCTTTCATCTTGGCGGTTATCTTCTTGATCTATGGTGGTTTCCGCTACATTCTTGCTGGCGGTAACGAGGAATCTGCTAAAGCAGGTCGTACCGCGATCTTCAACGCTTTGATAGGTATCGTCATTATTGTGTTGTCATTCATAGTTGTACAAATTGTTTACAACTTTGTGGCTGGCGGCGGCAGTGGTGGTATTTTTGGAAGCTAGTTCTATCCCGCATTAATCGATGCGGGATAATTCCGGGGGTAAAATTTTATTATTTTCTCTCCGGAATTATCTTAAAGACCATATGAATAAACTTCTATCGAAATCTTTAGTTGCGGTTGCTATAGCAGCAATGAGTTTGGTTGTGCCTTTATCTGTGGCCGCTCAGTCTCCAACTTCTGGAGGAGATAGCATCCAGAGTGGATTAGAAGATATTAAAGGTGCTTACCCTTCTGGAAGAGCACAGGGTGATGGAGTGCAGGATTTGAAGTCTTTGGTTAAGACTGTTCTAGAATGGGCATTGTATCTCGCAGGGATTATTGCAATCATCTTTATTATTATAGGTGGTTATTATTATATAACAGCTGCTGGTAATGATACCCGTGCTGCTAGTGGTCGGAAAACTTTAGTGAATGCCTTGATAGGCTTGGTCATAGTGGTATTCTCATATATGATCGTCCAAGTTGTTTATAGGTTTATTGTCACTTAATTATGAAGCGATTATTCTTATTTTTAGTCCTGGCGGCCCTTGCATTGAGTTTGGCAGCAGACGTGAAGAGTACTGTGTATGCTCAGTTAGGTAGTAGTCGCACAACTACGCCAGTTTGTCAGGATGACTTAACTGGCGCTGTGTATTTTGTACCAGCATCTGGTTTTTGCCAACCCGGAGCAACATTGCGTTCGGTTCAAGGCACATTCTCAGTGATGTGCGTTGTGGGTACTGCTGGTTCATTCAACATTGCAGCTCCAATAGCTTCTGGCGGCACCAGTAGCACCTTTACTTGTGAGAACGGAACTACACCGCAGACTATTCGCCCAGCTCAAAATGGAACCACTCCTCCACCTACACAAACTCCTCCAACCCAGACACCCCCAACACAAACTCCACCGACTCAAACTCCGCCCACACAACAACCACCAACCCAAACTCCTCCAACCCAGCAACCTCCGACATCCGGGACTATAGGATGTGTTCAAAAAGGACCGCTGTGTATTCCTAACAACCCTTTCTCTGGCAACCAAGGGATTGCTGGCTCAGGATCGCTTGGACAATTAGCAGTCGCCATTATTTCTATTCTCCTGTATTTGGCTGGAATTATCGCAGTTATCTTCATTATCATTGGCGGTTATTACTATATGACTGCTGCTGGAAATGATGCTCGGGCTTTGAGTGGTCGCAAGACTTTGGTAAATGCTTTGATTGGTTTAGGTATTGTTATTCTGTCCTTCTTGATAGTCCAAATTGTTACTAATTTCCTGGTTCAAGGGTCAGGAACTTAGGTTTGAAATTTATTTAAAATTTCATTATAATAAGTAACCAGTAGTGGTTACTTTTATTTTTCTGGGCAAGTGGCGGAATTGGTATACGCGCTAGTCTTAGGAACTAGTTCCGAATGGATTGAGGGTTCGAGTCCCTCCTTGCCCACCAATTTAATAAAATTTGAATTTCTATTCTGCTACCTGTTTGGAGGGAGTAAGCTAGCGCCAGACCGCCATAGCCAGCTGTTAGGCTGGCGAAAGGCGGTTGAGAGCGCTCCCGGACAAACGGGTAGCTAAATGGCTATTTATTATCCTGAGTAAATTCACGTTAAGAATAGAAATTGTGCTATATTAGCTAAGTAATTAAAGATTTTTATGGGAAAAATTATCAAAAATATCATTTTGGTTTTAATCGGATTTTTGGTTATTTCAGTATTGATCGCCTCCTTTATTAAAGAAGATGATGTTCGTGAAGTACCTTTGTCCGAAGTTACAACTCTACTTAAAGAAGAAAAGATTACCAGCATTTTGGTTGCACCAGGAAGTTTAACAGCAGAAGTTAAAGACAGTGAGACTAAGCTGAAAGCTACCGTAGGTGGTAACACCGAGATTCCACAATACTTTATTGATAGCGGTGTTAACAGCGATCAGATTTCTAAAGTTAAGGTTGAATTCAAGAACACAAGTTTTGCTACAGTTTTAGCTGGCACAATTCTGCCGTTCTTAATTCCCTTCTTATTAATCGCGTTATTTATTTATTTCTTGATGCGCCAAGTGCAAGGTTCAAATAACCGCGCGTTAACTTTTGGTCAAAGCAGCGTAAAGTTAAACGATGAAATGAAGAACAAAGTTCGTTTCGCTGATGTTGCTGGAGCTAAGGAAGCCAAGGAAGAATTACAAGAAATTGTTGAATTCTTAAAGTTCCCACAAAAGTTTTTAGCCCTCGGTGCGAAGATTCCTAAAGGCGTATTGTTGCTCGGTAGTCCGGGTGTTGGTAAGACCTTACTCGCCCGTGCCGTAGCTGGAGAAGCGAACGTACCTTTCTTTCACATCAGTGGTTCTGAATTCGTTGAAATGTTTGTAGGGGTTGGTGCTAGCCGTGTGCGCGATTTGTTTAAGAAAGCTAAGCGCAACGCTCCTTGTATTGTGTTTATTGATGAAATTGATGCGGTTGGTCGCCAGCGCGGCGCAGGTCTTGGGGGCGGTCATGATGAACGCGAACAAACTCTTAACCAAATTTTGGTGGAGATGGATGGTTTTGAAACCGAGACCAACGTAATCGTGATCGCTGCCACTAACCGCCCTGATGTGTTAGATCCAGCTTTGCTTCGTCCGGGACGTTTTGATAGGCAAGTCATTTTAGATCTTCCAGACATCGATGATCGCGAAGCTATTTTGCAAGTTCATGCAAAAAACAAACCATTGGCCAAAGGTGTAGATTTGCGTACCGTTGCTGAACGCACTCCAGGTTTGTCTGGTGCTGATTTAGCCAATGTCATTAATGAAGGTGCAATCCTTGCAGCTCGTCTCAATAAAAAGGAAATCTCTACTGATGAGTTAAAAGAAGCCATCGAAAAAGTATTGCTTGGTCCAGCACGTAAGAGTCACATTCTTTCCGCAAAAGAGAAGAAGATTACTGCTTACCATGAAGGTGGTCATGCCTTAGTAGGTACTGTTTTGGTGGAAGCAGACCCAGTTCATAAAGTTACGATATTGTCTCGTGGTCGGGCTGGCGGTTATACTTTATCTTTGCCGACAGAAGATAGACATCTTCATACCAAACAGAGTTATCTTGACCAAATTGCCACTTCCCTTGGTGGTTATGCTGCTGAAAAGTTAGTTTTCAATGAATTAACAACAGGTGCTAGTAATGACTTAAAAAAAGCGACCGCTTGGGCTCGCAAACTGGTAACACAGTTTGGTATGAGCGATGCGGTTGGTCCAGTAGTGCTTGGTGAGAGTCATGAGAATGTGTTCTTAGGTCGGGATATTGGTGAACAACGCAATTACAGTGAATCAACAGCCCAACAGATTGATAATGAGGTTCGTCGAATTATGCAAGAAGCCGAGGCTCGTGCTACCGAAGTGATGACAAAATACCGTAGCTACTTAGACACGATTGCGGAACGGTTAATTACCGAAGAAACTTTAGAAAAAGATCAGTTTGATGCCATTGTGGCAGACATTATTCCTAGTCAAAAGAAGACTGAACCTGAATTTCCAGATGCAGCCGACGCTGCAATCGCTTAAGATTATGCCAGCCCTTTCGGGCTGGCTTTATTATCGATGACAAAATTACAGATTTTTCTGCAAGCTACCAAAATTACCGTAAACCGTAAAAGTTTATGGCTGTTTGGGATATTCTTAGCATCAGCCTTTAATTTGCATACCTGGTACGCAGCGCAGTGGTTATCAGAAACCAATTTATTCATTCTGGTCAGCGACCAATTTTTTGCAACTACATCGGTGCAGATAATTCTGTTGGGAGTGGTAATAATCACTTTTGCTTTTGTTGTAGTAAATTTCTGTAAACTGATGTTTTTAGGGCTAGTCCATAATGGTTTACATGACGTGACCAAGGACATGTGCCCCCTTTGTATTGAATTAAAGCAAACCTCTATCTTCAAATATCTTTGGCAAGCAAAATATATTGTTTGGCATACAGTCGGTGCAAGTTTTCTTACTGCTTTGACTACGGCGATGGTGTTGGGCAGTTTTCATATTTATTCTTTGCACAGTGAGTATAGCCTGCTAAAAACCATGCTGATGATTTTATCAGTATTAGTAGCTTTAGTGTTAATTTCTTGGTGGAATTTATTTACAGTATTGTTTATTTTTTGGTACCAACAATCTTTGACGAAAGCGGCAATCATGGCAGCAGATACTATAGCCTTGAAGTTTCGATCAATCGCAAGTATTACAATTTTGGCTACAGCGGTATTTTTAGTTTCTGTAGCAGCTGCGGGTACAGTGTTATGGCAGTTGCCAGCACTGTTGAGTACGCCACCAGAATATTTTTTACCAGTTACTGCATTAGCGGCTTGGCGAGTGGTAGTAGCTATCGTCGCTAGTACCTTGTTTTTATTTTGGTTACTCTTAAATAATATTTGGTTTAATGTTGTTATGATTTTATGGTTCGACCAACTAATTAAAGCTAAAAAAGTTCCTCAATCAACCCCTGGGGTGAAGCTGGCCCAGCCAAATTTGAGTGTTCATTTGCATCATTCCATAGACAAAAGTCAAGAAATATTATAGAATGATGCAGATTCAAAGGACGATTAGCTCAGTGGTAGAGCATTCCCTTGACGTGGGAAGGGTCAGAGGTTCGAATCCTCTATCGTCCACCACGGCCCATCTGGCCCTCAGCCGCCTCAGCCCAAGCGTTGCGGTGGCCTCGAAATTAATTAATTATCAAGCATCGAGAAGTGGGAATCACAGGACAAGTTTATCCTAGTGATTCGCAATTCATGATTCTTGAGTAATCACACAGCATCAGCGAAATAATTTAAGTCGAAATATATACATTACGACTATTTGTGGGAAAAAATTTTCTGCTTAGCAAATGCTAAAGGTCACAATTTTTTCACCCAACTATTTTGTATACTATTTAATTCCACCTAAAAATTATTTCGCTGAGATAGTGTAAAGGAATCAAAATGATTTCAGCGAAAGAAATCACGGCCATTATCGGCGCTGAGCCGAAAGATGTGTCACTGTACGTTTCAGCGTTTACTCATCGTTCGTATTTAAACGAACATCGAGGTTTTGAATTGCCTCACAACGAAAGACTAGAGTTTTTAGGGGATGCAGTTTTGGAACTGATTGCCACGGATTACCTTTATCGGAATTATGATCACCCAGAAGGTGAGCTAACCAACTTTCGTAGTGCTCTGGTAAATTATAAAATTCTCTCTACTATTGCTAAACGGATTGGTTTAGAAAAACATTTGTTAATGTCTCGTGGGGAAGCAAAAGATATTGGTCGCGCCAGACAAGTAATTTTAGCTAACACCATAGAAGCTCTGATTGGAGCGGTGTATCTTGATCTTGGCTATGAACCAACCAGGCTGTTCGTTGAGAAAGAAATCTTAGTCGAGCTCCCGCAAATCATTACTGGTGGTTCTTATATGGATCCTAAGAGTAAACTTCAGGAAATCGTTCAAGAGAAGTGGGGAATCACCCCAACTTATGGTGTGATTTCCGAAAGTGGACCTGATCATGATAAAGTTTTCGTTGTTGCTTGTTTCATGGGAGAAAAAGAATTAGGTCGTGGACAAGGCCCATCAAAGCAAGAAGGTGAAATTGCAGCAGCAGAGAATGCTTTGCATAATCTGAAAGTATAAAATTTAGTTAAGGTGCTTGCACGGCGTAGCCTTGGCGGAGAAGTGGGGATAAGTCTTGTTGACCAGGTATACTAGCCCTGATAAGGTAAATACAAGATCGATCTCCGAGTAACCAAACAAAAAGCAAATTAACAAAGCCACTTCAAAAGAAGTGGTTTTGTTATCTGAGAAGCCATGAAGTTTCGCGACCTCAAAGCAAAAGCAAGCTAGAACTTTACACATAGTTAAACAGCCTCTTTAACATGGTATAATTACAGAAGTTATGTACCTCAAACGACTAGAAATACAGGGATTTAAATCTTTCGCAAAAAAAACCATTATGGAGTTCGGACCTGGCATTACTGCTATCGTTGGCCCGAACGGTAGCGGTAAATCCAACGCAGCGGATTGCTTGCGTTGGGTTTTAGGTGAGCAAAGCGCCAAGTTAATGCGTGGGAAAAAGAGTGAAGACGTGATTTTCGCTGGCAGTGATAAACGCGGGCGTGCCGGGGTAGCTGAAGTCATTGCCACTTTTGATAACCGTGATCATAAAATTCCTGTTGATGCTGCCGAAGTGGCGATTGGTCGTCGAATCACCCGAAGCGGAGAGAGCGAGTATTTATTGAACGGCAGTAAAGTTCGCTTACTCGATATTATTGATTTGGTCTTAAAGAGTAACATCGGTACTTCTCGTTATACCGTTATTGGCCAGGGTACTATTGATCAAATGATTCTAACTGGTCCATCGGAAATTAAGAATTTAATCGACGAAGCTAGTGGTGTTAAAACTTATTACTTGAAACGTGAACGAACGTTGCGGAGATTGGAGCAAACGGCGCAGAACTTAATGCGCGCCGAAGATTTACTTCGTGAGTTAGAGCCACGCGTGAAGAGTTTACGTCGTCAAGCCAAGCGCATGGAGGCACGTGCCGAGATTGAAGTAGACTTAAAAGCTTATCAAAAAGAATTTTTTGGGAGTCAGTGGTGGAACTTTAATCGTGCAATTAGTGATCTCAAAAAAGAGTTAACTATTTATCAGGATCAGAAAGAACAAATTGAAGCGACCATGAACGCCCATCTTTCTAAGATTGAGCAACACGAAAAAGATAACGAGCAACAACTGGCAGAGTACAAACGGATTCAAGAACAGGTTCAGAGTAAGCAGACCGAAAAGAATGCACTAGTGGAACAAGCTAGTATGGTTCGTGGGAAAATGCAAAGCCAGAAGTCTGGAAGTGGCGATAGCGCCAGTCTGCAGGTAGATAGTCATGCTTTAAATCAAAAAATTGTCGATATTGAATCCCAGATCAAATTATCTCAAAAGAAATTAGCGGAAGCCAGTCAGCAAAAAAGTAGCGCTGATAAAACTTTAAGCACAGTCAATGCTCAACTTACCGAGCTATATGCTGCGATTAGTAACCCAGCAGGGAGTGATTGGAATTTAATCGAGGAGCAGATGACTGTTCTCGATAATACTTTTTCCCAGTTTGAACGCATTATCGAAGAAACTGCTGATGTTGGTCAGATTCGAAATGCAACCAGCGCTGTCCTGTCGGCTTGGCAAAAGTTTAAACAGACTACCACCGAAGCTGCTAAACATCCAGATTATAATCGAAAGCTTCAATTACAATTATCTGAGTTAACTGAGCAAAAAGATCGCTTGTTGGCAGAGCAAACTAATCTCGCGATGGCCGTTTCCAAATCAGAGTTGAGTTTAGATTTTCTTCAGGGCCAGTTAACAAGTTTGCAGAATGAAAAATTACAAATTGATTTAGAGCTCAAGAAAGCCACTGCAGGTAGTAATGATAACTACGTTGCGGAATTAGCTAGCGAAGAAAATAAAATTCAAGAAAAGATTTCCCAATTAAGTAAAGATATTGCCGTACTTGATGATAAACTTCAGTCGTTTTATGCGGCAGAGAACTCTTGGAAAGCAGCCATTGCCGAAGAAGATAAAATGTTCCGTAAGCAGCAAGACGAGTTAAGTAGAATTCGCGATCAAGTTACTAAAGTAGAAGTCGAAAAAGCCAAACTAGAAACCCAATCGCAAATGATTGTCTCCGAAATCGTGGCTAACTTGGGCAGTGAGATGCTCGACAAGATTCAAGTCCAACCCATTAAGGTTGAGACTGATAATCTGGAAAGTAAAATTTCTAAACTTAAGCACCAGCTCGAATTAGTCGGTGGTGTCGATGAGTTAACCATTCAAGAGTATCATGAAACCGAAAGTCGGTTTACTAATTTAGAACATCAAGTCACAGATTTGCATAAGAGTATGAATGATTTACGCGCCGTGATGGATGAACTAGATGAGCACATTAAGACTAAATTTAATTCTGCGTTCCAAAAAGTAAATACTCAGTTTGAACAATATTTTAGAGTCTTATTCAATGGAGGGCGCGCTTACTTGTCTTTAGTTAAAGCTGCTGATAATCGCACGGAAGCCGAAGCAGAACTAGATAAGGAAGCTGCAGAAGACGCAGAACAGGCTGTTCGACCAGAAGAAAAAATTGTTGCCAAGTACGAAAAAGATTCTTTGGCAGTATCAGGTGTAGATATCAAAGCTACTCCACCCGGCAAAAAGCTTTCTTCGATTCAGTCTTTGTCTGGGGGAGAACGCTCGTTAACTTCTATTGCTTTGTTGTGTAGCTTGTTAACTTGTTTCCCTTCACCATTCGTGGTGCTTGATGAAGTTGACGCAGCTTTGGACGAAGCTAACACAATTCGCTTCGGACAAATTTTAGGTCGCTTAGCAGACACAACTCAATTCATAACTATTACCCATAACCGCGAAACTATGGCCCAAGCCAATATTTTATACGGTGTGACGATGGGTGATGATGGCGTCTCGCAACTGCTTTCAATTAAGATGGACCAAGCAACGGCTTACGCCAAGTAACAAGAAATTTATAGCTTAAATTTTTTGTCACCCGCAGTCAGAAGCGAGCGAGAAGCGAGCACAGGCCAGCTGGGAACTCACCTTGACCAAACGGACTTCTAGTGGTAAACTATGGAAGTCCTTTTTATTTGTCTTTGGAAATTCTTAGACAAATAACCCTCTAAAGCTTTGGCGAAAGAGGGTTTACTTTTCAGGTCGCGAGTCCGTCAACTCTGTAGGCCAGAAGCATAATTTATAGACTTATTTAATGTTAACTATCCGATTACAACGTGGCGGTAAGCGTAATACAGCTCAGTACAAACTTGTTCTAGCAAACAAGACTGCAGCTAACCAAAAGCAATTCATAGAAATTCTTGGTGCTTACAACCCACACAACAAAGAGCTGACAATTCGCGATCAAGAACGTCTCAACTATTGGATGAACGATCAGCACGTAGAGTTGTCTAACACAGTTCACAACTTGTTAGTCACTAAAGAATTGTTAAAGGCCGATAAAAAGCGCGCCTTTGCTATTCCTAAGAAAGAAGTTGTAGCTGAAGAAGCTTCAGAGACAGCACCAGCTGAGGCGACCGAAGGGGAAGCTCCTGCAGAATCTGCTGAAGCTTCAGCAGAAACTGAAACTGTAGCAGAAGCAGCGGCAGAGGAATCTGTACCTACCGAAGAAATTCCACAGGCTCCTGACACAGAAGCGCCTGCAGAAGAAGTCAAAGCTTAATTATTACAAAGAATTGCCAATAGGCAATTCTTTTGTTTTTAGTGTATAATGAAGTAAAGTTTACCTAATCCGCTTGGCGGAAGAAATTAAAATAAAATATGCCACCACTAAAAAATCAAACTAACCCAGTGGACACTGGTGTCACAATGGATCAGGCTTTTAAGCTGCTGGTATTGATAGCAGCATTGTTCGCATTGTTGTATGTTGCTTTGTTTTTGTCTAATGAATCCAAGCAACGAACTGGTAGTAAGTCTGGTGAACAGCAATCTCAGTCTGATTTACCATACCAAAAGGTGATGGTCGCAGATGACCGATTACCTTCACTTTTTCCAGAGGATATTCCTTTAGAAGCTGACGTAGAAATCGTCGAAAACTCAAGTTTAACAGCGGATGACGGTGATTTACAAGCCAATCGTCGTTTTGAGTCCCGTCTTACTCCAGCTCAAAATTACAGTAAATACTTAGAATACTTACAGGCTAATGATTGGGATATTAGTGTTCAGAATAATGGTTCTAGTCAAAAATTGCTCCGTGCCAGCAAAGGCTATCAGGCCTTAATGGTGCGCATTGAACCTAACCCCATAAATCAGACAACTACAGTCTCGCTGGTTTTCTCAGAAACTCGGCCATAGTGATTCTTTAAATTAATCACATTACTACAATCCGCTGAAAGGCGGATTTAGTATTGACAAAATCCCTGATATTTGGTAGAAAATGGGTTATAATGTAACCGCAAGGACAAGAGTGCAAGAACTTGTCAAGAACTTTACAAAACAGTAGGAGGGCTTATGTGCCGAATAATTTTCTTAATGGTAGCATTGCTTATGGCAGTGCCAGAGTTAGCTGTAGCCCAAAAAGGCCAACAGTCTCGGATGGTTGAACAGTCTTGGATTGGTGTGGTGGACCTCGTGGTCACCCATAATCAAGAAGATCAAAGTTCAAAGGAAAGTTTCAATTTGCGATTACCCGATTTTACTGGGGTGAACCTAGCTGGAAACAGCAAGGATTGGCAGCCGTGGCTGCATCGCAAAGTGCAAATAACTGGGGTCCTGCAAAATTCAGCGTTGGTCCCTAGCAGCGTCACCGCTTTAGATCCGCTTCCTGAAGCTAAGCAGTTGTGGGATAATCCTCAACCAACTTTGCCACCAGGAGTGCATGAGTGGGACATCGAACCACAAAAATTTTGGCTGTCTGGTCAAAATTTTCTTACCACGCCACCTCCAACCCACTACATTAGAGGGTTGTATGTTGTGCGGTTTCGGTTCTCAGACTTTGACGTGACCGAAAAACAGCCTGTTGAATTAGCGGAAAACTTCTTTGGCAGTAGCTGGGACAGTGTGTCATTAAAAAAGTTTTGGGAAAAAAAGGTAGGTGTGTTTGGTATTCAGGGCGAAGTCTATCCCCAGGTGCTAACCATCCCATTCACCAAAGCACACTGCGCCGAGCAAAGCCGCATTTACAATGAATGTTCCAACTGGGTGATTAATTATCTCACGACCACGGTTGGAGTTAACTTGGATAGCAAATCTTTGGTGTTCGTTTTTCCTCCCCATAACGACACGACTGGTGGCACGGCTACCGTTGGCCCAAAAGGTGACCAATCTTACTTTGGCAGAATTTGGCTACCTCTTCGTAGTACGGTACCAACTAAAATTTTACTTATTGCCGCCCATGAACTTGGTCACAATCTAGGTTTGAATCATTCGGGTGTGCTCTCTACTGATGGCACAATCTACGATGCATTCGATCAAGCTGATATTATGGCTTCGGGTGAGTTGGCAGGACCGAACATTTACGTGCGCCTGATGATGGGTTGGTTTAGTGGCCGTTTGACCACCATTAGCGGTCCAACTGGCCCGCAAGGCCAGTGGGTCCGGATTCAACCGGCAGACAGCTGGGGTAAAGTTCCTAAAGGTGTCCTCATTCAGTTGCGAGACAGCAATGGTGTCTTGTCACCTGAATATAGGTTCTTGGAGTTTAGCCCGTACCGCCCGCCGTACAATGACTATGCTTCCAATTATCAGTTTTGGGGTAGAAGCATGGTGGTGCGTAAAGGTAATGCGGATATGATTCCCTGGCAAAGTCAGCCTTTAATCCTTGATTGTGGGAGCAATCCTTTTCCCTTTGATGCTCCTTGCCAGCCCGGTCAAGCCTGGGTGGAGCCTCAGTATGGCTTAAGGATTGATTTTTTTGGCACATCAACTTCGGGTGGCCTTTTAGCCAAGGTTACCTTAACACAATGACAGTAGGCCCAGCCTACTGTTTTTTATTTAGTTGCAAAAACTATAAATCTATGCTATACTAAAAATAACAAATCACTTTTACGGCTAAGCCAATTTAAGTTTAGCCAAGAAACAAAACTAAAAATGAATAAAAAACTATTAGGCTTAGCGATTGTGCTTATTGTCGCAGCTGCTGCTGTAGCTGTGTATCTTCAATCAGGCCGAAACGACTTATCTACTAAAAATCAGGCTGACACTGAGTTTAAAGTAGAAAAGATTGAACCAGAAGAGGGGTTTAGCTCGCTATTTCCTGCAGACTTGTATATTGAGTCGGGCAGTACCTTGTTGCAAAACTACGAAGCCAAAACTAGTGAAGGTGGGCAACAGGCAACAATTGTGACTACAACTGAGCAAACTCTTACCCAAGCCGTTGCGGATTATGTTGACTATTTTACCAAAAAAAATTGGCTGTTAATTGAATCTTTGTCACGCCAAAGTGAAAGTTCTACTATGGCAGTACTTAAGTTTGGTGATGATCGAGTGCGGATAGTAGCCTCTCAAAATCCAGAAACAAATCAAAAGACCGTTGAAGTGACCTTAACCAGTTTACAAAAACAAAAATAACAACTATATGAGAAAACCAACTTCATTTTTATTCACCCTCTTCTCGCTATTCATACTCACCAGTTCGTTTATACCGGTGTCATCGGCATCAAACAGTTCGGTAATTCCCGAACAGTTACAGCAGGGCGTTAGTCAAGCTTTTACGATATTAGAAGCAGAGGCTGCTCAAGGTGGTCCGAGTGCATTCCAGCTCTCGGTGAGAGACTTGGGTTGCAGTGCACAACAGGCTTATTCGGCTCCAGCAAGTTACACTCCGCCAAGCGGTTTAAGTCAAGCCTATGCAACTGACTCTAATGCCAAAGATCCAGATTGTATCCAAATTTTGATGGATGCTGGTAATACCACTTTGTCTGGTGGTTCAATGTACACCAATGACTTCCGTTTGGGAGTCCGATTGGCAGAAAGTGAGTCTGGTTGTACTCGTGATCAAGGCAGTATTGCCTGGACACCTTGGGCTACAGAAGGCGGTGGGGTTGCTACTGGTTTTGCTCAGGCAAATATTAATGACGCGGATTGTGTTTGGATTTATTACCAAACCCGTACTAATCCGGAGCCTGGTGTAAGAATTACAGATTTGCGAGTAGGCGTGGCAGCTGGATGGGGTCCAATGCAGTATACATCATGGGCTTCTGCTGGTGGTGGCGCTTCAGGATTTTCTACGGCCTCGAGTGGTGGATTTACTTCAGCTAGAATCGCTTTGGAACCTCAGCTGAACCTTTCATATAATGCTGATTATACTTCCACTACAATTCCGCAAACTCCAAGTGCTTTGTCACCGAATGTGGGCGTAGATGCCAATATTGTAATGGAAAATATCCCCGACGTTGGTGCTTCGAGTGCGCGACCTTGGATTTCTGATCAGATCGTAAGTAGTACTACTAATCAAGGTACAAATTATTGTAGTGATTGGGAGCCAACAGGTGTGGGTCAAACTTGTACCCAAACCACAGTCTACTCTTCGACCAAGTTTAAACTACGCCGAATTGATTCGCATACCTCAGCTGTGCAGACAACCGGTGGAGATCTTACTTATCAACGTACCGTAGTTAGTCAATATGTAAGTGCCCCAGTGTACCTAGAAATCTGTGTAGAAATACCTGATGAACCAGGAAACGGTGGTGGCGGTGATGGTGATGGACCACCTTTAGAACCACCAATTGTGAGTGATCGGGGTCCTTCTAAGTTAGAGCAATTTGCCCATGCCTTGTTAGGCATTAAGACTGCCCAAGCTTATTTGGAGTGTACTATTGATACAAATACAGTGGTTGGCTACACTCCTTCTTATAGCAGTCAAAATCAACCAGTTGATGTGTTGCAAAATGACACAGCTGAGTTTGATTTAACTGTTACTGGTTTGGTTAACGGTACTTATGAGTTGCAGTTTCAAATGGTCAACACCGAAACTAACGAATTGTTTGGTGACGAGAATGCTCCTGGTAACGCAAATACTATCGCCCGCATTAACGTGACTGTCGGGGCAGCTTGGGCCATGAGTTGTGGCGCCAATCAAACAGTAATTATTGGCGACGATGCTTACTATACAATCACTGCCCTTGGGGCTACTTTGGATGTGAATGTGACCATGGCCAGCAACCCTGCCGGTGCCAGCATGCTCACTAGCCCGTTGGTACTAAGCGGTAAAAATAGCTATACCGAAATCGCGGTCGTGCCAACAGCCAGCCTAACTCCCAACCAAACCTACGTGCTTACCTTTACTGGGGATGATGGTGTTAATCAACCGGTATTGTGTTCTGTGAATTTGACTGTCGGTAGTGGAACACCAGAAGTTGAAATCTATTTTAATGGCTCCTCTGGACCTGTGGTGCTGTCTGGTAACCAAACTTCTGGTACCATTAGCTGGACTGTCCAAAATGCATCTAGTTGTACCGCAACCACTCTACCTGATCCAAACACTGTTACTCCGGCTTGGAGTGGTAGTGTTTCGGCTAGCGGCGGCAGTCAAGCTGTGAGTGGTTTAGAATTTAATACAGCCTACACATTTGCGATTAGCTGTACTGGACCAGGTGGTTCTGATGTTGATTCGGTAGATGTTTCGTCTGTTCCACAAAACCCAGCTGGTGATTTGTATTGTAAGCAAGGCCTAACTCCAAATCGCCAATCTTGTACTGCCAATTATGGAGAAAATGGCTATCTGCACTGGGATACTAACTTCACTACCAGTTGTAGTATTAGTGACAATAATCCTAGTTTGCCAGATTTGGGCTCAGTGCCACTAAATCAGTCGCAAGCCTCCCCAATGCTTACTGGTAACTTAACTCAGACCACAACGTTTACCCTTACCTGTCCTGGAGTTAGCGGGACTACTCCACTAGTTGATAACTTAACTATTACTGTTAACGCGAATCCTGATTATCGCTTTGATGTTATTCCTTTTGCAGATACAGTAAATCAAGGTGCTAGCACCGCGACCTTTGCGGATGTATACAGTCCAGAGGAAGGGTTTAACTCTAATGTTACTATTTCTGTAGTAAGTATTTGTCCATCTGGTGGAGGTAGTTGTGTGTCAGCAGGAACTATTCCTTCTATTGTGAGCTTGATCAATGCTACTCAGTCTAGTCCATATAGCACAGATACTACTATAAATATTGATTCCAGTTTGCTTTCAGTGGATGATTATATCTTTACCTTTGCTGCCACATCCGCTTCTGGGGTCCCTAGTCAAAAGACCGATACTTATACCTTAACTGTCAATGCACCGACTATATTGAACCCTCCAGAAACAGTCACAAGTAATAATTCTGTTTGTGGTCAAGTTTCTATTACTTGGACTGCTCCTAACGGGTCTGTGCCAAGTTATTACCAAGTTTATCGCCGACTTAATGGTGATACTGGTCCTGGAGCATTGATACATACAACAAGTGATGCTAACCCCCCTCTAACTTTTACTGATACAACTGGAGTTGTGGGAAGTTTCTATCAATATGGTGTTTCTGCGATGTATGGTGCTGCAGAGTCTATCACGACTTGGGCAACAGCAATTGAGTATTCTGCTTGTGAAGCAAATTTTGATGGATCTTATAAGAAAATCGTCGGTGCCGGAACAGGACCTGCCAGCTACACTCCTTGTGGTGGGCAAGGTGGTGGGTTTAGTTTGTCCGAAGGACAAATTTACGAAAGCGGTGATCAAATTTTCTTTGAAATTTGTGTCAGGAATGGCGGTAACACTAATTTGAATAATGTCAGTGTAACTGAATTAATTAATCAAAATCTAAATTTGGAAAACGAACAGTTTGTTAGTGCAGAAGGCACTCCGGCTTGTGCCACCGGCTCTGGATCAGGTCCTTACACTATTGGGACTCTGGTTCCTGGTGGAGTATGTAGTATCTTGGTTAGGGCAACCATCAGTGATCCAGGTGGTCCTGCCAGTTCTCTTAACTGGTTGACAAACTTCGCTTCATTAACAGCCACAGAAGCTTCAGCAACTGTGAATGTTACCGCAAACTTTATTATCGGTGCAGCTGTACCAGATCGAAATGAAATCCCGCGTTAACAAATTATATTATAGAGCAACTCAGTTGAGTTGCTCTATTTTATTTTGACAGCGTTTTTTAAATTTGGTATTCTTTTGGAGCAATAGAGGCTCCGGTCGAAAGCCAGAAATACCTATCGCAGAAATTTACGAATATGCCAGAAGAACAAGACCAAGCGTTTGTAGAGTATGTTGTAAAATCCTTGGTTGATAATCCTGATGATGTAAAGACTGAGCGCAGCGTTGATGAAATGGGCGTTTTGATCACTTTGCACATCAACCCAAATGATATGGGTCAGGTTATCGGCCGCATGGGTCAAACTGCCAAAGCACTTCGCACCTTATTGCGTGTAGTTGGTGCCAAGCACAAGGCTCGTGTAAACTTGAAGATTTACGAACCAGAAGGTTCTCATCGTGGTCCACGTCGCGAACATCGTGATGATAATGCACCTGCTGCTTCTCACAATGAAGATATGCAGGCTGACATGGACGACTTTAAGCTCTAATCCTATTTCAAAAACAAACCCGCCCTTCGACAAGCTCAGGACGGGTTTTGTGTTAGACTTTACTTATGAAAAGAATCGTGCACATTTCCATAATCACCCTTTTCCCAGAGTTCATTAAGCAGTACTCTGATTTTGGTATTATCGCAAGAAGCATAAAACGGCGTTTGGTGAAGTTTTTGGCAGTGGATATGAGAAAATTCGGTCTCGATGCGCGAAAAACTGTTGACGATCGACCCTACGGTGGCGGCCTTGGAATGGTGCTTCGCCCTGATGTTGTCATTAAAGCCATTCAAAAAACTCGCGGTCAGAAAAAAAATTCTCGAGTGATATTGTTAGATCCACAAGGTAAACAATTCACACAAGCTCATGCTAAGCGACTTGCTAAGTATGATAATTTAATTTTTGTGTCAGGTCGGTATGAAGGTTTTGATGAACGTGTTCGCAAGTTTGTAGACGAAGAAATTTCGGTTGGCGACTATGTATTAATGGGTGGTGAACTACCAGCGTTAGTAATTAGCGAAGCAGTACTTCGCTTGATTCCAGGAGTGCTCGGTAAAAACGAATCTGCGGATAGCGAAAGTTTTTCTGATGGGTTATTGGAATGTCCTCAGTACACTAAGCCGGAGGTTTTAGAAATCGGAGGCAAAAAATTACGCGTACCAAAAGTATTATTAACTGGCCATCATGCCAATGTTGAAAAGTGGCGTAAGGAAGAAAGCATGAAGCGAACTAAAAAGCGTCGCCCTGATTTATTAAAATGAAATACGTAGTAGACGTTTTAAAAACTCGATTAGATAAATATTTATCCGAACAGTTGAGCGATGTGTCGCGCAGTCATATTCAACGTGACATTGAAGCTGGCTTGGTAACAGTTAACGGCGAAGTTGTCACGATGCCACATTTTGCAGTTCGCAAAGACAATGAGATTAGTTATAAACCAAGTGTTGTAGAAGATGGTTTAGAGCCAAAAAATATCCCACTTAAAACTTTATATAATAATCACGGCTTGTTAATTATCGATAAACCAGCTGGACTAGTGGTTCATCCAGGAGCTGGCTTTAAAGGTGATTCTTTAGCTCAGGCTTTACTCTATCATTTCAAAGGCATTCATCTGGTTGGCGAAGAAGGTCGTAGCGGGATTGTGCATCGTTTGGACAAAGATACCAGCGGCGTAATGATGATTGCCTTAACCCAAGAGATGTATGAGCATCTCAAAGATGCGTTTGCTGACCGAAAGGTGAAAAAAGAGTATCTTGCTTTGGTCTGCGGAAGATTGGAGAAGCCTACAGGGATGTTTGACCAGCCCTTAGGTAAGAGCAAGAAAGATTTCCGAAAATATACTACAAATCAGGCTGATATGGTTCAGGCAAAGAATGCTTTAACCGAGTATAAGGTGATTGAGGTGCTTACCTTCCCTAACCCCTCCTTAAAAGGAGAAGGAGGAGAGGTTGACGAATACAGCCTAGTTGTTGTAAAATTACACACAGGTAGAACGCACCAAATTCGCGTTCATTTTTCTTCTCAAGGGAATCCGCTCGTAGGCGATGAGCTTTACGGCGGTAAGAAAGCCATGAAATTGGGCTTTCCTAGACAATTTTTGCACGCTCGCAAGATCGAAGTGCAATTACCGGATGAGTCTTGGATCGAAGCAGATAGCTCTCTGCCAACCGATCTGAAATCACTTTTAGGAGAATTACATAGCCAGAAAGCGACATCACTCTGATGTCGTCCCCAGCAATATTAATTAATAATCAATCCCCACCCTTCCTCCCCTTTCTAAGGGGAGGTGAGGAGGGGTTAAAAGTTTATGCCAATTGTAAAGAATTTAAAAGCTGAACAACTTCAAGACATTCCAACCTTTCGAGTTGGTAACACTGTCAAAGTTCATAACCGCATTAAAGAAGGTGGTAAAGAACGCATTCAGATTTTTGAAGGTTTGGTCATCGCTCGCAAGGGTGGTAATGGAGCTAACGCAACCTTTATGGTTCGTAAGATTTCCAGCGGGGTCGGTGTAGAACGTATTTACCCACTTCACTCACCAAACATTGCCAAGATTGAAGTAGTTAAAGATGATGTAGTTCGCCAAAGCAAATTGTATTATGTTCGCAAATTGCGCGACAATACACCTCGTACTCGTAAGAATTCTACTAAGTCCCAAACTGCACAAAGCAAGAACAAGAAGTCTAAGAAAACAAAATAAACTAACCTAAAGACCCCGCCATTCTGCGGGGTTTAAATTTGGTATAATTGTTATAATGGGTTGGGAGCAAAACAAAAATCAGAAAGGCTTTACTTTAATTGAATTGCTGGTAGTAATTTCAATTTTTGCATTGTTAGCTTCTGCAGTATTGTTGGCAACAAGCAATAGTAGAATGAAGGCGCGTGACACTAAACGGATTGCCGATTTAAAAACTTTGGCGACAGCCATCGAGCTCTATTATCAAGATAATGGAAGTTATCCTGCTCCGCCAGATCAATTTTGGTCTTCAGCTTATTCTGACAGTACTTATGGATGGCAAAATTTACAAACAGCTTTGGAGCCGTATATAAAAAAAATTCCCATTGATCCTTTGCGTAATGATTCCGTACCGTGGGGCGGCAATACCAGTTATGGTTATGCCTATGGGTGGGTTGGAACTACAGACAGTGGCAAACAATATTATACTCTAATTGCGAACTTAGAAGATACTTCACACCCCTTGCGTTGCACTCAGCATACTTATAAATGGCATTGGCATAATACCGGCATTACACTTTGTAATAATGGCGGTCCTGGAGGGTGGCATTATACAGCACAGGGCTATCAAGCGTCTTTGTCTACTTGGTAATAAAATCCCCTCGACATTCGAGGGGGTTTTATTAGCTTGGAAATTGACTGGTGGAATTGAGTAGTATATTGATTTATGGCCGATTTAGTAGGTTGGTATATTAATAATCTTTGATATTTATTTGTCTTATTTTGATGAATAAATTTTAAGTTTTATCTAGGAGCCGAACACTAGATTGTGCGTGTGGTATTATTCTGCAGGGTTAGAATTCCACTTATCCATGTAGAGCTTGGAAGCGAATTCTTCGACTGAATTCCAGTTAAGGTTTTTGAAAAACGCATCAATGTAATCAGCGCGGCCAGTGCCGTAATCGGTAAAGTAAGCGTGTTCATAAACATCCAAAGCAACCAAAGGTGTGGCATGCCAGATTGGAAAGGCGTCGTGCGCATCACCCAGATAGTTAAAAATACTGCCATTTTGCCAGTCAAAAGCGCACCAAACCCAGCCGCGTGCGGCAATACCAGTGACTTTCATATCGGCTAACCAATTTTCGTAAGAACCAAAAGTATCTGCAATCTTCGAACCAATCCATCCTTCTGGCGCCTTGCCATTACCGGAAAGATTTTCAAAATAGAGTTCATGACTTTTAACGCCATTAACTGCAAATGAATAACCGAGCTTGAGTGCGCGTAAGTCAGAATAGGTTGCATTAGCAGAACTTAAATCAACAGTCTTGAGTTTCTCGGAAATTTCATTTGCTTTCTTTACATAACCTTCGTAAAGTTTGTAATGGTCTTTCATAAGTTTTTCGGAAAGGCCGGTTACGCCATTAATCGATTCAAATTGTTTTGCTTGGAACATTTGTTCTCCTGTCATTCCTGGTGAGCCTGCGGAGCAGGCGAGACCGGGAATCCATTAATAGATCCCGGCTAGCCCGCGCCCTTCGCTTTCACTCATGGCTTGTGGCTGCCGGGACGACTTATTTTTATGCTTTACCTAAAGTTTTGCCGCCATGCTCCCAATTTACTGGGCACTTTTCTCCAGTTTGGAGAGCTTCCACAACACGCAAAGTTTCCTTTATGTTTCTACCTACTGAATCAGCGGATACTAACATAAATCTTAGGATTCCTTCTGGGTCAATAACGAAGGTGCCACGTTGAGCACTTCCATCTACGTCAAGAACGCCATACATGTCGGCGAGTTCTTGAGTTGTGTCTGCGACAATCGGATACTCAACACCTTTTAGACGCGTATCTGTTTCATACCAAGCCTTGTGAGCATACTCACTGTCGGTACTTGCACCAAGGATTTCACAACCCTTTGCTAGAAAGTCTGGATACATTTTGCCAAATTCTTCTATTTCGGTCGGGCAAATAAAAGTAAAGTCGCGCGGGTAGAAGAATAACACTAACCACTTACCTTTATAGTCGCTTAAGGCAACTTTGTGGAATTCGCCTTTGTGGTAGGACTGTAAATCTTCGAATACCGGTGCCGGCTGCCCAACTTTAGGGGCAAATTCATATTCCTGCAATTCGTATGTTTCATTCATAAGTTTAAAAATTTAATTATTACCTATTTATCTTATCGGCTTTATGGGTAAGAATCAAATATCTGGACTATTTGACCATACGCCTATCAATATGGTATATTTGCGTTAGAAATTTAATTATATAATCAATCAGATTTGTAAGTTTCGGAAGCTATTCATATGGATTTAACTACTATTTCAGAAGAATTGCAAAAAATCGAAGCATCACTCGTTTCCATTTTAGATATTCTCGCTAGAATAACAAATATCGCAAATTTGTTGAGCCTATCTTAGGCCTTTTTGTAGTTACAATCAGCATGAACCTCCGAAACCCTCAAATTGGTTAGGGTTTTTATTTTATGTTAATTGCCTATTTACTAGGCGGCCTCATTGTAGGTTTGGCAGTTGGTTACTTCTTGCGTCAGCAATTGATGTCTAAGAAAGTTGGCAACGCCGAAGCCCGCGCGGAGCGCATCCTCGAGGACGCCAAAAATAAAGAAAAGGAATTATTGATCGAAGCCAAAGCTCAGGCTTTGGAGATTACTGCCCAAGCTAAAAAGGCTGAGGCAGACTTTCGTGCTCAGATTGTTCGCTTTGAAGATCGCATTGATCGTCGCGAAAAGGATTTGGATACTAAGTCGGCAAACTTAGAAAAGAAAACCGCTGACTTGGAAGCTCAACAAGCCGAACTTGCTAAGCAACAAGAAGAAGTCAAAGAGCTTCGCACCAAGCAGTTGGCTAACTTAGAAAAAATTGCTGGAATGACAAAGGATGAGGCTAAGCAGGTCTTGCTGGACAACACCGAGCGCCAGATCAGCGAAGAAATGCTCGGCCTGCATCGCAAACTGCTGGCAACGGCGCACGAAAACGCCGAAAAGGAAGCGCGCAAGATTGTTGCCCAGGCTATTGAGCGTATTGCCACTGAAGTTACTGCCGAAAATACCACTACAACCGTGGTAATTCCTAACGAAGAAATGAAAGGCCGTATCATCGGTAAAGAAGGTCGCAATATCCGCGCCTTTGAACAATTAATGGGAGTGGAAATTCTCATTGATGATTCACCTGACACTGTGGTAATTTCTGGTTTCAACTCAATCCGTCGTTATATCGCCAAGCTAACCTTAGACAAACTTCTGCAAGATGGCCGTATTCATCCAGCTCGTATTGAAGAAGCTTACGAAAAGAGCAAAGCCGAAGTGAACGAGAAGATTAAACAGGCTGGTGAAGACGCTGTTTACGAACTTGGTATCACTACCTTCCCTCCGAAGTTAGTTCATTTGGTAGGACGACTGATGTTCCGAACTTCCTACGGGCAAAACATTCTGCTTCATTCCGTAGAGATGGCCAAAATTGCGGCATTGATTGCGCAGCAGCTTGGCGCTGATGAGCAGATTGTAAAGCAGGGTGCCCTGCTGCACGATATCGGCAAAGCTTTGGACCAAGATATGGAAGGCACACACGTAGAAATCGGCCGTCGTATTGCCGAGAAGTTTGGTTTGGACGATAAAGTTATAGAAGCCATTGAATCGCATCACCATGACACTGATGTAGCAGAGCACGCTACCCATCGCGCACCTCTATCTATAGAAGCGATGATCGTGGATGCTGCAGATGGAATTTCAGGTGGTCGCCCAGGGGCTCGCAAAGACTCCTTTGAGGCTTATGTAAAGAGACTCGGTGACTTAGAAGCGATTGCCAACTCGTTTGAAGGCGTAGAAAAAACTTACGCCATTCAAGGTGGTCGCGAACTGCGCGTGTTTGTTACCCCGACTCAATTGGACGATTACGCTTGCCAGAAACTGGCTCGTGATATCGCCAACCGCCTAGAAACAGAACTCAAGTTTCCTGGAGAAATCCGCGTCCACGTTATTCGCGATTACCGCGTGATTGAATACGCGCGTTAGAAAGTAATTAATGTCAAAAGTTTTACTAATTGGAGATATTATGGGACGACCTGGGCGAGCTGCGCTTGCCCAGGTTTTGCCTTTGTGGAAACAAGAGCATCAGCCAGATGTAATTCTTGGTAATGTGGAAAATTTAACTCACGGTAAGGGGATTATCACGGCTCATATTGAAGAGATGAACGCTCTGGGTTTTGATGCCTACACTTCTGGCAATCACGTCTTTGATAGCGGTCCGCGCGCGGAGGAATGTTTTGAGAAGTTTCATAACATTGTGCGGCCAGCTAACTACGAAACTTTGGGTTCTCCCTCCCCTCATGAGGGGAGGGCTGGGGAGGGGTTAGTTCCTGGCCAGGGTTTTTATCGTTTTTCTAAGAACGGCCAGCAGTATTTGGTTATTAATCTAGGTGGCCAGGTATTTTTTGAGAAGCAGTATCGCGGCAGTATCGGCAATCCTTTCTTTGCCTTTGATGAAATTTATCAAGCCGAAGCACAAAAAGATGATATAATCATAGTAGATTTGCACGCTGAAGCAACCAGCGAAAAGAATGCCTTTGCTTGGCACGTTGATGGTCGCGCCACAATTATGTACGGCACTCACACGCATATCCCGACCGCAGATACAAAAATTATGCCAAAGGGCACAGCTTACCAAACTGATTTGGGAATGACTGGTGCTAAAGATTCTGTTCTTGGAGTCAAACCAGAGAACTCATTGGCTGTATATTTGCAGCAAGCAAAGTTCAAACTGGAGGTTCCTGAACAAGGCCCAGCGATTGCAAATGCTCTATTAGTAGAGTTGGATGGTAATAAAGTTATAAAACTTGACCGATTACAAAAAGAAATAAATATTTAAAATCCGAGCTGTCTGGGTTTCCCAGCGGCGAGGAAACATTGGAAAGGGGAGGCAGGAGCGAAGCGACG
>CAZQMO010000001.1:0-175618 GCA_964594755.1 uncultured Candidatus Saccharibacteria bacterium | reverse complement strand
TTCCAACTAATCCTACTTTCACCACATCGTTTCCGATAAGTCGAGCATGGTGATTCCGACAAAGGGAGAGGGCTAAGCTCGTTTTACCTGCCCCTGATTTACCAAGTAACAGTATTGCCTTTCCTGAAATTTCAACTGCAGCCGCGTGCATCGAAACGATCGATTTGCGTTGGTGTAATATTTCAAAAAAGGGTTGTATGGCATAAACAAGTAATTCTCCAGTCCCCAGATCCTCGAGTTTCATATTGATGCAAACTCGATTCTCAGAATAAAGTACCTCATTCAGAGAATTATTGGAATATTCTAATGTGAATTCATGTTCTCCTCCTAAGGAGACTTCTATATTTGTAAGGTATAAAAGTTCTTTCCATTGATCGAAGATTGCATGAAGATCCGCATCAGATACTATTCCAACCATTTCGCCATCGGCTTTGATCGTGTAATGGTACATCATTTACCTCCTAGAGTGACTCAATCCAAGGTCGGAACGAGAGAATTTCTTGAACGTAGTCAGTTTCAAACATCAGTTCTTCAATCATCTTTTGTAGCTGATTTTGATCCACTGCTTCGCTAACCGAAACTAGTAGCCGATATGGGGGGAATAAGGTGTCACCACAGCGCGTTACTGCTGTTACTGAGCATCTGACAGAAAAACTTTCAGAGATGGCTCGAGCAATCTTTGCCGTCATGAAACCATAAACCCGACCCGTATGATAGACCGGATTCTTTCCTGCCCATGATTCCAGAGTGTGGATTCTATGAGTCGAAATGATTCCATTGATGTTATTACCCCTACCAACAATTCCTTCTTCACCGCACTCAATACAGCTTCCTAATCCAAGCATGTATTGTCTTTGGTATGGATTAACTCGGACTTTTACTCGTAGGCCTGTGCCTTCAAGTAATTTGTCGGCGAGAACTTGAAGATTCTCTTCGTGATCAAGTATTAATTTGCGGTATGCATCAAAAGATTCCGTGAATAGACTCATAGTCGGTACGCAAAGCGTCGCATCTAGATCTTTTGATGTTCTTACTACCATAATTTTAATATCTTGTCCGATTTCTTTGAAACGAGGTTTTGCAAAGCCTGCATCCTCGCTCCAGAAATATCGTTCTAGTTGGTAGGCGATAGACTCCGTTGCTGTGGGGGGCCAATGTCCTACGCAAACTGATGTATCATTAGCTTTTGGCAGTTTGGCATCAGGGATATCTTCGATACTTCTTGGGTTAAACCAATAAGGAACTTTGGTATGTTGTGTTGCGTTAGGCACCACAACTATATCTTCGTTCTTAATGGTTGGCATGACACGACTCATGTAATTCATGACTGCTGAAGTTTGTATATGTTCAGTATTTAAGTCAGTATCACCAAAGTTTGATGACATACGACCGTTAATCCGAACAATGACTGGCGATAGCCGTTCACAAATTCCATAATCGTTTTTGTAATGACCAGCACCGATATAGAGCTTGTCGATGTTATGGTGAGGAATCACTCCTATAGTATCAAGGCAATGCCTTGAATACGATATTGATACCTCATTAGCCAGGGCATCTGCTAAGGAGTCAGGATGTCCAACTCCTTTCCGTTCTACGACCTCGAATTCCTCAAGAGATGGATCCTTGTGGTTGGTAGTAACTTCTAAGTTTTTCATAACTAGCCTCCTAATTTCAGTGAATCATTTCTTGTATACTTGCTTGTTCCGATGGGGAGTAGGTTACCCCCCGGACAAGAACCGCAGGTACACCTTCATTTGCTTGACCCATTAACATTGAAGCTGCGGCTGCAACTTCGTCCACAATAGCAATCCTGCTTACAGAGGGATTACCGAATAAGTCAGTTTTTTCGTCAATCCGCAAGGCTTTGATACCAGCTACTCCGATTGCCATTCCTACGGATCCATCGCGGTAGTCTCTACCGCATGAATCATTAATGATGATACTTATCGTTTTGCCGGTTTTTTCCCTGACACTGTTACGAATATCACGAGCGCTCTTATCGGGGTCTTTCGGTAATAGGACAATGATCTCGTCTGTGTGTGGTGCGACATTGGATTTATCTATTCCAGAGCTTGATCCAACAAAGCCCAACTTATGACGAGTAATTACCATTCTTCCTTTTACGGCAATGACTTCAGATGCTTCGTCGAGGTAAAGCTGACATAAGCGTGGATCCCGTCCAGTTTTCTCGGCCAGCTCCTTAGCTTCGTCAGAAGCAGTTACATCAGACAAGAGCATAGTTGCCCCTTCTGCTTTAGAGATAATTTTCTGGGCAATAACAATAATGTCATTGTCTTCGATCGAAAAGCGGTTGTTTGCAAGACTCTCCAAAATGAGAGTAGCAACATTGTCTCCCTTTTTAACAAGTGGGATACCTGTCAGTGCTTCCAAAATAATCATTTTATATTTCCTCCATTGATTTGTTTAAGAGCAATTTTAGCGATTCTACTATAAATTGGCGAAATTGTCAACTTGCTTTTTTATGAATGGTATCGTAAAATAATCAAAAATCTTATATAGGAGGTACGATATAAATGAATAGTTTAGCGATGTCGGTAAGCGTTATCGTGCTCACCTACAAGCAATCTGATGTGCTAAATTTGATTATTGAAGCTTTGGATAGTCAAACCTACCAGGGAGATTATGAAGTAATTATCTCCGATGATGGTTCGACGGAAGAATTTGTAGCCAAGAACCTATCGATGTTAAGGAAATCAAAACTGACGTTCAAGTACATGTGGCAGCAAGATAAGGGGTATAGAGCTTCGACTGCACGTAATAATGGAATTAGTTTGGCTAAAAACGAGCTTTTAATTTTTCTAGATGGAGATATGGTTCCTCATCCTGATTTCATTCAAAAGCACGTCAACCATCATAAAATTCCAGGGCGGCTCGTCGCTGGGAACAGAACTTGGGTAGGGGAAATTTCTGGAATAAAATCTCTCGCAGAATTGCAAGATGTTGAGCCTGACCCTGTTGCTCGTAGACGGGGTAGTAGGGAAAACGAGTTACGACACGAATGGTTAGCTTCCACTAACCCGTGGAAAGCTTGTTTTAGCGCAAATTTAAGTGTGAAAAAAGCACATTATGTTTCGTTTGATGATCGATTCGTCGGATGGGGTCCAGATGATGCAGAGTTTTGTTATCGATTATGTGTGAAGCACGGGTTGATACCAATCTATGATGAAACAATAGGTGCTTATCATCTTGAGGAGCCTGCTGCGGTGGGCAATGTGTTCAGGAAAAATAACCACTTAGCGATAGTTGATTACATTCGAAACACCTTTCTGTTTTTTGATCTTTGTCCAGGGTTGAGCATTGAAGATGTTTTTTATGGTTTTCTTAGGTTAAGACTTGATAAGCCAAGTAATACTTGGTCAGCAGTACCGAGATCCGAGATTTCAGAAACTGATCTTGAAAAGATAGTTACCTTAGCTCGCGAGTGGCTCACAGAAAACCATGATAACTATTTCATCTCGAGCATGTCCGAACACTGAGGTATTGCAGTGTTCGGTTTTTTATTTAGCCGTTATGAGGCATTCCTTCACTTGATGTTTCAGTGACACTAGCTGATCAAGAGCGATACTTGTTTGTTACTAAACTTAAATTTACTTTTCAAACATCCCAGTAATTCACGTTTCTCACTAATAGAACCCTGTTTGAGAATATACCTTGCATAATTTCGGATATTCACATTATCGGCGACATTGTCGTCGTTTTGTTTTTCTCCAAGTACTTTGTTTTGAAAAAACTTATATCGTTTAACTTCTTCTTCGAGCCTTGTACGCATACCCAGTTCGTTGATATCAATTTGGTCGATGATCTTACTGAGCTGGTCAACCAACTCTTCTTCTCGTATATATCCCGATTTGCAGTTCAAATCTCGACCCCTTGAACATCCATAATATATATAACGACTAACCGTACCATCTTTAAGTATTTTATATTTTTCTTCTGCGGAGATACCCGAGCCGCACAAGCCACAGACCATTAATTTCGTAAATGCAAATTCTTTTGTAACTTGTCTCACTATTTGGTCTCTGGATAATTGACTATTAACTTTTTGAAATAATTCTTTACTGATCAAAGCCTTATGCACACCTTTGTGCCATTTACCACTCCCTTTTGGATATTCAACTTCACCGTAGTAAAAACTATTTTTCAAAATGCTATATATGTTGCTAAGCGCTAATGACTTACCATTTTTAGTTGTGAAATTTTGTTCAAGCTTCAGCCAGTAATATAATTGGCGACCTGTCCATTCTTCATAGGCAACTTTCTCGAACATCTTAATAATGACTGGTGCCCTAAGTTGATCTACCAGAACATATCCTTTTCGATCAGTTCTATTTTCGTTCAGATATCCTGTTGGTGCCATGCCTGGCCTCAGACCCATTTCGATCTTAGCTTTCAGACCTCGTTTAACGTTTATGCTTTTGTTGTCATTTTCTAATTTAGCCTGACTACATAGAATCATTAACAGAAATTTCTCATTCGGATTGTTTGTAAACTTTTGTCCGTTGGTGCGAATTTCGTGAAGTAACTTTTGATCCATTAAGTCTACTAGCGAACCAAGATCTCCTGCGTTCCTAGACAGTCTATCTGGAGCCCAAGTCAGTAGTGCATTAAATTTCCCAGTTCGTATATCTGTGATGAGTGAGTTAAATATTGGTCTTTGGCTCGAAGCTTTAGCTGAATGACTTTCTTTTCTGATATCTACAACATTAAGACCATCTCGGTTGGCTAATTCCATCATCTCTTTTAGCTGGCTATCTATACTCAAAGCTTGTCTTTCGTCCTGTTCAGTCGACTTCCTAGCATACAGGCAGTATTTTGTTGGCTCTGTAACAGCCATAGGGTTCTGCTCTGAAGCCCCTTGAATTTGTTGATTATTCATTTTAGTTTCCTATACTTATCCACATCCTAGTGACACAGTACCGCCATGGTTAAAGGAAGTCCAGAGAAAAAAAGCACAAATTGTTGGTAACTTTATAAATACTTTATCAAGCATTGCTACACTTTAAGTTGGAACTAAGTTAACATTAGATATATGCCAAAGAAGATTTTATCTCACATTAAACAGAGCCCTCATTTTTCCCATAAAGACTTTGCTCTTTATTTGGGCGACTGCATTAGTATTCTTAAAGAGTTGCCTGAAAACTCAATCGATATGATTTTTGCAGACCCACCTTATTTACTGTCTAATGGTGGCTTCACTGTTCATGCAGGTAAAATGGTGAGCGTAAACAAGGGAGAATGGGATAAAAGTAACGGATTTGATCATGATTATTCTTTCCACAAGAAGTGGCTCGAATCCTGTTATAGGGTCTTAAAACCGCACGGCACTATATGGGTCAGCGGTACATATCACTCAATCTATCAATGTGGTCACGCAGTTCAATCGATAGGATTCCACATTCTCAATGATATTACATGGTTCAAACCCAATGCTTCACCAAACCTTAGTTGTAGATTTTTCACTGCTAGTCATGAGAATATTATCTGGGCAAGAAAAGATAAGAAGGCGAGGCATACGTTTAATTATGAATTGATGAAAAATGGTGAGTGGTCAGAAGATTTTATTAAAAAGCCAAATTTTCAAATGCGCTCGGTGTGGGCTGTTAATCCACCGAAGAAATCTGAAAAAAAGTTTACAAAGCATCCAACACAAAAACCCCTCTCTTTGCTTGAGAGAATTGTTTTAGCTAGTACAAATAAAGGAGATATTATTTTAGATCCATTTACTGGTAGCTCAACAACAGGAATTGCTGCGAACAAACATGGACGTAAATTTATTGGTATTGATATTGAGAAGAAGTTTTTAAATCTTTCTCTAAAACGCTTTCAGGATCTGGCGTTATCGGGTAGTTAACAATTACCACTTCGTTTATCTTCCCTCGTTTGTCCGCTTTTGAATTTATCATTCTACTTGCCGAGACAGGAATCTGACTATACCCAGAGTAAATTTCCTTGATAAAGGGAGCACTGGAATTACTTAGCATTACAAACACACCTTTTTTATCCAGTTCAATAAATAAATCTCTTAGAATTATTTGGTCTTCTTTTGAAAATGAATCCTTACTATAACTAGTGAAGCTAGAAGTTTCCGACAAAGGATGGTAAGGTGGATCAAAATATACAAAATCTCCGGCAACCGCATCTTTAACTGCATCGATATATGAACCACTAGATATGTTTGAGTTGGCAAGCATTTTGGAAACCGCCTTGAGATTATCCTCATCTACGATTTTAGGGTTTTTATACTTTCCCATAGGCACGTTGAACCCACCTTTAGAATTTTCCCTATATATACCATTAAACGAGGTTTTGTTTAAGAACAGAAAATAAATGCTTTTCTCAAAATCTTCTGACAATAAGGAATTATACTTTTCTCTAATAGAGTAGTAGAATTCTTTTCTCTCTTCTTCATTTTTAGACAAAAATTCGTTTTCAATTTTTTTGAGTGACACAATCAACTGTTCAACATTATTTCTTACATTTAGGTATGACTGGATTAATGTTTGATTTATGTCGTTGAGATGAGATTTGCGTGGACTTATTGAGAAAAAGACTGCACCTCCACCAATGAATGGTTCAAAGTAAGAACCATACTTTTTAGGAAAAAATTTCTCCAACTGGGTAAGCAACTGCCCCTTACCGCCAACCCACTTTAGGAATGGTTTTGCTTTTATAGTATTCTGCTCATTCATGGAGTAATTTTACCAGTTTTTACGTATGCATCCTAGGATGAATTGTTTGGGGCTTAGTTTTATGTAATAATTGCCACATATGATAACTGGTGGCGTTGGAGGTGCAAATACAAAATCTGGTTTACACTTTGAAGGTAAAGTGGATTTTCTTGCCGTCCTTAGAAATATGCCCGGGTATGTTGTAAAGGATGATAATTCAATTTTATTCAATGGAGAGTTGGTTGCCCTAAATCTCAGAAAAAACTCCCTATATAAGTATCTTGAAGCGAAGGGTGTTAATTACAAAGACATACTCTCAAAGAAACTGCTACCAGATGATGCCATATTAGTTCTCGAAACCAATACTTTTTTTGTTATTGAAATTAAGTTTCAAAATGTAGCTGGTTCTGTGGATGAAAAATTGCAGACATGTCATTTTAAGAAACGTCAGTACGAAAAATTACTTGGCTCACTTGGGGTAACAGTCGAATATATTTATATTTTAAGCGAATGGTTTCAAGCACCTTCTTACAAAGACGTACTAGCTTATATCAAAGAAGTTGATTGCGATTATTTTTTTGAAGAAATTACTCTAGGCAGATTAGGATTACCATCAGAGTAGTTTTATCTGAATCCAGGCATTGCTGATTGTAGAACTTCTGTATAATGCTTATTGCCATCAATATATTCCCTAAGTGTGACTAATAAATCACGGAACATATAAGCTCCAGTATTTATTTTTTCGTTTTTACAGAATAGTTCAATCATTATTGCTACGTAATCTAAAGATAATGTATAACTTTGCTCTATGTGAGCATAGTTTTTTGTTATCATTTCCACAGTTTGTAGTTCATATCCATTTCTGGAATCAACGGATTCAAATGGTAAAGTGCTGTCGTAAAAATCAATATAGAACTGAACTATCTCTCTGACTTCGGCTCTAAATTGGGGAATTTTCAATAGTAAGTCGACTACCCAAAAAGTGTGAGTAGGTGGTGTTAATCTTTTTGTCTCTCCAGGGACAAGAATTTTTATAACGAAATCAATATCTGGTCTCAGACCTCGACTACCTTGAAACAAGCCAATGAGGGTACCATCTTTGGTCTTGTAAGTTTTAAAAGCAGTTAATCGTGGTCTTAATTGCTGTAGGTCTGTACCATTATAGTATTTTTCATTAAATTGGAGTTCCATGTCTCCAGTATAACATTAGACTGAAAGTCTGCCGATATAAAAGTAAAAATCCGTAGTAACTACTACGGATTTTTACTTTTCTGGAGAGATAATTCAATTCACTACTTATTCAAGTTCTCAATAGCATAGTCTGCCTCTGCTTCAGTAAACTTCTCTCCATACTCAGATGTGAGTTGATCGTGGATAGCGGCAGGAGACATGTGTTGCATCTCTTGATAGGATTTTGCTTTCGCAAGAGCATTTGCATTCCAATCAGCCTTCACATTATCAACTGCGTATTGCGCCGCTTCTGGAGTGAACTTTTCACCGTACTCAGAAGTAAGTTGATCATATAAACCTTTTTTAGACATGTGCTGCATATTAGCATAACTGTCAGCTTTCCTCAGAGAAGATTTATATTCAGCAGGTACATTATCAGTTTTTTCCTCAGTTGCTTGAGTGGTTTCAGCTATAGCAGTGTCATTAGGAGTGCTTGTACTATTACTACTATCTCCAGCACTAGCGATGCTGATAATTATAATGAGACCAAGAAACCCCAATATACCAGTCATGATTTTATGCCTCATAAACCAATTTCTCTGATCAGTTTGGCACTTGGGACATTTGGTTGCTTTGTCGTCAATATCACTTTGACAACTTCTACATTTTTTCATGATTAGACAGGTCTTTCTGCTGGCGTAGATAACACAAAGCCCCACGCCAGCTGGTGCCCCCTTGCGGAGAACACCCATATCTCTTTCGAGATATGGCCTGTCTAAAGCGCTGAACGTAGGGTTCAGTATTTTAGACAGGGCTTGTTCACCATGCCAGCGTGACCGCTGGTTTAGGCTACTTAGTTAATTGTTATAGATATTATACTTGGTTTTAACCAGTTTATCAATTAGCTGGGCAGGCTGAAAAAGCCCAATATTCCTTTAATTGAGACAGTTATCCGCCTCAGCAAGACAGTACCGCCAAGGTTAAAATAAGTCCAGGAAATCCTAAAAGACCATATCCATTAGTCCACCAGTGATAGTTCCACCATCTTCATCAGGTCCGCCGCAATCTGTTATACAAGAGCGTCGTTTATTATAACCCTCAGTAATTTTAGTAATCAACAGTGTAAAGGCATCTACTAAGTCATCATGTTTTTCATTTCCAAATCCAACTATTTGCTGGATTAACTCTTCTGCGCCTCTAATCGGAAATACGACAGTATCATTTATAATATATGAAGAAATCAGGGCAAGCCTGGCTCGTTTATCCATCCCGTAAATCTTTACTGCTTCTACAGGCAATCCTTCCTCTTGCTTGAGTCTTTGTGGTAATGCGGCTTGGTATCCCACATCTTCAATATAAATTCTTGGTTTAAAATCGGGTACTAGCGTCGTATATAGTTCTGTGATTTTGCGCACAGTTTTAGGGTGATCCATGCGTTCATTTACAGGAAAAGGTAAAATATAAATTCGGAAATTTTCACCCCATCCGCATACAACTGCACCCACCATAGCTGTATAGTCTGCAGTTTGCTTTTCAGAAATTGCTGGGTCAACTGCAAACGCTGGGAAACGAAATTGAGTTTTGGAGTCTTTTATGTCTGGTAATCTATCATAGTATTTGACCCATTCTCTATGGATAACTCGGTCAGAGTAGTCACTGAAATTAAGTAGATATTCTTGTTGCCAAGCGGTGTCATTACCGATTTGTTTACGCTGTGCTTTAATTGCTTCTTCATTTGGATATTTACCTGGCCAGAGAATGTTATTTTGAGAATCAATCAGAGGGTATCTTCTATAAATTCCATCACGCCTGCCTTCACGGATATCCTTTTCCAAACGTCTAAGCAACCCGTCATCGTGAAGTAAGTTCCCGATGACAACAAGTCTAGTTTTTGGACTACCAGCTGGAATTATTTCCTTGGTAAGCAAGTTATAGGTTTTATTTCTTCCGTCTAAAGTTTTTACTGAGGCACTGTTTTCAAGGTCATCGGCAATAATTAAATCTGGACGGTGCTTGCCATACTTGAAGCCGCGCACTGCCTGATCAGCGGAAACAGCCATAATTCTTGTCCCGTAGTTCGGTATCACTAAGGCTTGAGATTTCCACTCGTCTTCTTCCTCTTGGAATGGGCCAAGATCAGAGCGTAATAGCTTATTACCCTCAATCTGCATCCTCACATTCTTTAAGTGGGCCTTTGCCTGATCTTGAGTCTGGCAGACAATAATAATGAATTTACAACTAGGTTTGCCAAGCACTGACCATAGTAATAGTGAAGTATTCATGATGGTAGATTTGGCAGAACCACGGAATGCTTCAATGAATATGCTTTTGTGCTCTAGGTTTTCGGTAAGCGCAAACATGTCCCGTTGGAAGTCAGCTGTCTCGTATTCTACCTGATCAGCAAAGTAGATATTGAAGAACAGTAAGTGGCTTTCACTTGCCAAAGCTCTACGTACTTTTCTATCGACAGCAATTTGTTTAAGTAATTCAGGCGGAAGTATTAAATGCTTATCACTTTGATTCATGGCTTTCTCCTTTTGGAGCAAGTGAGGCTAGACGCAGAGCTTGCTCAACAAGAGCTTGTTGCTCAGGGCTTAGCTCTTCAATTACTTGCTGAACTTTGGCATTAACTTCGATACGTGTTGAATATGTGTTGTGGCGATGCTTAAGCCAGAAGATTATAGCTGTTAAATTCTTTTCTTTGATAAGAGACAAGAGCTGTGATTCAGCGATATCGTTAACTAGAAGAGATCCTTCATTTAAGGCTTCATCCGTAACCTTAGTAAACTCTTGGTCATCTTTACGCCAGCGGTAATACGTCGCTCGGCTGATACCTGCTTTTTCGCAAGCAATTTGAACAATGGGAGTTTTCTTAAGCTGCTCAATGAGTCGCTCTTTTTGATCTTTATTAATCATGACCTTAAAGCTTAATTGCTGTTTTGCCAGTGAGCTTTTCCCAACGGTTCTTGATAACCTCGGCATATACGGGACTCTTTTCCATTAGTAGGCACCTACGATTCATTTTTTCGCAGGCTATAAGCGTAGAACCACTTCCGCCAAATGGCTCTATAACAAGATCGCCTCGCTTGGTGAGGACTTTCAAATATGGAATTAGGATTTCTACTGGCTTGGTTCCAAAGATTATTCCCTGGCCACTAGACTTTTCATCAGCAGCTTTATGTTCAATAAAGTCAGTGGGGCAATACTTTTTTCCTTTCTGATAATTTTCCCAGTGAGGTTTCCCAGAGATGGCAAACAAAGCGGTCTCGTATTCAGTCTGAAGTAGTTCAATTTCTGGCTCCAGATTTAAGCTAGCTTTACCGCCGGTGCCAACCATAGCAATATCGTGCTTGTTGAAGAATTTATGTTTAGCGGCAAATCCCTGTACCCGATTAGCCAAGTGCCATACAATCATATTTTTAACCCTCCAGTATTTTTCCATTTCATTCCATATGATGCGAATGTTCTTCCAATTCTCGTACACAATAATACTGAAGTCATCTTTAGCTACTTTGTGAATATTAGCCATCCATTTTTCAGTAAAGTCGTCAGGGATGACATCTGTTTCTAAATACTTTCGGTCGCGCTTGTAACCAAATCCTTCGATTGGTTTGCCACCTTTTTTCTTACCTTTTAAATAATCAAGGATGTACGGAGGATCGGTTAGGCACATGTCTGGCTTATCACTGTTAGCTAATTTCAAGACATCGGCTTCAATAGTGCTGTCACCACACAATAGCCGGTGATTACCGAGTTGCCATACATCACCTTTCTTAACATTGATCTTTTCAATATTTAACTTTTTTAACTCTTTTGCTAAATCGAACATTTCTGGCTCATCATCGATGGCAAAAATTTCATCTAGCTCCTCGGTGGAAAAACCAACATCAGATAAAAAGTCTTCACTGAATTTTTCGAGCAGAGCCCAGTCCCATTCGCCAGTATTTTTGTTCAACCTGATATTAAGCTCTTTTTCTTTTTGAATGTCTGTCAGATTGATATAAACCACGGGCATTTCTTTGTATCCAAGCTCTTTAGCGGCTTTAAGCCTGAAATGACCGCCAATAACGATATTTTTTCGTTTAGAGGCACCGTTGACCACAATGGGGTCAACTAAGCCGAACCGTTTAATAGATTCCTTTAGCCCTTCCATAGCTTCATCGCTATGTTTACGTGGATTGTACGTTGCTGGTTTTAGATCTTTGACCGCCACGCTTTGTACTCTTAACTTAGTATTCTTCATTTTTAACCCTTTCTGGATCGGGCAAATTAAAAAGAGCCCAAATCCAATAAATTATAAGTTCTGCATACTACACGTATGCAAGGGACTCATGGTTTTTTATTGGATTCAGACTCTAAGCTTTTTTAGCTGGCTACTGAGACTTAGCAAAGTTTGCTCCCTAGGTTAAATCTCAATCTTCTGAATGTAAATACATTATATCATGTAATATTTTTACTATCAAACCAACTGCGCAAATGCCAAAAAAGTGCTAAAATTACCCAATAAAGTGCAATTTTTTACCTATGCCATTAAGATATTTAATAAACAGTACCGGAGCACCCTTTGACTCAGCCGAACTCGTCCACTTAAACACTGAGTTCGATAGTCTATCTGACACTGAGCGGACGCAATTCCGAAATAAGAATTGCCAGACAGTGGCTGAAGACTCCGCAAGCAAAATTCTGATAGTATCAGGACCTGGTACTGGTAAAAGCACCCTTTTTAAACAACGAATCAACTATTGGCTAACAAAAGACCCTTCTGCAAAAATTCTTGCACTAAGTTTTGTAAGAAAATTAGTAGCTGATTTGCGCAATGATGTTCAAACTGATAGGAGCTTAACCGCAGCCCAAAAAGAACAAACTGAAGTTTTTACACTACATAAATACGCTCGGAGCATTGTTGAAAGAAACCATGGCAATGCAAATATTAAATTCCAACCACATTTAAGAATCATAAGTGAGATATGGGAAGATATTGTATGGGGTGATGTGTTGCTGTTCGTCGCTCAAACTGATCAGACCACTTATTCCTTGAAAGAATATAATAAACAATTACATAATGGGGTTTTTCAGATAACCCCAGAATGGAGTGATGTAAAAAATGGGTATTTCGCTCTATCCAAATTCTATAATGCGTCCGGGTTCGCAGACCTTATTATTTACGCAAAAGATGCGCTGATTGAAAATCCGTCTTTAAATCAACATGACTATTTAATTATCGATGAATATCAGGATTTTAATGCGGCTGAAGAAGAATTAATAAATGCTTCGTCTAAGCATGCTCGTGGCTTATTAATAGTTGGTGACGATGATCAAGTTCTTTACGAAAAGCTTAAATCAGGGAATGCATCCTTAATCAGAAATCTATATAGAAATGCGGACTTTGCAAATGCCATGTTGCCATTCTGTGGTAGAAGCGGCTTCCATATCACAAAGACAGCCGGACACTTTGTTTTACAAAATCCCGAAACTGACTGCATAGAGAAAATATATTTGCCGATATCTAATGATACAAGCACTCCAAAGGTTCAAATCATTGGTTGCGTAGCTCCCGGTACTGCTGTGGACTACATTAAAAAATTCGTTGATGATAATCGTTCTGAAATTGAGACAAGACGAGTTGAACTTGCGGAAGGTAATTCGAAAGATCCATTTTTGCTTATTTTAACTCCCTCAAAGGAATTGAAATTTTATAGCCACAAAGATTCGAATCAGGAATTATTTAAAATGGTTGCTGAATTTCAAGCAGAATTAAAAAAGTTCTCGCATGATTATTATAAATTACTAAATTACTACTCCTTAGCTAATCATCCCGAAAACAACTTCACTTTTAGGAAAGTACTTTTTTATGAAGGCATTATAGACAGCGATGTAGTCGAAATGGCCAAAGAATGCATAAACTCAGGGCACAACTTTTATCAATTAACTTCTAGTATAACGTCAAAAGCGTTAGAAAAATGTAAGAAAATCAAACAGGTAATCGAATCAACAGATAGTGTGGAGGAAAAGGTGCGGAGGATTAAAACAGAAATAAGCATAACTGATGAAGCCAGTCTTAAAGCAGATATGGGAAGGCGGGCAGTAAATGAAACGGATATACAAGAAATAGAACATCAAGAGGAAGAGGATGCGGAGTTAAGCGAACTTGAGGTTCAGCCAATGTCTGCAGTAGAGTTAATGACCATAGTTGGTTCTAAGGGGTTATCTGCTGATCATGTAATTATTATAGGATTTGACGACGTAAATATGTCACGGATTACAAAGAATGCTTTTTATGTAGCTATGACAAGGGCGAGAAAATCATTACATTTGGTTACAGCCCTTGGATCTGGTGGCTCCAATAAACCACATTCTTTTGTCGATTATTTGCCTAATAGCCATATTGAATTTTATAAATATACTAAATCCGACAGGCGAAAAACGAGCATAGCTACCCTGACCGATTTTTACGATTATTTTTCCTCATTGACTTATGCGAGACGTCGAAGATAAAAAGATGAATACAGAAAAATTTACATCTCAACTCCAAAACATACTGCCCTTGATTTTGACCCACGGCTCGGACTTTTATCAGTTGACCGAAGAGAACTTTGAACAAAAGATTAAAGAAATTCCACACAAAGAATTTCTCAACAAGTGCCATGAAGGGTTCAAGTTGGCGCAAAAACAGATTGTTGACGCACTGCTGGAATTGGAAGGTGAAACAATATCAATCAATAAGGAGTTAAAAGACTTTGTCAGGATCAACCCTCGGCATCCGCAGAAACTACCAGAATATAAAGTCATTAAAGAAAAAATTAAAGCGGTGGAGTTTCAGAAATCATGTTTTCGAGAAGCAGCCAATGTCATTGCTTGGAACTTGCTTGGTTTTGACCATCCGAATATCAAGATGTTTGCCAAGCCCGATATGCACCAAGGCCATTTGTCGGAGCAGAATCTAGAATCAGTCCTCGTAACGGCCGAAGAAATCAATGAGGACGAAAACAGTTTTGCTTTGCTCAACGACATAACCTCAATTTTGGGAGTCGGCGATTTGTTAGTTGCTCAAGGTGGCAATATAGAATTGGTTGAAGTCAAAGAAGGTAAGATCAACATTTTAATTTCCAAACTTTTTGAGGAAAACTTGCAGGACGATCTGGAAATTGTTAACGAGCTTGTAAAAATTCATGGCCATCATGTGGTTAGCCAGATCAAACGCTTCGGCAAGCAAAGAGAAACCATGGATGCAGTAATCGATTATATGAATACTGGAAGTGGCAAAGACTTTGTTTATGGCGTTTACAAAAATAAATACGAAGTTAAAACTGCGACCGACGGCTACAATAAATTATTGCATTCGGCCATTGGTCAATTTTATTCTGACCGCAAACCCTTGCTGGTTCCGGTAGACTTCGGCTGGTTCGGAATTTTCGATAGGACTGGCCAAAGCGAACAAGTCCGTGCTTGGGATTTTCAGCATTACCTTTACCACACCATGACTAAGCCATGGGAGGATTGTCACTATTTAAAAACCAAAGAAGAGTTGAAGTTTACTCGGGATAATCCGCCAGAATTTTTTATCTATTCTCGTACTCCAATTCATCTAGTTAAAAACAAGGTACAAGTTTTGAGCCATCAGCCGTTGTATCTAACCCTAAAGTCCGAATACGCTATAGATTTGCTGATGGGTAAATTCGGGCTTTACGTTTACTTTGACGTTGATCAGTTTATGCAATTATGCAGAGAAGCTGGACTACAAACCAGCTGGCTAACCCAATCCCAGTTGGATAAATTTAATGCGGATTCCAAGATAAAAAATTTGTACTTACCTAAGTTCCAAGACAAATATCTCCAATTGGATTTTGAATGCAACACCTCGATTTTTTCCTACGGCTATTTGTACAGGCTCATCTACGAATTCCAGTCTGGGCTTAGTTTAGCAGAGCAGATTAAGGAAGTTTTGACGCATCACCAACTTACACCACAAAAACCTTGATAGTCAAAATGAGACAGTTGCCAACTCTTTTATACTGTCTCATTTGTCTTGTTCTGCTATTTTAGACCCAGACCTAAGTGCGTTATAATACCAGAGCACAAGAGCTCCAAAAACCCTTGTAAAAGCCCCTAAGAGCAAGTCCTGGACTGATGTGTCCAGCCAACTCGTGCTAGTCCTAAAACCATATGGAACTAGAGCGCACGAATGCCGTAGGAAGATCGCCGTAGAGGCGGTTTTTTGTTATGATTTAATTATATGGAAAAATTGCTATTGAAGTTAGAGAATTGTTATGGAATAAATAAGCTCGAATGTGAATTAGATTTTTCTAGAGGTAATACTATTGCTATTTATGCTCCAAATGGATAGTAAAAAACTTTAAAAGCTATGCATGTATTGACATTACCAGTTTCATATGGCAAATTTATATGTTAAATTAATTTTTTAAATAAAATGAATAAACTCATTATATTAGCTGAGAATGGATATGAGGACTCAGAGCTTATATATCCCTACTATAGACTAAAGGAACTTCAGAATCTTGAAGTGATTGTTGCTTCTTCTGAATCTCAATTAATTAGTAAATATGGTAATGGTTCTTTGAAGCCTGATATAACTATTGATCAAATTAAAAATTTAAGTGAAGAAGTTTTGGGTATTCTTATTCCAGGTGGATTAGAAAGTCCAAAGAGTCTAAGGCAGAATAGTGTGGTTTTACAGTTGTTAAAAGATTTTGATAAAGATAATAAATTGATTTCAGCAATATGTCATGGCGTGTGGGTATTAGTATCGGCTGAGTTGTTAACTGGCATTGAAGCTACATGCTACCCAGCAATTAAGGATGATGTAATTAATGCAGGAGCTAAATATTCAGATGAACCTGTGATTGTTGATGGAAATATTATTACAGGACGCCGACCTCGCGATTTAAGCTTGTTTATGAAAGAGGTAATTAATGCTATTGAAGCGAGATTGAATAAATAATGAGTATAAGATTAGAGGGTCCACATAAGTGGAAGAAGCAGATTGCTATTATACCTAATAAAGTTGATCATAGCTTGGTTAAACATTTGCGCATTATTAAAAGTGAAGATACTAAGAAAATTAGTAACAAGGTTATTAAAAAACCTTGGGGTCATGAATTCAGAGTCTTTATAAATCATTCCTTGGAGATATGGAAACTATTTTTAGATAAAGGAGAATCTACTTCTCTTCATTCACATCCTCATAAAGACACGGCGTTGATCTTGCTTGAAGGAAGTGCATATTTAGAAACTAGTAGTGGGAAAATCAAGAGACTTAAGGCGGGGGATTTATATTTTATTGAACGAAAATCGCTACATAGAACATATACAAAACATTCCCATGCTGTGTTAATGGAGATTGAGTCACCTCCAGAGAAAAATGATTTAATTAGGGTGCAAGATAAATATCAACGGAATCGTATCGGGTATGAATTTGGTCAGAAAAACTCGAATATAAAAATTAGTAAGATAGAGCTTAAGTCTAAAAAAGGTAAACCCTCCTCTAATAATGGCTATTCATTTTACATCGAATCACTAAAGTTTAGTGATAAATCACCACTGATATTCAGTAATATTACTCTTATCGATAAAGATTTTAATAGTAATTATATTTCTTTGTCAGATATGCGTTCTAAAATTTCTTACTTATTAGTACTTGAAGGAGATTTGGAAGTGATATTTAGGAATTTAAACTATCGAACTCAACCTGGATCGCTGGTAAAGGTGAATGCATCCACAAAAGTATTGAGTCATAATTCACATTTTTTAGTATGGTAAATATTCATAATCTGCGTAAGTTAGTAGCAGAAAATGCGATTAAAGCATTAGGGGATAATATTGTATTTTTGATTGGATGTGGTAGTTTGGGGAGAGGTAATTTTAAAGATGACTGGAGCGATTTAGATATTTTGATTGTTCTAAAAAATATTGATCTAGAAGTATTGGTCATTGTTAATCGTCTGGTAAATGGTATTCAACAAGAAACAAAATTAGAAACTGATATTGCTGTCATGAGTCAGTTAGATTTAGATAACGGGTCTGTTTATAAGCTTCCTGACAAGTTTATTAACTACATATATTTTATTGATCAAGAAGCAATGCTTGTAGGAGAAAAGAAATTATTTCGCAAAATTAGCAAGGAGGAATACCTCATTGCTTGTAATATGCATATTTTAGATCGCAAAAGAGGTGTAGAAAAGCTTATTGTTTCAAATATTTCAAAGCCAGAAACATATACTAAGCTTTTAACAAGGTCAATAAAAATCATGTTCCTAATACTTAGAAAAGTATCAGCTGATGAGAAAATCCAGCCTAATACCTATGAACAGGCGATTCAGCAGGTAATATCTAAAGATTTACCTTTTGATACAGATAGATTAAAATTATTAGCAGATATAAGAAATATTGGTTTAAGTAATATTGACGCAATGACTGATGAAGCTAAGCTATCATTACTGGAAAAGACTAACGACTCTATAAACGAAATTTGTAATTATCATACTAACCAACATGAATGAAGTAGAAGTAAAAATTTTAGACGTAAATTTAGATAGTTTTAAAAATACTATACGTGATTTGCAAGGCAAGCTAGTGCATGATCGAATCCTGTACAGAGAAATGTATTTTGATGCATCAAAACATGATGTGCAATTTTCTTCTTTACGTCTTCGCTCTCAAGGCGATACTTGTTTCTTAACAATGAAGTTTAAGGTTAATAAAGACGTGAATTTTTTAACACGAAAAGAACTAGAGATTGAAGTTTCTGATTTTGATACGATGCAAACCATGCTTCAAGAATTAGGTTATGAGCCATATGGTTTGAGAGAAAAATATAGAACAGAATATAAAGTAGGGGATGTAAAAGTTGAACTGGATGAATATCCAGAAATTCCGCCGTATGTAGAAATAGAAGGTAATAATCAAAAAAGTGTAGAAGACTTTATAAAATCATTAGGGTTTGAGTTGAAGCATACTGTGCATTTTTCAGCAACTGAAATAATTAAACAGTATGGTAAAGATCCAAGTAATCTTCAATTTAAAAAAGACCTTACCAAATAATTTTATTACTTAATAAGGTCGAAAGTTAAGCCATTCTCATTTTTGAAATGATGAGATATCTCAATTAGCTCACGTGCATTGCATGTTTGCGTTAGTATATCCCATGCTTCTGTTATGTAGTCAGTAGAATGAATGCGATTTTCTGACTTCCGAATATTAATTTCTTCATCAGAAAAATTTAACCGTTCCATTTCTTCGACCGAATAACGTTTGTATTTGTGACGAATGCCTCCACCAATGTTCATTTTGCCTTTTAAATCATTGATGGACTGTGATACGTTTTTTCCTTTTACGAGTAAAATCAATGATGGTCCGATAAGGTAATTTCGTACCATATATCTAAAGACGGATTTATTTACCCATGTTGGATACATTATCCGAATCTGAGCTTCTGTAAATTGATGATACTTTGCAAGCAAGATATCGAAATCAACAGTTTGCATTAGGTCAAATACGATGGATCGCTCCAGTATGTCTCTGACACTGTCTGGTTTGATCACAATAACCGCTAAATCCATATTGGCCTCCTATAACCTGTTTTTTATTTTTGACTTATATTTATACCACTCTAGTTCATAAAAGTCAATAATGCCCATAAGTCACAAGACTGTCACATTTGTCACTTTTTTGTATAAGCTCTAATGCCGTCGATTTGGTATAATAAAATCAGTCAGAAAGACTAATCAGGGCAAGGTCGAATTTGGTTCTAGCTCTAAATGGCCAGCCATTAGACTTTTTTATTGTGTGACCTAGATGAGTCAATAAAGATCGCCTTGAGAGCGGTTTTTTGTTATTATAAAGCTAAGAATATTAAATTAAAGTTATGGCGTCTGTAGCAACATATCTAAACTTCGACGGTAAAACCGAGGAGGCATTTAATTTTTATCAATCCATTTTTGGCGGCGAGTTTGAACCAGGAGGTATGCAGCGAATGAGTGAAGCCCCTCAGGAGGAAGGCACTCCTCCATTATCAGAAGCAGACAAGAATTTGGTAATGAATGTTGGACTAAAAATTCTGGGCGGCCATGTGATTATGGGAACCGACGCTTCAGAATCCATGGGTTTTAAATTAGTCCAAGGTAATCATATATACATTATGCTTTGTCCAGACACTCGCTCTGATGCAGACAGATTATTCAAAGCTCTATCTGAAGGTGGTAAGGTAGAGATGCCGATGCAGGAAATGTTCTGGGGTGATTATTACGGTTCATTCACAGATAAATTTGGTATTGGTTGGATGATCGACACCTCGGCTAAGGAATAATATAAAATCGCCCTTTGGGCGGTTTTTTGTTATGATGAGTTTAACATTAACCATAACAATATGGACTTAAACTATTTGGCGATTTTGGTCGCTACAGTTGCTCAATTTATTTTTGGAGCAATCTGGTACATGCCGATCTTCGGCAAAACTTGGGGGAAGATTCACGGTTTTGATCAGGTTTCAAAAGAACAGCAAGCTGTGATGACTAAGCAAATGATGCCACTATTGGGAGTGCAATTTATTTTCACGGCGATTACCAGCTATGCTTTCGCTGTGTTAGTTGGTAAGGTCGCATCAGATATGAGTCTTTACATGCTAGGCTTTTACTGCTGGCTAGGATTCATCTTACCAACCCAAGCCGCAGCTGTAATCTTTGGTGGTACCAAAGAGGGCTGGGTAATCACCAAGATTGCCATTATGGCTGGTGCAGGCTTAATCAATATGCTGATTATCGCCGCTGTGTTTGGTTGGATTAATTAAAGGAAATAATAAACCGTCCTTCGGCTAAAGCTCAGGAAGGTTTTTGTATGATATACTTATAGATATTAATTTTTGAAACACATGCAAAACCTTCAAACTGTGCTTGATCGCTATCGCGTAATTGCGATTTTCTTGGTTCTGGTAGCCATTTTTTCGATAGTATTTATATCAATTTGTTACACGGGCCGGTTAGTTCTTCGCCAGCAGGCAAATGATCCCCAAATAGAAGTTACGGAACAAGTAGCTGGAATTATCCGGCAGGGCGCGCCACTTGAGGCAATCGTTGGTACTGCTCAACAGATTGATCTCAGTGAAAGCGATGCTTTGTTTGTGGCCATTTTTGATAAAGATAAGAATTTAGCTGGTTCTACGGCATTGGTAAACGGACAACCTATCAGTGTTCCATCTGAAAACTTCGATTTAGCAAAACTACAAGGTGACTATCGATTCGATTTGGAAGTTACTGAAGGCCGCAAGATGGCAGCAGTTCTTAAACCGGTTGATGAGAATGCCTACGTATTAGCGGGACGTTCATTAGCGGAATTTGAAAAACGGGCCGACACTCTCTCATTGCCGATTTGGATTGGCTGGGGCATTTCTGTGTTGTTGGCTTTAGTGCTGAGCCCATTGCTTAAGCCGCTGCGCCCGATTGCAATTGTAGAGGAAACTAATGTCACGGTTGTAGAAGAATCAAGCGCCCAATAAATATGACCAAGCGCCGCTTACGCATTCTAGAATTCTTGATTATTGGTCTGGGCATGGGTATCGCCGAAGATTTATTGGCGATAATGTTTGCCACCGACAGTGAGATAAATTGGCGCGTAATTTATATTGTCGTCGCCGTGGCCATACCGTTTGCTTTTATCAGCGAAATTGTAGTGGATCATCCGCGGTTTTGGGAAAAGATTTTTCCACCCAGCAAGTCTGACAACAGATAAAAAAAGACCCCGCTTGGGGTCTTTTAGTTTATTCGTGGCTGTAGGCTGAGCGGGTTTTTTCGATATATTCTTGAGCTTTATCTGCACCTTCGAATTCGCCAACTTTAACTTCTTTATTTTGTAGTATCTTGTAAGTTTCAAAGAAGTTTTTGATTTCTTTCGGAGAGTGTTCTGGTAGTTCTTTGAGGGACTTAACGTGTTCAAAGCGGGGATCTTCTGTAGGTACAGCTAAAATTTTGTTATCAATCTCGCCGCCGTCTTCCATGTTCATAAAGCCGATGGCGCGGGCTTCGACCACTGCGCCTGGGATAATTGGGTTCGTAGAGAACAGTAATACATCAGTGTGATCACCATCATCAGCGCGAGTTTCCGGAATAAAGCCATAGTTGGCAGGGAAGCGTTGTGCTGAATAAAGCACACGGTCTAGTTTAATGACATCCAATTCTTCATCGTATTCATATTTGTCTTGGCTACCTTGCGAAATTTCGATAATCACATTGAATTTATCTGGTTTGCCAAAAGGTACGTTTTTAAGTCCCATAGTTTTCCTTTGCCAATAAGGCGTTACTTGTGCGGTAATTATAATGCGAAAATAGGCGAGAAGCAAGACCGCACACCCATACATTGGTGTGTGGGCAAGGCTGTTTCTGATATAATCAAAGCATGACCCCTGTTAAACTTTATAGGTTTATTCAGGGATTGCTTCGCCATTAATGTTTAACAGGGTGAACTTCAAAAGACAGGTGATGGAGGTGGTCAGAAAAATTCCGCGCGGGAAGGTAGTTAGTTATGGCCAGGTGGCAGCGTATATTGGTAAACCTCGCGCCGCTCGTCAGGTTGGCTGGGCGCTACACACCTTAGACGGTGATAACAGTGTTCCGTGGTGGCGGGTGATTAATAATCAAGGTTATATCAGTATCAAGGGGAACATGATGTCTACTCCCCTAGCTCAAAAAAATTATTTGCAGAGTGAAGATGTTGTGGTGACTGACGACTTGCAAATCGATCTCGCAAAGTATCGTCACCACTTCCCTGCTTTCTTATTATGAAATTGTTTTATAGGATTTTAAAAATCTTTTTTGCAACAATCGGTTTAGCCGCGGTGCTAAATATTTTATTGATATATGGAGTAGCGCAGACTAGGCCAGAGTTCGAAAGGGCTGACGCCGCCATTATCCTAGGTGCAGCTATTAATACTCCAGCATTAACTAATCGCACTACGACTGCACTGGAATTATATACAGCTGGCAAAGTTGAGCGCTTGGTTTTATCTGGTGGAAAAATTTCGGAAAGCGACATTTCCGAGGCACAATATATGGAAAAGATAATTAAAAGATTCAGCGATCAGGAAGTTGAGTATATTTTGGAAGACCAATCGCATAGTACTTACGAAAACATACGAAACTCAACACAGAAATTAGCAGAAGCTGGGCAGGGGACTGACAGCAGTGTGGTTATTGTCAGTGATGAGTTTCACTTGGCGCGCGGGGTGCTCATGGCTAAGCGAGCCGGTTTTGAAACAGTTTATTGGCGCGCACCCAAACCAACTTATTATTCAGCTCAAGATTTGCGTTTTTATTACGTTCGCGAATTCTTTGCAATGATAAATTATATTCCTAAATTTATTTTTGGTTAATGTCTATTGATTCAGAAAAATATATGCCGCGCGAGGCAATCCATGAACTGGATGGCGAAGAAGATATTGCGGTTCCGGAAGGCACTAGAGAAGTAGAACATTCTCCGGAAATTCGTGACCTCCTTCAGAATATTGATTCTAGACTTAAGACGCAGCTGTTTTTTAGGTCGAAAGTGAATGAAGGTCAGCAAGCCTTAATTTTTAAATTTGAAACCCAAAAGATTGACCAGACTCCGGAAGTTGAAGGTCAAAAGAAGGTAGATAATTATTTACCTCAGACTAAAAGCGTGAAGGTTTTAAAAGTTACCAGCGAGGCTATGGCTGCCAATGAATTCAAATGGCATGACAAGGCCTATGGTTTGTATGAACGCATGTCAGAAGAAGATAGGAGTCAGTACGCAGCTATTCCAAAGCCAATTCTTACTCATAGTCTGACTATTGATAAGGAGCTACGCGAGCGGTTAAATAGGCAAAATGCTGAACTTTCTATAGATAAGGCCTCCATTATCTTAATGGATTGGGTGGAAGGTGATGATTTATTAACAAAATTGTTTAAGATCTATCTCTCAGATCGACCCGGCTATGATGACATCGGTACTAAAAATATGAATTTTTCCTCACTCCTTTTAGCGGTCAGTAGTGATTTTCGCAGTCGAGGCTTGGATTTTACGGCAATGGACACGCTTGAGCAATATAAAAAGCTTTTACAAGCCATTACGAAACATAATCATGAACTGCTCAGTCCTAAACAGCGTGCTAAGATTGCAAAAACGATAGAACTTTTACATCATAATAAAATTTACCATAACGATTTACACCTTAGGAATTTTATTGTAGAAGATGGGGCAGATGGTGAGGTGTATATTATTGATTTTGGTCGATCAAGCAATCAAGCCACTGCTCACGAAGATGGTATTGATGATAATTTTGCTATAAATCTGCTATCTCAGTATAAGCTTGAGTCACAGCGCAATCAGGAAATAGATAGGGAAATATTCAGCGACATTAAGAGGTTGCTCAGCAGGAATGATTCGGACATGCAGGCCATTCAGCATTCGCTAAAGAAACTTTCCGAAGCAGAGTTATTAAGATTTTTGGATATAGATTCGGGTCAATGGCGTTTGGATTCCTGGAGAATCAAAAGACTTGCCGCGGGTGCTTATGCGCTCAAGGAAACAGACCCCAGCCGAACTCACTTAATCAGCGAATTTTTGAAGACTAAGAAGAAGGGTTTGCAAGTTGAAAGCGCTCAAGTGATAGATTGGCTGGATAGACAAATTTAAAAGGACTGACTTTGGGAAAATCGTCAGTCCCTCTAGGTTTCTACCGGTAGATTTGCGCGAAGGTGGGAAAACACTGTATTACTCTTTCCCTTGGCGAGAATGTGTAGGTCGTTAAACCTGACATGTATACCTTTGCTTGTAAGATCGTTGGCGAAATAACGTTCAACTTCGTTGAGCAAATGCTCAGTTTCGGCCGAAAATATTTCTGCTTCCTCAAACTCATCAGTGAGGCTTCGCTCGATGAGCTCTTTTGATACTACCTTATGATTCATTGTACACCTCCTAGTTGATGTTTGAGCATTTTACTAGATTTGACTGTTTTTGTCAATAGTATTATAATACATCTAACTAAATATCCCAAGACAGTTGGTGGCCCCTATATCATATTTGGGCCTTAAATATGAGCAATTTTATTGCTGTGACCCACCGAGGAACGAAAATGAGCGCTTTTAGCTTAATATTTTGAACTCGGGAAACCGAGTTTTTATGTTTCTAGCTGGATTTTAGTTGTAAAGGTCGAATATTTAAATTCCCAAATTTTCGCTTGGGCTAAGCCTGAGCCGACCCGACGTAGTGTAACGAGGAGGGTCGCAGCGAAGGCGCCAGTTAAGCGAAAATTTGAGAGGAGAAACTTTATGAGCAGGCGAGCGAGCCGTCCGCGTAGCGGATCGGACGCGAGCAAGTGAGTAAAGTTTGGACGAAATGGCAAAAACACGACAACAAAAAGAAGCAGACTTGCAGGAATTAACTGCTAGCCTCAAAGATGCCAAGAGCGTAGTACTTGCGGATTACCGTGGTACTACTGTAAAAGAAATTGATACTTTCCGACGCGCGCTTTCAGCTGAAGGTGTAAAGAGCAAAGTGTATAAAGTTTCCTTGCTCAAGAAGGCTTATGAAGCTAATGGTATCCCAACTGCGGAACTTGATTACAAGCTTCCAGTTATCTTGTCTGTTTCCCAGGAAGATGAAGTTGCTCCAGCGCGCATCATCAACAAAGTTGCAAAAGACGTTAAGACTATTAACATCTTAAGCGGCGTGCTTGATGGTCAGTTCGCATCTCGCGAGCAGGTAATCGCTCTAGCTGATCTTCCAAGCAAAGAAGAACTTTTGGCCAAATTGGTTGGTTCTATCAATGCTCCAGTTTCCGGCCTGGTCAACGTGATGGCTGGAAACATCCGCGGTTTGATCAATGTGTTGAACGCCGCGGCTCAAAAGTAATTAATTATTTCTAAGAATATGTCTGAAGAAAACAAGACTGTAGAAGTTCCTGCTAAGTTTGCTGACTTAGTTGGTTCTATCGAAAAACTTTCTGTATTGGAACTTTCCGAATTGGTTAAAGTTCTAGAAGAAAAGTTTGGTGTATCTGCTGCTGCTCCTATGATGATGGCTGGCGGCCCAGCTGCTGGCGGCGCTGGTGCAGGTGAAGAAGCAAAAGATGAATTCAATGTTGAATTGACTTCTGCTGGCGACAACAAGATCAATGTGATCAAAGTTGTTCGCGAAGTTACCGGCCTTGGCCTCAAAGAAGCTAAGGATATGGTAGACGGCGCTCCACAAGTTGTTAAGGAAAACGCTCCTAAGGCTGAAGCCGAAGAGCTCAAGAAGAAACTTGAAGAAGCTGGCGCTACTGTTACCTTAAAGTAAATTTCAAATTTAAAGGACCTCCGCAAGGAGGTCTTTTTTATTTTGGTTTAGTAGATTAAGATATAGTCTATGAAGAAAATATTTGCCGAATTTGGTATCGGTAATAAGACAATTTTTTCTACAGAGATTGAAGAAGGTGAAATAGAGTATAGAATACCTAGGTTTATAGTGCCTGAAAAGGTAACTGGCTATTATTTGAGATTTTGGATTATGTGCTCGGTTTATATTTTATCTACCAATTCTGGTTTTGAAATTACTAGAAAAGATACCAAAAAATTTAAGTTATTATTAGGTATCAGTGGTTTAGGTGTTGATAAATTAAATTAAAACTTGAAATAAATTTGATAACCAGATGTTACTTTGTTTAGAGTGGGCCCGGTAGTGGCTACACTCTCAAAGTTGACATTTGGGTTTGCGGGTTCGATTCCCGTCGGGTCACCAAATTGACGAATGTTTTTATCAGTAGTATTATATTACTGTCAACTTTGGGAGAACACTACCTAAAAGCCCCGCCATATAGCGGGGCTTTTCTAATTTAGAATTTTACACTGAGTAGTTCGCTGCCGTTGAGCACATAAATAGTACGAGAGCTTTCGTCTACTGCGAAGTCGCGCAGGTCAGTAAATTGGTCGCTGGTCAGAGTCTGAATCATGTTACCATCTTTATCAAGAACAACGATTCGCTTTTCGCCTGGATCAAGTACATAAATGTACTGGTAGTTGGTTTGAGTATAGAGCTTACCTGCGTCACTAAAGTTGCTGATGGCAGGGGAGAACGGCTGTTTGGCGCCTGAATTAAACTTGTGGATTGTACCGCCGCTTAAAACGTAAATGTTCCCGTCGATGGCGAAGTCTGCGGCAGATTTAATAGAATCATCGGTTACAGAAGTGGTTTGTCCGCCGAAGGTGCGGCCTGTGGTAGTGTAACTTTTAATTTGGCCTGTAGACTTGTCCGCTACATAGACGCGGTTATTAACAGAGTAGGTTTTTATACCGCCAAAGTTGTTGGTAGAAGGAACTCCTTCACTATAACGGCCTGTGACAATATCACCGGCAATATCCCAAACAAACAACTCTTCGCCATTATAAATTGCGGCTAGATTATTATTCAGTGCGATGCTATCTAAAATAGATTCGCTAGAGCGTAGTTGGTTTTCTGTAATTGCTCCAGAAGTTTTATCGTAGCTAACAATATTGCGATTAGTTTCTGTGGCTAAGTAATTAGGGAGGTTGATTAAATGTTGACCGTTACCTAGACTTCCTAAACTAGTTACATCCGCGGTTTCAATCTTATTAAGTTTACGTTCAAGTTCGGATGCTTGGTCGCGGTAATTTTGAGCTTGTTCTGCTTGTGCAGAGTCAGGGAATTCCGATGGAAGTTGCGCAATAATGTCTTGCGCTTCTTTTAGTAGAGAAGCGGCCTGACCTTCGTCGCCATATAGCACTGCAGCGTTACTATCGTTGAGGAGTTGTTCAATACGGGTTAATTGTTCGGTTGCTGCTTGGGTTTGTTGCTGAGTATTTTTATTGGTGCGCACAATCACAACGTTCGCGACTAAGGCAATTAGGAGAATCGCTGCGGAGATTAAAAAGAATTTTTTTTGTTTGCTAAAAGTAGAAATCTGACTTGGTTGGAATTTTGCAGCGGTTTTTTTGAGTCGGCTTTGAACTACATTTACGGAATCACCACTCTTACTAGCTAAGGTGCGCCAATAGTTTGGCTTTAAGTATTTAGCTTTTAGATCAGAAGCAAAGTTTTTGGCAATCATTAGACCAGTGTTCGAGGCTGAGGTAACTTTGGACTTAACTTTTGGTGGTAACCATCCTGAAGCATCCTCAGAAGCTTCTTCGTCTGGCGCTGCTAAATATTGAGCCAAATCAACTTCTTCATCAGTCATTGAGCCAGCTTCAACCTGTAGGGCAAAGATTGTGCCACATGCCACCTCTGGACCCATCTCTGATTGCAGATGTTCAATCATGCTTTGAGCAGCTATTGGCAAATCATTTTTGTCGATTAGAGTTTTAATTCGATCAATCGAGAGATGATTAAACAATTGCGGAGTCGATAAAATAAACATATCGCCCAGACGAAGTTTGCCTTCGGAAAATTGTTCAAAAGTTTTTAGAGGTTGGTTACTATTGGATGCTTCTGTAACAGAGACAAATTTGCCTTCGCGATAGAGTAGGGCAGACATTTTACCAACTGTGGAAACGCTTAAAATGTTGTTGTGCTTAACTGCGACAACAGCATTGAGCTTGCCGAGCCAATGGGTTTTACCCAAGGTCACCAGCTTGGCTAACTCCTCATTGATAGTTGCTAATGCATTTTCAAAAATGCTAGCTTTATAGCTTTTGCGATAACTGCGTTTTAGGGAAGCAGTAATCGCTTCGGCGATGCGCTGGCATTCATCTTTGGCGGCCGGATTAAACATCGGCAGCTCACAGATAACATAGAGTTCGGTTTCGGTAGTATCGATAGTTTCAGCCAAGGTGAAGACAAAACTGCTGGATTGCCGGTTATCACCAAGCTGAATCTTAACGACTTGTGTTTCTAAATCTGTCATTGTAGTAATTATAGCATTTTTCCTAAGGAGGGGAGCAAGGGCAAAAGGTTCTCAAAAATTGGCTATGATATAATGATTTTACTGATGGTTACGCTACTTTCCGACATTATTGATTCTAAACATCCGGCTGACATGCTGGCGTTCTTCTTGGTTGCGCCGCTGCGTAGTTTTACGGCGCGTGAGCTTGGTGTACGCTTGCATACTACAACTCCAAAAGCTAATGCAGCTGCAAGTTTACTTGAGCGCAACCGTTATTTAAAAGCTTTTACCAAGAATAAGACCAAGTTTTACTTATTGAATATGAGGCATCCTCATGTGGAATCGCTTCGTGTAAAATGTTTAGCTGAGCAAGGCGGCTGGACTGATGAATTGTTTGTGAGTTTAAGAAAACTGGGTCAACTTTCCGGCATCTTTTTATCAGGTTTGTTTGTTGGCCGCCCAGAGCTACCAGTTGATATCCTTATGGTTGGGAAGGTGAGTGGTTCCAAATTAGAAGATTTTCTAGTTGCTGCACAAAAGTTAACGAATAGTGAGCTGAACTACAGTATTATGAGTAGGGAAGAGTTTGAGATTCGCCGAGATACTTTTGACAGATTCATTAAAGATATTTTTGATTATCCCCATGTAATTTTGTTAGATAGATCTACAAAAAAGACAGAATCGGTAGAAAAATCACGAAAGAAAGTTTCTAAACCGGTAAAAAAGGTAGCTAAGCAATCACCTAAAAAGCCTACGAAGAAAATCCCTAAGCAAGCAACTAAGAAAACTAAAAAGAAAAAGTAATTATGGAATTTTTAGAAGAGATTTATCAGAACTTTTTAAACTATTTTCCTGGATTTCTTCAGCCTGTAGTATCAGTGGGATTAGCAGTACTTTTGGTGTACGCAGTCTTTCAGTCGTTACGACGAAATTTTATTTTTTTAATTATCTTGGTAGTTTTATTACCCGCTTCGTTGCCAATCTTAAAGGATGTAAGTGAGGTGTTAATCCAGGTAGTAAAGTACTTACTAGGGATGGGAAAATGATTGTGGATAACTAGCGCACGATTCAAAAATCGGGCGTTTTTTGTTTGTTTGACATAGGGTGAACGATTGTATACTATTCAAGTACAAGGAGAACTTACTATGAGTATTACCGACAGACAAAAACAACTTTTACAATTTATCGTCGAGCAGATTCGTGAGCAGAGTTTGCCCCCATCAATTTCTGAGATGGCTGATTATTTGGGAGTAAAATCCAAGAACGCTGTGGCCAAATTATTAGATGGCCTAGAAGATGGTGGCTACATCGAAACAACAGGTAAGGCTCGGGGGATTAAAGTCTTAAACAGTCTCACCGATAGTTTGCAAAAAGGTTTAGTTCGCGTACCGATCTTGGGATCCATTCAAGCCGGTAGCCCACACTTAGCAGAAGAGTTTGTAGAAGACTGGGTTAACTTGCCGCAAACTTTAATCAAAGGCAGACGTGATGTATTTCTCCTGCGAGTAAGAGGGGATAGTATGATCAACGCTGGGATCCATGAAGGCGACTTAGTAATTGTTAGGCCAACTCGTGAAGCTAAAAATAACGATATCGTTGTAGCACTCTTGCACGATGAAGCTACTGTCAAAAGATTTATTCAGATTAAGAATCGAGCCTACTTAAAAGCAGAGAATCCTGATTACGCCAATATTTATCCAAAAGAAGAGTGGATGATACAGGGAAAGGTAGTAGGCGTCATACGAAACTTAGAGTAGCGCTCGTAGTTTTGGACGATTTCTTTGTCACAAGCTGCGCTACTCGCTCATCGTAGCTTTTACTACGACTCGCTCGTTGCTCGCTTGCTTCGCGAACTCGCCTCAAAACTACATCGCTTTAATCCATAAATAATTTTTATAAACCATAATTAAAACGATTATGTCCGACTTAGAATTAACAAAAAAAGAGATCATCACCAAGTTGCGAATGCTCTGCGCTCACTGCGCATCTGGACGAAAGCATACCTGCTCAGTCCAGCGCATCTCTCTACAGGTCAAGGCATTTAGCGGCGTGCCGCTTATTGTCAACAATGAGTTCCGTGGTGTAGTATATACCCAATAATCTGTGGGAGGTATCGCGATGTCCATTTATCGGTGTAGTTTTGGGGAGCTGATGTTTCGCATCAGCATGTCCCTTGTAGCTTTGGCATTAGTGTCATTTCTAAATAGTCTGGCTAAAAATCCAGGTGACAAAGCAGTGAAATAAGGGTAAAATCCGCTTATGGGAAGTGTCTGTAATAGGACACTTTTTAATTTTCCCTCATAAATATGAGGTTTTTATTCTGTTAGTTTTGTTAAATCCCTTGACAAAATCACCAAAATAAAGTATACTATCAAGATTTATTACTAACTGTTTGGTTGGCGGTAAATCTTCACTAATTAACTGATTGCGAGACTGCACCTATTTACAGGGCATCGAAGCAATCACGAGAGTAATTAATAAAATGCGCAACATTTTAACAAACCGTCGTTTTGGTTTAGTTGGATCATTGTTTGCGATTGTAGTAGTTAGCTTAGTATTAGCTCTGATTCCTCAGGCTACTGCCAAGATTAACGCAGAAAACTGTGTAAATCCTCCTACAACTCCTACTTTGAATCACTGGCCAATTACTTATGACGACGAAAACACTCCACTGTGTCATGACTTTCGTGCCATTGACGCAGCTCGTTATTTTCCTAATCAGGACTTAGAGTTTTCTCAAAGTGAAACTGATTGGCGAAATGGATTGAGTTTGGATGTTGGTCAAGAAGGTATCGCCTTGATTTATGTTCACAACGGTGCTGCCAACAACCTTCCTGCTGAGCAAACTATTGCTCGTAATGTGAAGATTCAGACCACAACCGAAACCAATACAGGTTCAACACACCGTCTTTCTGTTCGGATGGCCGGTGACAACACCAATACTGTAACTGAAAGCTTTACTGTGCATACTCCAAGTAATGCAAAGCTTGAAGTGATTAGTAACAGCGGTGTTATGTATGATTACGAAGGTAATCGTCTTCCAGGTTATGAAAACTTGGACTTAGGTAACTCTACCTATACTTTAGGTGACCTAGATGCTTGTTTTGAATACAGTATCTTCTTGGCTTACCGTTTCAAAGTTGTTCAAGAAAATGTTGATGATGAAGACACTTCCTTGTCTATTGAAAAGGAAGTTCGTAACCTCACCGATGATAAAAACTTCTCTAGCTCTACTGATGCCGAAGCAGGTGATCGCGTAGAATATCGGGTAGTAGTTCGTAACACTGGTGACGAAGTTGCCCGTGATGTACGCGTTACCGATAACGGTGTGTCTGGTATCTCTATCGAACGTTCTACTGTAGATGTAGATATCAATGACAACCTGTGGCAGGGTGATTTCCCTGGCACAATCGAACTCGGTGACATGGATCCTGGTGAACGAATCACCATTACCTATGAAGCCCGTGTAACTGAAGATGACTGTCGTACTTTGACCAACACTGCTTCTGTAGTAGCTGATAACGCGTCCCGCGTATCTGATTCTGCTGCTGTCCGTATTGAAGGTTGCGATAACGACGACGACCGCGATATTGAAATTCGCAAGCAGGTCCGTAACCTAGATGAAGGTTCATCTAGCTTCCGTGACCAAGTTGACGCTCGAACCGGTGAAGACGTTGAGTTCCGCATTACTGTATCTAACAGTGGCGATGGGACTATCCGTGATGTGGTCATGACTGACGTGATTCCATCTGGATTCCGTTTTACTGACAACGTAGAAGTTGACGGCGATTATGAAGATATCGAATTCCGCAATCGTACTTTGACTGTAGAATTAGGTGATCTCCGTGAAGGTGAAGATGTAACTATCGAATTTACAGCTGAAGTTGTAGAAAACGACCGTACGACTATTTGTAACGAAGCTTCTGCAACTGGTGATGATGTTAGTCGTGTAGAAGATGAAGCTTGTGTACGTATTACAACCACTACCAAGCCGGGTACTCCTAATATTACCCAGTCTAAACGCGCATATAATGACACCAAGAAAGTTGACGCGACTTCTGTACATGCAGACCGTGGCAACACTATTACCTTCACCTTAACAACCACTAATAATGGTTCTGCTGATTACAATAATTATGTAATTCGCGACGATTTGTCTGGGGTACTGCCATTGGCCGAAATTATCGACCTTGGCGGCGGCCGTTTGGATGGCAACACCTTGGTGTTCCCATCTGTAGACATTGATCGTGGTGAAACTGTCACAAAGACCTTCAAGGTCCGCGTAAAGTCTTCTTTGGCCCCAACTTTGTCCTACCAGATTAAGAATACCTATGGTAACACCGTTACCATCACTATTCCTGGTAACATCGTTTACGAAGCGCCAAAGACTGGTGCCGCAGCTACTTCTGCTGCAGTATTCGCTGGATTATTGACTGCTGGTGCAGTTGTAGTCCGCCGCGGTAAAGATATCTTTAACTTTATCTTTGCGTAACCTGTAATGGATTTATAAAGGGGCCCATTCGGGCCCCTTTGAAGTTTCAGGCCAGCAATTTGCCTATTTAACTGATTTAGTTAATAGTTAAATTGCTTGTCTGAAAATGACAGCCAGTTCATAGAACTGATTACAATTGCAAGGAGATAAAACGATGTCTTTAGGAACTACCGAAAAGAACACGTCAACCCATCCTACGAATAAGCAAATCGGTCACGTTAACGACTTCCATACAGATATTCTGTCGAAGCGTTCTCGTGAAGAAGTGAACACCATTATCGAAAACGGCGGTGTTTATAAAGAGGCTTATGAGAAGATGCTCGGCGAGGTTCTCGGACTTTTAACGAACACTATCACCGTCACGGTGAAAGTAAAACGAGGTCAGACCCCCCAGCAGGTGCTGGACGGAACTGGCAGGGAACAATACACGAACAAGGCTGTCGTGGAAACGATGCCTCTCGAAGCTGGCGACGGCGAAGAAGAAGTCGAGTTTGTTTTCTTCAAGGTTGGGCGAAGTTTGCCTGACAGTGAAGTCGAAGCGGAGCGCAAGAAGCGAGGACTTATTCAAGACCTTGCCGCACAAGCGCAATACAACGCCGATAATCCCGACTTTGCCACTGACCATCCGAACGGCGATAGCTGGAAGGATGCTAACGGTAAGTGGTGCTACGCCGGTTTCGACCGTTGGTGCGGCGAGCGCAAGGTGCGCGTTAGCTTCGGCGACATCGGCTGGAATGGCCACTATTGGTTCGGCGGTCGCAAGGTTCAGCCCTCGGTTTCTTAAACCCTTTGCCCTTTGTGGCTTTTGGTTCTTTGGACTTTTAGGGTCTCGCAGATTTTTTGCGAGACCTCTTTCTTTTTGTATGAGTTTAAAGAACACTCTTGCAACAAGGGTATTTTTATTGACTAAAGATGGAATTTATTATAGAATTATAAGTCTTTCTCTCTGAAAGAATCCTGACTGCGGGTAGCAGTTGTAAAGAAGGCCGGGCAAGTAGCTTGGCTAGGAGGACTAATGAAACATTTACCTTTGAACGAAGCGTTGATGCCGGCTTGTATTTTAAAGGAACAGACACTGAAAGATTTTGTGAAGCAGGCTGGGCCAATCTCTTTGAAGTACGGCTATTTAACTTACGGCCAAATCGAAGCGGTTTTGAATAAAGTTTGTTCTGGAGATCAAACTATTTTGCAGGGATTATTGAGAGGTGAGAAAGAAGTTAGTTTGACCGATGCGATTATCAAATGGTTCGACAAGCACGGTCGTCGCATTCCGCCTCGCACACTTACCGCTTCAGTCACGGACGCAAATCGCAACTACTTCCTCAAGCACACGAAGCTCAACTACGCCGAGCGACTTGCTCGCATTGTTGATTGCTTCGTTCTGAAAGAGGCGATCTCGGTGGACGAGTTTAAGAACCGTGCCGAGACAATCTTGGACGGTTTGCGGGCTGACGAAAAGACCCAGCTCATCACCAAAGGCGTTCACTTGCCGTTCTATCTGCCGCAGACGCAGGTTGATGACTATGGTCGAGTATTGGACGAAGTGTTCCTGCCTGCTGTTGAGCGAAGCTTCAAGGCAGAGTTTCCCTGGCGAAGCTTTTACAACCGCCGCAAAGGCACTCTTGTAGGTCAGACCACTATCGTGGAAGGCTCTCGCCACGAGCGACTGGTGGAAGCGATGCAGCAAGGCAACGTGGTCGGGATTTATTTTCCGAACTGTTTGCAGGGCTTCAGCGTCCACGCCGACCGTGAGCAGATGGCTAGCCTGCCTGACAAGTTTTTGCTAGCTGGCGGTTTCGATGCTGCGGCTGCGATGGTGGCTTTCCCAGATGTATTAGCACGGGGTAGCAAAACGCCTTTGCTCGACCTTGCCGCAATGCAGTGGCTGTCGTCTGACTTCTCGCTTTACTTTAGCGCCTACGGCGGCCCCCTCGTATTCGACCTCTGGAGCAACCTTGGCCATTCCCGCGTCATTAGCGCTGGGGGTCTCGTGGTTCTTGAGTAAAATGTAAATAACAGCACAGTGAAAATTCACTGTGCTGTTTGATTTAATAGTTGTCTTTGGGCTTCTTTTCCCAGAATAGAATCAGAAAACTTTTGGCCAGAATTTGAAAGTCTACCCACAGGCTCCAGTTCTCAATGTAATAAGTGTCTAGGCGAATTTCTTCTTCAAACGGAAGAGTTGGCCAAGAAGTCTGAGCGATTTGCGTGAAGCCAAAGATTCCTGGTTTGATTGTTAACACGCGGCCGTTGGTTGCTTGGTATTGTTCAACCTGTTCTGGTAAGTGTGGGCGGGGACCAACCATGCTCATGTCACCTTTGAGGACGTTCCAAAATTGTGGGATCTCGTCTAGTTTAGTTCGCCTTAGGAATCGGCCCATTTTGGTTACTCTCGGGTCGTCCTTAATCTTAAACAACGGGCCATCTCGTTTTTCTTCGGCAACTTGGATAAGCTCTTTCAGCAAAGCCTGCGCCTCCTCTTTGCCGTATTTATCGCCAACGCTTAAATGGGTGAACATGCTGCGGAATTTATAGAATTTGAACGGCCGACCGTTTTGGCCACAGCGTATTGAGCTGTAAATAACCGGTCCCTTGCTGTCTGATTTGATGGCAATGGCTAAGATCAGCATCAGCGGAGCAGTGAGAATCAAACAGATTAAGCTGATAATGATATCTGCGATACGCTTAATGAGTTTACCCCAGCCGTCTAGCGGGGTGTTTTTTAGGCCAATGATCGGAATACCTTGGAGATTATTGAGTTCAATGATGTTACGTTGAACCTCAAATAAGTTGGGGACGAACGAAAATTGCAGACCGTATTGCCGTGCGAATGCAACCAAAGTTAAATTATCTTGCGCGCTGGTGTTGTGATTGGTTTGGACGATTTCGTCGAATTTCTGCTCTTGGTAAAGCTTGCTTAGCGAATCAAGGACTTGCTCATTGTTGGATAGTTCGGCAACCACTGTATAACCATGTCGAGGGTCTTTGAGTAAGTCACGAATGACCTGCGCTTCGGTGCCGGACCCGTTGATCAGAGCTAGGCGGTGCAGTCCATAACCTTTGGCAAACATGGATTGCTGGACCAGCTTTAAGATTAGTCGGCCGGCTAGCACAAACACAATGCTTAGTAACCAGACCGCTAGAATGATAAAGCGAGAGGGGAAGATAGACTGATCAAAGAAGAACAGAATTACTGTCAGAAACGCGGCCAGGCTCAGGCCAATACTGACCTTGCTCCATTCAGTCCAAAGCCGGCGGGTACCTTTTAATGAGTACAAGCCAAGCAAGGCAAAAATCAGCAAAACAATCGGAGTGGCGCGAATTAAGATTCCCAAAAAGTCGGGGAGTGATAATTCAAACAAAACTGGGCCCACCCAGCTGTCGGTCTGATAGCGGAGTTGATAAGCTACGATACCCGCGCCAATCAGAGCGAGGGTATCCAGCGGAATTGATAATAAATTAAAAAGAAGTTCTGATTTCTTCATATTTCTGAGCATATTATAGCATTGCTGAGCCTGTACTGCTACTTTCCAATTAGGTCGCCAGATGGTAAGATTTTAAGGAATAATATGAATATTTTCAATAATTTAAATGAATAAAGTTGCAGTATTGTTTGGCGGAGGTGGCTTTATCGGTTCTTACTTGGCCGTGGAATTGTTAGAGCAAAATATCGTAGATGAAGTGCTGCTTGCTGACCTACATTTTCAAGAACCGCTTTGGCCAAAGCGGCTGCACCAGCTTCGCGTTATGGGTAAGGTGGCGACTTGCAGTTTTGATGTGCGTAGAGATTCTGATTATCAGTTTTTACCTAAACAGGCAGAGCTCATTGTAAACTTAGCTGCTGTGCACCGCGAGCCTGGTCACGCCGAGCACGAGTATTACGAAACTAACCTGCCGGGTGCAGAAAATATTTGTAATTGGGCAAACACCATCGATTGCAAACAATTAATTTTCACAAGCAGTATTGCGACTTACGGGGCTAATGAAGATTTGCATGTTGAAACCAAGACCGAAACAAGCACTCCAAAACCCAATACTCCTTACGGCATCTCTAAGCTCAAAGCCGAAGCGATTCATAAACAGTGGCAGGAAGCTGAACCCGACCGCAGGTTATTGATTGTTCGGCCAGGCGTAATCTTTGGGGCAGGGGAGAACGGCAACGTCACGCGAATGCTTAAAGCGATTAAGCGCGGCTATTTTGTGTACACTGGAAATCAGGACACAGCCAAAGCCGGCGGTTACGTAAAGGAGCTAACCCGTTCGGTAGTGTGGATGTGGCAGAAGCAGCTTTCTAGCCAGAAGCCATTCTCTCTTTATAATTTTACGATGAATCCGACCCCGACAGTGGGTCAATTCGTTAAGGCAATTTCAGCTGTGCTCGGGAAGGACAAGCAGCCAATTAGTTTGCCGTTTAATTTGTTATTACTGATGGCAAAAGTTTGGGAACTGCCATTTAAGTTGATTGGCCAGCAAACCAGTATTAACCCTGCTCGCATTCACAAGTTGCGCCGTTCTAATAAGATTGCTGCCGAGGTGTTGGCTCACGAAGGTTATGAGTACCAGTATGATTTAGTTTCAGCCATGCGCGACTGGAAATCAGAGCGCGCCGAGGATTGGCAATAATGAAGATTGTAGTTACTGGTGGCGCTGGTTACATAGGTAGTTATGTGTGCCGAGCTTTACTTACAGCTGGGCATAAGCTGTGGGTGATTGATGATTTATCAACCGGAAGGCAGGAAAATCTACCTGCTGAGGTTGATTTTTTTCTGGCTGATTTTGCTGATGAAAAATTATGGCAGCAGCTTTCTAGCAAGGATATTGATGTAGTCATCCATTTGGCAGCGAAGATTGATGCGGCAGAATCAGTTGAGAAACCTGAATTATACTTGAGGGAAAATTCAGAAAAAACTCAGCAATTACTAGAGATTCTTTTAGGAAATCATATCTCAGGCGTTGTGTTTGCCTCTAGTGCTGCAGTTTACGGAGATGCAGAGCAAATTCCGACCCCGGAACATTCAGATTTAAAACCTCTCAACCCGTATGGTGAAAGCAAAGTTTTGGCTGAGCAGGCGCTTGATGATTTCGCAAAAAGCGGTAACAAGGCCATAGCTTTGCGATTTTTTAATGTTGCCGGAGCCACACCCGAAGTAGCTGTCCAGCCGCATCTAGAAGCTGCATTAATTTCTGCCATAAAGAAGGGCTTAGAAAATCCTCAAGTTGGTTTAAAAGTTTTTGGTGCGAATTATCCTACCAGGGATGGGAGTTGTGAGCGCGACTTTGTTCATGTGGCAGATATTGCTCTGGCATTTGTTGCGGTAATTGAGAATTGGGATAGTTTAAATGGATTTCAAGCCATTAATATCGGAACTGGGCAGGCCCATTCGGTGTTGGGGGTTGTGTCTAGAGCGGAGGCTTTACTGGGCAAAAGTATCAAGTTTCAAATTGTTGAACCCAGGGTAGATGAGATCGTTGTTTCGGTTGCAGATAATACGAAGATGAAGCAGTTGCTTCAACTGCAGCTCAGGTATTCAGAGTTAGACAACATCTTGAAGTCCAGCTTTTAGGGCTGGATTTTTGTTTAAATTTAAGATATACTTTTGCACACAATTTGAATTTGGAGGCCTTATGATCACATTAACGAATGAATCTATTTTGGAGCAGGCCAAGACCGACAATCATGGACTGTACACAGCAACGCTCATTATGAGCAAGGTCGTAACTTCCTTGATGGAAATCACAACTGCAAAAAAGTTTGTGGTTACCGAGAGGAATAAAATGCATCTCTATCCGCATCTCAGCAAGCGGATGGAGCAGTTGCAGGAATATGCTGAGCAGCTCACTCCCGCAGACTTTAAGCCAACTTGGTGGAAGCATGTGGGTGCGATTGAAGTCCCGTGGAATCGTCGGGGAGGGAACATTCACCTTTACCTTTTGGACAATGGCCTGTTATCTAAGTCCATTGAGGCTGTACCGGAATTGACCTATGAGCAGCGTTCAACCTTTTTCTTGAACCGAGTTTTTGGACTACCAATTCCTGATCAGCGCCTCAAAGGCCGGATGCACTTGCACGTGATTGATGTCGCAAGTCTGGACGGCTTCAACAACATGGCAATCAAACGAGCCATTGCCAACGAGCACGAATCCCGAGGTAAGTTCATGACCAACTCCAGCATGCGGGCATTCAGTTTACGCCAGCTCTGCGCATCTGGCGGGGTAATTAATGATCACCCCGACTTAGCTGTGAACCGGCCAGATTGGTTTGCCAGGCAAATCCCTAAATGGCTAGCTTCGTAGTTTAATTAGCTGTCTCTCAAGACAGCTTTTTTTACCCCCACACCAAAATTTTGGTGTGGGGGTTAATTGCCAAAAACGCCAAATTATAGTAAAATAGGCTAGTTATATGAACACTCACGAAATAATTTTATTTTATAAATACGTCCGGATAGATAATCCCGGCCAGTTAATGGTGCACCAAAAAGAACTGCAGGATAAACTGGGTTTAAAGGGCCGCACGATTATTGCCGAAGAGGGGATTAACGCTACCATAGAAGGAACGACAGCAGCGATTGATGCTTATCTGGAAGATTTGTTCTCGGATCCTCGCTTTGCCAATACTCACATCAAGCGCGACCCAAGCGATGGCAATTCTTTCCCTCGTACCTCTGTAAAAGTCCGCAAAGAAATCGTTGCTCTTGGTTTAGACGCTTCCTGCGACATTGACCCTAACGTAACGACTGGCAAGCGCCTCGCACCGGAACAATTGCATCAATGGCTGCGCGAAGGCAAAGAGCTTTATATCGTGGATATGCGCAATGCTTACGAAGTTTTGGTTGGCCACTTTGATGGTTCAATTTTGCCAAACATGGATAACTTCCGCCAGTTGCCCGAGTTCACCGAATCCATTCGTCACCTTCAAGATAAAACTGTTGTCACGGTTTGTACAGGCGGTATTCGCTGCGAAAAAGCCTCCGGTTATTTGGTCTCACAAGGCTTTACGGATGTGTATCAATTAGACGGCGGTATTGTTTCTTACATGAGGCAATTCCCAAACGAAGATTTCCTCGGCAAGCTTTATGTGTTTGATGGCCGTATTGCTATGGGTTTCTATACCGATGATCCAAAGCATCAAGTCGTAGGGAAGTGCCTGTTCTGCAAACAGTCGAGCGAACGTTACACGAATTGTTTGGTGAATGATTGTAATCGAAAGTTTATCGCTTGCGAAGCATGCGAAACTAAAATGGACGATCAGTTCTGGTGTCCACCAGAAATGGGTCACAAAGAAAAAACTAGAATAAGTTAAAACCGAGCATGAGCTCGGTTTTTTTATGCTTGGTGGTTGTGTTGGTCGGCAAGCTTGACCATTTTATGTAGGAACCAGAATTTAAGAAAGTAGGAAATGATGGTGAGTAGTACTGTTGGCCATAGCAGGCGCTGGTAAGCAGAATAGATTAAAGCGATTACGGTAATGAGATTAGCAAGATTAAGAGCAGTAGACAGGTCAGCTTTAAGCTTGCCTGTTGAAGTATAAATTTGTTCGCCGATAACGGCTCGGCTAATCCAGTCGTTGAGGTTTTTGGGTGGAGGAAAAAGCCTGGGGTTGATTATTAGCCAAATAATGTACGCTATCAATAAATACCAGCTGTGGTACCAGATAATAATCGGTAGTAACACAAAGCTTATAGCTCTGCTCCAAGCGCTTAGCGGATTTGCATGCTTCTTCCAGGTTTTTTCCGAGAGAATAGCCATGAATAAATTATACCAGTTGGGCAGTATTGTGCTATAATAAAGCAAATATTCATGTTGAAAGCAAAAACTAAACGCAAATTAAGAAAGGGAACTAGGGTAGTTACCAAGTTAGTTGAGGCTACTGGAATTCCCCATGGCTACTCCACAACTGTAGCCTGGTTTGCCGAGCGAATGATGCTCGCTAGTTTTACTTTGATAGTATTATCATTTGCCGCAGGTGCCATGTTTGTCCTCAAATTAGCTGAACCAATTGGGGACAGCCGGGCCTATGATGCAGCCGCTCAGCAGGCTTTGCAGGCCGAACAGGGGGTAAAAGTCTTTACCCAGCAAGTAATTGATGTAGCTTCTCCTGTATTCGCAGCCTTTGTAAAAGAAAACCGAGATACTGAAGATTTGGCGGCTAAAGAGATTGAAGTTCGCAAGCAAAAATTACAAACCTATTTAGCAAGCAAGAATTCACCTTTTGCCAAAGATCCCGCTGCAATTGATGCCTTTGCTCGCTCAAAAAATATGAAAATGATGGTAGCGATTTCTTTTGTAGAAAGTACATTTGGCAAGAATTGTTATTACTATAACTGTAGCGGTATCGGCGGTACGCCGCCAAAACTCCGTAAGTACAATAGTTATGCGGAATGGATCCGCGATTTTGATGATTTGCTCGAACGCCGTTATAAGGATGTGCCGCCAGAAGAATTTGTTGGTTTGTATGTGCAACCTGGTAGTCCGAATTGGATTTATGGAGTTAAGCAAGTCCTTCGAGAGTTTGATGAACAAGGTATAGCAACTATACGTATTGAGGGTAAAGTGGCCGGAGCAACTACGAATCAATAAGTTAAAAAAAGAAGCCCCCGAGTATCGGGGGCTTTTCTTAAAGCTTAATGCTCTTGGCTAGGCCAAGCAGCGACAGAAATCTAATCATTATCCAACTAGGATCAATTTGATACCAAACAAGGCCGTGTCTAGCTCTCGTAGGTTTGGCATGGTGGTTATTGTGCCAGCCTTCGCCCCAAGTAAGCAGGGCTACCCACCAATTATTCTTTGAGTCATCGTCGGTGTTAAACATGCGCGAGCCAAAGCGGTGGCAGACAGAGTTTACCAGCCAAGTAAACTGAAGTCCGACAGCAACCGGGACAAAAATTCCCCAAAGTACGAGCGGCAAGCCGCCAATGAAAAAGAAAATCACTGCTAGAAAAGTACTCGGCAACCACCAATATTTGTTAAAAAATCTGTGGAAGTTGCCGCGGTATAAATCTAGTGCGTACTTTTGGGAGAACTCACGAGTATGGATAGAGTCATCGGTTTGAATCATCCATAGCAGGTGTGACCGCCAAAACCCATCTCTAGGACTATGGGGGTCGCCCTTGCGGTCTGTGTCTTGATGGTGTTTGCGATGAATCGCCACCCACTTAATGTGCCCACCTTGCAAAGTCAGTAGACCGCACCAGGTTATGAAATATTCAAACCATACCGGTGTGGTAAAGCCCCTGTGTGTTAACAGTCTGTGATATCCAACAGCCAAGCCTAATCCGTGGCTTAGCATCCAAACCACCACTGCTACCAAAAGCAGTGCTGGAGTAAAATAAAATAACGCCCCGATGGCACCTACTGTAAATAACAGCATCGCCGTCAAAGTGTCATAGCGAAACTTGTAGTTTTCCGTGGTCATAAATCCTCCTGCAATCTCAAACTGGCTATATTATCGCACAATTTAATAAATCTCAAAAGCACCCAAAAGACTCCTTTTCTAAAATCCATACCAACAAAAGACTCCGATTCGTTCGGAGTCTTTTGTTGGTAGCGCCACGGAGAATCGAACTCCGGTTACATGGATGAGAACCATGTGTCCTAACCACTAGACGATGGCGCCTTATAAAAGATCCTGAATTAAGTTCAGGATGACAGGTGGATTGATGATGACAGGAAAATTTTACCAAAAAACAGCTGGTTTGAAAAGAGTAAAAAAAGAACCACCCGAAGGTGGTTCTGAATTAAGCCGCAGCTTGCCGTAAGGTCTGCCGTTTGATTAAAGTGGTTAGGATAATCGGGGTAATGAGGGTGGTTAGAATTACCATCACTACGATTACCGAGAACACTTCGTCATTAAGCACACCAAGGCCTTTACCGATCGTAGCAAAGATCAAGCCAACTTCACCGCGCGGCACCATGCCGAAGCCAACGATATGCTTGTTGACATTACCAGCTACAAGACCAGCAACATACTTTCCTACAAACGCGACCGCTGTGATACCTAATGCTACCAAAAGAATTTTAGGATCAAACAGGGTATCAAGCTTTACGCTCATACCTGTGAATACAAAGAAGATTGGTACCATCATAGTAGCCACTGGCTCGATGAGGTCTTCGACATGCTTCTCGTTATGTTCTTCGGCAATCTCTTTTAGTTTAGATTTAGTTACCTCGTCAGTTGAGTCGGAAATGTGAATTTCCAAGTCTTCAACAGATTTTGGCTTCTTGAAGTACGAGAAGTGAACCGGGTCTAGAATCAGACCGGCGGCGAAGGCGCCCACGATTGGTGCGAGACCAATCAAACCAGCTACAGCTGCGAATACTAAAGCGAAAACGATTGCTAATGTAAACTTCATGCCCACGCCGGTGTGAATCTTGGAGAAGAACTTACCGATTTGATTGGCTGTAAGTTGTCCGATAACTATCGCTCCGACTAAGAACCCGATGGCTTTCGCAATGATTATTGCCACGGTGGCCACACTAACACTACCTTCAGTGACCATCGCAGAAACCACAGCCAACACGATCAGACCCATCACATCGTCGATAACTGCAGCACCAACAATGATTCCAGCTTCATCGCTTTGGCTTTGCCCTAAGTCACGGAATACACGGGCGGTAATACCAACCGAAGTTGCGGTAAGTGCGGCGCCGAGGAATAGGTAGGCGTTGAAATCAAGTCCAGGCAAGAGCCAGGGCCCAACTACCCAAGTACCAAGAACAAACGGCGCAACTACACCGATAATAGCCACTAACAGCGCTCTAACGCCTTTTTGGGCCATTTTCTTGATATTGGATTCCAGGCCGACTTGGAATAGCAGAATTACTACACCTAGCTCAGCCAAGAACGGAATGAACGTATCGCTTTTAATAGGTTCAAAAATCGTTATCCCTATTAGATAAAGATTTCCAAGAATCAGACCCATTAACAGTTCACCAAGCACGGCGGATTGGCCGAATCGTTCAATCAAGCTAGCTACTTTGGCAGCCAGCAAAATCACGCCCATCCACAGGAACGTGGTTACGAAACTTGAGTGATCTCCTCCTGCGGCAGCGCCTGCTGCCTCAACAAAAGGTGAACTGACCAAAACAATAACAGCCATAAAGGCTGCGAATTTGATTCTTGAGCGCATGGTCTGCACACCATGAATCACAAAGTTTTTTAGCATAAAGTTTGCTTTTTCCCTCCGATTTAATTTTGACAACTTAGGTATATTACCGGATTTTTGGGGGATTGGCAAGATTGGGAAGGTTTTTGGAAAAAATCACACCAGATGGTATAATAAATTCATGAAATATTTTTTGATTGCTCTCCTGTCCTTGGGTTTAGTTGCAGGAGCCTGCGATAACACAAAAATCAAAGGTGAGATCCCTTCTTCACCGCAAGAATCCTACGAGCAGCTTCCTCGCTAATCCCTGTTTTTCTTTAAATTTCTTTACTGACTAATAAAACCAAAAAATTATTTTTGGTTTTATTTTTATATCAGTAGGTTGACAAGGGATACAAAAACTGCGACCGTTGAAGTATAGCAAAAAAAAACTCGGAGGAATGATGCTGGTTCGGCCAATTGGTTTGGAAGCTTTGCCTTGCAGTTTAAGGTAGGGTGGTGCACGACAGACTGTGCTCGCAGGTTCGACTCCTGCTCGAACGACTTAAAGACTCATCCTCCGAGTCTTTTTTTATTGCTGAGATTCGCTAGCAGCAGGAGTCTCAGGTAGTTTTATGTTTTGGGTCAATTCCTCAAAGTTAGGTAAATCATTGATAGATGAAATACCGAGTTGTTGTAAGAATTCCGTGGTGATTTGATAATAGTTGCTGCGGCTATCATCCGGGTTGGAAACTTTCTCGATTAGCCCGCGCATCAATAAAGCACGGATGGAATATTGCGAGTTCACGCCGCGAATGGATTCTATTTCTGATTTAGAGATCGGTTGGCGGTAAGCGATAATGGCGAGAACCTCAGCAGTCGCATCCGTAAGTTGCTCGCGGAGGTCGCTATTTAGAAAATTAGTTACGATATCAGTGTTGCTGCTGGCAGTGGCTAACTGGAAACTACCATTAGCTTCGAGTAAGATTACGCCGCTATTTGCGGTGTAAGCTTTTAGTTCCTGGAGAGCAGATTGAATATCAGTTTCTGGAGCATCAACAAATTTCGCCAATTGTTTAACACTCATTGGCTTGCTAGTGACAAATAAAAGACTATGGATTTTGGAAGTAAGTTGGTTCATTAGTTTTGGGTTTGTTCTTCTTGAGAAACTGATTCATTAGCAGTGCTTGGCTGGTACTTTTTTATTTTAACATCTGTGAACAGTAATTCTTGTTCAACGCTAAAGATACGTTGTTTGATTAGCTCTAATAGGGCTAAAAAAGTCACAATCACTTCATCTTTATTTTTAGCTTCTGCGAGGAGTTCGCTGAGGCTAGTTTCAATCCGACTAGCTAAACTATCTTGTAAATGAGAAATCTTTTCTTGAATGGAGACTGCTTCTTTGACGCGAGCTTTGGGTAGATTATCTAATTCTTTGAGTTGCTGGAGGACTTTGAGAATGGAATCATGCAAGGTCTGGGCTGTGACATGTGGGTCTGGGAAGAAGTTTACTTTTTGAGAGAACACGGCAGTTCTAATAAATCCTTGCTGGTTTTGTGAGTCAACCTGACGCAAATACCGAGCCACTTCTTTGAATTTTTTATAAAGAATTAGTTTACTGGTCAGATCTTCTTCTGGTTCAGCTTCATCATCTTCAGCAACTTCTAAGCTTGGCAAGATGGCTTTTGATTTAATCACCAACAGTTTGGCAGCGATATTTAAATAATCAGCTAAAGCCGTTGGTTCAATTTGCTCTAACTGTTTTACATAATTTAAAAACTGCTCGGTAACTTCGGCGAGTGCGATGTCAGTGATGCTCAATTTTTGCTCTTCAATTAAGCTGAGTAATAAATCAAGCGGTCCTTCAAATTGTTGGAGTTTTACGTGAGCCAAAATTACTTTTTGGTTTGGATGTCTAGTTTGATATGTAAATCTTTGAGTTGTTTTTCATCAACATCGCTTGGAGCATCCATTAAGGTATCAATCGCCGAACCATTCTTTGGGAAAGCAATTACTTCGCGGATGTTTGGTTCATTTTCTAGAATCATAAATAAACGATCTAAGCCAAAAGCACAGCCACCGTGAGGAGGTGCGCCAAACTTGAATGCATTAATCATGGCGCCAAACTTTTGATTAACTTCGTCTTTCCCAATGCCAACAATATCAAAAGCTTTGTACATAACTTCTGGATTGTAGTTGCGCACGGCGCCGCTGCAAATTTCGTAACCATTAGCCACCATATCGTATTGATCAGCTTTAATATCTAAAGGTTCAGCATTATCAAACGCTTTTAAGCCACCAACCGGCATGGAGAATGGGTTGTGAGAAAAATCAATTTTCTTTTCTGATTCGTTGTATTCGTACAATGGGAAATCTACAATCCAAGCCAAAGCAACTACATTTGGATCTTTGAGATTTAGTAAATCTCCAAGTGTTGAACGCAGGCCACCCAGAACTTTATTAACCACAGCTTTGTCGTCTGCACCAAAGAATACGGCATCACCAGTTTGGGCATTGGTCTTAGTTTTGATAGCAGAGATCTCTGCTTCGGACATGAACTTTAAGATAGGAGACTTTGGTCCTTCTTCGGTAAACAATATGTAGGCTAAGCCACCAGCACCATCGCGTTTAGCTTGTTCAGTGAGTTGATCAATTTGACTACGAGAAAAGCTAGCAGCCTTGTTAGCGTTAATAGCTTTGATCACGCCGCCGTCTTTGATGGCTGTAGCGAACACGCTAAATTCAGTATTCTTAAAGTCGTCAGTTAAATCCACCATCTCCATACCAAATCGTAAATCTGGTTTGTCACTGCCATATTTGTCCATGGCTTCGTTGTAGGGAATGCGTGGGGCAGGTGATTGCAAAACCTTCTTGCCTGCAAAGTCTTCTACTAAAGAAGTAATTAGAGGTTCAATTTCTTCTAATACTTGTGTTCCGCTATCAACAAAAGCCATTTCCAAGTCGAGTTGATAAAACTCGCCAGGATGGCGGTCAGCGCGCGGGTCTTCATCACGGAAACAAGGTGCAATCTGGAAATACTTTGGTAAGCCACCGACCATTAACAATTGTTTAAATTGTTGAGGGGCTTGTGGTAGAGCATAAAACTTTCCTGGATGGAGGCGAGAGGGCACTAAATAATCGCGAGCACCTTCTGGGCTAGATGAAGTAAGAATCGGAGTTGTGACCTCGGTGAAGTCACGGCCGTGCATGTATTCGCGAATCTTGGTATTGAATTGGTCTCGGCGACGCAATCGTGATTGCATTTTAGGTCGGCGCAAATCTAAGAAACGATATTTTAAGCGGAGTTCTTCGTTGACTTCTTCGGTGCCGAAAGACACAGGGAAGGGGAGCACTTCGGACTTGTTTAGGATTTCTAAATCGCTAACTACAATTTCGATTTGCCCAGTCGGCAGGTTTGGATTAACTAAATCTTTGCTTCGCTCAGCAACTTTACCAGCTGCTTTGATAACGAATTCATCTCTAACTGAACCTGCGATTTCAAAAGCTTCTTTTTGTTCAGGATGAATAGTTAATTGCACTATTCCAGTGTGGTCGCGAAGGTCAATAAAAATTAAACCGCCGTGGTCACGGCTGTTGTTGACCCAGCCGGCGAGAGTGACTTCGTGTCCGACTAAGTTGAGAGTTTCTGAGGTTAGTATTCGTTCCATAATCTGATAAATTATACCAAAATTAAGCAGGTTTTGGCAAAAGAAAAAAGCCGCAACCCCTGATGGAGAAGAGTTGCGGCTTCGGGCGGCAGACACATCGGTGGCTACCTATCGAGATACAGGGATTGGGTTATGATCCCGTCCTGCACCTCTTCAAGCGGTGTCACCAGGGCACTAACGTTAGCGGCAAATAACGATGTGCGCCGTTGTTTTTGCGGCCGCTTGATTTTAATCCCCCTCAAAGTTCTAATATTACTTGCCATATTAGCAATATTGCAGATTTATGTCAAAAGAAAAGAGAGCAGTTTTTTAGACTGCTCTCGGGTGCGACTCCGGGTCGCTACTTGGAGGAAACAAGTATGATTGCTAAGGGGCGATTGCTCGCCCCGCCGATCAGTTTTTTGATCATTATTTCGCCGCCGGGGCGGCTAGTTGGGTGATGGGTACATGATGATCTCTCCTTTGTGCGACGTGATTGTCGCACTATTTTGGCGCCGAAGCCGATTAGGCTTCGGTCGAGCCGGTCGACGATCTTTTTTTTACATTCCCTGTCTCTGTGTCGTTGCCGGCGGACCATGAATACGGTGTTTCATTCCAAAAGTCCTCCTGTGAAGTGTCTTTAGATGGGTGAGCCCTAGGGACCCACCCTCCTATATGAACGATTATTAGTCGCCCATTTTCACCCTAGTCATTTCTGAAAAGGGTATTTACGAATCGCGAATCGGGGGGCACTGCTTGTTGCTCCGCGAACTCCGCGACGCCATCGACCAACAAGTCTTGGCGTATTATCGTTAGGATGGGCTTTGCGGCCCGTCTTTGAATCAGACAGGATCTATATCAGGCGGCAAAGCCACCAGCTATCCATAACGAATTCGTAAAAATATATTACCATTTATTGTCACGTTTGTCAACCCATAAAAATTAAACCAGAAAAAACCTACCATAATTAAGCGATATTTTGGTTATCAGCTTCAAAGTCTGATATACTTAAAGCAAAGAAAGTTCAGTAAAAAGAAACCAAAATCAAAAAATGCTCAAAAAGATAGTTTTAGATTTGGAAACTCAAAAATCTTTTGATGATGTCGGTGGTCGGGGCAAAAATCATTTGCTCAAAGTTTCAGTTTGCGGGATTTATGACTATTCCCGTGATATTTATGAAATTTATGAAGAGCATGAATTGCCGCGTTTAGCACCGCTGCTGCAATCAGCTGATCAAATTATTGGATTTAATATCAAGCAATTTGATTTTGAAGTACTGCAGCCGTATCTAAACTTCTCACTCCAGCAAATTCCCGCCTACGACATTCTGGAGGAAATTGAAAAAGTAGTCGGCCATAAAATTCGCTTAGAAGCAGTTGCTCAGGCAACTTTAGGCACAGGCAAATCTGGAAATGGTTTAGAGGCTTTGCTGTATTACAAAAACGGCAAAATGGATTTGCTCAAACGATATTGCTTGGATGATGTAAAAGTTACTAAGGGTGTTTATGAGCATGCTTTAAAGAATCAAAAGATTCTTTATCGCGATTACTTTTCAATCAAAGAAATTCCTATCAGGTGCCAGGAACCACAGAGCCGCGTTGGAGTTTACACACAAACTGTTTTATTCTAGTCAGCCTAACTGGCCTACTTCAATGTCCAAACAAAAAATACTTTTGATCACAGGGCTTAGTGTCGCTTGGTTAGTGGTCTTATTGTTTTGGGTCTTTCCAGGCCAGATAATTTTTGCACAATCACTTGAGTTGTTTGGTTGGTCTTTTCGTTGGTATGGTTTGATTTTAGCTCTAGCTGTATTGTCAGCATATTATTTGGCGGCCCAACGCGCTAGTAAATTTGGCTTTACTAAAACTCAGCTCGACAGCGTCTCGATATATTTATTGGTTGGCGGTTTTTTAGGAGCTCGACTTTATCATGTAATTACCGAACTGGCTTACTATGTAGCCCATCCAATTGAAATTCTGTTTGTGTGGCAGGGCGGGCTAGGAATAATTGGGGCTGTGATTGGTGGGTTAATTGGTCTATGGGTATATTGGTTAAGTCAGAACAAATCGCAGCCATTTTTTAAACTTTTAGATTGGCTTGTGCCTAGTCTGGTGTTAGGGCAAATCATTGGCCGTTTCGGTAATCTAGTTAATTATGAAGCTTACGGCACGCCAACTCTGCTTCCTTGGAAAATGTTTGTGCCAATGGAGTTCCGGTTGCTGGCCTGGCGGGAATTTAGCTATTTTCATCCGCTGTTTCTGTATGAAGCCCTAGGGAGTTTACTGATTTTACTGGTTTTGGTAAACTGGCCAAGCCTTGCTCAAAGACTAAAAATCCCTCAGTTTTCTGGACAGATCTTTGTGTGGTGGCTCATATTATACGGGTTATTGAGAGTTTTTACAGAATCTTTACGTTTGGACAGCAATATCATCTTTGGAATCAAGCAGAACTTAATCATTGCTGGGCTGCTCTTTATTCTTGGCATTTGTATCATCGTGTATAAGAAAATTTACAACCATGAATCCCAATAGACATAAAATCTTTAGTATAATTTTCGCAATAGGTTTTTCGGCACTCATTTATTTTTTAACTAGAGGTGATTTAGTTTTTCGTTATTTAGTACCAGCGGTGCTGCTCTATTTGGTTGCTCTAAGCTTGTACAATTGGCGTTATTTGCTCAGTCAGGCTCAGTATAACTTGTGGCTGTTGATACGTGTACCGCTGTTTATTTTAATCTGGTTTGGTTTATTGTTTATCATTCCGTTGGGATTTGTCAGAACAACCTTTATCCTTTTTAGCATCCCGTTGATTTTTATTTTTGAAACCTTAGTAGCCAATAAAGGACAGCAGTTAGGTTGGAATTTATTCTTAGTTTCTTTGGCTAGTTTGATGTTAGGGTTGTATGGGTTCCATTTTTATTTCCCGTTGTCTGGCTTAGTTTATCTTGGTTTAGTCTTCTTAGGGGTATGTGTATTAGTGCGAACTTCGGTTGATGCTGTGCCTCATGAGTCTACTGTGAAATGGTTTGCATCATTAGTACTAGGGTTATTTGCTGCTCAAATTTTTTGGATTTTACAATTTTTACCATTACACTTTTCAGTGTTAGCGATTTTAAGTTTTGTCATCCTGTATTTATTGTGGGCAATATATTATCATTACTTATATCAGAGTCTTACTCGCAGACAAATTCAATTTAACTTGTTGTTAGTTATTATCTTGTCAGTAATTATTTTAATTTCGTCCCCTTGGACGATCCAGAACTAATCAATTTATGAATAAAAAGCAAATTGCCTTACTAGTCCTAGTTATTATCGTAGTGGTGTTGGTTGTTGATTTATTGATTGGCAACTATGTTTCAGCTCGATTAGCAACAACTTCCTGGGCCAGGAAGTGGGGTCTATTTAATACCCAAGCTCCGATTGTTGTAACTAACCGTGAGACTGTTCGCGTTAACACAAATAACGATTTAGTTGAAACAGCAGAGAATGCAAAAACTCGTACCGCCGCACTAGCTTATTATGACGGCAATAATATGGTGCTCTCAGGGAGCGCTGTTAATTGGACCAGTGACGGCTACTTTGTCACTGCAAAAAGTGCCTTAGCTGCTGCTGGTAAAGTCTATGCAGTAGTGACGTCTAAGGGTGATGTATATCCAGTTGAAGCTGCTTACTCTGATCCAGCATCTGATTTAGTTGTGTTACAAACTTCAGCTCGAGATTTAATTGTTTATTCCTCAGTTGAACCTCGAGATTTACGAGTGGGTCAGCAAGTGGTCATGATTCAAAACTCCTTGTCATCTGGCCAAGCAAGATTTTATACAGGTTATATTAAGCAATTAAGCACAGACGTGTCTGGCCAGATTGCAAATAGTGATTTAGTTTCACGAAATCTTTCCCTCAATTTATTTGAACCAGTTCCAGCTGGGAGTGCTGTGTTGAATCTCTCCGGACGTTTAATTGGGATTTGGGATGGTTCAAAAGTTATTCCTGCAGAAGAAACCCAGGAGCTCGTCAATAATCTCTTTGGCAACCAAAAAACCATTATTCGTCCAAGCTTAGGGTTTAGTTATCAGATTTTGAATGAATTAGAAGCTAAGGCATTACAGTCCAATCCTGGTGCTAGGGTGAGCGAAGTCGCGGTTGGTAGTCCCGCTAGTCGTGGTGGCTTGAGAGCCAATGATATTATTCTCGAAGTAGACGGTGTTAAAGTTGATGAAAGTTTGAATCTTGACCAATGGTTTCGAAAAATTAAACCTTCTCAAGTGATTAGCCTGAATGTTCAGCGCGGTAGTAATACAGTTTCAATTTTAATCACAGCTGAACAATTATAAAAAAAGCCCTCGAATTAATCGAGGGTTTTTTCAAATTTCGCGGCGGCCTTCCAAAGCTCGGGAAAGAGTAACTTCGTCGGCGTATTCAAGGTCACCACCCATTGGTAAGCCACGCGCGATGCGAGAAATTTTAACCGGTGTGTCTTTGAGTAGTTTGGCAATATGCATAGCCGTGGTTTCGCCTTCCAAGGTGGGGTTGGTGGCAATAATTATTTCCTCGGCGCCAAGTTGATTGATTCGGTCAATGAGCGAGCCGATGTTGAGCTGGTCGGCGGTGATTCCCTCCATGGGATTCAAGACGCCACCTAAGACATGAAATAAACCATTAAAGACCCCGGTTTTATCGAGCGCTATAGCATCTAATGGTTCTTCAACTACACAAATCAATTTTTGATTGCGTGATTTATCGGCACATACGCTGCAAGGATCAGTTTCCGCCATGTTATGACATTGTTTACAAAAAGTGATGTCGTGACGAACTTCACGAACGCTGTCAGACAAAAGCATAATTTCGACATTATCTTTTTTTAGTAAATAAAAAGCTAGGCGTTGAGCGCTTTTTGGCCCAATGCCTGGCAGTTTGGAAAATTCGTTTATTAATCTCTGAAGAGAAGAGGGGAGTTTTAACATGTTTTAAATTCTATATTTTGGACAATTTCTTTGTCATCAGCTCCGCTACTCACTCACCGTAACTTTCATTACGGCTCACTCGTTGCTCGTTGATTCCTCGAACTTGTCTCAAAATCTAGAATTTATATTAATTATATTGTCTAGTTGGATGGTTCGTTTTCATCAAAGCCCTGCAATGTTTGCATCACAGTCTCTGGGCTAGTATCAAAGCTTTTATCAAGGTTACGGAAGGACGTGCGTTCAGCGTCAAAGAACAGGTCGACTTGCCCAGTTGGACCGTTACGATGTTTTTTAATATGAATTTCTGCGATGTTTGGTCGACTGGATTCTTTTCCTTTATACATATCTTCACGGTAAATAAACATTACTACGTCGGCATCTTGTTCAATAGAACCAGATTCACGCAAGTCAGCCAATTGCGGGACCTTATCGGGACGATTCTCTACACCACGAGATAACTGCGATAGTGCTAATACTGGCACATTAAGTTCACGAGCTAAAATTTTAAGGGAACGGGAAATTTCGGAAACTTCTTGGACTCGGTTATCAGTGTTGCGACCTGCCATTAACTGCAAGTAGTCAACGATCACTAAGCCGAGCTTGTGTTCCATTTGCAGACGGCGCGCTTTGGTGCGAATTTCCATAATGTTACCACCAGCGGTGTCATCAATATAAATTGGCGCTTCACTTAAAGCACCCATAGCATCACCCAGTGCGGCAAAATCGTCATCGTTCAACTGACCTGTACGGATTTTCCAGAAATCAACATTACTTTCTGCGGCAAGTAAACGATCAACTAATTGGTCTTTGCTCATTTCCAGAGAAAAGATTCCTACAGGGGTTTTGGTGTGTACTGCAACATAACGCATTATATCCAGCGCCAGAGAGGTTTTTCCCATAGATGGGCGGGCGGCTAAAATCACAAGATCAGATTTTTGTAAGCCGCCTAGTTTCTTATCTAAATCAATAAATCCAGTTGGGAGTCCTCGGAGTTTACCGCTAGAACGATGGAGCTCGTCAATGCGATCAAAGCTTTCGCTTAACACGCTGCTAATAGGAATAAAATTTTGCTGTAAGTGTTGCTGGGAAATATTGAACAGTTTTTGCTCGGCATTATCTAAAATATCTTCGATTTCACCTTCCTCGGCAAAAGCTAAGTTAGTAATTTCAGATGCTGAGGAAATTAAACGACGCAAAGTTCCTTTTTTGCGAACAATACTAGCATAGTAGGCAGCGTTAGCCGCAGAGGGGACAGAATTTACTAAACTCGCCAAGTAACTCGCCCCACCGATGCGCTCAATGTCTTTTTTTTCTTCCAGTAAATTGGAAACCGTGAGTATATCAATGGAAGTGTTCTTTTCGAACAATTGCAAAATAGCTTCATAGATTAAGCGGTGACGAAGATCATAATAGTCATCGCTAATGATTTTATCAGCGACTTTAATTACTGCGTCTTTATCAAGCATTAAACAGCCTAGGAGGGCAGTCTCTGCTTCAAGATTTTGCGGCGGAAGCCGGTCAATTGAATTAGCCATTTGGTATTTAACTACAGTCTGTTTACCCATTGTAGCAGAAAAGAAATAACTCCTCTATTGACGAGGAGTTATCATTGTGACGTAATTTGTGGCTTATTCTTGCTAAAAACAGACCCTAATTTGGGTCTGATCGTGCCCAAAGCGAAGCGGAGGCAAGAAAAGACATTAAAACCGCTGGGTTTTAATAGGTAAACCAGCGGTTTTAATGACAGGCAATTTATAGCCTTTAATGTCTATTTGTGGGTAACTTTTTGACCTTCCGCTGTATCTAGCACAGAAAAGCCAAGTTTGGAGATTTGATCGCGGAGCAAATCAGATTTCGCAAAATCTTTGTTATCGCGAGCTTGTTGACGTTCATGCAAAAGTTTTTGGACATTATCTGGGATTTCGATTTCTTGAGCCTGCTGTTCTAGACCTAGCCCAAGTAATTCATTAAACGCCCCTAAATGTTCTTTGTGTGTATGCGCCATGGCTAAGGTTTCAGCAGTATTTAGATTGTCATTGATTGACTTAAGGAGTTTGGCTTCAAGTTTGTCATCAGAATTTGTGAAAGAGCTTCGGAGTTTGTTGCGACCGGACTGTGCGGCTTCTAATGCGTCCCAAGTAAAGTTGGTCTGTTGCCGAAAATTACTTTGTAAAAAGAAATAACGTAAGTCATAGCCGGAAAAACCTTTTGCTATTAAATCACTGAGCCGGTAGTCATTCTTGAGACTCTTAGACATTTTCTTTCCATCTACTAGTAAATGTTCAAAGTGAACCCAATTGTTTACGAACGGTTGATAGATTGGCTGGCTTTGCGCTATCTCATTAGTGTGGTGTGGGAAAATAAGATCTACACCGCCGGTATGGATATCTGTAGGTTGACCCTTAAAGGCTAAGCAATTAATGGCGCTACATTCAATGTGCCAACCAGGACGGCCTTTGCCTAAAATTGGATGCTCCCAAAAAATCTGTCCATCATGTTCATCCCAAGCTTTCCAGAGAGCAAAGTCACTGAGGTTATCTTTATCGTACTCGTCACTCTTGATGCGAGCACCGACTTTTTTACCTTCTAAGAATTTGTTCCCAACTAAATCACCGTAATCACCAAACTCTGCTTGGTACTTTTCAATATTAAAATAGACACTACCATCATCAGCTTTGTAAGCAAAATCTTTTTCCAACAAATCTAAAATCAATTCTTGAACATCATCAATGACATCGGTGACATTAATAAAAGTGATTGAATCAGTGTTGATACCGACAGTGCGTAAATCCTCAAAGAATTTCTCGGTGTATCTTTGAGTGTAAGTTTTGAGTTGAGACAGTCCAGCGTCAATGCCAAATTCGCTGATTGCGCCTTTGATGGTTTTATCATCGATATCTGTCAGGTTCATCACCCAGTTCACTTTAAGTTTATTGGCTTCTAGGGTACGACGTAAAATATCAGCCATAATAAAACTGCGCAGATTACCGAGATGGGCAAACTCATAAACGGTCGGACCACACGAGTACATATTTACAGTTTGACCAGGTTTATATGGGAGCAATCTGATCTGTTTTTGCAGACTATCGTAGATTTTCAACATAGTGCCATTGTAACAAAAAAAGCCGCGCTAAGCGACTTTGAGTGATCTGTTAATAGTTTCTAAGTGTTTAGATTTTAATTTGCGTAGACTTGCGCTGTCTGAGTGAGAATGGATGATATCTGATAAATGAACACCACCAACAAAGTGGGGGAGTAAGACATAGTCCGCGCCTTGTTCATAAAGTTCTAAGGCCTCGGATTCGTCGTTAGCAGCCACAATCAATTTTGGTTTGCGTTTTAGCGAAACAATGGCTTCTACCAAAGCTTTGGTGTCACGAAAATCTGGGATAGTCGAAATAATTAATTTGGCGGTTGGTAGTCCGGCAACTTCTTGGATATAAGGATCACTAATGTCGCCACAGACCGCAGCTAGGCCTAGACCGCGATAATGACTCACTACATCGGGGTTAAAATCAATAATAATGAATTGCGTGTCCTTTTGTTTTTGTAATCTTTGAACTAAATGGCTCCCTAATCGATGAGCACCCACAATCACAATATGTTTGCTAAATACTGTATCTCCTAAATGCTCTTGATCTCGGCCGGCGCGTCGTCCTAGTTTATCTAACCAACCCATGGTGACTTTCATGAGTAAGCTATAGAGTTTGTTAGAGTAAAGGATTCCGTAAGAAGAAATAGCTATTGTAGTGATTCCAACTAAAGTTACAACAGTCACTTCGGTTTCACCCACATGTCCAGCTGCTAAACCTATTGCCATTAAGATTAAGCTGAATTCCGAGATTTGGGCGACAGTCACTCCAGTTATAAATGAAGTGCGGATTTTATAACCCATAAAACTCAGAATGATCGTAACTATGATTGGGTTACCAATCAAAACAAACAAGGCCATGATAATTGAAGGCCATAGCGCCGCAGTGAGATTACCAACTACTAATTGTGAGCCCAAGACAATAAAGAAAATGACAATGAAGAAATCACGGATCGGTTTGATGCGTCCGCTAATTTGGTAGTGAGCACCGGTGTTGGCCAAAGCCAAACCTGCCACAAACCCACCGATGGCAGCATTAAAACCAATCCAAGGTGAAGTGAAGAAGGCTGCCAGTCCTAACGCCCAACCCAAAGAGAACAGCAACAACATTTCATCAGACTTCATTAAGGAATTGATTAACCTAGGGAAGACAGTACGGCTTAACGCTATAACCACAACACCGATCATGAACGCTTTAGCAATGGTTAAAATCACACTGTTAAGGATTCCACCGCTGGTTAATTCACCGACACTACTATTTCCCGTGATTCCAGCTAATAAAATTAAAATAAAAATTGCAGCAATGTCTTGAATCAGGAATATTCCCACAGCTAGTTTCCCGTACAGACTTTGCATATCCTTTTTTTCAGTTAACAGCTTTACAACAATGATGGTGGAAGAGAAGGTTAAGGCAATTGCGACATACAAGGCTGGTATCGGATCCATGCCAAGCAAGCTGGCTAACACATAACCAATTCCTGCTGTGAACAAGACCTGTCCAAGACCAGCCACTACCGCTGCTTTTCCGATCCGTTTTAGCTGTGAAATATCTAAATCCAGACCCACCATAAATAACAACAAGGTGATGCCGATTTCAGCCAAACCTTCTAAAATTTCTCCGTGATGTAATCGGTACAACGCAAATGGACCAATCAACAGACCGGTAATTATATAGGCGATGATGCTTGGCTGCTTTAAAAAGTGCAGCACATAAGAAATCGCTGCAGCTGCAATGAGTACTAAGGTTAATTCAAAAAAGATATTGTTCACTAGTCAGTTTTTGTTTTTACTTTGGAAATTTTTCTTTCGGGGTGCTTAGTTTTGTTAATTATACCATAAAGTTTGCTCAAACGTTTGTAAATCGGTAGAATTAACTCATGGAAATGCCAAAATATGACGCCATCTTTATGGTTGGCCCGCAAGGTTCAGGAAAGGGTACTCAAGGAAAGGTCTTAGCAGAAAAACTAGGCTACTTTTATTGGGAAATGGGTGAGATTTTGCGTGAAGAAGCCAAAAAAGATACCCCGTTTGGACGCAAAGTAAAATCTTTGATTGATGCAGGTCATTTATTAGAGGATGACGAATTGTATCGGGTACTCAATTCAGAATTACCAGAAGTGATTAAGCATAAGCGGATTTTGTTTGATGGGGTGCCTCGCCGAGTTGGTCAGGGCGCGTATTTAATTCATTACTTAACTCAAAACGGTTTCAATCAATTTGCCACCATTGTCATTGATGTGCCGAAAGATGAATCGATCAAGCGCTTGTTAGAACGAGCTCATCATGAATTCCGTACTGATGACACTCCGGAGAAGATTGCTTATCGGTTAGATTTGTACGACACCGAAACCAAGCCAGTGATTAAATTTTTACAAGGCATTGGTGACTTATTCACAGTTGATGGCGTCGGTTCAATCGAAGATATTACACAGCGAATTAATAGCGCCTTAAAAGTCTAGATGAAATTAGCTGACGGAAAACCTCTCAACTTAATTATTCTTGGAGATGTGGGGGCTGGTAAAGCCACTCAGTCAGCTTACTTTGCAAAAAAATATAAGTTGCGAGATTTTGATATGGGTTTGGAACTGACTTTGCTTCGTCAGAAAAATGCTCAGATTGATTCAGCTCAAAAGAAAACTGCGGACAAAGGAATTTTAACTCCGACCAAAATTGTTCGCGGCATTTTAGAACAAACCATCAAACAGACTAAACCAGATAAAGGAATATTGTTTGACGGTCATCCTAAGATGATAGGCGAAGCTAAGATTGTCAAAAATTTATTGGAAAAGACTAAACGTTCCAAACCTTTAGTGATTTATCTATCTATTCCTCAATCAGAATCGATCACCCGTGTAAAACAACGTAAAGGTTATCAGAACACTTCGTTTACAAAGCGCAGTGATGACACTTTGAGCGGTTTAAGAAACCGCGCCCGCTATTACCGGGAGCAAATTAGTAAAGTCGTAGACTACTTCGCAAAACACTACGAATTTGTTAACATTAGCGGAACTGGTACCAGAAGCCAGGTGCGGAATCGTATCCAAGCGGCGATCACCCGATATATTAATGATTATGAAAAAGTACACCAAAAAACCAGAAGAAATTGAACTGATTGCCGAAGGTGGCAAAATTTTAGGTCAAATTTTGCAAAGGACCGCCGCGCTAGTAAAGCCTGGGGTTTCTACACAGGATTTGAATGCTTATGCTGAGGCAGAGATTGTTAAAGCTGGCGGGAAGCCGAGCTTTATTGGTTATGGTGACAAAAACAATCCCTTTCCTGCGGGTCTATGTACTTCAATAAATGATGCGGTTGTACATGGAGTGCCGATGCCGGACGATATATTACACGAAGGGGATATAGTTGGTTTAGATATTGGGATGGTTTACAAAGGTTTCTACACGGATACGGCTGTAACTGTTGGGGTTGGCAAAGTCTCTCAGCAAGCCGAGCAGATTATGAAAGTTACTAAAACTGCTTTACAGGAAGCTATTAATCTTGCTAAACCAGGCAACCGTATTGGTGACTTAGGTTACGCCATGCAGAGTATTGTTGAGAAGGCTGGCTTTAGTGTGGTACGAGATTTAGTTGGTCATGGAGTAGGTTATGCGGTTCATGAAGACCCAGCAGTACCTTGTTACGGGAAAGCTGGAACGGGAATAGAGTTAGTTGAGGGGATGGTGTTAGCGATAGAACCAATGGTTTGTGAAAATAAGCCAAAAGTTATTTTTGATGCTGATGGTTGGACGATTCGCACTTCTGATGGTGGACTGGCAGCTCACTTTGAGCATACGATTGCAGTGACTGCAAAAGGTTCTTGTATCTTGACTTAATTTGATATAATTAACGAAAGTAATTAATTCGTAACTATATGGAATATGGTGAAGTGCAACCTTATGGTGCATACCAAAACTTAACTCCGTATGAGCAAGGTTTATCTGGCGCACCTTTGCTCTTTGTAGTAATTTTGGGTATTGCTGTGTATGTTTATACAGCTTATTGTTTATCAGTGATTGCGAAGAAGACTGAGACACCTAATCAATGGTGGGCTTGGATTCCAGTTTTAAACCTACTGTTAATGCTAAGAATTGCCAGATTGCCCTTATGGTGGGCACTTGGATTCTTAGCTGCTTTCATCCCTTTAGTAAACTTACTCGTTATCGTACTTGTAGGTTACATTTGGTGGAAAATTGCTGAAGTACGCAACCGTCCAGGTTGGTGGGGAATCATATTGCTCATCGGACCTGTTAACTTGGTCCTTCTGTGGTTCTTAGCTTTCAAGGAAGCGGCTCCACAACAGAGTGCACCTGCTGCACCAACACCGCCTTCAACCCCAGCTATGTAATTTTCCAAAAAATTAAGCCCAGTTATGCACTGGGCTTTTTTGTTTCCGCTAACTTGCTGATGTATCGGAAATCAGAGATTGTGTCTTTGCAGATTGCACGAACTTGTTTGGAGTGATTGAGAATAATTAATTGACCCGGTTTCATTTTTTCTAACAGTGTTGGGTCTAACTCATTTTGCTCAAGGATTAGCTTCGCTTCATGATTGTCCAAGCAACGATCATTTTTTTGCTCTAGCCAGAGATTAAAGTCAATTATTTCACCGTGGAGCTTAGTCCAATCGATTAACTTAGCTGTCATATTACCTCCATGTATATGATTTAATCTAAATACAATTACTTACGAGTATTAATTTTATCAATCAAGGTTTGGGCAAATTCACCGATGGTGATGGTGCCAAGATCCTGATCACCTCGACCTCTAACCGCAATAGTCTGGTCAGCAGCTTCTTTATCTCCAACAACTAACGTGTAAGGAACTTTTTTAGTTGCCACTTCACGAATCCGTTTACCAACCGATTCACTGCGGTCATCAATTTCGATACGCAAATCAGGAATTGCTTTTATTAATTCATCAGCGACTTGCTTTGCGTACTCACTATGTTTATCTGAGATAGGCAAAACTACAGCTTGAACTGGGGACAGCCACACTGGTAGTGCGCCACCATATTGTTCGATTAAGATAGCCATGAACCGTTCAAAGCTACCTAAGATAGCGCGATGAATTACGATTGGAGTTTGTCGGGAACCGTCGCTGGCCACATACTCGAGCTTAAAGCGTTGTGGCATTTGGAAGTCTAACTGAATAGTTGCTAATTGCCAGTCTCGGCCAAACACATCTTTGATGCGCATATCAATTTTGGGACCGTAAAACGCGCCATCACCTTCTTCGCGGGTATATTCCCAGCCTGCCTTATCTAAAGCTGCTGCTAAGGCTGCTTCAGCGTGCTCCCATTCCTGTTTTGTACCAAGCGACTCTGTTGGCTTGGTTCCAATCGTGACTTGATCAATTTTCATATCAAAGATTCCGTAAATGCTTGTCACTCTAGCGAGCAAGTCAGCAACTTCATTGGTGATTTGTTCTGGGGTAACAAAAATATGAGTATCATCTTGAGCAAAGGCGCGCACGCGGGTTAATCCAGAAAGCGTACCAGATAGCTCGTTGCGGTAGAGCGTGGTCATTTCTGCGAAGCGAAGCGGCAAGTCTTTATAGGAATAAAGACTTTGTTTGTATAACAGCATATGGCCCGGGCAGTTCATTGGTTTTAATCCAAAGGTGCGACCTTCTGATTCCAGTGTAAACAGATCGTCTTTGTAGTGATCCCAGTGCCCAGAAGTTTTAAATAGTTCCGAATCAAATAATTGAGGTAATCGGATTTCGCTGTAACCTTTACCATAAGAAACTTCCCGAACGAACTTTTCGAGCTGATTACGGACAATCGTTCCTGCTGGTTGATAAAAGGGAATGCCTGGGGCGTATTCATGAAATAAGAAATAACCAAGTTGTGGTCCGAGCGTGCGATGATCACGTTTTTCCAACTCTTCTTGTAAAGTTAAATAATCATCCAATTGCTTTTGGTCTTCAAAAGCTAAGCCGTAGATTCGTTGTAATTGTGCGTTGGTTTGATCACCGCGCCAGTAAGCCCCTGAGATTTTATGAAGCTTAAATCCATCTGGGTTGATTTCAGATGTATTCTCTACATGACCTCCGCGGCAAAGATCGATAAATTCACCTGTCTTGTAAAGACTTAATGGTTCTCCTGTCTTTTCCAACTCCTCAATCAACTCTAGTTTAAAGTCTTGCTTTCGATCTTCAAAGAATTTTTTAGCATCAACAGCAGAAATATCTTGGCGTTCAAATGCTAAGTGTTGCTTAGATAATTCTTTCATGCGAGCTTCTAGTTTTGGGAGATCTTCAGGGGTGAGAGGGCGAGGAAGTAAGAAGTCGTAGTAAAAACCGTTCTCGATTACTGGACCGATTCCTAATTTCGCGTCAGGAAACATTTCTAAGACACTGGCAGCGAGCAAGTGAGCAAGAGAGTGACGTTGGTTTTCTAAATGGTGCATAGTTAACGGATTAATATTAAAAGGAGGTTGTATGAATAAATTGAAAGTAATTTTTGCAGGTTTAGCGATGGTTGTGTGAGTAAAATTGAGATGCTTTGGTTCTTATATAGACTGCGCGATGTTATTGGGAGGAGCCTGAAATTAGAACCTGCCGTAGTTATCACTCTCATTGTTTGGATTACTATCAGCGGTAGCGGGTTATGGAATAATTCGCGAGTAAAGAAAAACCCAGAAGTTAGTAATTTTTAAAAACTAACTTCTGGGGTCTTAAATTTAAGACGATTCCGTCCCAGTTCACTGCCACAGTTTTGGCAGCCTTTTAGGTATTCAACTTGAGTTAGCTCGCCGGTTGGTAGTCGGGTCAGCGCTAACAGAACTATTTATATTATACAGAAAAAAACATAAAAAAAAAGCCCTAATAAATAGGGCAAGTGGAGGTAGAAGACGGACAGTACCATTCAGATAAATGTTCGGTGCAGGATCGGCAGTTGGGCCTAGGTAAACCCTCCTTAGGATTTATCTGAAAGATTGGTTCAAACTGTAGGTGTTGATCGGATTATTAATACATTTTTATTATAAAATTCTGTTTGTTATGTGTCAATCAAGTTATAAACAGTTAAAAAAGGCGAGCAGTTCGGAAACTGCTCGCTACTGGAGATGACACTCTTTGAGGAGCATCCTTTGACTACCTAAATCCGCGCAGGGTGAGCAGAGTTAAGTAAGCGTGATTATTTTATGATTTATGCATTGATATGTCAAGTCTAAAAGTCCATCCGGTCATAGATCATACTTACTTCTGGTATTGCCCGTAGTTTTTGAATCAGGTCGCGACTGATGCGTACACTGGTTTTGGTCTTAATGGTGTTAGTCTCTTGACCGCTACCAACTTGTAAGAATACAGGGGCACTCCCAGGATTTGCTTCAAGCAGCTTTTTGATTTGGTGAAGAGTGGTTTGGTTCTTGATGTCTGGGAGGTGAATGGTTAATTCTTTTTGTTTTTCTAATTCATCTACTGCCATCTGATACAGCTCATCATTGGGGAGGTCTTTAATGTCATTAACAATGATTTTTGGTTCACCATCTTTCGAGGAAATCCTTCCAGTTACTTTGATAACCATATCACTGTCAAGATAGGGGATAGCTTGCGGCATTACTGTTGGGAATATTAAGATTTCGACTGAACCAGTCTTATCTTCAATTGTGGCGAAGGCCATCGGATCGTTCTTTTTGGTGATAGTGCGCTTAGCTTTTGTAATAATGCCCGCAATCGTGATTTGCCTGCCATCCATATCTTCGGTGAGATCCCGAATTGCTAAATAATTTTGGGTAACAATGTGAAATTTATCTAAAGGGTGCCCGGAAACAAATAATCCAATATGTTCTTTTTCGAACTTGAGCAAGTCATCTTGAGTTAACGGCGCGGTTTCTTTGAGCTGCAGTCGACCAATCTGCATAGTTGTTCCGAACAGGGAAGTTTGACCGGATTGGTCATTTTTGAAATGCTCGCGAAGAAAGTCTAAAACATTTTCGGTACTGGCAAGTAATTGTCCTCGTTCACCGAATTTATCTAACGCACCGGATTTCACTAAAGCTTCCCAAGATTTTTTATTAAAGCTTTTAGTGTAACTTTTTGTTAAAAAGTCCTCCAGGGATGCAAATGTAATTCCTGCTTTATGACAGTCAATTATTTTTCGGATAACATCTGAACCTAAATTCTTAATTGCTCTCAGGCCAAATCTGATGGTAGTATCGTCGATGACCGTGAATCCACCGTAGCTCTCTGTAACATCTGGTGGTAGCACTGTAATGCCCAGGTTTTTACATTCCTCAAAGGCTTCATGAATCTTTATTTCATCACCACTTTCTGCGCTCATTAAGGCAGCCATAAACTCAACTGTATAGTTAGCTTTCATGTAAGCAGTTTGATAGCTGACTTGACTATAGGAAGCTGCATGCGCTTTGTTGAAACCATAAGCTGCGAATGGTTCGATTAACGTGAACAGCTCCGCAGCCTTTTCATTACTCATCCCACCCTTTATACAACCATCAATAAATTTAACTTTTTGCTTGGCCATTTCTGCGGGGATCTTTTTTCCCATAGCTTTGCGGAGTTTATCGGCTTCTTCCCAAGTATAACCAGCCAGATTGATTGCAGTTAATAAGACATCATCTTGATAAACCAATAGTCCCAATGAGCGTTCTAGATAATCCTTCATTCGTTCGTCGAAGTAACTAATCAAAGATGGATTGTGTTTGCGAGCAATATACTGAGGGATAATTCCCATTGGACCCGGGCGGTACAACGCAATCATGGCAGAAATATCAAAAATTGAAGTAGGCTTTAGTTCTTTGAGATAACGGGTCATCCCGCTACTCCCCAATTGAAAAACTCCAAAGGTATGGCCTTCCGCGACTAGTTTAAATGTTTTCTGATCATCAAGTGGTAGGCTACTGACGTCAATTTGAATGTCGTGACGAATTTTTACCAATTTAATGGCTGCTTCCAAAATGCTAAGATTGCGAATTCCTAGCAAGTCCATCTTAATTACACCTATAGCATTTCCATCTGCACCGACATCAAGTGCGTACATGTCGTATTGGGTAATCAACCTGTTTCCATCAGGTTCAAGTTGAAGCGGAGTGTAATCAGTTAGCGGGGTTGGGGTAATGGCTAGCGCAGCAGCATGGATGGAAGCATGACGAACACAACCTTCCAACTTTTTGGCAATATCAATAATGCGTTTAGTTTCATCGTCAGTATCGTAAATAGTTTTTAATTCGATGTTCTGATCCATGGCTTTGTCTAGAGTCATGGTGAATCCTTGTTTTCCCAAGGGAATCATTTTGGCAATCCGATCGCATTTACCATAAGGTACACCTAAAGCTCTACCTACATCTCTGACAACAGCACGAGCTTTCATCGTCCCAAAGGTTATGATTTGTGCCACTTTGTCATGACCATATTGATCAGCAATCCAACTGATTACTTCATCGCGACGGTCATCAGCAATATCTAAATCAATATCTGGAGGGGTTGGGCGAAACACAGTTAAAAAACGTTCGAACGGTAGCTGGTATTCAAGCGGGTCAATCGCACTGATCTTGAGTAAGTAACCAACTATTGAACCAGCTGCACTTCCTCGAGTATTAGTAAGTACGCCCAGCTCGTGAGCCCCTGCCACAATATCAGCCACCATTAAGAAGTACACAGCAAAACCTTTTTGACAGATGATATCTAGTTCGTAATCAATTCGTTCACGGATTGTATTAGTAATCCCATCTTGTCCATAAACTTCGCTTGCTCGGATGTTTACTATTCTTGTCAGTTCTTGCTCTGGAGTAACTCGCTCTGGCAGTTTAACGTGTGCGAAATAACGTTGATTAGTAGGAATATCTAGATTAACAGCACGAGCAATAATCTGAGTACTTTCAATAGCCTCTGGTAAATCTAAGAATTTATTTACCATGTCTTCCGGTTTAGATAATGACAGGTCATGACTGCGCATATCTAAACGGTTGGGCTCATCGACCGTGCGACCAGTACCAACACAAACCATTACATCTTGGGCTTCACTATCTTCAGGTCTTAAGTAGTGACAGTCTTGAGTGGCAACAGGACGTACACCCATTTTTTTACCCAGCTCAACGAGTTGTTCATTTGGTTGTAATTCTTCGCCATCTAGACTATTGCGCTGCAGTTCCAAAAAGAAATTATCTACTCCAAAAATTTGCAGATGCTCTTCGAGTACTCGCTCTGCAGCAGTCATGGAAGTTTTAATGGCTCGTGGTACCTGGCCACGCGGACAGCCTGATAAAGCAATTAGCCCTTCGTGGAATTGAGTAATGGTTTGCAAATCAAGACGCGGTTTATAGTAAAAACCTTCGGTGTGAGCAATCGTGGTTAATTTCATCAAGTTCAAATAGCCCTCATAGTTCTTAGCCAACAAGGTGAGGTGGTGGTAATCAGCGTCTTGCTTACCTTCTTTGCGATGCAGTCCTCGGGGTGCGATGTAAGCTTCGAGCCCGATTATTGGTTTAACCTCGTTTTTAACGCAGGTGTTGTAAAAATCTATGGCCCCATACATTACGCCGTGGTCAGTAATAGCTAAAGAGTCCATGCCGTATTGTTTCGCTAATGTCACTAAATCTGGGACTTTAGACAGACCGTCGAGTAAGGAATAATGGGAATGACAATGAAGGTGGGTAAAAGCCATTGTTGGGGTTAATTTCGTGAAGTTTTTGCTATAATAAAGTTACCATACTGAGTATGTCTCTGAAAGAAAATTTACAAATTCAAACTAGTGGAGCTGCTTTAGGGGCCCAGGAAAGCATTTTCAAGTTCAAGACTTGGTTTTTAGGCCTGTACCTTTGGCAACGGGCGTTATTAGTTATGCTCTTAATTTTACTCGCACCTGGTTCAATTTTGATTCGTTACGGTTTAGAGTTAGTATTGGTTCGTCAGTATGCTCAGCAGGCGATAGTAGCACAACCGGCCTTTAGCAATCCTGACCCTATTTCGCAAAGTAAGGTGAACTTAGTGCAAAATGCTATTGGAACAACTTCGGCTTATGCAATAATTAAAAATCCTAACTTAGATTTGGCAGTTGAACAATTGCGATATACTATCACATTTATGAATAGTAAGAATCAACCTGTGCAAACTGCTTCTGGTACAACTTTTCTCTTACCAGATCAGCAACGCTGGTTAGTTGTCCCACGTGTGGAGTCGATTGACCCAATTACTTCAGCAGAGTTAAAGTTTTCTGAACCAGTCTGGCAGAAGCGTCTATCACTCCCCGAAGTAGAGTTGCGTATGACCGAACCATATACTTACCAGCAAGATTCACCTGCTGCTACTGTTACCGAGGGAGCAGTGATTAATAGTAGTCCTTTTGATTTACGACAAGTTACTTTGGTATTAGTATTGTACGGAGCCAATAATGAGGTATTGGCTATTACTTCACGTGAGGAATTTACTCTCAAGCCTTATGAGCGCCGTGCCTATGTTATACAGTGGCCTGGGGTGGACAGAGCAATGGTTCAACGCATCGGCTTAGAAGCCTATACGAATACTTTAGACCCTGCTAATCTGACCGTAAGCGCAAATTAGTTTTCTCATGTCAACTTTTTTAAACAGGTTAAAATTTTTTGATTTGCCGCTGCTTATAGTCAGCGGCTTATTACTTTCAGGCGGCTTGGCGGTACAGTACGCCATTTCTTTAGGTGAAGGTGATTTATCGCAGTTCTGGAGACAGGTAGTTTACGCTCTAGGTGCTATTTTAGTGTTTATTCTTTTGGCTAACTACAATTACCAGCGATTAGCTAAATATAACCGCATGATTTATCCGGTGTTAATTTTAGCTCTGATTTATCTGCTCATATTTGGTGACCCAATTAGGGGTAGTGCCAGGTGGATTGATTTCGGATTTTTCCAGCTTCAGCCAGCCGAGTTGGCTAAGGTGATAGTGATGATCGGCCTGGCTCGTTGGTTATATATGAACCGAGGGCAAATTAATTCTTGGCGAAATATTGCTATAACTTTCGCTTATGCTGCTTTACCGGCAGTATTGATTTTTTTTGAACCCGACCTAGGTTCTAGTGTGATTGTGTTAGCAGTGTGGTTTGGCCAGATTCTAATCAGCCCCATTCGGAAAATCTATATTATTGTTTTGTTAGTGACAGCCATGCTTTTAGCTGGCCTGGGTTGGCAGTTTGTGTTACGTGACTATCAAAAAAATCGTGTTGAGGTGTTTTTGAATCCAGATAGTGACCCTCAAGGCCAAGGATATAATGTTCGCCAAGCCATGATTGCGGTAGGTAGTGGTCAATGGTTTGGCCGTGGCTTGGGTCAGGGCGTACAAAGCGGTTTACGGTTTTTACCAGAGAAGCATACCGACTTTGTATTTGCTGCTGCGAGTGAAGAAATTGGTTTAGTTGGTTCAACGTCCATCCTTGCTTTGTTCATTATTTTGCTAACTAGGTTAGTGGTCATTATGAAACGCGCCCGAGATGATTTAGCGATGTATATGGTTGGGGGGATCTTGTTTTTATTTGTTTCTCAGTTCACGGTTAATGTTGGGATGAATATCGGACTGTTACCTGTTACTGGAATTCCCTTACCGTTTTTTACTGCTGGTGGTAGTTCAATGTTAGTTACAGCGATTGCTTTAGGGGTTGTGCAAAATGTTGCAAAACAGTCCCGGGTATTAAGGTTTTAAAGTCTTTCTGACCAGGTAAAATTGTGCTAAAGTAATTGTGAAAGGTGAATATGAAAAAATACGATATCAAAAAGGTGCTCAACTGGCTAGGTTTTATGCTTCAGTGCCCAGTCTGCAGTACAAAGTATCAGATTTCTAACATCAGAGTACTTGATAGCCAACAGGAAGATGAACTAGCCGAAGCCCATCTTTTGATTCATTCCGACTGTGACAGTTGCAAAAGTTCAGTGATGTTTAATATCGATATCAGTGGCCCAGATATCTTCACGGTCATTGCCAAGACTGATCTTACTAAAAAAGATAGTAGTCGCTTTAGCCAGCTCCCAGCATTGGGGTTGGAAGATTGTATTAAAATCCATGAGACTATTCAGAAGTTCGATGGCGACTTCGTAAAAGCCATTAAAACTAAGTAAATCAAAGCATTTGGCCGGCATTGCCGGCCTTTTTTGTTTGAGAGATTTCTTTTGTAAAGGCTCTTGCCAAAATTCGGAGTTTCTTGTATAATTTTTGAGTATAAATTGGCCTTTTGAGTGCAAATGGTCGTCCCTGTAAAAGCGGGGGTCTAAATATAAATTATTTTTATGGAAAAAATTAATTTGAAAACTGAATCCCGGGAGCTAGTAGGCCGTGATGGTAAGAATTTGCGTAAAGCAGGTTTGATTCCAGCCGAGCTTTACGGACACAATGCTGGTAACTCACACTTGAGCGTAAATGCGATTGAATTTGAAAAGGTTCTTCGTAAAGCAGGTGAAAGTACAATCATTGAGCTCGATATGGCTGATGGTGGCAAGAAGAACGTTCTTATTCAAGACGTGCAATACCACTATTTAAACAGTCAGCCAATCCATGTTGATTTTTTTGAAGTTTCTATGACAGAAAAGTTAACCGCCACTGTACCTATCGAATTTATCGGTGAATCTCATGCTGTAAAAGCTTTGGGTGGTACATTAGTAAAGATTCTTTCAGAAGTTGAAGTTGAATGTTTACCAGCAGACTTACCACAACATTTTGAAGTAGATATTTCCAAATTAACAAGCTTTGACGACGTATTAACTGTTGCGGATATTCCTCGTGATGATAAAGTTGAAATCAAAGCTGAAGCCGAGGAAGCTGTTGCTAAAGTTCAAGAACCTCGTGATATGGAAGCAGAGCTTGCCGAACAAGTCGATGAAGCTGCTGCAGTAGCTGCTGCAGTCGGACCAGAAGCTGGTGAGGAACAAGCCACTGAGGGTGAAGAAAAATCTGAAGATAAATCTGAATAAATATAAAAAGCCGCCTGGGAATCCAAGCGGCTTTTTTATACATGAGTTTCCGATTACTCAGTGATGTGGTAGCGTTCTTGTGGCTTTGTGCTGTTCCTGAATACCGAATAGAGGGTATACAGCACGACAGGGGCGAGTAGGCCTGCGGCCCACCAACGCGAATAGCCATAATCTTTACCGATCAGTAATGCCAGAACACCAGCGATGGTTGCCAAAGCCATAAGTAACTTCAACACAATTTTCATTCTGTCTCTCCTTTGCGAAATGTCGCTGACCGGATTTTAGCTAATAGAGCCAATTAAGTCAATGCAAGTAGAGAAATCGGTCGAGGCCGTGGATATCTTTTACCGTTTGAATAGTTTTATTAGGATAGGTGAGCGTGATGATTTTGGATAGCTGATTAGTATAACTGGGATCCATTTCAAGCAAGACCACACCTTTATTGGTGAGCTTATTTGAAAATTGATCGATTAATCTGAGGTATAAATCCATGTCTTGGTTGGAATCAACTAATGCCAGTTTTGGTTCGTGCCGAAGATTATTAAAAAACTTTTTATAGTCTGATTTAGGGACGTAAGGTAGATTGGCAACTATTAAATCATACTTGGAATTATCGCCAGTGAGCAGACTTTGTTTTTTGTACTTGATTTTGACTTTGTGATTCACAGCGTTTTGCTTTGCGATAATTAAGGCTTGGGGAGAAATATCAACAGCAGTGATGTTTGCTTTGGGTAAATACTTAGCAAGACTAATAGCTAAACAACCTGAACCTGTGCCAATCTCAATAATCTTCACAGACTTATTTTTGAATAAAGAAATGGCTTTTTGAATCAACCATTCACTTTCAGGTCGGGGAATTAAGGTGTGCTTGTTAACTTTAAAGTTGAGACCAAAGAATTCTTTATAACCGCGAAGATAGGCGAGTGGATAGTCTTGCTGCCGTTTTTTATACCAGGTTTGGAATTTCTTGAGTTGGTTAGAGGTGAGGTTTTTGTTTGGATGCAAATATAAAAACTCCTTGGACTGTTTGAGGATATTGCCAAGGAGTAATTCGGTCTCAGGGTGATGATATTTTCGTAAAACTTCCTGAATAGTCATTATTTTGTAGCTGCTTCTTTACGAAGTATAAGATCAGCTTTCTCTAAGGCAGAAATGATTGGTTCAATTTGGCCTTCCATGATGAGATTGATTTGATTAAAGTTTTGATTAATCCGATGATCCGTGACCCTGTCCTGAGGGAAGTTATAGGTGCGGATTTTTTCACTGCGATCTCCAGTGCCAATTTGGCTACGCCTGCTATCCGTGATTTTCTTTTCTTCGATTTCTTGGTAATGAGCGGAAACGCGGGCCCGAATTACCGCTAAAGCCTTTTCTTTGTTCTGGGATTGGGAGCGTTCGTCCTGACAGGTGGCCATAATACCAGTTGGTATGTGAACTACCCGAATGGCACTATATGTAGTATTTACGCTTTGCCCTCCCGCGCCTTGCGAAGTAGTGGCTTCAATCTTTAAATCTTTCGGATCAATTTCAAAATCTTTTTCTTCTAACTGCGGCATCACAGCGACTGTAATAGTAGAGGTGTGAACTCGGCCTTGCTTTTCGGTTTCGGGAACGCGCTGCACTCGGTGCACACCTGATTCATATTTGAACTTGGCGTAAGGTGCAACCTGCGCGCTTGGTTTAGCATTAACTTCAAAAATTATTTCTTTAAACCCACCGGCATCGCTTTTGGAGTTAGAATCAATGTGAACAGTCCAACCTTGAGTTTCCGCGTATTTAGAATAGGAGCGGAACATTTCGGCGGCAAACAAAGTTGATTCATCACCACCAGCCCCGGCGCGCATTTCAATAATAATATTTTTATCGTCGTTGGGATCAGTAGGGATTAGATCAGTTTCAATGTTTTCTATTAATTCCACAATTTGAGCTTCCTGCATTTCGATTTCTTCGGCTGCCATTCCGCGGATTTGTTCATCATCACTGCCAAGAAGTTGTTTGTTGCCCTCAATATCCTTTTCTAATTTATCTAAGGCTTGGATTTTTTCTACAGTTGGCAGTAATTGAGATTGACGCTTACCAATTTTGGCAATATCAACATTCTCGCCGGAGCTGAGCTGCTCCGTGAGCTGATTGTATTCGTCTAAGATTTTCTGAAATCCAGGGTTCATAACTGTCTAATTGTATTGTTTCTATTGGTTTTTGGCAAGTTGTGTATCTGATGTTTAGGTGTTAATATAGTGTTAATTTTGAGGAGGACAATGAAATGATTAGACGTAAACAAAGAAAGCAAAAGATTGCTAGTGATCTTTCTACCAGCATCAGATCAATTTTGCCCAAGAAAAGTACAGGAGAGTTTATAGATGATGATACCAAGTTTGTGGTAAAGTTATTGGCTCTAGAAACAGGTATGCCACACGCTCAGATAGTAAGGCGGGCAGTTGCTTATTGGAAACTTACTTTCGTAAACAATCCTCTCATACCACTACCTGATCAAGCCGAAAAACTAAGGTCTGAACATTTAAAGAAGTGATCTATTATCATAAGACTGCTGAATTTTCCAGCAGTCAATTTTTTGGCACAAGTTGTATTGCTAATTGCTCAAGAATTGGTTAGTCTGTGAGTAAACTAAAGGAGGGTCACTGAAATGGAAGATCGGGTTACCGAGCATTACATCGGAATAAGCTTACTGCTATTTCTGGTCTTTTTCCCCTTTCTAATTGGAGTCCTTGTGCATGTGCTTAGTTGGTTGGCGGGAATTCTGGAAAAAAGGTGAATATATCAAAAACCACCCTCAGACTTGTTGAAGGGTGGTTTGTTATTACTCAGACTTAGCTCCGCGGGTCTTGCGAGGCTTCTTTTCTTTCTTAACAGCAGTTGCCGCAGCTTCGCGACGCTTCTTAAAGCGGTCAACGTTACCGGTTGTGTCTAAAATCTTTTGCTTACCAGTGTAAAATGGGTGACAGTTGCTGCAGATTTCAGTTTGAATTGATTCCATTACAGAACCAGTTACAAATGAATTCCCGCATGAACAAGTCACTTTTACATCGTTGTGGTAAGTTGGGTGAATTCCGTCTTTCATAAAATTGAGATTAAATTAAGTTTAAATTTTGGCGAAAATTTAAATAAAATGCAGTGCAAATACCTCGTGATTATAGGGGAACTTGCCAATTTCGTCAAGGCTTGCTACAATATTGCGGTAATTAATCAAACATATTTCGGATAAATCCTGTCACTTTTGGCCAACTGGCTTAAGCTGATGACCGAAATAGAAGCTAAAGGGTTACAGCTTTCTCGCTCGTATGGTTTTAGTCTGAAGTAAATTCAGACTTTCAACCAAACTTCGCCGAAGGCTTGGCCAATTTCTTTGTCAAAATCTTTGCGTTATTACTCATCGTACCATCAGTACGATTCGTAATATCCGCAGATTTTTCCTCGAACTTGGCTCAAGCGAGAAAGCTGTAAGAAATTTTATGAAGACTGAAATTAGTCTTTTGGATTTGTTAAAATCCGGTGCCCATTTTGGACACAAAACCTCTCGGTGGAATCCTAAGATGAAACCGTATATTTTTACTGTGCGTAATAACATCCACATCATTGATTTGGAAAAAACTCGCACTGGTTTGGCTAAGGCAGCTGATTTTGCAGCTGATCTAGCTAAGCAAGGTAACAACATTTTGTTTGTTGGTACCAAGCGCCAAGCTCGCGATATCGTTAAGCAGCAAGCAGAAAACTGCGGCATGCCTTACGTTAATCTGCGTTGGCTCGGTGGTACCTTCACCAACTTCCGTACTATTCAAAAGACTGTACGCAAGTTAGAAAAATTACAGCAACGCAAAGATTCTCCTGACTTTGAATTAAAGTACACTAAGAAAGAACGCTTGCTGATCGAACGCGAAATCGAAAAACTGACTAAGTTGTTCGAAGGTATCAAGAACATGAAGAAGACTCCAGCAGCTGTGTTCATCGCTGACATTCATCATGATGATATTGCTTTAACCGAAGCACGTAAGATGAAAGTTCCTGTTATCGCGATTGTTGATACCAATACTGACCCCGGGTTAGTAAAATATCCAATTCCAGCTAACGATGATGCTACAGCCGCTGTGGAATTGATTACTAAGACTATTGCCGAAGCAATCAAGGCTAATAAGTCTGCTGCTCCAGTAGCCCAAGAAAGTGCTACTTCTGCTGAATAATTAACACCAAAAATTTTATGTCTAACGATTTAATCAAAGAATTACGTGAACAAACCGGAGCTGGGATTATGGATGTCAAAGAAGCTCTCGAAGAATCAGGTGGCGACAAAGATGCTGCTATCGAAGTTCTTCGCAAAAAAGGATTGGCTAAGCAAGCTATAAAAGCTGACCGGGTTGCTAACGAAGGTTTAGTAGAAAGTTATATTCACGCAGGAGGCCGAATCGGTGTCTTGGTAGAAGTGAACTGCGAAACTGACTTCGTTGCCCGCACTGATGACTTCAAAAATCTAGTTAAAGAAATTGCTTTGCATATCGCTGCAAGCAATCCATTATATATTTCAAGCGAAGAAGTTCCTGCTGAAGTAATCGAAAAAGAAAAGGAAATTTACAAAGAACAAGCCGGTGACAAGCCAGAAGATGTTCTAGAAAAGTTGCTTGAAGGTAAAGTAAATAAATATTTGGAAGAAGTTTGTTTGCTTAACCAGCCTTATGTAAAGAATCCTGACCAGACTATCGGGGAATTGCTCGGTGAAGCAACTGGGAAGATGGGTGAGAACATTCAAGTTCGCCGTTTTGCCCGCTTTATGCTCGGCAACTAAAATTTCTACATTTATCAACAAGAAATCGCAAAATTTGCGATTTTTTGTTTTATGAAAAATGCTATAATATACGCACGAGTAACCACTTAAACAAATATCAGTGCCGTATAACACTATAATGAACATTACATTTGTGCTCTCAGCCCTCGGGGTCATCCTGATGGTGTTGCGACATTTACCCCAGGCTACTCGCGATCAAAAACAACATACAGCACGCAAAGAAGCTTCTAGTGGCGTACCAGCTAGTGAGGCTTTATTGGCCAAAGGGTTACCGGCCCGTGCCTATTCTAAGAGTTTGGGTTTCTTTAAATTACTCAAACATAAACTTTGGCATTTTGTTTTGGAAGCCAAAGGGTTAAAGCAATCTCCAAAAATCAGTTATCAATTCCAGAGGATCTTTCAAGCAGGGGATAATGTTGATACTCAACCGGCATTAGTTAAGAATGAAAAGTATTACATTGACCTAATTAAGCGTAATCCCAAAGATAATTCTTATTACGATATGCTAGGTCAGTATTATTTGGAGCAAAAGAAGATGCATGACGCGGTGAGTGTTTATGATTACTTGGTTAATCATGCACCAACTGAAGCTATCTTTTGGGTTCGTCTCGGCTTAGCTTCATTGTATTTGCAAGAACATAAACGTGCAGAGGAAGCATACACTAAAGCTGTAAAGTTAGACCCAACTAGTCCAAGTCGATTTTATAATTTAGCGTTAGCACAACAAGGCTTAAAGAAGTACGCCGCAGCAGTTGAATCATTGGACAAGGCTCTTCATTTGGAGCCAGGTAATCGTAAGTATCAAGACCTTCGCTTTGAACTGGAGAACAAAGCCAAGACCACTGTGCCTCTTGAAAATATTCATCAAAACAGTTAAACTATCTGGGTATTCAGTACCACATCCAGACTTGGACGTGCCGTTGTAGCTCAGTTGGTAGAGCATCTCCATGGTAAGGAGAAGGTCTGCGGTTCAATCCCGCACAACGGCTCCACGGGTCGATACTCAAGCGGTCAACGAGGGCAGACTGTAAATCTGCTGGCTTTCGCCTTCGCAGGTTCGAATCCTGCTCGGCCCACCATAAAATGACATCTCAGACGAGATGTCATTTTATGTTTGAAGCGGATGAGAAAAAAGCACTCCCGTTGGAGTGCTGATGTCGTTATTCTGACATGATGAAATGTGAAAGAGCGAAGAAATATCTTGTTTCAACTTCGCCGAGAGTCATGCCTTCACGATCTGCCGGAATTAGATCTGCTGGTATGCCAAAGAGGGCGTAACTCAGCATGGCCGCTTTTATCCTCAGCCAGTTTGAATGCCTTTTTCTGGCAGCTTCGGCGAGGATACATAATTGCGCAAGACTTAGGCCGTAGTTTATGCCGTTCGGCATGAAATCTGCTCGTGCATAGCAATGGGTGCAATTTGCATGAGCGTTGTATGACCACGGGTCGTATAGTGTTGCCAAGGTCATCTTTTGGCACCAACGGCAGAAATATTCTATTCCGATTAGCGGAACGGAGATACGCGGAACGTTGGGTTCAGCTTTCTCATTGTGGAGCTTGGTATCGTTGCGTTCTTTGTCAGTGGATCGTCGAATGGTAGCCAGCCCTAGATATTTTTTAATAGATGATCCTACAGTGTCTTCGCGGTGTTCTGTCATATTTCCTCCTACTTTAGCTAAATTAAGGTATCAAAGTGGTGGTCAATAAGCAAATAAAAAAAGCCATATTTCGTGCTTTCTTTTATAATAATGGGCCGACTCACCCTGTTTTTATAGGGTGGTAAAATCGGATTCCCCTTATATCCTCGTTGGGATTGTGTAAATGCTGTATGCATTAGTAGTATAAACTGGAGACTGGACTTTTGCAAGGGTTTGTGTTAAACTTTGAAAGTTATATTTGGCTGTAATTTCGGCCGGCTTAGCTCAGCTGGTTAGAGCAACGGTTTTGTAAACCGTAGGTCGTCGGTTCGAATCCGACAGCCGGCTCCACGGGCCAATCATCCCTCCGGCTTACGTGCCTCCGACGCTGTCGAAGTCACTGCAGCTTGCAGGATGTTGTCCCTTTCCCCACAACACTTAACTCTCGCTCTGCTCGAGCCCAAGTGTTGCGGGGTGCCCCATTAGTAAAAAATTATTATGTCACAAGATCACCGTATACAGCTTGAATGCACAGAGTGCCGCAATATTAATTACAATACTACAAAGAACAAGAAGAATACCCAAGCTCGTCTTGAAATTAAAAAGTATTGTAAGCACTGCCGCAAACAAACTGCACACAAAGAAACTAAGTAATCAACCCCGCTCTGCCAGTCGGCGGATTAGCGGGGTTTGATATAATATGGAGCAGTAAGCTTTGCGGGCTTCGTATAATGGTAGTACAGCGGTCTCCAAAACCGCTTGCGTAGGTTCGATTCCTACAGCCCGTGCCATAAAAAATCGCCGAACAGGCGGTTTTTTGTTAAGATAATATTATGAAAAGAGTCATTCATGTGAACGATAAAATGCAAACTGGTTATAGCTATGAACTAGTCGCACCAGTTGGTAAAAAGTTTGATCCGGAATTCAAACCTGAGCTTACGCCAAAACAAATGCTGGCGCTAGGCGTGTTTGGTGGTAAGTATATGACAGATTGTAAAAAAGAATTTCCAAAAGATTGGTTTGCAAAAGCCAAACTCAACCCAGAATTTCATGATGCCACTCTGAACTACTTTAAAGTTAACGCTAGCCAGCCATTGTTAGTATGGAAAAAGAAAGGTTGGATTCATCCGGAAGACCCACGAGGTTGGTTTCAGTGGTACTGCCGTTATTACATGGGGCGCCGTATGCCACAAGAAGATCAACGACAAATTAAACGCTGGAAAGCGATTCGTCGTCACATTGCACAATTAAAAAAATCTTGTCATCCTCGCGATTACCAATGCAGACCACGACAACGCCAAGCGATTTTACATTGGGCTTACGATAGTAGAAAACTTTAGCAAGTAAAAACCCCGCAATAGCGGGGTTTAAAACTTTATTTGGCTTCCTCGGGCTTTGACTCGGGAGTCTTAACTGTTTCATCAGTCTTTGGGGCGCTATCAGTATTGGGCGCCTGTGGGGTATTGTGATCCGACATAATATTTCCTTCCGCTGATCACCTTAATCCAAGCGGCAAGCAGACATTAAGCAGTAAGTGACCTTGTTGGATGTTGGGTCAATACTTAAGTATTGCACCTATAACTGAATAAGTCAATCGGCCGTATTTAATAAAAAGTATAGAGAATAAATACCTCAGAAATTTTAACACACAGAATCAAAAATTCAGGTATACTTAATCCATGAGTGGACGTTATAAAGAGACAGTTTTAGCTGAATTAAGGGAATATCACCTGGAAACTAAGCCAGATTATTTTATTTCGTCCGAATTTTCTGCCATCAATCAGAAGTTAAATTCTCTAGAAGATCAAATAGTTTCTTCAGTGCTATCTGTGGTGAGTGGGAAGAATGCTTTTGATCCTTATGAAAATGAAATCGAAGAATTCAATCAGGAACTACAAGAACTACAAGTTGGCGCCAAAGCTAACCCTGTGATGACTTACATGAAAGATAGGATTAAGCGTTTACAAAAAATCTTAGAGTTAACCAAGGATGGCAATTTTGTACTGCGCAGACAATCTAACCGTAGACCATCGCGCTCGTCTAAACCAGTTAGTGTGACCAAATAGTCCTCATTTGCTTTATGGATTTGAACCATTTATTTAGTGAAGCGGTTACTCATAGAAATGAACACGATTGTAGTGCTTACCCATACGAAGACTACAATCGTTTATTTGATTTAGTAAAGGAATCTCAACCAAAGCGCATTTTAGAAATCGGGACTGGGATTGGTTTTACTTCAGTGGTCATGGCTACTGCTTCACCAGCTGCCATGATTGATACTATTGAAAAAGATAGTGAACACGCCAATCTAGCTACAGATTTTATTAAAGCAAACAATCTTGCTAAGAAGATTATTGTTCACAATGTGATTGCGGAAGAGTTTTTACCAACACTAACTACCAAATACGATTTAATTTTTTTTGATGGCTACCAAATTCATTACGAGTTTTTACCTCATTACAAAAGGCTCTTGACACGGTCGGGTATACTTATATTAGGTAATAATCATTTAAGCAGCAAAACTAGCGAACAGTTTTTTAACGAATTAAATCAGCAGTCAAATTGGAAAATCATCGAACAATTTGCTGATACAACTGTTGCAGAAAGGCAATAATGAATCACGAACATCAGAATCATGACATGATGGATCATAGTCATCATGAAGGTGAAGGTGCTCCGATAGAGTATTTAAAATTTGCTGGAGTAATAGCTGGAATAGTAATTATCTCTCTGTTTCTGCACAACTCATTTGGTGAAACCTTCCGTGATTGGGTGCGTTTCTTCATGGGAACATTCTTTGTAGTGTTCGCAGGATTTAAATTCTTAGACTTACCAGGGTTTGTCATGTCTTACATTGGTTATGATATGATTGCTAAACGTTCAGTGTTGTACGCCAAGGTTTATCCCTTTATTGAATTTGGGTTAGGATTAGCCTATCTGATAGGTCAAAGTTGGGCAGACTATATCACTTTACCTTTGATGATTATTGGTTCAATTGGGGTAGGAAAGGAATTGTTGCGCGGTAGTAAAATCAAATGTGCTTGTCTGGGCACTTATATCAAACTTCCTTTAACAAAAGTAAGTCTAACCGAAGATTTGCTGATGGGGGCTATGGCAGCCTATATGATTTTCTGGTAAATTAATATTTATGTTAACAAAACAAGAATTTGAAACTCATTTGGAGTGGGAATTACCAGTGTTTACTAAGGTAATCGCTGCTATTCCTGAGGAAGGTTTTAACTATCGTCCTCATGAACGTTCTAAAAGCGCTAAAGAATTGATCCGCTCAATCATTGGGGAGATTCCCATGACTGAAGCTTTTCTACGGGGCGAATCAGTATTAGTGGATACTGTCGGTCATTTTTATGAAGGGATTGATCCTCAAACCGTTGCCGAGGCAGTTGAACTAAGTAAAAAAGTCAATGAGCAATTTCTAGCTACTTTGAAAGCTACCACTGACGAGCAATTAAAAGCACCGGTAAAGTTTTTTCATCGCGATACTATAGCAGGTGATGCAGTATTTAATATGATGATTGATCTTATTCATCATCGTGGTCAATTGTCTGCGTATATCCGTCCGGCAGGTGGCAAAGTCCCAAGTATTTATGGACCATCAGGTGATGAGGAGTTCACAGGATAATGGCTGTACCAAATCATTTGGCAATTATTCCGGATGGAAACCGGCGCTGGGCAACACAAAATCAAATCAATCCTTTGCATGGTCACCTTGAAGGAACCAAGCGTTTTTGGGATGTTGCTGATTTCGCAAATGAAATTGGTGTAAATTACATCACTTTTTGGGCTGCCTCATATGACAATTTTGTAAAACGGTCCAAACTAGAGGTAAAGTTTTTAATTGATATTTTACGGAATGAAGTTGTTAAACCTGAATTCTTAGAACGCTGCATAAAGAACAATACACGTTTTCAGCTTGTGGGAGAGTGGAAAGAAGTTATTAGAGATTTGAAGCTCATAAAAGCAGTTGAAGAAATTGAAAGCAAGACAGCTAAGTATACCCAAAAAGTACTTACTATTTTGTTTGTTTATGATGGTCAAAGAGAAATGATTGATACTATTAACCGGTTGGTTGTGTCAGGGAAAAAAGTAACAAAAGAAGTCTTGCATTCATCGCTTTGGACCAAGAGTTTACCAGAAGTTGATTTAGTAATACGAACTGGGGGTGAACCGCACTGGAGCGCTGGGTTTATGATGTGGCACACAGCCCATAGTCAATTCTATTTTACTGATAAACTTTGGCCGGATTTCAAAAATATGGAAATAAAAAAAGCACTCGCTGAGTACGAGCGCCGTGAGCGTAGAATGGGGAAGTAATCACTATCATCCTCCCTGAGTAACTTTCCTAACCACAAGAGTTGACATAAGAGGCGAGTGCTATGCTTGCCATTTTTGCCCTGTAAGCTTTTTCATTTGCTTTGAGGGACATTATTGAGTTTGCAATCGCATTGGTGTGTTCCGTTACGAATTGGATTTGTCTATCATTCAGTTCAGCCGACTCGTTACAACCATCAATAACGTCCATTAAAATATAATGTGCGGTATCGGTGAAAAGTTTGCTACCCATAGCCTCATCAATATAAGCTAATAATTGCTTTTTGGCTTTATTCATAATTTGTTTCCTCCATATTCAAATTTTCTCTGAAAACAAAAACACACAAAGTCTAGATTCCCGCCTTTACGGGAATGACACAGGGTTGTGTGTTTTTGTTTTGCTTCAAGCAGGTTCGTAAGCCGGATTCTGGTTCTAAACAATCATCTATCTAGGCGACTTGTTACCAAGGCGCTCGTGCTGCCTACCAAATTTGGCATTGCACTCAAGTAAGAATTTAGCCGTTTCATCTTTTGCGTTTCCGCAAAAGTTAATCCCGAAGGATTCCCTTGCATCTCTGCTTAGGCGTCACTGTTCGCATCTCTAGGATTACTCCCGACGGGTGTTACCCGCTACTAGGGTTAAAAGCTCATATGATACTTTCAACTCGAGTGTCCGGACTTTCCTCCAGCCGCTCATGGCGGCGGGCGATTGCTCGGCCTGCTTAAAGCTTCCAAATAATGCCACAGAATGGGTGATTTGTCAATCCTAAAGATTATTCGATTTACTCGGAATGAAGGGATTTTTAGTGTATAATTAAGCTAAATTCTAAAGAAAACAGGAAGGAACCAGTTTGTGAATTCAAAACCTAAAGTTGTCTTAGCCCATGATTCATTCACTCAATTTGGCGGGGGTGAACGAGTAATCAAAGCCATTCATGAAATTTACCCAGATAGCCCAATCTATACCTTAGCCAGTAACCCTAAAGTTGCTAGTCATTTGGGTGAAGTGACGATTAAAAAAAGTTGGTTGCAAACGCTGTATACTTATTTTCCTCATTTACAGTTTTGGTTTGTGTGGGTGCCAGTGGTATTGAAGTTTTTTACAGTCGAACCAGCTGATGTGTTATTAAGTTCTAGCTCTGCTTACATTAAAGGTTTGCGAAAGCCAGTTGGTAGTATTCATATCAACTATTGTCACACCCCAACACGTTTTCTATGGAATGATGTGGTTTATGCCGAAGGTGAAGTTACTCCAATCTTACGACCATTGATGCGACTGTATTTTTGGTGGCTGCGCAAGTGGGATCTGAACGCGGCTAAACAGGTAGATTATTTTATTGCTAACTCAAAAGAGGTACAAAATCGTATTCGTACTTATTACAATCGCGATTCCATATTAATCTATCCGTCCATTGATACCGAATTCTGGCATCCAACCACAGCCAAGGAAGGTTATTATCTCATGGCCGGACGCATTACTCCTTACAAAAACTACGAAACCATTATCGAGATTTTCAATGAGTTAAACTTACCACTGCACGTAATCGGTGAAGGCCGATATTTGAACTATTTAAAATCAATTTCAAAACCGAACATCCATTTTTATGGCAGAGTTTCTGATGAAGCGTTGCGTGATCAGTATAGCGGTGCGGTAGCATTTATTTATCCGCAGATTGAAGACTTTGGATTGATGCCGCTGGAAGCGGCGAGTTGTGGTACACCAACTTTAGGATTAGCAAAGGCCGGGAGTTTAGAAACTATCATCCCGGGGCAAACTGGAGAGTTGTTAGAAGTTTTTGATAAACCTTCTCTCAAAGAGGCGTTACAAAAAGTGGAGCAACATCCTTATCAGGCAGAAATTATGAAAGCACATGCAGATAAATTTAGCCAGACAGTATTCGCACAGCAAATTCAGCAATTCGTAGAGCAAACATATTATGCACATCACAGTTGACCTTAGAAGTTTACATTCGAAGCAAATTACCGGAGTAGAGTATTTTACTACGGAAGTGCTAGAGCCTTTACTAACTAGCGATAAAACCAATCGCTATACTTTGTATTACAATGCTTTTCAACCCAAGGAATTTGACCAATTTCATTTTATTAACGCAACTTACAAACAGACTCGCTGGCCGAATCGGCTTCTAAATTTATCCTTTAAACTGTTTAATTGGCCAACTATCGAAAGTTTAACAGGTGAGCAGGGCGCACTATTTATGCCTAATCCAAATATGGTGGCTTTACGAAGTACTACAAAGCTCATTTTAGTAGTGCATGATCTTTCGCCAATTTTAATGCCAGAAATGTATTCCTGGAAATCACGGTTATGGCATAGGTTTATTAATATCCCTAAGTTAGTGAAACGGGCAGATAAATTAATTGCCGTGTCTGCTTACACGAAGCAAGCTTTACATACTGAATTAGGCATTGCTAATGACAAAATTACGGTTGCTCAGCTTGGGGTTGATCACGGCAGGTTCCACCCCGGGATTACAGTGGCCGAGCAACGTTCAGTCAGGAACCGTTACAATTTACCTGGTGAGTTCTTATTATATATCGGGACGATCGAGCCTAGAAAAAACTTGTTTAGATTAATAGAAGCTTTTGAAAAAGCTCAAGTTTCCGCTGATTTAATTTTGGTTGGTAAATTTGGTTGGAATGGCGTTGCACTATTGGATAGGATTAGTAAAAGTTCTAAAGCCAGAAAAATTCATTATTTAGGTTATGTGCCGGAGGAAGACAAACCAGCGATGATTAAACTTGCTCGGGCATTTGTCTGGCCGAGTCTGTATGAAGGTTTTGGATTACCACCGTTAGAAGCTTGTGCGGTGGGTACACCAGTTTTAGCAGCAAGCGTTACTTCCTTACCAGAGGTATTGGGCGATGGGGCGCTACTTGTAAATCCATACAACGTGTCGGAAATAACTAGAGGTATAGAAGTACTGTTAAACGAAGAAACTCTTCGTGAACAGTATATAAAGCGTGGCCTGGATCGATCCCAAAGATTTAAATGGTCTAAGACTGCTGAAATTATTAAACAAGTAATCAGTTGATAAGAATTGGATTTGATTTCCGTATGGGGGGAAGCCTGAATGCAGGTATTGGCCGGTATAGTTTTGAGTTGCTCAACGGAATTATCGAAGTGCTTAAGAAAGCTGGGTTATCTGATCAATATCAGTTGGTTGTGTTTTATCATGAACAGAATAATTCTCCGCTGGATATTCAAATTTTAACAAATTTAGGTGTGGAATTAGTACCAGCGAACTTCAGGCATTACTCGTTTGCTGAGCAATGGTGGTTTCCTAGATTACTGCAGAAACAAAACCTTGATCTGATGCACTTTCCGAATTTTAATGTCCCAATATTATACCGCGGCCCTTATGTTGTAACTATTCATGATGTAGTTCATCATGCCTTGAGTGGTCACAAAAAATCTCGCTACTACAAATTCATAGCGTACAAATTAATTATCAATCAAGCGGTCAAAAGAGCTCAGAGGGTTTTAACAGTTACTAATGCAGCCAAAAAAGAAATCGAAGCAGTCCTTTCGGTGCCCAGCCAAAAAATTGTTGTTACATACGAAGCCCCGAATCGTTATCAAGGAGAGGTTACTGATTTTGAGACACTTAAACAAAGATATTTATTGTCTCGACCTTATATCTTGTTTGTTGGAACTTTAGAGCGCAAAAAGAATTTGGTCAATTTAGCTAAAGGGTTTGACATTTTGATTTCAAAATATAAGTTTGACCTTGATTTAGTCATTGCTGGCAAGAATGACTCACATTATCCAGAGATCAGAGAGCAGATCCTAAATATTAGACACCGTGATAATATTGTTTTAACGGGTTTTGTATCTGATAGCGAACAGGCCGGTCTGTATCAGAATGCGTTTGCATTTGCTACTGCTTCACTATTTGAAGGATTTGGTTTACCCGGGCTAGAAGCTATGGAGTATGGACTGCCAGTTTTAGCGGCCAATACTGATGTTTTTAATGAAGTATACGATGATGCCGCTATCTTTTTTGATGGGAATAACCCCGAAGACATTGCTGAGAAAATGCATCTCTTAGTTAACGACCAACCCTTTTACGAATTAATGCAAAAGAAAAGTTTAGAGCGTAGCGCTGAGTTTGATTGGCAAACTACTGCCAAGCAGACTGTAAAAGTCTATAATCAGATCTTAGCAGAGAGCTACCAGGCACAAGATCGTGAGCCTGAAGCTGAATAATTATGGGCAAAAAACATTCAAGTAAATATCTGTTTTTGGTAGGAGGTTTGAGCGCTGGACCAATCACACCGCTTTTGGCAGTGGCCAAAGAGTGGCAGCAGCATCATCATAATGTCAGACCAGTAATTCTTGATGCTCGCAAATCAGTGGCTCGGACAATAGCTCAAAAAGAACATTATTTATTTCATACAATCATCTCTGGGAAGCTGCGGCGTTATTGGTCAGTGCGCACTGTGTTATCACCATTGTTGATTTTGGTAGGATTTGTTCAATCCCTTTGGTTGTTAAATAAATATCGCCCTATTGCGGTCTTAGGAGCCGGGGGATTTGTGCAAGTTCCGGTGATTGCAGCAAGTTGGGTATTACGCATTCCCAGGTTTATCCATCAACAAGATGTAAGACTTACTTTAAGTAATGCTCTTTGTACACCGTTAGCTAATTTAGTTACTGTAACTTTTGAAAACTCTCTTCGCGAGTTTCCACAAGGTTCTGGTTTTGGAAAAAAGTTTGTGACTTCCAATAAAGTTTTTTGGACAGGCAACCCGAGTTACCAAGTAACAGACAGAGACAAAATGAGTAAATCTGCTGCTTTAAAAGAGTTTGGACTTCACCAACAACTTCCGGTATTATTAGTGGTCGGCGGGGGAACTGGTTCGTCGGCTTTGAATGATTTTATTATTCAAAACTTGAATCAGCTAACTAAGGTGGTTCAGGTTCTACACAGCACTGGGACCAGATCAACTGAGCAAAAATCAGCAGAAAATTATCAGAGCTATCAATTTATTCACAATATGGCTGCGGCATACGAAGCTAGTGACATTGTCTTATCACGAGCTGGATTAGGTACCTTAACCGATTTAGCCCACCATAAAAAACCAGCAATTGTAGTACCAATGCCACAGACACACCAAGAATCCAATGCAGCCATGCTTTATGCTCAAAATGCCGCAATTGTTATAGATCAATCTGAATTAACCGTTACTAAACTGTTAACAGCTATTCGTGAGCTACTGTTTAATCCAGAACTTATTAGAGAATTCACAGGTAACTTACACAAAATATTTCCAGAAAACGCGGCAAAAAAAATCTATACTTTGCAGAGTAAATTTTTAAGTAAGCATGATTCAGACTAAACAACCAAAAGTCGGCCTAGCTCTATCAGGAGCATCTTCTCGTTCAGTATTTTATATTGGCTTTTTGGAGGTGCTCAAAGAAAATGATTTTCCAATTGATTATATTGCAGCCATGTCTGGAGCAACTATCGTGGCTGCCAGCTTTGGTTGCGGCACCATGGATCAACTGAAAAAGTTTACTTTTAAGATGAACCGGGAAGTCCTGTTAAGCTTTCTGGAACGTAATCAGAATAATGGAGGCTTATTCCAACTTCGGAAGTTCGAAGAACTGGTCAGACTCTATACTAAAAATTATAATTTTGAGGACATTGCGCCGCGCATGGGTTTTGTGACAACAGATTTAAATAGTAAATCAGAAGTAGTGTTACAAGTGGGAGATTTAGCTAAGGCCATTTGTGCTTCCTGTGCCTTACCAGTTGTATTTGAGCCCCAAGCTTGGGGGAACAAACTACTGGTAGATGGTGGAATCATCAATGTGGTCCCAGGGAATGTTGCTAGAGCGGCTGGAACTGATCTGGTTATTGGTATCGATTTGCGATCTACTCGTCATGTATTCAGTCCCTGGCAAATTTTTCTTAGGAAAACAATTAATCGGATTAAAAGTTTACTTTGGCCTCAACAAGCTGAAGAGTTTCGAAAACGGTTTTTGGATAAGGTCAAGTACTCAGAGTTTTGGCAAAACTATTTTTATCTTGGTCAGTACCATGAACCAAAATTAGAAGACCCTCGATTATGGAGTGTGGTCAATAAATCTTTAGATATCGCAATCGAGGCACAACAAGCTCATAAACTAAAAGTAAATTATGATTGTGATTATCTGATTACCAAAGAATTATCTGTACCATTTTGGAAAAGGGCGTTGTTTGTTAGATTTTTACATGTAGATAATATGAGAGATTATTACGAAGTCGGACGGCAAACTGCTCTAGAGCATCTACCTGCCTTATGGCAGTTGCTCAAAGATAAAGAAATTGAGTTTGTAAATCAAGATCAAAAATTGAAACAATTATTAAACTAGGATGAACTTAACTGAAGATTCAAAAATATATTTTATCGGCATTGGCGGGATTGCTATGTCAGCTGTCGCGGGTCTAGCTAAGCAGTTAGGTTTTGAGGTCTCTGGTAGTGATAGTAAAGCGCTTTATGATCCGGCAAAATCTGTCTTGGATGATCTAGATATTCCTTACAATGTGGGTTATGACGCTGATCATGTGGCTGATTTGGACAATGCAATTATCATCGCTTCAGCGGGTGAAGATGACTCAAATCCAGAAATTGCCGCAGTGGTTGAGCGTAATCAAAAGCTATATTCCTTTTCAGAATTATTGTACGAATTATTTAAAGAGAAACTGAGAATTGTGGTTACTGGTACCCACGGGAAATCAACAACTTCAGCTATTTTAGGAACTCTGCTTCAGGAAATTGATGGCAGTAGCTTTATGACTGGTGCTGTCCTGACTAACACCAACCGAAATTTTCACTTAGGTGAAGGTCATTACGTTGTGTTTGAAGGTGATGAATATAAAGCGCTATACGATGATCCAACTCCGAAATTTACCCAGTATAAGCCTGATATTTTACTACTTACCAATTTAGAATTTGACCATCCTGATGTGTTTGCTTCGATTGACGAGATCCGTGATGAAATTGCTGAGATGATTCATAACATGCCTGATGATGGTGTGGTAGTTTATAATGCAGACAACATTGAGTTGGCCAAATTAGTTCATGGTACTAGTCTAGGTTCGATTAGTTATGGGTTAGACAATTCTGCTGACTTTGTAGTCAAAGATATCGTGACCACGGAAAATTACACCGAATTTTTAGTTCAAAAGCTTGGAGATTTTCCAGTAGAAAGATATCGTATCAATTTGTTTGGACGAATTAACGTTTATAATGCCTTGGGTCCAATTTCATTGCTTCGAACGCTGGGTTTTTCGGCTGCAGATATTCAAAACGGTTTGGATGAATTTTCTGGGATTAAACGTCGCTTTGAATACATTGGTGAAGCTAAAGGAGTAAAGATTTTTGATGACTATGCTCATCATCCCACTGCGATTAAGGAAACCATTGCGCTTGCAAAGCTGCGGTTTCCAGATTCCAGAGTGTGGGCAGTATTCGAACCACATACCTTTAGCCGTACTGAAGCTGTTCTGGACGAGTTAGCTGTGAGTTTTAATCAAGCTGATCAGGTTCTGCTAGCAGAAATTTATCCAGCGCGCGAAAAGAAGACTGATAATTCAATCACTGGTCAACAAGTAGTTGATCAGATTGCTAAGAATAACCCCAACGTAAGATTGGTCGCAGATAAAACAACTGCCAAACAGATTCTCACCACAGAGTGGCAGCCCCATGATGTGGTTGTGATTATGGCGGTTGGTGATTTTAATACTTTAGCTAAGGAGTTAGTTAATCGTGCAGATTAAGGAGAATTTCCCGTTAGCCCCTTATACAACTTTCTATATCGGCGGTCCTTGCCGATATTTAATATTTGCTCAAGACACGGCAGAGATTCAGCAGGGAATAGATTTCGCTAAACAACAGCAATTGCCATTATTTGTGTTTGGGGGTGGTAGTAATGTCTTGGTTGCGGATAAGGGTTTTAGTGGCGTGGCTATGCGAATCGAAACTGTTGGTATAGATTTAGTCTCTGAAACCGACAGCGAGGTCATTTTGGATATTGCTAGCGGCGAAGTTTGGGATGATGTGGTCCGTTTAGCTTGTGAAGAAGGATGGTGGGGAATAGAAAACCTTGCTCATATCCCTGGATTCGTTGGTGCTTTCGCAGTCCAGAATGTAGGAGCTTATGGTCAGGAGGCGAGCGATGTTGTGCAACAAGTCACTGTGATTGATCGTGAATCTAGTAATATCGCGACTTTAACCAATGAGCAACTAGCTTTTGGTTACAGAAAAAGTATTTTTAACACTACTGATAAAAATAAATATATTATCATCAGTACTCGACTAAAATTGCGGAAGAATGGTCAGCCTAATTTAAGCTATGGTGATTTGAAAGATCGTTTTCAAAATCTACAGCCAACCATTCAAGATATCAGGTCTGCAATCATTGAAATTAGAAATAACAAATTTCCATTTCCTTCAGAACCTACTGTTGGTAATGCTGGCTCATTCTTTCGGGGGAAAGTTTTGTCTGAATCGGAATTTGCAGATTTACAGACCAATATTCACAGCCATTTCTCAAAAGACGCTGCGCAAAAACTTCAAGGCATGTCTGGAAAATTGCGAGTTAGACAAGGCTATAAGACCCCGACAGCATTTCTGATTGAGCAGTGTGTTGGTAGAGAACTTGTGGTTGGAGGTGTGTCTTTAAACCCTAATCAACCAGCCATTGTGATTAATCATTCTGGGCAAGGGAAAGCAGCAGAAGTTTTAGAGTTATTCAATCAAGTTAAGCAGGCGGTATTAGATAGAACCGGAATTGAGCTAGAAGCAGAACCAGAATTTATTGGCTTTCCAAAACAGGAAATCATCGGCACAAAATTCACATAATAATGTTATAATAAGGGAAAGAAAGGAATTTTATGAAGATAAATATCAAAGCAACCAACACCACTCTCACTGATTCGATTCGTAGTAACATTGAAAGTAAGTTAAATATTATAGAAAAGTATATTCGTTCAGAAGATGTCATTTATGTCGAAATCGCTGAAGACATTAAACATCAAAGCGGACAGTTTTTCCGAGTTGACATTCAAGTCAGCCCACATAATATCTATGCTGATGCCCGAGGAAATGATTTCTACGAGGCTTTAGATTTAGCTGTCCCAAAAATCCAAGCTCAATTAGCAAAAACCAAAGATAAAAAAATCAGCCTTCGTCGAAGGCTGGGAAACCTAATGAGAGGGTTTAAGCGGAACTAGCTTTGATAGATCCGAATACTCCGGCTCTCTCAAAATATAATACTCGTCTGACGATTTCTAGTCGTTTGTCATCGTCTTCGGACATATATTCTATGACTTGATTTGATACTCTTTCCTCTCTGAGAATAAAGCTAATCTCAGGAATAAGTCGTTGTTTGGTTGCTGGCGGCAAGGTTGGGTAACACTTTTTGATCAGATCTACGCGCATTGCTACAAACCGCTGCAATAATTCAGCGGCATTCTTGGCTTGGATTAGAGACTCGCGCGCTGACTTTCTTCTCTAGTTATCATTTTTCCTCCTAATTTAGGCTTGGCTAAGTCCAAGCTTTTTAGTATAATAGCACAGTATTTATTCTCAATATATGTCAATTTTCAACAGAATTTTTAAGTCTAGCGGCCCTGGATTAGGCAAATATCAAGGCGAATTGGACAAGATCAATGCTTTGGCTGAAGAAGTAGCTGAGCTCACCGAAGAGCAAATTAAGGCAGAAATCCAAAGCTTTAAAACCGAACTAGCTAAACTAACAGAAGAAGAACAAGTCTTTAAGAAACTAATGGAAATACGCACTCGCGTATTTGCTTTAACTCGTGAAGCTTCTAAACGTTCTCGTTCTCAATTCCATTTTGATGTGCAGTTAATGGGTGGTTTAGTGCTGTCTGAAGGCCGTATCGCTGAAATGAAAACCGGTGAAGGTAAAACACTAACTGCAACTTTACCGTTGGTGTTATTTGCGTTAGCCGGCCGCGGCGCTCATTTAGTAACAGTTAATGATTACTTGGCGCGTTGGCAAGCTAGTGACATGGGTCGCTTGTACGAATACTTAGGTTTGTCTGTTGCAAGCATTCAGCACGAAGCTTCTTTTAAATTTGACCCAAGCTTCCAACCAGAACAAGAAGAAATTGATGCCATAGAATCTGGTACTCAAGGTTTAGTGCTTGATGTAAAGCACATGCGACCAGTTAGCCGCCAAGAAGCTTACGCTGCCGACATTACTTACGGAACCAATAATGAGTACGGCTTTGATTACTTGCGCGATAATATGGTCCAGGATGTTAAACAACTCCGTCAGCGTGATTTGTTTTTCGCAATCGTTGACGAAGTCGACAGTATTTTAATTGATGAAGCCCGCACACCATTAATTATTTCGCAACCAGATTCAGAACCAACTGATAAGTATTATCAGTTTTCAAAGTTAGTTGATCGATTGCAAGAGACTGAAGACTATACTGTTGACGAAAAACACAAAGCCGCCAGCCTTACTGACGATGGTATTACTAAGATCGAAGGAATTTTGAATATTCCAAATATTTACGACACTAGCGCCGGTGTAACCACTTTGCACCATATTGAACAAGCTCTTCGTGCCAAAACTTTATACAAAAAAGATCGTGATTATGTCATCCGTGATGGGGAGGTAGTAATTGTTGATGAATTTACTGGCCGTTTAATGTTTGGTCGCCGTTACAGTCAGGGACTTCACCAGGCAATTGAGGCCAAAGAAAACGTAAAGATTCAACAAGAAAGTAAAACCTTAGCGACCATTACCTTCCAGAATTTGTTCCGTCTGTACTCAAGATTGTCCGGTATGACTGGTACAGCTAAGACCGAGGAAGAAGAATTTTTCAAAATCTATCAGCTCGAAGTAACGCAAATTCCGACCAATCAACCAATGGTTCGCCTAGACCATTCTGATTTAGTATTCAAGAATGAAGCTGGTAAATTCACAGCCATCGCCCGGGATGTAAAGGAACGACACAAGAATGGTCAGCCAGTGTTGATTGGTACAGTCAGCATTGCTAAAAATGAACAACTTGCTGATGCTTTAAAAAAAGAAGGTTTGCAGTTCGAAATGCTCAATGCAAAAAATCACGAACGGGAAGCGCAAATCATTGCTCAAGCAGGCCGTAGCGGAGCGATTACTGTAGCTACTAATATTGCCGGTCGTGGTGTTGACATTTTGCTTGGCGGTAACCCGGTTGATCCAGCAGAAGCTCAGAAAGTTAAACAGGCCGGTGGTTTAGCCGTCATTGGAACTGAACGTCATGAATCTCGCCGGATTGATAACCAATTGCGCGGTCGTAGCGGCCGTCAGGGTGATCCTGGGTCGAGTCAATTCTATGTTTCCATGGAAGACGATTTAATGCGTCTATTTGGTGGTGCCCGTATGCAAAGCATGATGGAAACTCTTAAGATTCCCGATGATCAGCCTATAGAAGCCAAGATGGTTTCCCGAAGCATTGAATCAGCGCAAAAGAAAATTGAAGGTTTGAACTTTGACACTCGTAAAAATGTGTTGGAGTTTGATGATGTGCTTAACCAGCAACGTAAAAAGATTTATAAACGCCGCCGCAAGTATTTATCAGGTGGAGAATTAGATGGTTCTGTTCAGACAGAAATTACTGAGTTATTCAATCGAAAAATTGATGAAATTATCACAAGTCACTTCGGTACCCTAAGTCATGATGAAGCGGTGGAACAGATTTTTGCTGAAGTAAGTAGTTTTATTCCTCAATTAGATCAAAACAAGAAAACTGTAATTTTAGAAGCGAGTCAAAATGCAGCTGATCGTGAATTTGTGATTGCTGATGAACTGCACAAATTAGCCAATGACAGTTTTAAGGCCAAAGCCCAAGAAATAGGCGAAGAATTATATAACAGTATATTGCGTACGGTGATTTTGCAGAGTATTGACCGACTCTGGATGGAACACTTAGATACCATGGATCATTTGCGTGATAGCGTCCGTCTTCGTGGTTATGGACAGCGCGACCCATTGGTTGAGTATAAAAAAGAAGGCCACAGTTTATTCCAACGATTATTATCTGAAATTGATCAGCAGGTGCTGTCTGCGGTATTAAGAATTGGAGTTGAAACTCATACTGATGAAGGTGGAGCACAGCACCACCACGCTACCATTAATCTGTCTGGTGGAAGTCAACCTCAGCAAGGCCAAGTTAGCCAAGCTGAACCAGCTGATCCGCGCGCCCAAGGGTTAGGCAGAAACGACCCATGTTACTGTGGTAGCGGTAAGAAGTATAAAAAGTGCGGGCTTGTAAATAGTGAAGAGCATCAAAACAATCTGGCTAACTAGAGTTAACCATGAAAACCAAACATCGACTTTCGGCAAATATAAAACCTATCCAATACCATATTAAAATCCAGACAAATCTGGCGGATTTTAATTTTGTCGGCTCAGAAATCATAAGTTTAGAAATCGATAAGCCAGTTAAACAATTAGTATTGCACTCAGTTGACTTAAAAGTTACTCACGTAGCACTCACTGTTGGTAGGTCAAAATTCGAGCCAAAGTTAACTTATCAGTCTAAAGGTGAAACGATTACTCTAATACTCCCTAAACCTGTTAAAGGTAAGACTAAATTAACTTTACAATTCACAGGAACAATTAATGATCAACTGCGAGGCCTTTATCGCAGCCAATACCATCACAAAGGCCAAGATAAGTATCTGGCTGTGAGTCAGTTTGAAGCTACTGATGCCCGCCGTATGATTCCTTGCTTTGATGAACCCTCTCACAAATCCAAGTTTGTACTCGAAGTAGTTATCCCAAAGCATCTGACCGCAATTTCCAACACTATCCCAGACAAGATTTCACCACATCTACCAGGCTACCAAGTTATCAAATTTAAGGCGACGCCAAATATGTCTTCTTACTTGTTAGCCTTGATTGTAGGGGAGCTCGAGCACTTACAAGGAATAAGCAAGAGTAAAGTCAAAATTCGAGTTCACACAACTCCAGGGAAAAAAGCTCAGGGGAAGTTTGCATTGGAATTTTCCAAAAAGGCGCTTGATTATTTAGAAAACTATTTTGGCATAAAATACCCGTTACCAATTTTGGATTTATTGGCAATCCCAGACTTTTCTGCTGGAGCCATGGAGAATTGGGGAGCAATCACTTTTCGTGAGACTCTATTGTTAGTAGATGAAGACAACTCGCCTTTTAGCCAGAAGCAGCGGGTTGCAGAGGTTATTGCTCATGAATTAGTTCATCAATGGTTTGGTAATTTGGTTACTATGGAGTGGTGGACTCATCTCTGGCTTAATGAAAGCTTTGCAACTTACATGGCTTACCATGTAGTTGATGCAATCTATCCAGAATGGAATTACTGGACTAAGTTCGCCTTAGACGAACAAGCTTTTGCATTGCAACAAGATAGCTTGCATGCCACGCACCCAATAGAAGTTCCGGTAAAGCACCCCGATGAAATCTCCGAAATATTTGACGCAATTAGTTACGCCAAAGGGGCTAGTGTTCTGCGGATGCTAGAAAATTATATTGGGGCAGAGCATTTTCAAAAGGGTTTATCTCAGTATCTAAAAAAACATTCCTACAAAAATACTTCTTCAATTCATTTATGGGAAAGTTTTGAAAAAGTTTCCGGCCAACCAATTAGAGCGATAATGAAAGCTTGGACCGAAAAACCTGGGTTTCCAGTTGTTTCAATTTCGACTGAAGGCGACTTGTTACAGCTAGACCAGCAAGAGTTTAAGCAACTGCCAAAAGCTAATAAGCTGACCTGGCCAATTCCACTAAGTTTGCACACTTCCGAAAAAGAAATTAGTGCGCCATTTTTATTCAGCACCAAATCAACTCAGCTTCCTTTACCAAACACCTTTGAATTTATTAACCTGGATCATAATGACACCAGTCTTACAGTCATACGATATGATATGGGTTTGCTCGCAAGACTGCTACCAAAGTTTGAGGATAAAACTCTCAATACACAAGACCGGTTGGCGTTAATCAGAGACTCCTTTTTATTAGCCAAATCTGGTTTGATACCAACTGATGTCTATTTAGAAACCTTACGATTTACAGACAATGAGCTTAGTTATGTAATTTGGTCTGAGATTGCCAAACAACTAAACCAGCTGCATCGAATGTTGTTTGGTACCAAAGCACAACAAAAATTAGAACAGTTTCAAACCAAACTGTTTAGCCAATTAATCGCCCGTCCTCAAATTGGCTTTAAGGTTAAAAAGAATGAACCCAATAATAATGCTTTACTGCGAGGTTTGGCTTTTCATGAAGCAGGGTTAGGAGGCGAGAAACTAGCTATTGCGGCGGCCATAAAATATTTTAAAACTGGCAGAAATATTAAATCCGTTGATGTCAATCTACGGAGCGCGGTATTCGCGACTATCGCAAAGTTTGGTAGTAAGCAGCAGTACCAACAATTGTTGGCTTTGTATGACCAATCCGATCTGGCCATCCAAAAGCAGCAAATTCTCTTTGCATTAATTTCGGGAGCTACCAAGCGAACTCAAACCGAGTTGCTAAAATTATTATTTAGTACTAAAGTCCGAAACCAAGACCAGCCTTTTGCTATCTCGGCTGCATTACAAAATCCCGCGATTAAGTCGCAAGTCTGGCGAACTATTCTAAAACACTGGCCAAAATTGCAACAACAGTTTATGGGTACCAAAATGGCAGGCTACCTGCTCTCCGGAGCTCAAAGTTTTAACACTACTCAAGAGCTAGCAGGATTCCTTAAGTTTCAAAAGGGGAAAAAGCTGTCGTATGCAAAGCAAGCCATTGCTCAAACCACTGAAAAGATTCGGATAAATCTCGCCTGGCAGAAGCGTGACTTAGCTTTAATTATGCGGTATTTTCGCTAGATTATACTTTGCAAAATCTGGCCAGATGCCATATAATTATTTGAGATACAACCTTATTAACAGAACAGTATGAAATCATTCATAAAACGTTTTACGGTTTTTTTGTTTGTGATTTTGATTGGAGCTGCGGCTGCTTGGATAGTTCATCCGCAAGGGCAAAAGATCAATCTCACCAAAATTGGCATAGATTACCAGAAAGAATTTCCACCCAAGTTAGGTTTAGATTTACAAGGTGGAGCACGACTTGTTTACCAAGCTGACTATAAAGATATTTCAGAATCAGATCGCGGCGACGCCCTTGCTAGTGTTCGCGATACTATTGAACGTCGCGTGAACAGCTTTGGCGTAGCTGAACCTCTTGTTCAGATTCAAGGTAGCGACCAAATTGTGGTTGAATTACCTGGTATCTCTGATATCAACGATGCTATCAAGCAAATTGGTGAAACTGCTTTACTTGAGTTTCGAACTCAAGATGATCCAGAAGCACGACCTACTCCAATCGTTGGTCCTGATGGTCAAATCACGATTGATCCTTTGACTGGTTGGGAACCTACTGGATTGTCAGGAAAGCAGCTCGAGCGAGCTACTGCAGACGTTCAGCAAGGGCAGGGGATTAATACTCAAGTTGTGGTTCGTTTAAATTTCAATGATGAGGGTAAGGAACTGTTCGCCAAAATCACAGAAGAAAATATCGGCAAACCTTTAGCCATTGTTTTGGATGGTCAAATCATTCAGGCTCCTCGGGTTAATGACACCATTACCAATGGCGAAGCTTACATCACTGGTGGCTTTACCCCAGAAGAAGCAAAACTATTAGCAACTCGTCTGAACTCTGGTGCCTTACCAGTCCCTATTAATTTGATTTCACAACAAAATGTTGGGGCTAGTTTAGGTGAAGAATCAATTCAGAAATCATTATTAGCTGGTTTGATTGGCTTGATCTTAGTTGCTCTATTTATGCTTTGGTACTACCGCTGGCCAGGTTTCCTAGCTGTTCTTGCTTTACTCGTCTACACTTTGGTATCAGTTGCCATCTTTAAAATCGGAATTTCTATCACTGCCGTGATTCTGGTAGGTGTATTCTTCCTTCTCGGCGTAACTGTCAGTGGTTGGTTTGGGATAATTGCGTTAATAAGCTACATCGCCCTAATTTTCCTAAACGCGGTTTCCCCAGTAACCTTAACCTTAGCAGGTATTGCTGGTTTTATTCTTTCGATTGGTATGGCAGTTGATGCCAATATTTTAATCTTTGAAAGAGTCCGTGAAGAAATCCGTGCTGGTAAAGACTTACAAAAGGCTATCAAGGATGGGTTCGATCGCGCTTGGCTGTCTATTCGTGATTCAAATGTTTCCACTTTGATTACCACGTTGATCTTGTACACCTTTGGAACTTCCTCTGTAAAAGGCTTCGCTATAGCTTTGTCGATTGGTGTATTGATTTCAATGTTTAGTGCAATTACAGCAACTCGAACATTCTTGGCTGTCTTAATGAATGACCGTATCGCCCGTATTCCGTGGTTATTTGGAGTGAAACTGCCCAAAAAGTCAACAGAAGGGGGGAGGAACTAATATGAAACTCTTAAAATATTACAAACATTTTTTTGTACTCTCGATAGTTCTCACTGGTTTAGGAATCTTATCTCTAGCAATCTTTGGTCTGCGATTAGGAATCGATTTTAAAGGTGGTACCGTAACCGAAATCTCCTTTGAACAACCAGTCAGCCCAAGTCAGGTTCGCGACACTTTATCTCAAAATGGTCTGAGCAATGCCCAAGTTCAATCTACTGATGACAACGGCATTATTATCCGCAGTGAAGTAACCGACAAATCTGAAAATGACAAGTACTTAGAAGCTTTGCGGACCAATCTAGGTAATTTTGAAGAACGACGTTTTGAATCGATTGGACCAGTTGTTGGAGAACAGCTCACAAGACAAGCTCTCTATCAATTATTGTTAATCTCTGTAGGAATAATTCTTTATATTGCCTATGCGTTCCGCCGGGTAACAAGACCAGTTTCAAGTTGGCAATTCGGTATCGCTGCAGTAATTGCTTTGCTTCATGACTTAATTATTGTTCTAGGTGTCTTTGCGATTTTAGGTAAATTTGGCGGAGTTGAAATAGATACCATGTTCGTTACGGCCATGCTGACTGTTCTAGGCTTTTCTGTGCATGATACAATCATCGTGTTTGACCGTATTCGAGAGAACCTACGCATCTATGCCGGACAGACTATGGAATTTGTGATCAATCACAGTGTATCTCAGACCTTAGTTAGATCATTGAACACCAGTTTAACCGTATTGTTGGTCTTACTGGCTCTGTTACTCTTCGGAGGAGAGACTATTAGGTACTTTGTTCTAGCACTGTTTATCGGAATTATCGCAGGAACCTACTCATCAATCTTCGTTGCGAGCCCAATATTAAATTACTGGCAACTACGTAAAATGAAAAAATAACTAGAAAACCCCTTACTTATGAGGGGTTTTCTTTATTATACTGATTACTATAGGTTGACCAATAAAAAGATATATGTTATAATTGGGGAAATTATACGTTTATGGGAATTTTGGACACAATTATTGATTCACATCAGAAAGAGTCGTTGCAACAGTTCGAACTCAATATTATTATTGATCGAATTCTAGAACCGTTGAAAGAACGTGAAAAAGTTATTCTTTCTAAACGCTATGGCTTAGGTGAGCATGAAGTATCTACCTTAAAAGCTGTTGGTGAAGAGCAAGGTTTGACCCGTGAGCGTGTTCGACAAATCGAAAAAGAACTCTTAAAAAATCTCAAACGTGGCGTTGTTGAGTTGCAAGACTTTATCTCAGCTCGCGATTTACTGATTAATACTATTTCCGAACATGGTGGGATTATGTCTGAGGAAGCTTTGACTAATTACTTAGGTTACACTGATCCTGCTGACATCCAAGCTCTCAAATTCCTCCTCAAGTTAATTTCTGAACTAGAAGAGCATGGCTCCGATGAGCACATTCTTCAATCATGGGCCAAGATTGGTTTCGAACGCGATTTCCTGCATGAATTTATTGCAGCGACCAAAGATCTACTCGATAATCACGGGAAACCAATTTCTGCAGACGAATTTTTGGAAGCTTTCCAGCAATCTGATTTCTATAAGCAAAATGAAACCCGGCTTACTCCAAAAGTGGTATTGAATTATTTACACACTGCTGAAACGATTCGGAAAAATCCCTTTGGAGAATATGGTCTATCTCACTGGAATGAGATCAAACCTAAGGATGTGGGGGATAAAGCCTACTTGGTGATGAAACATCATGGCAAACCAGAGCATTACTCAGTCATTACTGACCTGATTAATCAAAACAACATTGATAGCCGTAAAGCTTATAAAGAAACAGTTCATAACAAGTTAATCAAAGATAAGCGTTTTGTACTCGTCGGCCGTGGTATTTATGCTCTGACTGAATGGGGTTATAAACCAGGCGTGGTGTCCGATATTATCTCTGAAGTAATCAAAGAAGAAGGTCAGCCATTATCTAGGGACGAAATCATTAAACGGGTACTCGATAAGCGCCTGGTAAAGAAGAATACCGTCTTAGTTGGATTATCAAATAAGAAATTGTTCCGTAAGGTCGGAAAAAATCTTTACGACATTGTAAAGTAAATCAAAAAAGTATTAAACAAACACTAGCTCTAATATGGAAAACGGTCTATTCCCGGACATATCACAAAGTTTAAGCGCAGCTTGGTTTATAATAAGTCACGGTGGGTGGATCGTTTTTGTTTTGCTCGCAATTTGGATCCTATATCGACTTTACTTAGAAGAGATACAAGGTCAGTATTTAGGTAGTATTGACTACACGTTACTTGAACTTAAGCCACCGAAAGAAAATCCAACCACTTTTTATCAGGCAGAACAGGTCTTTATTCAGTTACACCAATTATTCGATAATTTTACTTTCCAGGAAAAATACCTTGAAGGCAAATTAGTATTTCGTATCTCATTTGAAATAATTAGTTTGGGCGGAAAAATTTCTTACCTAGTCAGAGTCCCCACTAAACAACGCGATTTAGTTGAGGCTGCACTTTATGCTAATTATCCAAGCTTAGAAATCACAGAAGTCCAAGACTATTTGGAAAACTTTGATTATTCTCCTGATGATTCCCGTTATGATTTATTCGGCGCCGAATTTGTATTGGTTAAAAATCAGTCATTCCCAATTCGAACCTATCGAGAATTTGAAGGCTTAACCGCACCTGAACTAAGCAATATTGTTGTAGACCCACTGTCACCGTTATTAGAAACCTTCACCAAGATAAGTGATCAAGAGTTTTATGGTTTGCAGTATATTCTGGAACCTGTAATGGACGATTCTTGGCATGATGATGCTGATGAAGAAGTAGAAAAAATCAAAGGTGAACGTGATATGATTCAGTTAGACGAAGTTGAAAAAGCTGATATAACTGCTATCAAGACCAAATTATCACGTCCGGGTTATAAAGCAAAAATTCGCCTACTTCATATCGGAACTGCAGAGAAGTTTAACTCTGATCACAAAAAATTAATCTTGAGTCCTTTTAAGATTTTTAGTGCACCATCTAGTAATGGTTTTAAACCTGCGTTCGGGCCAAAAAAAGACTATCGAATTTCAAAAACTTTGGAATCAGCCTACATAGATTGGTGGGTAAAAAAACGTAAAGCTGCCTTATTTAAAGGTTATAAGAATCGCAGTAATTGGATCGGAGAAAAGACTTATGTCCTTAACACCGAGGAAATTGCTACCATATTACATTTCCCAATTACTATTTCCGGCATTAGTCAACCAGTTGAAGCATTGGACTCCAAGAAGATTTCACCTCCAGCTAATCTCCCTATTGAATGACCGAAAAAGAAACAATCAATTTTTTTGCTAAAACCAATTTTCGGAACCAACAAGTTCCTTTTGGGATCAAACCTGATGACCGTCGCCGTCATATGTATGTGATTGGTAAGACGGGTATGGGGAAAACTACCATGATGGAAAACATGGTTATTCAAGATATCCGAAATGGTAATGGTGTCTGTTTTATTGACCCTCATGGTGACTCCACTCGTAAAATTTTGGATTTTATTCCCCCAAGCCGGGTAAATGATGTGGTATATTTTGATCCATCAGATCTAGATCATCCGATAGCATTTAATATCTTAGAATCTGTAGAGAGCCGTTATAAACATTTGGTTGCTTCTGGATTAATGGGTGTGTTTACAAAAATTTGGGCTAGTATGTGGTCGAGTCGTATGGAGTATATCCTTAACAACACGATTCTGGCGCTGTTGGATAGTCCAGGCAACACTATGCTTGGTATTGTCAGAATGTACGTTGATAAAAAATACCGCAAGAAAATTGTTGATAATATTAAGGACCCAATGGTAAAAGCTTTCTGGGTTGAAGAATTTGCCAATTACGCCGAAAAATACCGAACTGAAGCAGTGGCTCCTATTCAAAACAAAGTCGGGCAATTTTTATCATCAGCTGTGATCCGAAATATTGTAGGCCAACCAAAATCAACTATAGATTTGCGTGACATTATGGATAACAATAAGATCTTATTGCTTGATTTATCAAAGGGTAAAGTAGGAGAAGATAACTCAGCATTACTTGGTGCTATGATAGTCACCAAACTACAATTAGCTGCTCTCTCTCGTGTAGATATTCCAGAAAATGAACGAAAAGACTTTTACCTATATGTAGATGAGTTCCAAAATTTTGTAACTGACAGTTTCGCAACCATTCTTTCGGAAGCACGGAAGTACCGATTAAATTTAACTGTAGGACATCAATATATCGGGCAATTAACCCCAGATAATAATCCAAAGGTCCGTGATGCTGTATTTGGTAATGTGGGCACCATGGTTGTCTTTAGAGTTGGTGCAGCAGATGCGGAATATTTAGAAACCGAATTCGATCCAATTTTCACTCCAACAGACATCGTAAACCTTCCTAAATACCATATAATTCTAAAACTGATGATTAATGGTATTGCCAGTGATCCGTTTACTGCTGTGACTATGCCAGTAAATGAGGATTGGCGTGTCGGAGACGCTGATAAAGTTATTAAAGTATCAAGGGAACGCTATGCTAAGCCTCGGGAGCAAGTAGAAGATAAAATCCAGCGCTGGATGGGAACTGATTTTCATGGCGCGACTGCAGAATCACATAGTAATGAACAGTCTCAATCAGAGGCAGCCGAAGCTACAGAAAAGGTTACAGCGTCTACGCCACTAGTAAAAGACAGTTCCAAAACTAAGTCTGTACAAACAGATATTCCGGCTATACAAATTTCGTCCGAGTTGTTAGAACGGGCCAAGCGAACCACCGTAGACTCCAACCCTAAAGACAAAACAGCACACAAAAACCCAACCAAGCAAAAATCAGTAGCTAAGCCAAGTAAAAACCAAGCTAAAAGTAATCAAGTTTGGCAGTCTGCGCAAAAGATTCAAGAAAAGAAAAACACTGCCTTGGCAGAGACTTTAACAAGTGCTATTGAAAATGTCTTCAGCCCAAACCCCCCAGAAAGGAAAGCTGCTGACGAGACATCGCATTCGTCAAAGAAAACTTCTGAATCTAAATCTACAGACTCTTTGGAGCCAGGGCAAACCTATCAAATCTAAAAAAACACCCTCTATCATGAGGGTGTCTTAATTTAGATGTGTTTAGCTATTTCAGTTTCTATGGCTGACTTAGGAGCTGCTCCTACAATTTCACCTACAATCTGACCATTTTTGAAAAATTTCATGGTTGGTATACTCAAGATACCGTACTGCTGAGTCAATTCTGGCTCCTCATCTACATTGATTTTAGCAACTGTAATCTTACCATCATTTTCTGTGGCTAATTCACTAAGAATCGGGCCAATGACCTTACAAGGACCGCACCATTCAGCCCAAAAATCGACCAATACGGGAATATTTGATTTGAGTACCTTTTCTTCAAAAGTATCTTTGGTAATCTTTACTTCACTCATTATATTGTTTATTAATTACTTATTAATACTATCGTAGGGATATCAGAGTGTCAACGCAGACCGCTTGTATTGCTTGATTACCAGGATACCTTTAAAATATATCTATGAACAAACATTTCAGCCGATCAAGTGCAGTCATAGCAGGATTGCTCCTGCCTATGATTGGCAGTGTTTTGTTAAGCGATCCTGCCTTTGCTCCAACAAACCAGATTAAAATTTTAGGTGCAACCGATAGAGAGCAAGCAGAATTAGACAACTTAGTTAGTTATGAGCTGTCTAATGAGAATACTACTGGAATTAAAGCAGCTAGTTACCTGGTTCTGGACTATGAGCAAAATCAGATCATTGCGGGGAAGCAGATTGATAATTCCTTACCTGTCGCCAGCCTAACCAAGTTGATGACGGTATGGACCGCGCTCGAGCACTCTCAATCAGCGGAAGTGGTAACCGTTGAAGCAGGGGACATTGTGAATGTGAGTCCGGTTCTAGGATTACAACCCGGTGATAAAATCAGGGTAAAAGATCTAGTTAGTGCTGTGCTAATTGGCTCGGCTAACGATGCTGCTAGTGTGCTAGGAGGGTTCGTGGCAAAAAAAGTGGAATTACCATTTGGTGAACTTATGAACCAAGAGGCGATAGAACTTGGTATGAAGAATTCTCGATTTAGTAATCCCATGGGCTTTGATAGCGTAGTGAATTATTCTTCAGCTAGAGACCTTTCTATTTTAGTACATAAGTTAGACGAACGAGGTATGTTTACTGATTCAGAAAAAGCTACTGAATATAGATTTGTCAGTGAATTAGGAAATCAATACGCTATTTCAGCGACTAACAGACTAGCCAATCAATATCCAGATCTGCGAGCAGTAAAAACTGGGTATACCAATTTAGCACTAGGTGCGATGATTAACTTTTTAGACACAGAACGTGGCAGAAAACTACTTGTGGTTATTGGTAGCCCAGACCGAGAAGGTGACACCCTAGAGTTACGAAAGCAGTTTCTGAACCGTTAAGACATACACAAAGCGACCTCTCAGGGTCGCTTTAAATATGGTATAATAATAGCAATGATAACTGAATCACTCATCAAAATTTTTAGCTTAACTATGGTAAGTTTTCTGTTTGCCATAGCAATTACACCACTAGTTACAAAGTTTCTTTACAAATACCGACTTGGCAAACAAATCCGTAATGATGGTACTACTCCACTCTACACCAATATGCACCATGCCAAAGCTGGTACTCCAACTATGGGAGGAGTCATTGTCTGGGGTACAACTGTAGTATTAGCTGTAGTTTTTTGGTCACTGGATCGACTCTTGGGACTGGAGCAGTTTCATATTTTTAATTTCTTAACGCGAAAAGAAACTTTACTCCCATTAGGAGCTTTAGTTGGGGCTGCAACTGTTGGCTTAATGGACGATTATTTGGATATTCGCCGACTTGGACACAAAGGTAGAGGGTTTAGATTCCGATTTAAAGTTTTACTCTATACAGCCGTAGCCATGATCGGAGCCTGGTGGTTCTATTTTAAATTGGGTTTTGATTTTGTTCAGATTCCTTTCTATGGTGACATTACTCTAGGGTGGTGGTTCATTCCATTTTTCTTGCTTGTTGCAGTAGGAACGAGTTTTGCAGTCAATCAAACCGATGGCCTAGACGGTTTAGCTGGTGGGGTTTTACTCTTAGCGTTCTTGTGTTACATGGTAATCGCATTTATGCAGGGCCGTGAAGATTTAGCAGTAATGCTGGGTGTCGTCTCTGGAGCCTTACTAGCCTTCCTATGGTTCAATGTGTATCCGGCCAGGTTCTTTATGGGAGATACGGGATCAATGGGTTTAGGAGTCTTACTGGCGATAGTAGCGTTCCTAACTAACAGCGTATACTTATTACCATTAATTGGATTAATTTTTGTAATTGAAGCTTTAAGTTATTTTATTCAAATCTTTTGGCGACATGTGTTTAAACGAAAATTCTTTTTATCCGCGCCTATCCATCACCACTTAGAAGCCAGTGGTTGGCCAGAGGCAAAAATTACCATGCGATTCTGGATCTTATCTGCCATCTCAGGAATCATGTCAATCATCATTTTCTTTTTGAACCGCTAATGTATCAATTACTGATTAAAAATTCTTTAATCGCTGATGGTACTGGAGAAAAAACTTTCACAGCAGATGTGGCTATTGAAGGTGAAAAGATTGTCGCTGTTCAAAAAAACATCTCGAGTGGAGCTAAACAGACCATTAATGCAGCTGGCCAGGTTTTAGCCCCTGGATTTATAGATACCCAAAACCACAGCGACTCTTATTGGCAATTATTTTCTAATCCTAACTTAGACAGCGTATTAGTTCAGGGTTTTACAACTCTATTAGTAGGGAACTCTGGGGCAAGCCTAGCTCCATTAATTTCAGAAGATAGCCTGCGCTCTGTGCAAAAATGGCAACCCACCTCAGGACTCAATGTTAATTGGCGTAGTTTTGGGGAGTATCACACTCAATTAGATAGTATGCAATTTGGTTCCAACATCGCTAGCTTAGTTGGTTATTCAACCATTCGTCGAGGATTATTAGGGGATAGCACTAATCCACCAACTCAAGCCGAGCTAGAAAGTCTGCTAAGTTTATTGGAACAGAGTTTTAATGAAGGTGCCTTTGGAGTGTCGGTAGGCTTACAATACTCACATGAAATAAATGTCACTGATGTAGAATTAGTTGCTTTAGCAAAGCTCTGCGCCAAACACGATAAATTATTAGCTATTGCCTTACGCAATGAATCTGAGCTTGTAATCGAAAGCGCGAAAGAGTTGGCTTCATTAGCTGAACAAACTGGGGCAAAGATTAAAATTTCCCATTTAAAGATTCGCCATAAAGCTTACTGGCACCTCCTTACGCAATTACTAGATTCAATCGAAACTGCTTGGCACAGGGGAGCAAAGATTTATTTTGATTGTTACCCTTACACTGAAACTTGGCAACCCTTGTATACTTATTTACCAAAATGGTCTCTAGAAGGAGGTCGGACACACTTACTACAAAGGTTGCATGATAATGATCAAAAAATGCGTATTCTTTCCGCTCTACAAAATCATCCAACTAACCTGGGAGAAATTACTGTGGCCTCGTCTGGAGCCGGCATGAAGGTAAACGGTCGTAAGCTGAGTGAAATAGCCAAAACTATGAGTTTAACGAGCGAACAAGCAATTTTAAACCTGGTTGAGCATGGCGGAAGTTCAACATTGGTCTTTGATAAATGTCTCGATGAAGGAACGGTAAACGTACTTTGCAACCATGCACTATCATTTCTAGGTACAAATGGCGGTGGTTTTAACTTAGAGCATGGTGACAGGCTGGTTCATCCAAGGTGCTTTGGTAGTTCAGCAAAGTTTTTGCGACAAGTATTAGACACAAAAGCAATTTCCCTGGAAGAAGCAATTGCAAAAATGACAAGTCGACCCGCCCAAGTGCTTAATTTAAAAAATAAAGGGGTGATTGCCACAGGTTACGACGCAGATTTAGTCCTATTTGATCCAACTGCCTTGAATTCCAAAGCTACCATTAACAACCCTTACCAGTACCCGTTGGGAATTAACGCAGTATTCGTAAAAGGACAGATTGCTGTCCAAAATTCCAAGCCAACTGGAATACTTGCAGGAAGGTTCTTATCGCCATGAACATCGCTGACTTAAAAAATACTAATACGGCCATAATTGGTTTTGGGAAAGAAGGGCAATCAATTTTAAAGTACTTAGCAACAAATCAAGTAGAAGTTACTGTCTTTGATAAACTTGATTTGAATGATTTACAACAATCGGCACGAGATTTATTAGCACAAACCAAGGCTAGGTATGTTAGTGGTGACGACTATTTATCGCAAGCACTGGATTGCCATATTTGGTTCAAAAGCCCTGGTGTACTGCTACCGAAAGACATTGTTCAAAACATAACTAGCCACGACATTAGATTAACCAGCCAAACAGCCTGGTTTTTTGAACATTGCCCAGCCAAAATAATTGGCATTACAGGAACAAAGGGGAAAGGAACCACTTCTAAGTTAATCTCTGAAATCCTAACAGCGGCTGGTTTCAATAATTACTTGACAGGAAACATTGGTTTGCAGAGCGCTTTTGATGTATTACAAAAAGTGACAAGTCGCGATTTAGTTGTATTTGAATTATCCAGTTTTCAACTCGAGTTTTTAAAACAGAGTCCAGCCATTGGTGTTTGTCTTATGGTCACAAATGATCATTTAGATTATCACGAATCACAGCAGCAATATTGGAGCGCCAAAGCACCAATTGCAAAATATCAGCTGACAAACGACGTATTATTTTTTAATGCTGACTACGAAGGCTCTTTAGAAATTGGTTCATTAGGTAAAGGGAAAAAGTTTGCGATTTCCAAAACCAATCCAGATGCCGATATTTACATTAATGAGTCAGCTGAAAGTCTGACTATTAATCTCCAAAACAAACAAACTCAACTACCAGTCAAAAATAGGAAACTTTTGGGTAAACATAATTTAGAAAATATTGCTGCTGCTGCCGGCATAGCTACTTACCTAAATATTTCACCCAAAATCATTTCGGATGCCGTTGCAAATTTTGAAGGATTACCACACCGTCTACAAGTAATTGGGAAGTTTAATGGAGTCACCTACATTGATGATTCTATTGCGACGAATCCAGATACAACCATCGCTGCATTAAATGGAGTCCCAGGACCAATCGTACTTATTCTAGGTGGGGCAGATAAAAAATTAGATTACTCCCAATTGCTGTCTTACCTAACTAGTTCCCCCAAACTAAAAAAGATTGTCCTCGTTGGAGAAGTTGGACATCATCTTTGGGCTCAGTTAAAGAAATCCAATTTACAAAGCAATATTCTGGGACCACATACCAATTTTCAAAGTGCTATGGATGACGTGTTTAAGGTGGTTGACAAGAATGACTCAGTGTTACTAAGTCCAGGCGCAACCTCTTTTGATATGTTTGCCAATTATGCAGAACGGGGTGACGTATTTTCAGAGTTAGTAAAAAAGTATTATGAGCAAGAGTAAGCATCATATTGATTTGAGTTTGTTAATTGTCTCGTGCCTATTACTAGTCGCTGGTTTAGCTGTGCTTTGGAGCGCATCCACAGCAGAATCAAGACATACCTATGATAATACAAACTACTTAATCATCCACCAACTCACTCGCGGGGTTCTAATCGGACTAATAGCGATGTGGATCTTTTCTAAACTGGATTACCATAAGCTAAAAAAACCTGCAGCAATAATTATTATCGGGGGACTATTACTATTACTCGCTCTAAAAATCCCAGGTCTAGGCTTCACCGCAAACGGAGCTACGCGATGGATAGACTTAGGGCCAATCCTCTTTCAACCTAGTGAATTTGCTAAGTTAGCCCTGATTATCTATTTAGCCGCTTGGACTAGTAATCACAACCGCAATGGGGTGAACAATTTTTGGTCATCACTCTTTCCGCCGTTACTGATTGTGACAACCATGGCTGGGTTAATCGTCTTCCAGCCAGATTTGGGTACTGCCATAGCAATTACAGCTATTGCAGTTACGATGCTGTTTGTCGGAGGAGCTAAGTTGAAATACTTATTTTGGACAGGTATAGGGGCCGTAATTTTATCTGGTCTGATGATTATTTTTGAACCTTATCGGATGCGACGAATCACTGCATTCATCAACCCCGAGATAGATACTTTAGGGGTCAGTTACCAGATCAATCAAGCCCTGATCGCCATTGGCAGTGGGGGATTTCTTGGGTACGGTTACGGCCTATCTCGACAAAAACATTTTTATTTACCCGAAGCAATTAATGATTCTATCTTTGCTGTAATGGCAGAAGAATTAGGATTTTTAAGAGTTTCACTCGTCTTATTGTTATTTGGATTCTTTGTTTACCGTGGTATCAAAATCGCTCTTAGTGCACCTGATACTTTTGGAAAAATGTTGGCAACTGGTTTAACGGCCTTATTTGCTGTTAGTGTATTAATAAACGTTGGGGCAATTCTCGGTCTTATTCCGTTAACCGGCATTGCTTTGCCTCTGTTTAGTTATGGCAGTAGCGCTATGATTGTCAATTTAGCAGCAATTGGAATTCTTCTTAATATTTCCAAGCAATCTTCCCCAGTCTAATGAAAAAGAAGTCTGTAAAAATTCAGCTACACCATAATCTTTCTGACTCAGTCCAAACTGAACAGATCTCAAACTCACGTTCTGTGATTGCTAGAATCTGGTATGGGTTTTGGAATGGTCTAGCCAAACTCGCCTTTATAGTAGGTTCAGGTTTAGTGTCTGTAGTCCAGCTCCCATCATCTATCTTTAGGTCCGCAAGTTTTCCTAAATTTAAAGCACAGCAAGTGAAATCTCTAGGAGGCTTTGCGCTCTTAATTATTATTGTGTTAATTCCATTTTTGTCAGCTAGTATTTTGGGTGAAGGTTGGAAATTGGGAGGCTCAGTCTTAGGAATAGGAGACGAAGCATTAAATGATATTGCTCAAGCCAGAGAAGCAGTCAGTCGACAAGATTACCAACTAGCGCAAACTAACTTTACAGATGCATTGGTTAAACTGGAACAACTCCACAACCAACTCAACCAATCTAGTGTACTAATTCAAGCTACCAGTAAGTACGCTCCAGCAAATATCAATACTAATAATCTACTGCAAGCCGCCACTAATCTTACCGAGGCTGGCTTAGCAGCGACTGTATTACTTAGTGAAATCAGTTCGTTAAATTTCACCTCACAAGGCTTTGTCTCTACAAGTGGTAAAACTACGAAACAATCGTTTGAATTATTAATTGAGCAAAGCCGAATCTTAAACGAAAAATTATCTAACGCTAATCAGCTTTTGGCACCTCTGTCCACAGATTTACTTCCAGCTGAGTATCAAGTTCCTGTTAATGAAGCAAAACTATTACTAGCAGACCTAAGTAAACAAACTGATCAGTTGAATGCACTAGCTGAACTAATGGGTCAGTTAATGCTCGGGCAAAAATCGTATCTAGTCATCCTTCAGAACAATAATGAGCTCAGAGCCTCTGGGGGTTTTATTGGGACGATAGCTCAAGGACAACTCAATGACGGATTGGTCGAAAGCCTAGATATCAGGACTGTCTATGATTTAGATGGGCAACTTCTTGACTGGATAAAACCACCCAGCCCATTACAAGCAGTAAATAGCCGATTATTTCTCCGCGACAGCAATTGGTTTGTAGATTTCCCTGAGTCAGCCCAACAGATTAGTGTGATGTATGAAAAGAGCAGTGGGGAAACCCCGGACTTAATTGTCGCCATAACTCCTGACGTATTTATAAAATTTTTAGAACTTACCGGACCAATTCAATTACCAACTTACAACGTAACTATAACTGCAGATAATTTTATCGAACAGATCCAGACCACGACGTCGGTTGCTTATGATAAAGAATTAAACCAACCAAAGCAGTTGTTAGCAGATTTGTATCCCGCCCTCATGCAACGGATTAACGAGCTAAGTCAGGGACAGCCCATTATTATGTTGGGGTTAATGCAGCAACAGCTCAATCAAAAAAATATTCAATTATATAGCCGTGATCAAGAGCTGCAAAATAAGCTGGCCGAATATCGTTGGAACGGAGCAGTAACTGATACTGAAGGGGATTACTTACAAATTAACAGTACGAATCTCAACGGTAGTAAGACTGATTTATTTTTGGAAAGATCGGCAGGGCTCAATACAGACATCGAAGTTAGTGGGAAGGTTCGCCATCAATTAACTTATACTATCAAAAATCCACTCCCACCTGTCGCAGGCTTAAATAATAAAAGTTGGGTTAGATTTTTAGTGCCTTCTGGGGCTAAACTATTAGGCAGTAATGGTTTTAGTGAAGCAAATCTGGCTGACCTTCCAGCAGTGACTTACAGTACCCTTGAACAAGTTAACCAGTGGGAAAATTCCTTAAATTATGACAAGGGTAATAGAGTCTATACAGGAACAGAAGCTGGAAAGACTTTATTTGCCGGCTGGGTTGATGTCGAGCCAGGGGATAGCACCACTGTGTCGATAAATTACGAATTACCCAACTCTCTAAGGTGGCGAGTCTCCAGATATCAATTATTAATCGAAAAACAGTCAGGTGTCAGCAGATTACAGCTCACACATCGGATTAACTTCCCTGGGCGAGAACTACGGTGGTCGAGCAGTGGCCTAGCTGCAGCTGAACGGGCTGATGATGCCATCCAATATCAAACAGACCTATCAGTCGACTCCTTTGTTGGCTTTGTGTTAACTCCAGAGTAACGTATGAATAAATTATTTTCTTTTTTTGACAATCTTGAACAGAATTTCCATTTAGGGAAGGCAACTTTAATTATCGCTACTTTAACCTTAGGGTCGCGGCTGCTTGGATTTGCTAGAGATGTATTCTTGGCCAGTCAGCTGGGTACCAGCTCTGCCACCGATATTTATTTTACAGCGTTTCGCCTACCTGACGTGATGTATAATTTACTAATTCTTGGTACTTTGAGCGCAGCTTTCATCCCCATCTTTACCGAAGTCTATTCTAAAAACAAACCCGAGGCCTGGCGGTTAGCTAGTAGTGTCCTTAATCTTGCGATTATCGCTATGGGTATCATCTGTTTATTGTTGTTTATTTTCGCTGAACCACTTACGAAGTTAATCGCACCCGGGTTCAACCCAGACGAATTAGCTAAGACTGTGCAGTTAACTAGAATCTTTTTGTTATCACCGATATTGTTTACTATTTCAAGTGTATTTTCAAGCAGTTTAATTTCGTTAAAGAAATTTGTTTGGGTAAACAGTGCGCCGCTGTTTTATAACGCAGGAATTATTTTTGGAATAATTCTCCTCTGGCCAATATGGGGACTGAGCGGGATTGCTATTGGTGTAATTATTGGGGCCCTAATGCACGCGTTGATTCAATTACCTCAACTGTATCGACTAGGGTTTACTTGGCAACCGGTCATCCTATGGAAAAATCCTAATGTCCAAAAAATTGGTAAACTGTTTTTACCTCGAGTCCTAGGCTTGGATATTTCCTACGTAAACTTACTGATTGTATCTATTGTTGGTTCCACTCTAGTTACAGGAACAATATCTGCGTTCAATTTTGCAAATAACATTCAGAGTGTGCCGCTGGGGATTTTTGCGATTTCAACCACTCTAGCTGTATTCCCAGTGTTATCAGAACAATTTGCAAAAAAGCAATACAGCCAATTTATCCATACATTTAACCGAGCTTTTGTTCGAATCCTGTTCTTTATATTACCACTCGCAATGCTTATGCTGTTGTTCCGAGCTCACATCGTTCGCTTATTACTCGGCTACGGTGAATGCGACTGGACTTGCACGATTACTACTTTTGACGCACTAGGATTACTCAGTATCAGCCTAATCGCTCAGAGCTTGGTACCGTTGTTATCAAGAGCATTTTATGCTAGACAAAACACTATACTTCCTCTAGTAGTCGGCTTACTAGCCATGGTTGTTAATGCAGGATTGTCATATTATCTATCAATTGGTTTAGGTATTATTGGTATCGCGTTAGGGTTTGTCATTGCCTCAGGGTTACAATTAGCCTTGTTAATGATGTATCTCCACAAACATATTCAACAAGATCTAAAGAATAACGCAATAGTGCATGAAAGTGATTACTACATAGTTTCCAGTACTACCAAAGTGATTATCGCCACTCTCGCAGCAGGAATAGTTGCTTATGTTGCGCTATACATTATCGCAGTTGTAGTAGACACTCATACCGTTCTAGGGATATTGCTTCAAGCTGGTCTTTCTGGACTTGCTGCGATAGGCGCATATTTAGGAATCACGATTTACTATCGTATCCCAGAAGCCGTTAGTATTCAGGAAGCGATATCTAAAACCGCCAAATTTGTGAACGTATCTAGTTGACTACTATAATCATTGCCCAAACCGGTTTTCACTGGTAAACTTATCGCATGTCAAAACTCGAACAGATTAGAAATTTCTGTATTATTGCCCATATTGATCATGGAAAATCCACTTTAGCGGATCGTCTTTTAGAAGTTACCCAGACTGTCAGTAGTCGCGAAATGAAAGCCCAGTTATTGGACCAAATGGACCTAGAACGTGAACGAGGTATTACCATCAAACTTCAACCTGTTCAAATGAACTATGTTCACGAAGGCAAAGACTATATTTTTAACTTAATCGACACTCCTGGACACGTGGACTTTAGCTATGAAGTCTCTCGAAGTTTAGCAGCCTGTGAAGGGGCTCTTTTAGTGGTTGATTCAACGCAAGGAATCGAAGCGCAAACTCTTGCTAACGCTTACTTAGCCATTGAACATAACCTAACTTTAATTCCTGTCATTAATAAAATTGACTTACCGAATAGCGACCCTCAAAAAGTTGCGGAAGAAATGAAATCCGTATTTGGTTTTAAAGATGAAGAATTTTTATACGCTTCAGGGAAAACTGGACAAGGAGTACCTGACATCTTAACCGCAGTTGCCAATCGTGTACCAGCACCAAGCGGTAACAGTGATGCGCCATTACAAGCATTAATTTTTGACTCAAGTTATGATCCACATCGGGGAGTAATTACTTATGTTCGAATTATGAACGGAACTTTAGCTCCCAAACAAAAAATTCTGATGCTCGGCAGTAACACTGAATCTGATAGTTTAGAGGTTGGGGTTTTTAAACCAATGATGACCAAAACTACTGGCTTAGAAACTGGTAGCGTGGGTTACATTGTTACTGGGCTCCGCGAAGTAGCTAAAGCTAGCGTAGGTGACACTATTACTTTACAAAAAGGCGGGAGTAAAGCTCCTTTACCAGGCTACAAACAAGTTCGACCAATGGTTTACGCAAGCATCTTCCCAGTATCTGGGGATGATTATCCAATGCTTCGGGACGCTATGGAAAAACTGAAGCTGAACGATGCTGCATTAACTTTTGAAGCTGAAAACATCCCTAGCATAGGTTTTGGTTTTCGTACTGGATTCTTAGGGCTACTACACATGGATATTGTCCAAGAGCGCCTGAGTCGTGAATATGATTTGGATTTAGTTTTAACCGCTCCAAGTGTAGTTTATGAAATTCATAAAACTAACGATACAGTTGACACTATTTACAATCCAGCAGGGTGGCCTGACCCATCCAATATCAAAGAAGTGCGTGAACCTTGGGCCAATGTCGCCATTTTAACCCCGAGCGCTTATATTGGCTCAATTATGGAAATAGTCACCCAGCGCCGAGGAGTTAATTCAGGCATGGATTATGTCGGAACAGATCGTGTCGAAATGCGTTTCGAAATGCCGTTAGCCACAATTATTACAGACTTTTATGATAAACTTAAAAGTGTTTCATCAGGATATGCCTCGCTAAATTATGATGTTACTGATATGCGTCCTGGAAATTTAGTGAAGCTTGATATTTTAGTAGCAGGGGAGCCCATAGAAGCGTTAGCAGCAATTGCGCATCGCTCCACCGCAGAATCAGAAGGACGGGATTTAGTTAGTAAATTAAAGGATCTTATCCCAAGACAACAATTTGAAATTGCTATTCAAGCAGCAATCGGCAGTAAGGTCATCGCCCGGGAAACTATCTCTGCCTTACGAAAAGATGTCACCACTGGTTTATACGGGGGTGATGTGACTCGTAAAATGAAAGTTCTAAACAAACAGAAGAAAGGAAAGAAGCGCATGAAGAAAATAGGAAAGGTAGATATCCCACAGGAAGCCTTCTTAGCCGTTCTTAGAAAATAGTTATGCGCAACCGAAAAACTCTCAACATCATCATGATTGTACTTTCAACACTGATTATTGCCTCAATGATTGGCTCAGTGTTTATGTATTTAGCGTACTAAGTATGGCCATTAAATTAAAAGAAATGGAACATATTAAAGCTGTGTTCCGACAGAGCAAATGGGTATTAATCCATCCGATTTTAGCCAATCTCTTTACAGTTGCACTACCTTGGTATTTTATTTGGCGATACGAAATCAGTGGCATAATTCCTAAACTATTAATTTTATGGACTATTTTAGTTGGATTACATTTAGCCCGAGAACTCTTTCTTTGGTATATGAACACCTATGTCGTGACTAATCTCAGATTATTACATTGGGACCAAACCGGTTTATTTAAACGTACAGTCATAGAAACCCCACATGAACGCATCCTAAATGTGAGCTATAAAACCGAAGGGATGATCTCCTCAATCTTTGGCTATGGTAATGTGGAGGTCCAAGTAGTGGGCTTGATGGAACCAATGATTATGAAAAATGTAACAGATCCTCAAAGTATTAAAGATTATTTGTGGCAAATGCATAGTCGAGTAACCAATGGTAAAAACTCTTTTGATAGCGAAGATATCGAGCATATCCAAGAACGGGTAGGCTACACCAAAAAAAATCAAAGAATAATGTAGATGAAAATACCAAAGATCTTTCATTCAAAATTATTTCTTGGGCTTGTGGTTATTGCGCTAAGTGGTGCCTTAGGTTTAGAATATAAACAGTATGCTGATAGAAAAGCAATCGATAAGGAAATAGCAGAACTCCGAGCAGAAGAACAAAAATTGCTAGAAAATAACCAACGCTTACAACAGTCAATTAGTTTCTTGTCTTCTCCAGAATACCAGGAAAAATTGGCTAGAATGCAGCTCAATTTAAAGAAAGAAGGAGAGATTGTTGTAAACTTTCCAGCAGAAAACCAGGTGATTGGTCAAGTTCAACCTCAAACGCAAGAACAATCAAATCTTCTTAAATGGTGGGAATACATTTTTATAAACTAAACTTATGACAAAAGCCGAAACAACTATGACTGAGCAAGCTCCCAACAAGATGCCAAAGAAATCCTTACTAATCATTGTCGGAGTAATAACCATTATTCTTGTTGCACTCTTAACTTGGCTCTATACTGGCCAAGTCAATGCTACAAAAGAAAAGGTTTTTCAAACTATTCCATTACCAGTGGCTTTAGTTAACGCTAGAGTAATCACTGGTACCGAATTGTATAACCGTGTTTCGTTGGCTCAGGATTTACTCGAAGGTACTGATTCAAAAATCGACAATCTTACAGATACTATTCTTGAACAACTTATCAATACAAAAAAGACCGAAGCCCTCGCAGCTCGGTATAACGTCACTCCAACTGCAGAAGATCTCAATAGCGCGTTTAGTGGAATTGTAAAACAGTTCCCGAATCAGAGCGAACAGGATTTGGAAGCCGAGCTTAAGAAAACTTATGGAATTGATATCACCACTTTTAAAAACGAGGTACTAAAGGAAACTGTCATTCAAGAAAATCTTTCCTTATGGCATAATCGACAAGAATCATTAAACCCTGAAGCCTATGAACAAGCCCGCGATTTACTAGCACAATTAGATAGCGGTGCTGAATTTGATTCAGTAGCGCAATCGAATAACGATGATTTAGCTAGTAACGCGTTTGCTGGAGATAGTGGTTTCGTTCCGTATAGCGAGCTTTTACCTGAATTCCAAGAAGCGGTCAAAGATTTAGCTATCAATGATAATAAAATTGTTGCCAGTAGATATGGAATCCACGTTTTACGCATTAATGCCATCACGGAAAACTCTGGAAACGACGCAGATAAAAGTTATAACATTCAACAAATCTTTTTAGAACCTAGCGACTTTAGTACTTGGCTTGAGAATGAATTCAATAAGATATCTAGTTTGAAACTATTGTAAACTTCAGCCCTGTTCTTCTGAGCAGGGCTTTTGCTAGAATAGTTAAGTTAGGCGGAGTTAGTACAGTGGTAGTATGCGTGCTTCCCAAGCATGAGACGCGAGCCCGCCCTGTCACCTTTGAGCGAGATTCGTATAATGGTAGTACGGTTGCTTCCCAAGCAACTAGCGCCGGTTCGATTCCGGTATCTCGCTCCAGAGGTGACAGGGTGAAGATTCTCGTACTCCGCTCCATAATCAAGAATTCTTTTTTACCACCAAATTGGTAACTAGCCGGCTTAGCTCATCTGGTAGAGCAACGGTATCGTAAACCGTAGGTGGCCGGTTCAAGTCCGGCAGCCGGCTCCATTTGATAATTACTATAAACCATTACCGCTGCACTTTCTACTTTAGTGAGTGAGCACCTGGCTTTGCCAGTGCGAACGAGGAGCTGGGCAGTCCGCCAGTTGGCGGACGCTCAGCGACCATGATATAGCGACAACGGTATCGTAAACCGTAGGTGGCCGGTTCAAGTCCGGCAGCCGGCTCCACAACAAATTGTCAACCCTGCCAAAAAACGTCTGCCTTGCCAAATTAGGCTTTTTTTGTTAGAATTTTTGCGTTATAAAGACATCCGTAAGGATGACATCTTCCTTTGGTGAATGAGCTCCTGGCTTTGCCAGAGCGAACGAAAAGCGGGACAGTCTACTGCATCCGCGACCAATTATAAATGGAAAAACTAGAAATCAAATCTCAGTCAGCAGGGGAGCAATCTAAAGCAAACCAAAAGCAAATTACCTTTGCTAAATCGCTATCAATAGCTCTACAGTTTGCCTTTATAGTTCTCCTACCATTGTTAACATTTGGCTTTTTAGGCCGATGGTTAGCAGACAAATATAACAACAGACTCTGGTTGATTGGCGGGTTGATCGTAGCTTTAACAGCTACAACACTCTGGTTTTATAAAAGAATAACAGATTTATACAAGGACTTCATAGATTAACATGGCTGCATCATTACCACCTTTAGCTGCTGAACCAATTTTTCACATCGGAGAATTCGCGGTAACAAATTCACATATCAACTCAACCATTACCATGGTTGGTTTCGTTATCTTTGCGTTTGTGTTATATCGCTCATATAAAAAAAGCGAGGGTAAGGCTCCTCGCGGTATCTTAAACTTCTTTGAAAGTATTCTGGAAACACTCTACCAATATTTTGATACCGTCACCCAAAGCCGCAAGAAAACCATTCAATTCCTCCCGTTAGTTGGAACCTTATTCTTTTTTATTCTAGTTTCCAATTGGCTTGGATTATTTCCAGGAATTGGCAGTATTGGACGTTACTTAGTTCATCATGGTGAAGTTCTATTAGTACCATTATTCCGTCCAGCCACTACTGATTTAAACATGACATTAGCCATGGCAATCATTGCAGTGAGTGTTTCTCATTTCCTCGGCATCGCCGTGATCGGTTTCTTTAAATATTTCAACAAGTTCGTGAAAGTAGGGGATTTATGGCACGCGGTGAAAAGTATGCAACCTATGGCGATTCTTACTGCTATCATCGAATTTTTTGTAGGCATGCTCGAAATTGTTTCCGAAGTCGCAAAGTTACTCTCCCTGTCATTGCGTTTGTTTGGTAATGTCTTTGCCGGTGAAGTGCTGTTGACAGTGTTAGCAGGTATCCTGCCATTCATTTTACCTCTTCCATTTATTGGCTTGGAAATTTTAGTTGGTGTTGTGCAAGCAACAGTCTTTGCTATGCTTACTTTGGTTTACCTAACTGTCGCAACCACTGAAGTTGCAAGTCACCACAGCGATCACAAAGAAGATCTGGAACCGACCCCAACTGTTTAAGTGTCTTTCATCAGTCTGTAAATCTTGCAGCCTGATGATTAATACTTAAAGTACGACGGACTTTAAACTATCCCCAGTCCAGTTAGTACAAAAGGATACACTATGTCTCCAGAATCAATGGAACTGCTTGCAAAAGCAATCACTATTGCTGTTGGTGGTATTGGTCCTGCCTTAGCTATCGGTAAAATCGGTGCTAAAGCCATGGAATCAATTGGCCGCAACCCAGAAAGTGTCGATAAATTGTTTGTACCGATGCTTCTAGGTATGGCATTCGCTGAAGCTATTGCGATTTACGCTTTGGTTATTACCTTCATTATCTAGTTTTTAGATTCAGTCCCGCAGCTTGCGGGCCTGGGCTTTGAAAATTATTGTTTGTTTATGAAGAAACTCCTTACATCTCTATTTATTGCTTTTAGTGTATTATTGATTCCAGCTCAAATTAGTTTTGCGGCAACTCCTACTGATGCAGCGACTACGGAAGCAACCTCTGAGTCAGAAGACCATTCTAAAGAAGTTGTTGACGATAGCATCGTTGGTATGTTCGGAATTAACTGGAAACTGTTTATCGCTCAACTCATCAACTTCGGGATTGTCTTATTCGTCCTTTGGAAATGGGTTTGGAAACCAGTCACTAGCAACATGGAAGCTCGAACCAAAAAGATTGAAGACTCATTACTTAACGCTGATCAAATTACTAAAGATAAGGAAGAGTTTGATTCCTGGCGTAACACCGAAATGACTAAAGCTCGCCAAGAAGCTACAGAAATAATTAGTTCCGCTAAGACCCAAGCAGAAGCTGTTAAAGCAGAAGTAATTGAACAGACCAAAGCTGAGCAACAAGACATTATCGACCGAGCCCAGCTGGAATTAGCCCAGCAAAAAACTAAGATGTTACAAGAAGCTCAAGGTGAGTTGGCTGAAATTGTAGTGGCAGCTAGTGAAAAACTGCTTAGATCAAAACTCGATTCTAAAGCTGATCAAAAACTAATTAACCAGGCGTTAAAGGATATCTAATGAAATTTACTATCAAACAATACGCCGAAAGCTTGGTGAGTGTGTTGGAAAAAACCGCACCTAAACAACAGGACTTAGTGATCGATAACTTCATCAGAGTGCTAACTGACAATGGCGATCTGGCTGCGTACGAAAAAATTGTTGGAGAAGTAGAAAAGATTTTCGGAAGTAAAAATGAAACCAGCCAAGTAACGGTTACCACAGCAGGTGATACCAATGTTGCTCCGAGTTTACTCAAAGAGCTAAATAAATTCAGCAAGACTAAAACTGAGGTTACCAAAGTGAAAGACGATGAGATTATAGGCGGAGTGGTCATCCGCGTAGACGACACCTTAATTGATGCCAGTCTCAAAACGCAATTGGAGAATTTAGAAGAAGATTTAAAGAACTAATATGAACACTGAAACAATTATTCAAAAACTTAAAAGTCAAATTGAGGGCTTTGATGCAGCAGCTTCTGTTAGCCACGTTGGTACTGTTACTGAAGTAGGGGACGGTATTGCCAAAATTTCTGGGTTATCCGAAGTGAAGTCTATGGAAATGCTTGATTTCGGACACGGCACTTTTGGTGTAGCTCTAAACCTTGAAGAACGCAGTGTAGGTGCAATCATCCTTGGTCCGTTCGAAAACATCAAACAAGGTGATATCGTCAAAGCTACTGGTAAAATTCTGTCTGTTCCAGTAGGCGAGCAGTTAATCGGCCGTGTGGTTAGTGCCCTAGGGGTAGCCAAAGATGGCAAAGGTGCAATTGAAAGCTCTACTAATTACCCCGTAGAAAAAATTGCTCCAGGGGTCATCACCCGTCAGTCAGTTCACCAACCCGTTCAAACTGGTATTAAAGCAATTGATGCCTTAATCCCAGTGGGACGTGGACAACGCGAACTTATTATTGGAGATCGTCAAACTGGTAAAACTGCGGTAGCCATTGATACTATCATCAACCAAAAAGGCCAAGACATGATTTGTGTCTATGTAGCAGTTGGGCAAAAGGAAAGTAAAGTTGCCAAAATTGTGGCCGAATTAGAAGCACGCGGCGCAATGGATTACACAATTATTGTTTCAGCTGGTGCCAGTGAGCCTGCTGCACTGTCCTACATCGCTCCTTATGCTGGTTGTGCCATGGCAGAATACTTTATGGACCAAGGTAAAGATGTTTTGATTGTATTTGATGATCTTTCTAAACAAGCTGTAGCATATCGTGAAATCTCTTTGTTACTTCGTCGTCCACCAGGACGTGAAGCTTATCCTGGGGATGTATTTTACTTGCACTCTCGCTTACTAGAACGCGCAGCTAAACTCAACAAAGATTTTGGCGGCGGTTCAATTACTGCATTACCGATTATTGAAACTCAAGCAGGGGACATCTCGGCTTACATTCCGACAAACGTAATCTCAATTACCGACGGACAAATCTTCCTTGAAAGCGATTTGTTTTACAAAGGTGTTCGACCAGCGGTAAACGTAGGAACTTCTGTATCTCGCGTGGGTGGAGCAGCTCAAACCAAAGCGATGAAGAAGGTTGCTGGAAAGTTGAAGCTATCTTTGGCTCAGTTCCGAGAACTCGAAGCCTTCGCTCAATTCGGTTCAGACTTAGATGAAGCAACTCGCCAACAACTAGAACTCGGTCGCCGTTTAACCCAATTGCTCAAACAGCCACAGTACTCCCCAGTAGCTATGGAAAAGCAAGTTGTAGCTTTATATGCTGTAAACAATGGTTATATGGACGATGTAGAAGTTGAGCGAGTAGGCGAATTCGAAAAGGCTTTATATGAATATATGGACACCCAAGGTAAAGAAGTTCTCTCTGGAATTGCGGAGCAAAAAGAATTAACTGAAGAGATTGAAGCAAAATTAAAAGCCTCACTCGAAAAATTCAAGCAAGGCTGGAGATAAGCTTAGACCACCTTTCATCGACTTGAGCGCCTAACTACGATGAGTAAGGCCAAGCTCAAGCCAGAGAAAAATAATCCAGCCAGACCTACTACTGGTTGGCCTGAGTACCAACCGATTCCCAACATAACTAAAGCTGTTACTATGAAAACGCAGACAGCACTAATAAAGTCCAGTTTTGACATAATTCCTCCTAAGAACATATTACATAAAACATGCCAAGCACTCAAGAATTAACCAGACGAATAAAATCCATTAAAAGCACGCGAAAGATTACTCGCGCGATGCAGATGGTTAGTAGTGCCAAAATGCGCAAAAGCCAAACTGTAGCTATGGCAAGTCGTACTTATGCTCATCTGGCTTGGGAGTTGATTAACAACATTTCAAGTTCTGCTCGTCAGCATCCTTTGCTCCGCGAATACCCTGATGCTAAAAAGGCTGGGATAATCTTGATTACCACCAACCGTGGTTTAGTAGGTAGCTTTAACTCTAACTTAATCAAAAAAGCGCTTAATGAAGAAAAACTAGAACCAGAACTAATTACTGAAATGGTTGTAATAGGTCGAAAAGGTCGCGAAATTATGTCGAGACTCCAAAAAAATATCATTGCTGAATTTCCAAAACTTGATACCACAATTCCAGTTAAGGACATTTACCCGATCATTCAGCTGCTCATTGAAAAGTACAACACCGGGGAATACAAAAAAATTTACATCGTATATAACCACTTCATATCAATGCTGGTGCAAGAACCAAAAGTCAAGCAAATTATGCCAGTCGTTCCAAAGTCAGAGCACCAAACGCAAAGTATTGGCAGCGACGTGATCTTTGAACCTTCACCGGAAAAAGTTCTTAATCACTTACTGCCACGAATTCTAGAGTCACAAGTTTATCAAGCTATTTTAGAAAGTGATGCCTCAGAGCACAGCGCTCGCATGATGATGATGAAAAATGCAACCGAAGCTGCTGGAGAACTCATCGACGACTTAACCTTAACTTATAATCAATTGCGGCAAAACAAGATTACCACTGAGTTAGCCGAAATAACCGCAGGGAGAATCGCCCTAGCATAAATTTAATCCTATGAAACAAGACAAGACTAAACAATCAAATAAAGGATCAATCAGCCAAGTTATTGGCCCAGTTGTGGATGTGAAATTCGAAGGTGAAGTTCCAGGAATTTATAATGGACTAGAAGTTCAAATCGAAGGTAAAACTTTAACCTTAGAAGTACAGCAGCAGCTTCCTGGTAATACTGTTCGTACTATTGCCATGAGTGCAACTGATGGCTTGCAGCGTGGTATGGAAGTTATTAACACCGGCAAAGGAATTAGCGTTCCTGTAGGCAATGCTACCTTGGGCCGCATGTTCAATGTACTTGGTGAACCAATTGATGGAAAAGAAGCACCAACAGCAGAAGATAGTTACGAAATCCACCGCACTGCTCCTGCATTAACAGAACAATCTACTAAGAGTGAAATCTTAGAGACTGGAATTAAAGTCGTTGACCTTATCTGTCCAATTCTTAAAGGTGGTAAAGTTGGTTTGTTCGGTGGTGCTGGGGTAGGGAAGACCGTACTTATTCAAGAACTTATTAACAACATTGCTAAAGCTCATGGTGGACTTTCCGTGTTCGCCGGTGTTGGTGAACGTACCCGCGAAGGAAATGACCTTTACCACGAAATGAATGAATCTGGTGTTATCGACAAAATGAGTATGGTGTTCGGTCAAATGAACGAACCGCCTGGTGCTCGTGCTCGCGTAGCGCTTTCAGGTTTGTCTATTGCTGAATACTTCCGCGATAAGAACAAAGCTGACATTCTATTCTTTATCGACAATATTTTCCGTTTCACTCAAGCAGGCTCCGAGGTGTCTGCGTTGCTTGGTCGTATTCCATCAGCAGTTGGTTACCAGCCAACTTTGGCAACAGAAATGGGTGAACTCCAAGAACGTATTACTTCTACCAAAGAAGGTTCTATTACTTCTGTGCAAGCCGTATATGTACCAGCGGACGATCTTACCGACCCTGCTCCAGCGACAACCTTTGCCCACTTAGACTCTACTGTAGTACTATCCCGTGCGATTTCTGACCTTGGTATTTATCCTGCAGTAGATCCATTAGATTCTACCTCAACAATTTTGGATCCAAACATTGTTGGTGAAGAACACTATCTAGTTGCCCGTGGTGTGCAGCAAACTTTGCAACGCTACCGTGACCTGCAAGACATCATTGCGATTTTGGGTATGGAAGAACTACCAGAGGAAGATAAACTCATCGTGGCTCGTGCCAGAAAGATTCAAAGATTCCTATCACAACCATTCTTTGTGGCAGAAGTATTTACTGGAACTCCAGGACAATACGTTTCCATCGCTGATACTGTGAAAGGTTTCAAAGAAATCTTAGACGGTAAACATGATGATAAACCAGAGCAAGCGTTCTATATGAAAGGTTCTATTGATCAAATTGACTCACATCAATAAGATAGCGAGTCATCCCCGCGAAAGCGGGAACCTTGTAAACAAATAATCAATCCTTGCTAACAGCAGGATAAAAAAGGTATGGCCAAACTGCAAGTTCAATTAATTACTCCAGAGCGAACCTTGATTTCTGAGGAAATCGCTAGTTTAAGTTGTCCAACCACTGAGGGTCAAATTACCATTCTCCCTGGACATGCCCCTTTGGTAGCTACTTTAGAATCAGGAGAGTTAATTGCTAGAAATGGGGGAGATGACCGTTATCTCCATGTGGCAGGTGGGTTCATTGAGGTTCGACAAGACAACCAAATCGTCATTTTAGCGGATGCCGCTGAGCACTACTTTGAGATTGATGTGGCTAGAGCAGAACAAGCTAAAGAAGCGGCCCAAAAACTTTTGGAGAAGCAGCACTTGGCCAACGAAGAATACGCAACCGCGGCCTGGTTACTTCGTAAAAACTTGACTCGCATCAACATTGCGCGTAAACATGCTCATCGCAAAACTCGAAGCATTACTAGTGAAGGTGTGTTTAAAGAATAATTTTATCCCTGCGTGAGCGGGGATTTATTTTTATGACAAAAAAAACTTCCAAACCATTCTTCGTTGCAAAGAATAGATATCACCAACAAACTAAAAAAGTTTTCAACTTGCTTGTGGAAAACTTTTCGAAAAGTTTTTTTGTTGGTGGAAGTGTTCGCAACTATATTTGGGGAAAACCAATAGCGGATTTTGACATTGTGACCACTGCAACACCAACACAAGTTGCTAAAGTCCTGAATCTGGCTGGACTCAAACTCGATTTATCAGCTTCACAATTTGGAGTAGTTGTCGTTAAAGTTGGCACCAAGGATATCCAGATTACCACTCTACGCACGGACCAATATTCAGATTCTAGATTCCCCAAAATTAAGTTCACTCAAAGCATTGCTTTAGATGTAAAACGTCGCGATTTTACTATAAATTCCCTATATTTTAATGCAAAAACTTTACAACTATTCGATCCACTCAACTCGAAAGATGATCTTAACAAAAAAGTTCTGCGAAGCATTGGCGACCCAAAAACTAAGTTCCAACAAGATCCGTTAAGAATAATTCGTGGGTGGCGCTTTGCAAAAACATATCAACTCAAGATTGAACCACAAACTTTGTTAGCAATGAATGAACTTGAACAGTTAACTAAACAATTAACTAAAGCTAAAATCAAAAAAGAAATTAACTTTGCCACGTCGCAAAATGTAAAAAAGTTTTTAACAAAAAAGTTTGTTTAAGTCTTGATTTCTTTTTAAAAATTACATATAATGTTCTTAGAAAAGTTTGTTAAACAAGAAACGAAAATAAATCAGGAAAACAGAAACGAGTAACCATTTTTACTACTAACCTTAAAGCGGAGCTTTAAGTAGTAGAACATTAAGAAGTCATCTGTGTGGATGACTTCAGGGAGACTAGCCACCCATGGCAGCAAAAAAGAGAAAAGCAGCAAAGAAGACTGCTCGAAAAGCAGCAAAGAAGACTGCAAAGCGCCGCACAGCTAAGAAAGCTGCAAAGCGCCCTGCAAAGAAGCGTAAAGCTGCAAAGAAGCGCCGCCGTTAATCGGTTTGCACTTCTAGTCACATAACCGCCCGTTCGCCAATTTGGCCGGGCGGTTTGTGTTTGTGTTAGGGGTTGCAAAATATCGCAAAATATCATATAATTCCGAAGTATCTTAACGACGCGGGGTAGAGCAATTGGCAGCTCGCAAGGCTCATAACCTTGAGGTTGTGGGTTCGAATCCCACCCCCGCAACCACGGGCCAATCATCCCTCCGGCTTCCGTGCCTCCGAATTCTCGAAGTCACTGCAGCCTGCAGGATGTTGTCCCTTATCCCAAATCGCTTAACCTCCACTTCGACGAGCTCAGTGTCGGCCCAAGCAATCTGGGAGAAAAACTCAAACGTGCCGGCGTAGCTCAGTTGGTTAGAGCGAAGGACTTTACCCACCCACCAATACTTAATCTAATTATGTTATGGCGGAGTAGCTCAGTTGGTTAGAGCGAAGGACTCATAAGCCTTAGGTCGGTGGTTCGATCCCACCCTCCGCTACCAGCTTTGAGTATTGGTGAGTGGGTAAACAAGCCTTAGGTCGGTGGTTAAATTCCAACCGCCGGTACCACTGGTTTTAAAATTCATATGTCTGGGGGCGTAGCTCAGCTGGTTAGAGCGTCTGCCTGTCACGCAGAAGGTCGCGGGTTCGAGTCCCGTCGTCCCCGCCATTAAATATCCACAAATCATACCTTGCCCGCTATTTTACGGTTTGGTATGATATATAAGGCTGAAAAGCCAAACATGTTAAGTTCCAAAGCAGACCTTTCTAGAGGGGTCTGCTTTTGGTTTTAGACCTGCCATGAGTTGTCGGGTCTGATATACTAAGGTCATGGAAAACGCATTATTTATTATCAGTGGAGTGCTATTTGTTGCCGTCTTAGTGCTCATTTATTTTGTAATACAAGTAAAAAATCAAACTGCTAACAATGGTCAATCCGAACGAGAACGGTTAGTTTTAGATCTTATGCGAGAGTTAAAGTCTGAAATGAAAGAAGACCGGGAACTTACTCAGCAAAACATTCATGAAACCAATAAACAAATTAACGATCGTTTAACAGAAGCTGCCCGAGTCATCGGTGGACTACAAGGTAAGCTTGGAGAAATGAGCCAGATTGGGCCTGATATTCGCCGATTATCCGAGACCTTATCTTCATCTAAAATGCGCGGTAACTTTGGTGAAGAGATGTTAGAAAACATGCTGACTCAAGTTCTACCAAAAGGTAGCTTTGCGATGCAGTATAGATTTAAGAATGGCGAAACAGTTGATGCGATTGTTAAGATCGGCGAAACTATTCTTTCAATCGATAGTAAGTTTAGTTTAGAAAATTTTCGTTTGTATAAAGAAGCTCAAGATGACAAGCTGGCTAATGACTACCACAAAGCTTTTTTCAAAGATGTTAAAAAGCGGATTGATGAAATTCATAAAAAATATATCCTGCCGACCGAAAATACTTTTGACTTTGCGTTAATGTATGTTCCTAGCCAGGGAATTTATGAAGAAATCATTATCAATGATGAGCTTACAGATTATTATCGTGGTAAGCGTGTCATCCCGGTTGGCCCGAACAGTTTATATACTTACTTACAAAGCATTGTGCTATCTTTGCGCGGCCAAGAAATTAACAAGATTGCGCATGAAATCTTGAAGATGGTCACAGGTATTAAACAAGAGAGCGATAAATTTTCCCGAACTTTAGATGTACTTGGTAATCACGTAAAAAACACTTACAACACTATGGGTACAGTCTCCACAGATTTTGATAAACTACGCGGCAAAATCTCCATCGCTGCAGAATTACAAGCTGAAGAGACCGAAGTCATCAAAGATCAAACCAAAGAAACTAATAAATTAATCCAATAAATGTGAGCCGAGGTAACTGGCTTTGCCAGGACCGAGGCAACAAAGGAAAGGGGAGGCAGACCGCGTAGCGGTCGTCGGAAGGGATCCGGGTTAAGTCCAAACTAGGTTTGGACTGCTAACCGGTCAAAACCCCTTCTGGGTTTTACCCTCCGAGTTACTCTATGTCTATAAGAAACCCTGACCAGCGCATTGGCGTGTTCGTAGATGTGCAAAACCTTTACTATAGTGCTCGCAACATTTACAACGCGCGTATCAATTTTAATGCTGTGCTTGATGCCGCCGTTGGTGGTCGCAAACTCATTCGTGCTATAGCTTACGTAGTCAAAGCAGATATGCCCGAAGAGCAGTCATTTTTTGAAGCTTTAGAAAAAGCTGGCTTCGAAGTTAAAGCTAAAGACCTGCAAACCTTTGCCGGCGGTCACCAAAAAGGGGATTGGGATGTAGGCATTGCGATGGATATTATTAAGCAAATGAATAAAGTTGATGTGGTGGTTTTGGCTAGTGGTGACGGCGACTTTGCTCCACTATTAGAATACTTACAAATGACGGGTCAGCTTACAGAGACTATTGCTTTTGGGAAATCTACCAGCAGTCGTATTAAAGAACTTACCGATCACTTTATTGATTTAGATGAATCTCCACGCACTTTCTTGCGTCCTATTCGTAATGGTAAGGCTGGTTCTAGAACCCGAGCCAAAAAATAATGCGCATTGTTATTGATACAAACGTCATCATTGATGGAATCAAAGATGACTATTCTTATGAAAAGCAAATTTTGGATGCAGTTATCAATGGCGAGATTGAAGCTTTTGCGAATCATCAAACTATTAGTGAAAACAGGTTGATCACTAGCAAGCTGGTCGAAGATGAAGATTACAAGCGACAAATTAGTCTCTTGCTCACACAAATTAATTTGGTCCAGAACCGTAAGCAGATTAATATTGTTAGAGACCCAGAAGATAATAAAATTTTAGAGAGTGCGGTAGAAGCTAATGCTCAATTTTTAGTCACTCGGGACAATGATCTGCTGTCCCTAGTAAAATATGAAAATATCGAAATTGTCACCCCAGCAGAATTCTGGAATCGGTACAAAGATTCTGGTAGTGAGCTCTGGAAACAATGGGCCGGGTTCTTCTCAGGAAAATAACATGTCTCAACTATTAGAAAGTTTAAATCAACAACAATTGGAGGCCGTCACTCACGTGAGCGGTCCTTTATTAATAGTGGCTGGAGCGGGGACAGGGAAGACCACGGTCATTACTCGCCGGATAGCTTATTTGCTGGAACAACAAGCTGCCAAACCTGAACAAATTTTAGCTTTAACTTTTACCGATAAAGCAGCAGGGGAAATGGAAGAGCGCGTTGATCAATTACTTCCTTTAGGCAGTTACGATTTATGGATTTCAACTTTTCATAGTTTTTGTGAACGCGTTCTTAAACAACACGGCCTTCACATTGGCTTACCAAATGACTTTTCTCTGCTAGATAAAACTCGACAATGGATTTTCTTGCATAACAACTTTGAAAAGTTCGAACTAGATTATTATCGCCCCCTGGGTAGCCCAAACAAGTTTATTGATGCTATGCTAGATCATTTTTCGAAGTGTAAAGATGAGCTGATCACCCCAGAAGATTATTTAAAATACTCCGAAGAACAAGGACTTAAATCAGGCACAGCCGAACTTTTAATTGGCAGTGACGATGACCAGATTCTAGAAACTGTCCGACTCAGCGAAATTGCAAATGCTTATCACACTTACCAACGCCTAATGCTCGATCACAACTATTTGGACTTTGGTGATTTGATTTTCTATACCATCCAGCTGTTCCAACGCCGACCAAATATCTTAAAGCATTACCAGCAGCAGTTTAAATTCGTTATGGTGGATGAATTCCAAGACACCAACATTGCCCAGTACGAACTTATCAAACTACTCACTGGTGATGGCAACAATTTGGTTGTAGTAGGGGATGATGATCAATCAATTTATAAATTTCGTGGTGCTTCGGTCTCAAATATTTTAAAACTCAAACAAGATTTTCCAAAACTGAAAGAACTAACTTTGTTGGATAACTACCGAAGTAGTCAGCCAATTTTGGATTTGGCCTACAATTTTATTCAAGCTAATAACCCAAATCGACTAGAGCCCAAATTGGGGATAAATAAACGCTTAAAAGGTCACAATAAATCTAAAAGCACGATTCAAGTTATCGAGGGCAAGGACCAAAGCGAAGAGCTTAATCTCGTAGTACAGAAAATTATCAGCCTCAAAGAAGCTAAACCAGAAAGCTCTTGGAATGATTTTGCAGTGTTGATTCGCGCCAATAATACGGCGACAGAAATTATTCCTGTTTTAGAACAAAAACAAATTCCGTATAGCTTTGTAGCCAATCGCGGATTATATAAAAAACCATTGATTGCTGATTTAATCAACTATCTCAACTTACTTGACAACTACCATGAATCAAAAGCTCTGTACCGGGTGTTAAATTTCCCCAAGTTTCGCATCCCAGCCTTAGAACTGGCACACATCACGCAATTCAAAACCAAAAAAACTTTGTCACTGTTTCAAAGTTTGCACGAACCAGAATTACTGGCGGAACTTTCTGAGGAATCAAAACAAAAACTCACTGAGCTGTTGAGACTACTTGAGACTCATAGCCAATTGGCTACTGAGCAGTCAGCTGTGGAATTATTTGTTCAACTGATTACTGATTTAGAAATAAATAAATTACTCTTAGCTGACACATTAGAAAACGCCCAAAACCGCGAACTCCTAGAGCAATTCTATAAAAAAATCGAAGCTTACACCCAGACTGAAGAAGACCGCACCATGCGTGGTTTTATAGAATTCCTCAAGCTTGAACAGGAAGCAGGGGAAGAAGGAGCTATTAAGTTTGATCCCAATAGCGGCCCTGAGTCACTCAAATTACTCACTGTACACAGTGCAAAAGGTTTGGAATTTGAACACGTCTTTATTATTGGGTTAGTTGACCAACGTTTCCCGTCTCGTAGCCATAAAGATGCAATTGAAATCCCCGAAGCTTTAGTGAAAGATATTTTACCAGAAGGTGATTTTCATCTTCAAGAAGAACGCCGGCTGTTTTATGTAGCTATAACCCGTGCCAAAACGGAATTGTATTTATCTTGGGCACCGGATTACGGCGGAGCCAGACAAAAGAAACCTTCAGTGTTCTTATCAGAGACCGGACTGGTACCCACCGAAACAGCCTATAAAGCCACTGGAAAGGTGGTCTTCACTAAACCAAAAGCCAAAGCGCGCCAAGAAGTTTATAAGCAACTACCTGATAAATTTTCTTTCAGTCAAATTGCAACTTTCCAAAAATGTCCGTTGGAGTATAAGTATCTATACTATCTGCGCTTGCCGACCAAAGGTAGTCACTACTTGAGCTTTGGCTCTACCATTCACGCAGTTTTAGAAAAGTACCTTGAAACATACACTCAAGCTCAAAATATGCCTCAACCAGATTTGTTCCAAACAGAAACTAAGGTTGAATTGCCACCCGAAAAGCTCCTCAGCGAACTATATAGCCAACTCTGGATTGATGATTGGTATAAAAGTAAAGAGCAAAAGGATCAGTACCGGGCGCGTGGTCAAACCATTCTAAAAACCTTTTACAAAGCAACCACAGATTCACGCCCACAGCCTAAATTAATCGAGCAACCATTTACCCTAAAGCTCGGGGATCGGCAACAGTACCAATTTAATGGCAAAATTGACCGAGCTGATCAAACTGACCACGGCTTAATGATTATTGATTATAAGACTTCGGAAAAAGCTCCCAGCAAAACTGACAAAGAAGGTATTGATCAATTACGTATCTATCAACTTGCTGTGGAAGAATTCTTTGGACAAAAAGTGGCTGGACTACAATACTGGTACTTGGTCCCTAACGAAGTTGTGGCCGTACCGCTTGGAACCACAGAGGAATTAACTAAACTAAAGAATAATTTAACCGCAACTATCGAACAAATCCGTGAAGCGGTAAAATACGATTATTTCGCAGAACTACATAAAAAAAGCCAGCGTCATGATTGTGCTTACGAAACTTTGATATAATTAATCTCAGGTAAGAAGTACAAAATAATAAGTAAATAGTGCCTCAAAGGCCATACTAATTATAATTTTACTTTTTACTTGCTTACAATTTATTCTCTAACTTTATGCTTCCAGGATTTGATTTACCAGAACTTATTCGCGCAATCGGTTACTTAGGGCTGTTTGGTATTGTCTTTGCAGAGACCGGCCTGTTAATTGGCTTCTTCTTACCAGGCGACAGCTTGTTGTTTACAGCAGGGATATTGGCAGGCCAAGGCTTTCTAAATATCTGGATTACCTTACTCGTCATGACTGCAGCGGCTATCATCGGTGATAGCGTTGGTTACACGATTGGACGTAGGCTTGGGCCGAGAGTGTTTAACAAAGAAGAGTCACTCCTCTTTAACAAAAAGCATATCCAAAAAGCTCAAGACTATTTCGAAAAATACGGCGCTTTCACTATTGTGATTGCCAGATTTGTTCCCCTTGTTAGAACTTTTGCCCCTACCATCGCCGGCATTGGAAAAATGTCTTACCCAAAGTTTCTATTTTATAATGTGACTGGCGGTATCTTTTGGGTGGTCTCAATTACAATGCTTGGCTATTACTTTGGACTTAAAATTCCTCATGCTGAAAAATATATCATCCCAGGCGTTATCATCATTGTGATTCTATCGGTATCTCCATATATCCGTAAATTTATAAAGAGTCCAGAAATGCGCGCGCAAGCGATGCACTATTTGTCCCGAATGTGGGCTCGGATAAAGCGCTAGTATGGCAAAAAACGCAAAAAATTATGAAGAACGCCCTTGGGGTAATTTTTCGGTTTTAGGTGAACTCACAAACCAAGGTAATCATCGTGATGTCATCATAAAGAGACTGGAAGTACTTCCAGGCAAGCGGATTTCCTACCAACAGCATAAGCTCCGGCACGAACATTGGTTTGTAATTTCTGGTAGCGGCTACGCAATCATCAATGACAAAAAAATCCCTTTCAAAGCTGGTGAGTCAGTCCAAATTGAAATTGGCGATAAACATCGCATCGACAACCAAGCTGGGACTGAACCACTGGTGATAATCGAAATCACCACGGGCGAATTTGACGAATATGATAATGAGCGATTGGAAGATGATTTTGACCGAGACTCAAATTGGCGAAATAACTAGCCGTATGTTATAATTAATTCGATATATCACCAAGCTGTGCTGCACGGTACCACTAAAAAATACTTGATCCCTTTAATCTTAGGCAGTTTGGTAGCTCTTACTGGCTTCGTTTTTGTCCTAATTTACATTGACCCATATGTGAGTGGAAGATTAGCGCATACTTATTTTTATCTAACACTCTTTTTATCGGTGGTAGGTATTACCACCCTGACAACATTATTATTCAGACAAAGGTTCTTTCCAGGTATTTATTCAGAACTATTTCGAGTTAGCCTCAGACAAGCGACCTTAGTAGCCACACTACTTACCGGACTAGTCTTTCTCGAAGCTCAGAACATCCTATATTGGTGGGTAGGATTAACCTTAGCGTTATTTTTAATTGCGATCGAAGCTTTCTTTTCTGCTAATTAAACCAAATGGCCCAAGATAAAACTTTTTACAACGTTATGCCTGAAGTAACTGGAGGGCAGGTTACCAAACCCAAGGTTACAACTAATCCGCAACCAGTTGCGACTCAACCTCCTGCGCCTATTTCAATACCAGAGCAAAAGTCAGCTAAAAACCGGTCGGTATGGAAAATCATCGCCTTAATTGTTAGTTTAGTTGTTGTGTTGGGTGGACTTGCGTATGGAGCTATGTGGCTTATCAATTCCGGAGATGAGGATGTTTTACAAAACAATGGCGCTTCGGCAACTGAGCAAATTGTGCAAGAAGCCACTCCAGAAGTGACCACGTCAGCGGAATGGTTGGCCAAGTTTTTTGGCAGTGAAACCTGTACTGAACTATCTTTATGTGGTGATAAAGCAGATCCTGACCGAGATGGTTTAGATAACCTTGCCGAGTTCAACTCAGGTACCGACCCCAACAATCCGGATTCTGACTCAGATGGTATTGCTGATGGTGACGAGGTTAATATCTTTTACACCGAGCCACTCCTCTCAAGAACATACCGAGACGGTTCTTACTCCGATTTAGATTTTGTTAAAGGTGGTTACGATATTTCGACTAATCAACCTTACACCAACGAACGTAGTTTTGAAATTAAGTCAAAGATTAAACAATTTGGGCTGCACCAACCAACCTTATCATCACTTGGGCCATTGGCTTTTCAATTGTATGAGTTTACTGACCCAAATCAACCCGCCTTACCAGCAGATTTAGACTTGTCACCAGAAGCAAAGCTAGATCGAGATAGCCAACGTCAAGCCACAATCAAAAAAGTTGGTGCTGCTTTACTCAAATATCGCGATGATAAAAAAAGTTTTCCTGCCACAAATGACTTTATAGCCATGTCAGATATGATTCGCTCCTACAACACCGTGGCTACCAACTATAACGACCCTATAAATATTCAACCTTACGTCTACGGCTATCAGTCCACAAATAACAACACTGATTTCACTTTGAGCTATTACAGTGAAACACAGAATCAACTGATTAAATATTTTGCAAAAACAGCAGAAGAAGATGCTGCCAAAGAAAATACCAAAGTTTATGACGACCAACGAAAATTAGATTTAGAAAACTTACAACAGGCTTTGCTGGTTTACTCCAATACTCAACTTGATCCTGCCAGCGACAAACAGTACGTTTTTCCGCCAACTGATAACCTCAAGACTGCGCTCATTCCTAGATATATTGTGACCATGCCTGTCGATCCTGTTAGTAAACAAGATTATCTTTACGAGGTCGGTCCAGATTTTGAAAGCTTTACAATCAGAGCAGCTTTGCAAAACCCAGAACCAGGCACTACTGGATATCTCTGTAATCAAATTGAATGTAAAACCTACTAATTATGTTGTCATTTCTAATGAAGCTGCTTGGCAAAGCAGATAAGAAAATAATTGCTGCCAAAGTTACCAAAATCGAAAAACATCCCAATGCTGACCGCCTGCGCGTGGTCAGTTTGTTTGATGGTACAAATACCATTGAACCTGTGGTCTGTGGGGCCTTTAACTTCGTAGAAGGGGATATAGTGGCCTTAGCGCTCCCAGGGGCTACTATTGCTCAAAATATCCATTCTAAAGAGCATGAATCGTTTGTTTTAGATAAAGCTACCATCCGGGGGATAGAAAGCCAGGGAATGATTTGCGCAGAATTTGAGCTAGGTCTCACCAAAGAACCTGGTGATAAGCCAGAAATCCTGATATTGCCTCCAAATACCAAGCTTGGTAAAATGTTATTCTAGAATTGATATCGTTTCCCCTCCTTGCAAGGAGGGGTTAGGGGAGGTGGCTCAATCCACCCCCACCTGACCTCCCCCTTAAAAAGGGGAGGTACTTACATATGTCTAATTTAACTATCTCTTCAGACGAAGAAAACCGTCTAAAAGCCCAACTCGATACCCGAACTGATGCGGAAAGCATGCGCATCAAGCGCTATTTAGATATGCCAGATTTATCTCGTGAAGAATCTGGGCCACTACGGGAGCTTATTAATCGGATTGTTGAACTAAAGCAGTTCGATGGATTTGATATTATTCAAATTCCAGAAATCGTTCCGGCGAGTGAAAGTTTTGATCTATTCAATTTCCCTCCCGATCATCCTGCTCGCTCCAAGAGCGACACCTACTATGTAGATGGCGCAAATATTTTGCGCACCCACACTACGGTGATGTGGTATTACTATTTCTTGCAGGACGAAGTAAAGCAAAAAATTGCCGAAAACAAACCGCTCGGTGTACTTAGTTACGGTAAGGTTTACCGTAAAGACGAAATTGATCGCAGGCACATGAATATTTTCCATCAAGTTGATGGTTTATATTTACATCCAACCAGCGAACGCACTATTACTCAAGATGATCTCAAAGAAGTTCTAGCGAATGTAGTGAAAGCAGCCTTTGGTCCAGATATTAAATATCGCTTCAATGATGATAATTTTCCATATACGCATTCATCCTTAGAAATGGAAGTAGATAAAGATGGTCAGTGGGTAGAAGTTTTAGGTGCAGGATTGGTTCAGCCGGGGGTGTTAGAAAAACTTGATGTTGACCCTAATCAATATAATGGCTGGGCGTTCGGCTTCGGGCTAGAACGTTTAGCAATCATTAGCATGGAACTACCAGACATTCGGTTGCTCTGGAGCCAAGATGAACGTGTGCAGAAACAACTCAAGCTTGGTCAAAAGTTTGTGGAAGTGTCCAAGTACCCACCAATCGTTCGCGACATCTCTTTCATTGTCGACAAATCTTTTGAACCAAATAACTACTTTGATTTAATCCGTGATGTCGGCGGTGATCTTGTAGAAGAAGTTCAGCTGTTAGATAAATACGAAAACGCAGAAAAGTTTGGAGCCGATAAAGTTTCCTACACTTACCGCATCACTTATCGCTCCACAGAACGCACCTTAGAAAGTTCCGAAGTAGACCCGCTGCAAGACGAAGTTTATAAGCAAACAGCAGAGCAATTCAACGCTGAGTTACGCTAAAAATTAGGACTCAAAACCCGCTAAAGTATGCGGGTTTTTCTGTGTAAAAGTCTTGGTCAGAGGTAAAAAAATTTGCTATAATTTAAGTACTAATTTAGCATCAAAACCCCACCCTTCCTCCCTTTGGAATGGGGAGGTGAGGAGGGGTATTTTAATAGAAAATATGGCAAAAAACGAAGAAATAGCAAAAAAATCAGCTGGGTATTCCTCCGAGAATATTACCGTCCTGGAAGGCCTAGATCCGGTTCGCAAACGCCCCGGTATGTATATTGGCTCTACCTCAGAAACCGGTCTGCACCATTTAATTTGGGAAATTGTCGACAATGCTGTGGACGAAGCCATGGCTGGCCATGCCGACAAAATTGAAGTTATCATCCAGGATGATGGCGGTTTAACAGTCCATGACAATGGCCGAGGTATCCCAGTGGATATTCACAAGACCACCAAGAAGTCTGCTTTAGAAACAGTCTTAACGGTTTTGCACGCTGGTGGTAAATTCGGTGGTGAAGCCTCTGGATATAAAGTGTCTGGTGGTCTTCACGGCGTAGGTGCTGCGGTAGTAAACGCACTCTCCACCAATATGACTGCTCAAGTTCGCCGCGATGGTAAAGTCTACGAACAAAAATATAAAATTGGTGTCCCACAAGGCAAAGTAAAAGAAGTAGGAAAAGTTGATAAAAAAGATCCGCGCCAGACCGGCACCAGCGTTACCTTCTATCCAGATGGAAGTATTTTTGAAACCACAACTTTCAAATACAAAACAGTTTTAGAACACTTACGCAGTCAAGCTTATCTCACCAAAGGTTTGCACTTCATTATCAGTGATGAGCGCGTCGGCTTAACTTACCAGTATTATTTTGAGGGTGGGGTAATCAGTTACATCAAACAACTTAATCGCAACAAGAAGATCCGCCACAAACCAATCTACATTAACAAAATGTACGAAGACATTATGGTTGAGTTGGCCATTCAATACACGGATGACTTTGATGAAGTTGTATTAGCTTACGCCAACAACGAGTTTAACCCAGAAGGCGGTATGCATGTCACTGGTTTCCGAACGGCTTTAACTCGCGTGATTAACAACTACGCGGTAAAGAACAACTTTCTTAAGGATAAAGACAAACTCACTGGAGAAGATTTGCGTGAAGGCTTAACTGCAGTAATTTCTGTAAAACTTCCTAACCCACAGTTCGAAGGTCAGACCAAAGCTAAACTTGGTAACCCAGAAGTACGTACTGCGGTAGAAGCAGTGCTTGCATCAGAATTAGAAATTTACTTGGAAGAACATCCAAGCGAAGCCAGTAAGATTATCGAAAAGGCTTTGCTCGCTGCGAAGGCTCGCCTAGCTGCGCGTGCAGCTCGCGACAGCGTGATTCGTAAAGGCGTGCTCGAAGGCTTGGCCTTACCTGGGAAATTAGCTGACTGCAGTGAATCAGACCCAGCCCAATGCGAGCTCTACATTGTAGAGGGAGACTCGGCTGGTGGTAGCGCCAAACAAGGTCGCGACCGTCGTTTTCAAGCAATCTTGCCACTGCGCGGTAAAATCTTAAACGTAGAGCGCGCTCGCTTAGACCGAATGCTGTCTAGTCAAGAAATCAAAAACTTAGTTATTGCTTTTGGTACTGGAGTAGGGGATCTGTTTGATATTGAAAAACTCCGTTATCACCGCATTATTATTATGACTGATGCTGACGTTGATGGTGCTCACATTCGTACCTTACTGTTAACATTGTTCTACCGTTACTTCCCTGACATTATTAAAAATGGTCATTTATACATCGCGCAACCACCTTTGTTCCGCGTTCAAGTTGGCAAAGAATTCCAGTACGCTTTTAGCGATGCAGAGCGCGATGAAATCCTTACCGACCTTGTCAAAGAAGCGGCTGCAAAAAAGGGTGCTGCTGCTAAAGCCAAGGCCAAAGTAAAAGCTGACACAGGAGAGCCTGCAGACGAGGAACCACAGGATGGTAGTGAAGCTGTTGAACAAGGCACTAAGGATGGAATTAAGTATAATATTCAACGTTACAAAGGTCTTGGTGAAATGAATGCCGAGCAACTTTGGGATACTACCATGGATCCAGCTAATCGAGTCATGCTGAAAGTAGAAATCGAAGACGCCGAAAAAATTAGTGAGGTCTTTGAAACCCTGATGGGGGATGAAGTACCTCCTCGCAAGCGGTTTATAACAACTCACGCTAAAGCAGTTAAAAACTTAGATATTTAAAAACAAGGGTCGCAACGACATAATCGCTGCTACCCTTGTACTTTATTCACCTATCCAGGAATGGGGGGTTTGATTGGTAATGCTTGCGGTGTGAGGAGTACCTCTGGCTGGCTCAATGAGCTGGTTGTTTTCATTTTTAGATTTTCGTAGACCCTTAACACCATGCCAAATTTTCTTAGCAATAGCAAACATAGTTAGGCTCAGAATAAGCGACCCAAACAGTATAGAAGGTCCAGGGAAATACGAAACGGTCACAACTGCAACATAGATTGCAAAATTGATTAACCCGATCACCAGTACCAAAACAATTGCACTAAACCAACCAAATGCAATGGTGCGTAAAATAGTCCCTATAAACCTACTTGCGAAACCTGCCCCGTCTTCCTCAGGGTCGTGAAGTTCCCATGAGAAGAGAACTACAACAAAAACATATATCGCAATCAGGTAAGGGACAGCAGAATTGAGCAAATCGATATAGTAACCGTAATCCATAGATTTTCCTCCAATTTTAGAAACTGTGAATCCTATGATGGTTTTTTAGATTATTGTCAACTCTGGCAATAGGGTGTGCACAACTGCTTTGACCGCCTGTTTACACCAAGAGTATAGTTAGTGAAGGAGGGAAACATCATGCTAAGGAGGCTTTACAGTGTTTTCGGGTTGTTTTTAGTAATTACCAACGTTTCTCTGGTTGCCCAAGCGCAAAGCTATGCACCATACTACCGCCTAAGGATGCTTAGGTTTAACGTAGAATGGGACGGTAACCGCGACCAGCAGGATCCAAACAAATATTCAGGAATACTCAAGTGGGAATTGGATAAGCAACATCCAGATCCCGGAGTTTACCACATTAAGTTTCGAGGCACGGAACAACACGGCGTGTATTATGTGATCCGCCTATTCCCAGACAGAAGTTACGAAATCTTTGGCCAAGGCGAGACTCTGGTTAACGAATCCAAAAAAGCGGGACTAAATATAGTGCTCGCACCAGATACCGACTTAGCCAAACCTTACGTGATCAAACGCGCTAAAGACGAATATCGGGTATTTAACCACATCGAAACCACCGAGTTAATCAAATTGTTTGATACTCTTAACCAGTGGTTGTTTTTGAGAGTTATCCCCAAAGCCACTGGTCAGCCGTTCGAACATAAACTCTTCCAGAAAACAGAATTGGAAATGGGTAATGCCATCACCTTTAAACGCAATAAGGAGTGGAGTTGGGGGAAGATGACAGATGACCCAGTTCGCGCTACAAAACCGTGAGCGCAATCTTGCCAAACCAGAGCCCAGGCTCTGGTTTTATTATTTGGCAATATTCTGTTATATTAGTCAAGTCTATTGACTTTTTACCCAGAAAATACTAATATTTATGCAAAGCCCCGCAGCGGGTTTTAAAAAAGCTTAAATTTCAATTATGAACAAAATCGTCCTGTTTTTTAAGGAAGTGAAAAGCGAATTATGGAAAGTTGTCTGGCCAAGTCGCCGTGATGCTATCCGTTACACTTTAACCGTTATCGTATTCTCATTAGTAGTTGCTGTCATCCTTGGCGCTGCAGACTACGGTCTATTAAAAGGGTTCGAAGCCCTCATCAAGCAATAATCTATGTCTAAGCAACAAGTCACTGGTGAGAAGCATTGGTATGTGCTTCACACTTATAGCGGCTACGAAGATAGCGTAGCTCTTAACCTCAAGCAGCGTATCGAAAATTTGAATATGCAAGATACGATCTTTGATGCGATTGTGCCTAAAGAAAAAAAGATCAAAATTCGCGATGGCAAACGTACTACTGTAGAAGAAAAGATTTTTCCAGGTTATGTTCTAGTAAACATGATCGTAACTGATGACTCTTGGTACGTAGTGCGAAACACTCCTAACGTAACTGGTTTCGTCGGTTCTGGTACCATCCCAACTCCAGTAGCTCAAGAAGAATGGGATTATTTGCAGAAGCGTATGGGCGCAGATGAACCGAAGTTTAAAGTCGATTTCGAAGTTGGCGAACTGGTTCAAATCACTGATGGACCATTCAAAGACTATGAAGGTAAAATTGGAGAGATCGATAAAGCTAAAGGTAAAGTCAAAGTTTTCGTTACTATCTTTGGCCGTGAAACTCCAGTTGAACTAGATTTCTTACAAGTTAAAAAAGTTTAACACAATTAATTAATAAGTAGTCGGTTCCGGTTAAGACTTGGAATCTCGCCGCTAATAACGGTTACTACTAAAGATAATGGCAAAAAAAGTTAAGTCAATGGTGAAGCTTCAGCTTCCCGCCGGTAAGGCAACTCCAGCACCACCAGTAGGTACAGCGCTCGGACCGCATGGTATTAACATCGCGGACTTTACCAAAGCATTCAACGATCAAACTGCTCAGTTGGGCGATACGATTATTCCGGTAGAAATGACCATCTACGAAGACCGGTCTTTCACCTTCATCTTAAAGACTCCCCCAGCTTCTGTATTAATTCGCAAAGCTGCTGGCCTAGCCAAAGGCTCTAGCAATCCGTTAACCACCAAAGTAGGGAAGATTACCTCTGCTCAGGTTAGAGAGATTGCAGAAACTAAGATGCCAGATTTGAACGCGGTGGATATTGACGCCGCTGAGAAAATCATCCGCGGTACTGCGCGCAGCATGGGAGTGGAAATCAAAGATTAGTTACTTTTCCTTTCCAGAGAGGTATAATCTAAGTAAGTAAATCAATATCTTGGACTTGTCCTTTTGGTCAAGTTCGCGAAGCCAGCGAGCACCGGAATGGAGCGTACTGAAACGTACGTAAAATGAGGAGCGCAGCTGGCGACAAAGAAATTGGCCACAGTCGTTTGCAAGTCTGGACTTGCTCCAGACTAAAAACGACGAAAGGAAAAGTTCAACATGAATCTATCATGGATTAAGAAAGTGTATCTATATTTAGTATCACTTATCTCACTAGTCATTCTTGTAATCGCTAGCATCATCCTGATTAACCTCGCGCTTAAGACTTGGGTCTTCCCAAAAGCTGACCAGAACTACTACGGTTACTGTCCGGTCATCGCAGAGAAAACTCCTGAAGGTGAAGAAATTTCACAACCAAGAGAATGTACTGACGATGAATACGCCCGTGACCAACGTAGCGCTCAAAAGCAACGCGATGCTGCTCAAGCTCTAGCGATGATTATTGTTGCCGCTCCAGTATTCTATTATCACTGGAAGTTGGCCCGTAAAGAAGCTTAGTTTCCCCCTCCTTTTAAGGAGGGGCTAGGGGAGGTTAATAACTTACAAACCCCCACCCAACCTCGCCCTCCTGAGGGGAAGGATAATAATTAATAAGTGGGACCCTGAGTTTATCGAAGGGGCAGACCACTAAAGGAATGTTTATGAAAATTTCTAAACGCGCAAAAGCTGCGCACGAAGTTGTAGATCCAACCAAAGTCTACACCGCCGAAGAGGCGATTGAATTGGTTAAGAAAACCGCTACTACTAAATTTGTTGGTTCAGTAGAAGTTCATCTTAATACCGCTATTGATGCCAAGAAGACTGATCAAGCCATTCGTGGTGCAGTCACGTTGCCCCACGGAACAGGTAAGACTAAGAAGATTGCCGCGTTCGTAACTGATGGCAAAGAAGCCGAAGCTAAAGCAGCTGGTGCAGAAATCGTTGGTGGTGAAGAATTAATCAAAAAGATTAAAGAAACCGAGAAGACTGATTTCGATGTAGCTGTTGCGGAACCGGCCTTGATGCCAAAACTGGCTACCATTGCTAAAATTTTGGGAACTCGTGGCTTAATGCCTAACCCAAAAACTGGTACTGTATCTGATAACATCAGTGGTGCCATTAAAGAAATCGCTGGTGGTAAAGTTAACTTTAAGAACGATAACTCTGGGAACGTGCATCAAGTTATCGGTAAAACCAGTTTTGATTCAGCTCAAATACTAGAAAACCTTAAAAAGTTTATGGAAGCATTACATGCTTCAAAACCCGCTGCGGTTAAAAAGCAGTTCATTCAAACGATGACCTTGAATGCAACTATGGGTCCTGGAATCAAATTTAAGATGTAGATATTACGGCTCCGCCGTACGCCCTGACGGGCTACTAACATTTTCTTTGACAGTCATTGCCAAAAAAATGTTAAATCTCTTTTACCCCTTCCGTCACGCATTGCGTGACTCCAGGCTTCGCGTCAACTCTGGCTATGCCCGAGTTGTTCGCTCAGGGGTAATAAAAACTAAACAACCCCACGGGGTTGTTTTTGTTTCTAGTCTTGGTATACTTAGGCAAACCAAAGGAGGTACAGTCATGACAACGATTGCTTTCCCAGTCAACCAGCTGGTGATTTCTGAAAATATTGAATCTTTGGAGCCAGTTGACTATACCACACTGAGTGATGAAGTGCTGGTAAAACTCGTGGGTCAGAAGGAAGATGTTGACGCATTTGAACAACTCTATCTTCGCCACCATAAGCGGGTGTACGGCTTGTGCTTATGCATGTTGAAAGATCCAACCGACGCTGAAGATCTGTCGCAGGAGGTTTTTATTCAGGCTCATCGAAAACTGAAGTCATTCCGAGGCGACTCAGCCTTCACTACCTGGCTGCATCGAGTTACCATTAATCAAGTACTGATGCACTTTCGAAAAAGATTTGTGAAACAGGAGAAGCTTGAAGAAGAACTCACTTACGCTGAGAAAATCCAAATGCAAGTTCACCATTCTACGAGAAACTTAGTGGAAGACCATCTATTATTGCATGGTGCTATTAAGCAACTTCCGGATGGCTACAGAAACACGTTTATACTTCATGACATCTTCGGTTTTGAACATACTGAAGTTGCAGGATTGATGAAGGTCTGCGAAGGGACTTCAAAATCCCAACTCCACAAAGCAAGACTTAGGCTCCGTAAGCTCATAAAATCCAAAGCCAATCCCAAGATACACCATACTCGCACCGATCCATGATCGGTGCGATTTTCTTTGCCAACTCGGCCAGGTTTCTGATAAAATTAGTATCCGTAAGGAGGGACAATGAATAACGTACGACGCAAACAGATTATCTATAAAGCTGTCTTGGGATATAACAAAAGCCGCGCCAAGCAATACCTACGTATGCGAGGCATCCCATCCGCCTTAGCCACCAAAAACCTGCTGTACTACCTAAAAAACTGCAAAAGATTTGGCGACACTCCTGAGTGCCATACCATTGGCCGGATCGTACGCAAAGCTGCGCTAGGGGAATCGTATTATCCCAAGTTAGACAGATACCGTTTTTACACACGATCTCATTCAACCCAGCATCAACCAGCTTACGAACGACAGTCCTTACACGCCAGCTAGCTGGCGTTTTTTGTTTTAAATAAGCACTTTTTAAGGAGTTTGCAAGCGACCATAATTATAGTAAGATAGAAAAGATTAAACTAAAAAAACTATGATCCTTTCAGACGCAGATATCCAAAAAGCCCTGTCCACAGGGGCAATTACTGTGGACCCCTTATTCCCTGGAGCTATCCAACCGGCCAGTGTAGACCTGCACCTTGGAGCAGATTTCTTAGTTTTTGATCCGTCCTATCACGCGTTCATTGATCCTGCCCAGCCAATCGATGATATGATGCGCGAAGTCACAATTGATGACGACAAGCAATTCATTCTTCACCCGGGTGAGTTTGCTTTGGGTTTAACTTATGAGGTGGTGGGAGTAAACGATTCCATGGTTGGCCGCTTAGAAGGAAAGTCTAGCTTGGGTCGTATCGGATTAATTATTCACGCCACTGCTGGTTACTTGGATCCTGGAAATAAATTAAAAATGACCTTGGAACTACACAACATTTCTGGATTGCCAATTAAGCTTTACTACAAAATGCCAATTGCTCAGTTATCATTCTCTCCGCTCTCCAGCAAAGCCGATGTGCCTTATGGCGCTAACCAAATTGGTAGTAAGTATTACGGTGCAATGAAGCCACAAGCTTCACAGTATTATAAAAATTTTCAAAACAATAACTCTTGGATGAAATTTAGCTAATGGCTATCTGGAAAGAAGCACAACCTAAACAAGTGGAACCTGGAAAGTTTATTGTTATTGAAGGTACTGACGGCACCGGAAAAACCACTCAAGTCAAATTATTAGCCGAGACTCTGGCTAGTTATGATTACGATGGCGTGATTTTTGATTTCCCGCAGTACACCAATGTCTCCAGTGCGCTACTGGACAACTACCTTAAAGGTGTTTATGGACGACTAAATCCAGAAGCAGCTTCAATCTTGTACGCTGTAGATCGGTTTGATGCTAGTTATTCTGTTCGTGAACATTTACAAGATGGGAAAATTGTTTTAGCCAACCGTTATGTAACATCCAACGCTGGGCACCAAGGTGCAAAAATTTTTGATGCCCAAGAACGAATCAAATTTTTTAAATGGCTAGACCATCTGGAGTACAACACTTTTAATATTCCACGACCAGACCTAACCATAATTCTTCATCTCCCAGTTGAAATGACTTTAGAGCTGATGAAGCAGGGGAATAAGGCTAAGGGTACTGTGCCTGATCTCCACGAAACTGATTTAGACCATCTCAAACGCGCCGAGCAAGTTTATTTAGAAATCGCTGAGCTGTTTCCAAATACTAAATTAGTAGAATGTTCCGAAAATGGTGTCTTACTAACTCCTCAAGAAATCCACGTAAAAATCTGGGAATTAATCCGAAGAATCGTCCTTAAAAACAATTCTTTTTAAGCTGAATTTTGACACAAACATTAACTTCATTTAAGCTGATTTCAGTAATTTAAGCTTAAACTGGAGGAAAATATGAAACAATATCATGATGCTTTAAAGCAAATCAAACGCGATGGCATCGTCCACGACGACAGAACAAAGGTTGGCACAATCTCCCTGTTTGGAGAGGTTCAAATGAGCTTTGATCTCAGCACAAACTTTCCAATTCTGACTACCAAAAAGGTTCCGCTTCGGTGGATTTTTGTAGAGCTGATGTGGTTCTTGCAAGGCAAAACAGACAATCAATCTCTGCTTGAGGAAGGTGTAACGATCTGGAACGAATGGGCAACCGCAGAACAAACCGCTCGATTCGGACGAGAAGAGGGAGATCTTGGAGCAATCTACGGCTACACCTGGAGAAGCTTTGGCGGAGATTACCCCAAGAAAAATGGTTTCGACCAAATTGCAAGACTCATGAATGATCTTGCAAACAACCCAAACTCCCGGCGGCACATCATCTCTGGATGGGACCCCAAAGAAGCAGACAATGTCGCGCTTCCGCCTTGCCACACTCTATTCCAATTCAAAGTTGATCAAATAGACGCCGAGCAGCATTTATCCTGCAAGTTGTATCAAAGAAGTGCAGACTTTTTTCTGGGCGTGCCATTCAACATTTCATCATATGCTCTGCTAACTTGCATGATCGCACATGTAATGGGCATGAAACCAAGAAAGTTCATCCACACTTTTGGCGATGCGCACATCTACAGCAACCACATGAAAGCGGTGGATGAAATCTTGTCCAGAACGCCCCGGGCACTCCCAACTTTAGAATTTGTGAATGCTGACCATCTAATCGGCAAAGGTCTGGAGGGCCTGCTTGGGTTCAAATGGGAAAACATCCAACTAAACGGATACGATCCCTACGGAAAAATTGAAGCGCCTGTGGCGGTATAGGAGGGGATTATGATTAACCAAATTGTTGCGTACGATAAAAACCGAGTTATCGGCGCAGACAACGAGCTCCTCTGGAGAATCCCAGAGGACATGAGATATTTTAAGGAAAAAACTGTCGGCAATGTTTGTGTAATGGGAAAGGAAACCTATACTTCTATTCCTGCCCAATACCGACCATTACCCGACAGGCTTAATGTCGTTCTTACCACAACAGGGGGCATTACGGAAATTCCCGACAGCATAATCGTCGCTCGTTCAATTCCCGAAGCTTTTGACGCGATCAAATACAACGCGGCATGGGGCAAACGTGACATCTTCTTTACCGGGGGTCAGCGGGTCTATACCGACGGCTTGGAATTTACCAATCGCATCTACGCTACAGAAGTTGGAATTGAATCTGATATCTCTGGCAAAGACCGGGTGAGGTATTACCCTGATCTGGATATGAAAATCTGGAAGGAAACCTGGCGAGAAAATCACTTGGACGCTAAGATTCCCTTTTCCTTCGTGATATACGAGCGCCGCAGAAACTAATTCTGCGGCCATTTTTTTATATCTAAATTTCGCGTATAATTAAGCAATGAATGAACTTATCAAACGGCTGGAAGAACTTGCTAACGTGGCCAAAAATCTTACAGACAAACTTAACCTAGAGCAGAAGCAGCAAAAAATCCTGGAATTAGAAGACAAGATGCAAGCTCAGGATTTTTGGAATGATTCGGATTCAGCACAACAAATTTCCCAAGAGTATAATGACCTCAAAACCTTTGTGGACTTTTGGAACAACATTGATAATAAAATTGCCGAAACAAAAGAACTTATACGAAGCAACACTGATCACTCAACAGAAACCGAAAAGTATTTAGAAGCTCAGGTAAAAGAATTAGAAGACGCTTTCCATCAAAACCAGCTCATGGTGATGATGTCTGGGAAGTACGACGATCATAACGCAATTTTCGCAATCCATGCCGGAGCTGGTGGTACTGATGCGCAAGACTGGACTGAGATCTTGCTTCGTCAATATTTACGTTACGCCGAAAAGCATAATCTTAAAACTGAAATTCTAGATCAAAGCAAAGGTAGTGAAGCAGGGATTAAATCTGTAACTGTCCATGTTAAAGGACCACATGCGTATGGATTATTTAAAAGTGAAGCTGGAGTTCACCGCTTAGTGAGATTATCGCCATTCAATCCTGCACACACTCGCGAAACTTCTTTTGCATTATTAGAACTGATTCCAGAATTAGCTGAACAAGAAAGCGTTAAGCTGGACCCAAAAGATTTAGAAATTGAGGCCAACACATCATCTGGTCATGGCGGACAGAGCGTTAACACTACATATAGCGCGATCAGGATTACTCATAAGCCTACAGGCATTCGGGTCAGCATTCAGAACGAGCGTAGCCAGCATCAAAACAAAGAGCTGGCTATGAAAATCTTGCTTGGCAAACTACAAGCCTTGGAGGACGAAAAGTTAGCTGCAGAAAAAAAAGAACTCCGCGGCGAGTTTAAATCCGCGGAGTGGGGGAATCAAATCCGTTCTTATGTGCTTCACCCTTACAAAATGGTAAAGGACCACCGTACGGATTACGAGGAAAGCGATCCCGATAAAGTGCTCGATGGTGAGCTCGATAATTTTGTAGAAAAATATTTGGAAAGCCAAATAAAATAAAAGCACCAGCTAAGTTACAGCTGGTGTTTTAAAGCTAATCCGCGATGAATAAAACATCAGGCTCATCGATCAAATGAAGCCCGGACAATCCTGTGAAGTCACGCTCAGGAGGTGTTGAGATGTGGAGCATCTCAACTTCTTCCTGCAGCAAGTCCTCGCGGCGATCTTCGGGACCGTTCGGGTCCTCAGAAGACAGAAGCGCTTGCATTTTGGAACGGCAGAAACGGCAGTCAGCAATGTGGGCATGAAGCAGGTAAATCTCTTCTTCACAAAAATTACACGGCTTTTCTGCCGACGGCCCCGGGCACAAATGCGCCACAAGCAGCCGCATTTGACGATCGCTCAAATGAATTTTCTGAGCGTCTTCATCCTGCGAAAACCAAAGCCTGTCGATCTCCAAGCTCTTTTCTGAGCCCTTGATCCTTCCAATAGCAACAATCTTCTGGTTCATCAATATCCTCCTCAAACGAAAAACCGGAATACGCCGGTACGCTTTGCAGCCTATCTGCTTTTCCTTTTTCTACTATACCATATTCTCTTAAGAAATGCAAGGATAACATAAGAAAGATATGGTATAATAAACACGCATGATTGAATTCAAAAAAGTTACTAAATATTACGGAAATCACAAAGCATTAAATAACATCAACCTCCATATCAAACAGGGGGAATTTATTTCTGTGGTCGGAATGAGTGGGGCAGGGAAGAGCACAATGCTCAAAATGCTAGTTGGCGAAGAAGAACTCGATGATGGTCAGATTCTGATTGATGATATTGATATGAGTAAAATTCGCAAAGCTGATTTGCCGTACTTAAGACGCAAGATTGGTGTGGTCTTTCAAGACATCAAATTACTGCCACGCCGCACGGCTTTCGAAAACGTGGCATTTGCTATGGAAGTTTCCGGACACCGTAAGGAACAAATTAACAAAGACGTACCTCGTATTTTGGAGTTGGTCGGACTGTCGCACAAGATGCACAATTTTCCTCATGAGATGAGTGGTGGTGAAAAGCAACGCGTAGCCATTGCGCGGTCTTTGGCGCATCGCCCTGTCTTACTTTTAGCAGACGAACCGACCGGGAACCTAGACGAAATCAATGCTGCGGAAGTTATTGACTTACTCCTAAAAATCAACAAACTAGGTACAACCGTATTACTCGCAACTCACGCGTCAGACTTAGTTAATAAAATCAAAAAACGAGTTATAACCATTGAAGGTGGTCAGGTTACCATGGAACAAGAAAAAGGAAAGTACAAATTATAATCTTATGCCATCTCTGATCCAGCTTTATCGCATCATCAAAAGCGGGTTAACCAATCTGCGTCGCAATCTTTGGTTAGCCACTGCTTCAACATTAATAATGACAATCACCCTAATAATCTTATCGGTGATGAGTTTGTTATTTATAATCACTAGCTATAGTGTGCAGTCAATTCAAGAACGCGTTGATATCAGTACTTACTTTAAGAGTGATGTTTCCGAAGCTAGAATTTTAGTAATCCGCGATGAACTCCAAACAGATAGCCGTATCCGCTCAGTTGATTATGTCTCTAGTGATGATGCTCGTCGAAATTTTGAACAAAATCATCAAGGTGATGAACAAATTCTAAACTCATTAGAAGAATTAACTGATAACCCATTTCCTTCGACCTTGCAGATTAAAGCGTTTAGACTAGAAGATTATCCTGCCATTGCCCAGATGCTCGAGAACAGTTCTTATCGCGACTTAATCGACGAAGTAAACTTTGAAGATAACCGTGTGATTATTGAACGACTCAACTCGTTACTAAAGTTCATTGTAACGTTTGGTTCAATCTTAATGGTTGTATTCTGTTTGATAGCAATTTTAGTGATCTTTAACACGATTGCCTTAACTATTTATAATCGCCGCGAAGAAGTTGAAATCATGCGTCTGGTTGGTGCTACTAACTGGTACATCCGCGGACCATTCTTAGTAGAGGCTTTTGCTTACAGCATCATCGCTTCGGCAATTACCAGTGCCTTGGTTTTCCCAATTTACTTCCAAATGTTGCCAAGAATCAGTAATTATTTAACTCCAGGTGCTAACATTTTTAATGGTGACGTGCAGACTTTTGGCTTAGTGGTTCTGATCCAACTATGTATAGCCTTCGTACTCAGCGCCATTTCCAGTTTGCTGGCTATGCGCAAATATCTGCAAATTTAAGCCAGTTATCCACTTGCACCCAAGAAAACTTGGTATATAATAAAAAAGAGCCAAAACTCTCAGTATGAGGGTTTTTTCTTTTTTATAGATTATGAAAGTTATTTTACTAAAAGATGTGCCAAAGGTTGGCAGAAGGGGAGAGATCAAGGAAGTCAATGCTGGTTACGCTACCAACTTCCTTATTAAGCAAGGTTTAGCCCAACCGGCCACATCCGCAGCACAACATAAACTAGCCACAGAAAAACGAGATAAAGACGCGCAAAAGTCCAAAGCTAAAGAACAAGCCGAGCGCCACAAAGCAGAACTAGAAAAACGAACTTTTACGGTCAAGGTAAAAACTGGTGATAAAGGTCAATTGTTCGGTAGCGTCAAAGAACAGGATGTAGCCAATGCTATTTATCAAAAAACGAAGATTCAATTACAAAAATTACAAATTCAAATTCCTCATGGCATCAAACATCTCGGGGAATACACCATCAATGTTAAACTAATCCCTGGTGTTATCGCCAAACCCAAAATTAATTTAGAAAGTCTGTAATGTCCTATCACATCAAAACTCGCAAAGCATCAAAGCTCAATACTAAATTCATTTTTGTTTCCGGTGGTGTCATCTCCGGGGTAGGGAAGGGTGTTACAACCTCCACCATTGCTACGTTGCTGCAATCTCGTGGCTATGTAGTTGCTCCTGTAAAATGCGATGCTTACTTGAATGTTGACGCAGGTACCATCCGCCCACAAGAACATGGAGAGGTGTTTGTGACCGACGATGGCATGGAAACTGATCAAGACCTCGGTAACTACGAACGCTTCCTCAATACTGATTTAACAAAAGCTAATTACGTAACAAATGGGCAGCTTTACCAAACCATTATTCAGCGCGAACGGAATTTTGAATATGATGGCGAAGATGTCGAAGTTGCCTTGCACGTTCCCGAAGAAATTATCAATCGACTCGAACAAGCAGCCAAAGCTCGCAAAGCTGACTTTGTAATCTGTGAAGTCGGCGGCACCGTGGGCGAATACCAAAACATTTTATTCATTGAAGCGAACCGGATTATGAAATATCGCCACGGCCGCGACACTGCGCACGTCCACGTTGGTTACTTACCCACACCGCCGAGTATCGGTGAAATGAAATCCAAGCCAGTTCAAAACTCGGTTAAGCAGTTAATCTCTTCTGGAATCCAGCCTGACTTTTTAATCGCGCGAGCCGAATCAAAAATTGATGACCGCCGCAAACAAACACTCGCTTGGACCACAAACATTCCTGCTAGTCATATTATCGCAGCACCAAACGTAGACAGCATTTATCGTGTTCCGGCAAATTTCGAAAAAGAGGGGTTAACAGACCAGCTACTACAACACTTTGATTTACCATCTAAAAAACGAGACTTAAAAAGCTGGAAAAAATTCAGCGATAAAATTGTTCGACTTGAAAACACGGGTCGTGAGGTGAACATTGCAGTCGTAGGAAAATATTTTGAAACTGGTGATTATAAATTATCTGATGTGTATGTATCAGTAATCGAAGCTTTAAAACACGGCGGCTGGGCTAACAACGTTAAAGTTAAATTAGATTGGATTTCTAGTGCCACCATCGAAAAACAGGGAGCCAAAAAAATATTGGCCGGGTATCAAGGCATCTGTGTGCCAGGTGGTTTTGGCAGTAGGGGAGTTGAAGGGATTATCTCTGCCATCGAATATGCACGCAAACAAAAAATCCCATACCTGGGGTTATGTTATGGTATGCAGCTGGCGACAATAGAATTTGCCCGCAATGTTTGCCGTTTGCGCACCGCCCATACTACAGAGGTTGATTCCAAAGCTCGTCATCCGGTGATTCACATCATGCCAGAACAAGAAAAACTTCTTCTCAATCGCGAGTACGGAGCAACTATGCGGCTCGGAGCTTGGGATTGCACAATAACTCGTGGTACTAAAACTGAAAAGGCCTATCTCAAAGCTGGTTGGATTAAGGCCAAAGGCTCTTCCAAAATTTCGGAACGACATCGCCATCGCTATGAGTTTAATAATGAATACCGAGAAAAGCTCGAGACAGCTGGATTAGTAATTGCTGGAACAACTCCTGATGGCAATCTGGTAGAAATTATAGAACTCAAAGATCACCCGTTTTTTATTGGTACCCAATTCCATCCCGAATTCAAATCGCGGCCATTAGCACCACACCCCTTATTCTCAGAGTTTATCCGCGTGATTACTAAGAAAAAATAACAGAGCAAAAACCGCCCTCAGTGAGGGCGGTTTATATATTGGTGGATTAAGCTTCTACTGGAGTAGCTGCTTTAGCAGGAGGTTTCTGTTCTTTCTGTACAGCAACAGGTTCTACACTAACAATGCGTGTCTTGCGAAGGTTGCCGTGAAATTTACGAACCATTTTGGTTTGAAACTTTACGATACCGTCGATTAAAGAGTAAAGAGTGGAGTCACCAGCTGTTTGAACGTTTTTACCAGCATGGAATTTGTTACCGTGCTGACGAACAATGATTTCACCTTTGTTCACGCGTTGATCACCAAAAATTTTAACACCAAGTCGTTTGGATACGGAGTCTCGACCTAAACTGGTTGAGCCACCGGCTTTCTTATGTGCCATAACATTTTCTCATCCTAGTCTGATGATTTCGACTTGCGACGATGCTTCATGAGCTAGGGTTAAAACTAAATATTAGATGAAAGCGGCTCGATAATTAGACGAATTCGCGGAAGAGCCGAGCACCGCAGCGACGCGTACTAACAGGTACGCAGAGCGAGGAGCGAAGGCTCTGACAAAGAAGTCGTTCAATTAGTGAGTCGCTCAAGGATGATTATCTCCCTGGCGACGATCTGGTCTTTCCGGTCATAGATTGCTGTGCCCCGATCCGTTAATTTCAGGAACGGCAAACTCTCGGTCAGATCTTTTGGAATCAAATCTACCAAATTATAACCAATATCCTTAATAAAGTCAAGGTTTTCTAGGCGAGAATAAGTCTCTCCTTTTTTATATGCTGGCAGGCACATTACGACTTTATCGCCAGTTGATAAGAACTTTACATAGTCTTGAAAAGCCTTGGTGTACAATTCGGTTAGTTCTGCGAAATTGGCCTTAATCTCAGCAGGAGAGGGGAATTCACCGTACATCGGGCCAAGGTACCCTTCGGTCACTACGCCATTAACCTGCTTAAAAGCCCCGATTTTTGCCAAATTTGCCACAACCTTTGAAACGTTAGCCACATCAGACACCTCAACATGATATTTACCCTTAGGGATTTTATAACGATTTCTGAACCATTCTAAATTCTTTTCACTTCCTGCAATAGCTGTTGGATTAATGTCCGTACCCAGCATCTTATAACCCTGCAGGACTCCTTCCTGTACGATTGTGCCAATTCCACAAAACGGATCCAGTAATGTTGAACCTGGCGCAGCTCCAGAAAAGTTAATCATCATTTGGGCAACTTTTGGCGGAATCATTCCTTGCTTATCATCTCGTACTGGACGTTGATAATCGCGTCGGCCATAATCTTCAAAATCCTGGACAGTTAGAGTTTTCGCAACATAAAGCTTGGTAGGGGAGGCGATAACACAAATCTCCGCACCTTTTGTCAGGAGATTATTATGCTTCACTGCCACAGAGGCAAGAGTTAAAGAGTTAAATTGTGGGAGAACTAATCGAATACTCGAGCCACCATCTTGCATAGCTCGCTTGATAAACATTCCGAGCCTCTTTGGTTCACTAAAGGCTTTAATTTCTGGGTCGAGTAAATATACGCTCACGCCAAACTGAATCTTTCCTTTAGCATTCTGTAAAAAATCGCGCTTGAGCTTACTCGGTTTAAAGTAATGTTGAAGAGCAAAGTTAATATAGTCAGTTTCTTTCTTAGTGACCTCATCAAGAATTTTCAAGATTTTAATCACACCACCGAGTTCTTGCTGAATCTTTTGCACTTCAAGTGGAGCTTCAGTCTCTATCACTAAAACTTCATTTGATAAGTCCACAATCTTTATGGGCCAATTATGATTTCGAAAATAAAAAAACAGCTCAGCTAAAGAGAGTGTATAAACTCTACCTAACACAAAAGCGTAACGGTTAATCATATAATCCTTTCGCCGTCCTGAAAAAATCAATAAACGGCCGACATTAATAATTTACCCTCAATAAATTTATGAACTTAATTGCATTAGGACATTGGAAGCTGATACTAATCACTGCTGTACTCCAGCTGATCAGTTTTGCTTGTGGACTCTACAATGGTCACACTTACTGGCCTAAGCAACAAATCGAAGCAATTCCTGTTAATTATACCACTCAATCAACACAACTCACAAACTTAGCAACAGGAGGGCAGGGGACTAACACTACTCCCCATACTAATCAAAACTGTCCTGTGAAAGGTAATGTTTCAGGAAAGAATAAAATCTACCATATTCAAGGCGGGGCTTTTTATGAAAGAACTCAAGAAGAAATGTGTTTTCAAACTGAAGCCGAAGCTACTGCTGCAGGCTTTGTAAAATCGAGTCGTTAAGACCTTGATTATTACGCAATATTTCTGATATACTGTCAAGGTGAAAAACAAGGTATATTTTGATAATGCAGCTGCCACACAGCCTAGCAATGCTGTCCTAAAGGCCATAAAACCCCTCCAGATGGGCTTTTTTGGCAATCCTAGTAGTTTGCACGAACCTGGGCAAAAATCACGTCAGGCCATTGAACAAGCCAGAAAATCTGTTGCAGAAGTAATCGGAGCTAAAGCTTCTGAAATTATTTTCACCAGTGGGGGAACAGAAAGCATTAACTTAGCTATCCAAGGGGTGGCAAAGAGCTATGCTCGTAATTATCAAAAGCTTGGACATATCATTGTCTCGGCCATTGAACACGAAGCAGTATTAGAATGTGTGAAAGCACTCAAAGGTTATGGTTGGCAGGTTGATTATCTACCAGTTGATAAACATGGCTTAGTTGATCCAAACCACATTATCAAGCTTGTTAAGCCCAACACAATGCTTGTGTCTGTAATGTACGCCAACAATGAAGTTGGGACTATCCAACCAATTCGTCAGATCGGCTCATTAATCGCAGGACTGAACCGCAAACGCAATCAAAAAACTCTCGCGCCAATCCTGTTTCATTCTGATGCGTGCCAAGCTGGTGGCAACTTAGATTTGGATGTGCAAAAACTGAAAGTTGATTTACTAACTTTGAACGGTAGCAAAATTCATGGGCCGAAAGGGTCGGGGATGCTATACGTTCGCAGTGGAGTTAAACTCGAACCGATAATTTACGGCGGTGGCCAAGAACGGGGTTTGCGTAGCGGTACAGAAAACACATCAGCCATCGTTGGTTTCGCTGCTGCCTTAGCAGATTCACAGAAGCATAAATCTGCGAATGTAAAAAAATTGCACAGTTTACAATCACAACTAGAATCTGAATTAAGAAAAATTAAAAGTGTAACCATCAACGGTCCAAAGAATCCCAAACTCAACTCTAAAGAAGAAAACTTTTCGCTGACTAAACTGCCAGGTACCATCAATTTTTCTGTTAATGGAGTTGAGGGTGAAGCTCTAATGTTGTACCTAGACGCGGCCGGGTTTGTGGTTGCAACTGGTAGTGCGTGTACAACTGGTTCAACCGATCCATCACACGTTTTAGTCGCGATGGAAGTTAAGCCAGATCTAGCCAAATCAACCATCAGATTAAGTTTAAATGCATCAACAACACCGGCTCAGGTTAAGGCATTCATCAAGGCACTCAAATCTACGATTAAGATGCTTGCTGACACTAAACAGGACATCTAATACCTTCACTAAAAAGGAACTACTCCCTAGTTCTTTTTCACTTACTTTTAATTGGTGACGACCGTTCTAGTCAAAAGTATATACAATGATTAAGGGAGTGGTATTTAAGAAAGAATATACAATCAAACACAGAGAATACAAAAAGAAAATTTCAAATATTAAATACAGTCAGACAGGCTAGGGCATAATAGCCACAGGGGAGATATGCTCTGGAGAGTGATACCGCGTCGCACAATGTATCTTATGCGACATATATTATGTCGCATCAAGTTTATCTTATTTTACGACTCTTGAGTCGTAAAATAAGTTTCTACGACATATCGTTCGACTAATTTAAAAAGTTTTGTACTTCTCTTGATGTAGACCTGCTCTGTGCTTAAACTACAAATTGATTAACATTCATAAAAGTTTTTAGATAAGATCCCTACCTCTCCCCTACGAGCCAGTAGGGAAGTCGTAATATCAAAAACCGCCCTAAGGCGGTTTTGATTTTTAGAGCGCTACTGTCCCCTACTAGAGGTGAAAAATTAATTAGCAGGTACATAAACATGGAAATGGGCTCCATTGGTGTACTTATAACTTGCTGGGTTACGGCATCCTTGGTGAGCGGAACCAGTTTCATTGGCAAGTGATAACCCTGCTCCCAGTAAGATCCTACATAATGTACCCCAAGCAGCGTTACTACCAGGCACTTTCGCTCCAGCATTAGTTCGAAGCACAGTATCAGCGCAATTACCACTTTTACTGTTACCGCCATAATGACACCGGCTCTCCGCACCACCATTTCTAATAGTTGAAGAGATAGCGAAGTAGTACCCTGGGGCTTGAGTTTTAAACTGTGTTAAGAGTGGTTGCATTTTAGAAAGTAGTTCCTGACAAATCTGAGTCGCTGAGCCTGCTCTTGGTATTCCCGAAATCGCAACGATTCCACCTTTACAATCAGCATATGCACCACCGCCCCCGCTTGGACTCGTATCAATTGCTTCTGCAGGATCCGAAGTTATCGCACAATCATTATCTTGAGTTATTCCCAAATCAGCACAGCTTGGTAGATTATCAGCAGTAAATATCGGCGGTTGAATTGGCCTAAACGTTGTTAGGTTTGGATTAATGAAATAAAGCAAGGCATAACTGCCAATTAAGATACCCATTCCGACCAGGCTATTCATCACAATACTTTTTGCTCTGGTCTTACCAGTTTCACCACTGGTGATATATATATAACCAGCCACAACAATCATTAATACCAAAACTATCGCACCAGCCGTGATACCAAATCTGTACATTCGATTGATACAACGCACCAAATCCTGACCATCAGCTGACTCGCTTGGAGTGCACAAATAAGCCTGAATACTTTCCTGAACACCCGAGTACTGAGGCAATGGAATGGTTGATGTCTGTGCAAATGCTATTTGAGGTACGAACCAAAGTATTAAAAGAATGGCACTCAATTTTTGTTTCATTGTTCTGTAATATTATTGACTTGCCAAAATTGACCATTTTTTACAAACTCGACTGTGTAATTGATCTGTGTTGTTTGGTTTGTAGTTAGATTTCTTTGATTTGCCTGTAGCTTTACTGTAACCAGGTTAGATGATCTTTCAATCTGGATAGTGTCAGGATTCACGGAAGTTGCTAGACTAGGTATTACCGTTAAATTTATTAGCTGATCGACTGTCACAGCAAAACTGCTGGTAGATTTATTTTTTACATCGTAAAGTCCTCGTAAGTCATTTGCTGAATATGTACCATAACCCTCTACAACAATCTTAGCTTCCAACATCAAATACTTATCTTCGTTGCTAAGCTGGTCATTATTAACGAATCCATAATCGAGCTGATTTGGATCTGTAGGCTCAATTATTGTAGGTGGCTCATTCGAGCTGTTAACCAATATGACCACTATCATAATGACACCAGCGAATCCCAATACCGCTGCGGACACAACAATCTGAACTTTATATTGTGAAAAAAATTGCCTCATAGTTATCCCTAATTACGTAACTGACATGCGTTATACATATCCATATACTTATCTAGAGTTTTAGGATCAGAATTTCCGCCACGGCCAGCTTGATAATCATCATATGCTTCTCTTAAATTATTTCTACGCTCTCTTACTAGCGTACCAAAAAAATGAGCCCCAGCACTAATAGAAGTGTCTGGATTGATTAAATCCTGAACTGTTAAAGCTTTACTAAAACCAAACTCACCACCTGGTCGAGAAGTCTGCCCTGGATAAATATACACCTGAGTCAACCCAATTCCATGCCCAGTAGTAAAGGTTACATTATAAGATGGAGGGGAGCCACTATTTACATCAACACGACTCGGTGGTGGGTTAGACACATTATTGTATATAAAGGATGACTCCTTTTGAATCAAAGCTGACAAAGCACAATATGATAATCCTTTTTGCTGAGCGTATTTACTGATCAAATCTTTATACTGCGCTTCACTCGCAGAACCAGGAACCCCGCCACCTGGATTACTAACCTGACCATCACGAGTAATACATTTTGTACCAAAACCGACAGCTTCACAACTTGGTAAACCAGTGGCTGTAAAGATTGGCGGTTGAATTGGCCTAATTTTTACTAAATTTGGATTAATAAAGTTTAGTAAGGCATAGCTACCCAATAAAATACCCATCCCAACTACTGCTGAAAGTATGATATCCTTTGCTCTCCCCTTCCCTGCTTCTCCTGAAGTTATATAAATATAACCTGCGATTACTATAAAAAACACCAACGCTACTCCCCCAGCGGTGATACTGAACCGATAGAGTTTACTGATACAATCAGTCAATGCTGTGGCCTGTTCATCCTGGCTATCACCTGGCGCACACAAATACTCTTTAATACTGTCTTCGACACCACTATAAACTGGCAGGGGCCTAGAAGTAGAAGGATCATCTGCGCGTAATTGCGCGGCCGCATTATTCGGCACAAAAAAACCAGCCACTGTAAAAAACAATAAGCCGGTCAAAAACATTATTTCAATGCGGCGCAAAATCTTTTGCATTCAATTTTGTTTTGATTTGAATTATTTACTTAAGAAATTCATTGGGTTATAAGTCACCCCACTCGGAACAGAATATGCACCGTACACACTCGAGTACTTCCCTGCTGTCACACTGTAACCATCACAATCAAAGACCGTAAAATGTAGATGATAACCGCGTTCTGGTCCATAAATTAAACGAGTTGTATTTCCGGTATTGCCTTCATAACCAACCAAGTCCCCTCTCTTAACTGTCTGACCACGTGAGACTTTAATAGTCCGCATGTGCGCGTATAGAGTCACTACACATCGACTTCCTGAAGCTGCTTCAATATTATGTTTGATTGTGCACCAATTCCCATAAGCCGCTTCACCTGTATCACAGGCTGCAACTGTGCCATCAGCAGCTGCGTAAATGGGTTGGCCGGCTGGTGCGGCGATATCAATACCATTGTGAAAGTTGTACCCCAGCGAAGTAAAACCAGTATTACCATATCCTTGCGTGAGAGTTCCATCCATTGGCCAACCCAGCACCCCTTTATTCACCGAGATCGATTTATTACCGGCGCGGGAACGAGCGGCACCATCGAGATCATTAATTTCTTCCATGATCTTACTTTGTTCGCTTCGACTCGCAGAAAGTAATTGCTGATAATTACGCTCTACACCTTTGGTCTGTGCCAATAATTGCTCTTTATTTTTTCGCTGTTGATCAAGACTTTCTTGAGAAATCTGTAATTCTTCTCGCAATGATTCCAGTTTAGTTAATTGTACTTTTAAATCTTGTTGCTGAGTTTCTAACTTTTCCTTAATTTCTTTAATACGCGACACTAAACCATAAACTTGGTCTTGGATATTTCGTACGTATTGGACCTGATCCAGAAAACTAGAAAAATCATCAGTACCAAGACCCATTTTCAAAAATGAATTATCATCTAGTTTAGATAATTCCACAATGAGTTGCGCTAAAATCTTTCTATTGTCATCAATCTCCTTCTCTCGTCGCTCAATTTGAATTTCTAGCTCGCTAATCTGCAAAGCTGTATCTTGTTGCTGAGTATCATTAGCTTCAATTTGTAGCTCAAGAGACTTGATTTGATTATCATAAATACTAATCTCATTCTGCAAAGTTGCAGCTTGATTCTTGGTCTGAGCAATTTGCTGTTGATACGAGTTAATTTGACTCTTAATTTGCTGGAGCCGGAGATTCAACCGATCTCGGTCATTGGCGTTGCTCTGAGCGAGTGCTGGACTGATTACTGAATCTTGAAAACTAGTCTGCCATAGGTAAAAAAAGCCGAAACCGGCTACTGCTATAGTGACGCCCAAAGTACTTATAATTAAGGCAATCTTTTTCTTTATTTTAGTTTCGAAATCTGGAGCTTCCATCGACAAGATTATAACACATTATTAATGATTTCCAAAGAAAAAAACCCGCTCAGATTAGGCGGGTTTTAGAGTTGATTAATTGCAGTATCTAGCCGAGAAATTACGTTTGCTACGCCGCCATTTTTTGACAGCACCCAGATTAACTCGAATGGACTTGGACTCTTTTCTAATCCAGATAACGCTACCCGCAGTGGCCAAAGTACACTCCCTGTATCAAAGCCTTGCTCTACTATCCAATTTTTTACTGAAGTTTCAATTTTTTCCAAATCATCGGGGACATCGGTCCAAGTTTCTAGAAATTCTTTTACCGCAGAGAGTTTTGCTTTAGTATCGGTACTATCGGCCTTTTTCCAAACTAAAATCTTTGCATCGTAGTTTGGTTGAGCAAAATAAAATCCAGTGTGATCAGTAATTTGATTTAAAGTCTTTAAGCGCTCTTTTTCGATCTTCACCATAGCCAACAAAAAGTCTTGAGAATAATCAGATAAATTTCTGCCTGAGGTTTCTAATAACGGAGATACTAACTTTAAAATTTCCTCGTCTGATTTATTGCGAAGATATATGCCATTCATCCAATCTAGTTTAGCAACATCAAAGACTGCCCCAGCTTTATTAACCTTGGCTAAATCAAACTGCGCAATTAACTCTGCCATAGAAAAAATTTCCTGCTCAGTCTTTGGGTTCCAACCAAGCAAAGCCACAAAGTTCACCAATGCTTCTACTAAATAACCTTTACTCAAATAATCTTCCACTGCCACATCACCTTGGCGTTTGGACAACTTAGTTTTGTCTGGATTCAAGATCAACGGTAAGTGAGCAAATTGTGGGGCTTCCCAACCAAATGCCTCATAAAGTAAAATGTGTTTCGGGGTAGAAGGAATCCACTCTTCACCTCTGATTACATGAGAAATCAACATGTGATGATCATCCACCACTACTGCTAAATGATAAGTTGGAAAACCATCACTTTTTAGTAACACCTGATCATCAAGTTGATTGTGATCGTACTTAATATCCCCATACACTAAATCCTTGACGACCGTCTCCCCTGTCTGAGGAATCGCCTGTCGAACCACAGGGCGTATATTTTGTGATTGAAACTCTTGAAGCTTGGCTTGAACCTGCTCATCATTTAATTTGCGGCACAACCGATCATACATCGGCGGCTGCTTTAATGCTGTTTGTTCTTTGCGAAGTTCATCCAGTCGCTCTGGAGTACAAAAACAATAATAAGCTTTGTTATTGCTAATTAAATCCTGAACGTGTGATTGATAAATATCTAAACGCTCTGATTGAGTATAAGGACCATAGTCGCCTTTCTCGGCCAGTTTTCCGTTTTGATCTTGAACACCCTCGTCAAACTGAACCCCCATACGCTCCATCACACTAATCATATTCTCTATCGCACCATCAGTTTTTCGGGTTTGATCGGTATCCTCCACGCGCAAAATGTTTACTCCACCGTGATGTCGAGCAAACAAAAACGCGAACAAAGCGGTACGAAAATTTCCAATGTGAACAAACCCGGTCGGGCTTGGTGCAAATCTAGTTCTCACTTTTCCAGTTTCTGACATAGTTAAAATATACCTTATTTTAGCGGATTTCTCAAGATGTGTTGCAACTCTTCCAAGGCGGCCTGAGCATGGGTTTTTCGCTCTGGGGCAATTCTTTCCACTACCTCTTCTGGAGATAACCAAGCATGGTCCTCAAATTCAATTCCATCCATAACCAATTCTTCATCTTTACCAGTGAACCGAAAAAACACGGTTTGTTGTTTTTGGCCTTTGTAACTTTTAGAACTGAATAATACCGGCCTACCACCGTTGAGCCATTCATAACTGTGAGTAAAGTTTGCGACGCCTAAGAATTCTGCGGACTTAATCCCAGTTTCTTCATAAAGTTCACGCTTTGCTCCAGTGATAATATCTTCATCTTCATCGAGACCTCCTTGTGGAAACTGCCAATAGTTTGGTAACTCGACTCTGCTTTGTTTATTCTTGGGTGGGGCAGTAATCCTTTTGCATAATAAAATTTTGTTATCGGCGTTGACGGCAATTGCTACGGCATTATTACGAAATGGATAAGTTGAAAAAACTTTGTAACGAACCAAAGAAACAATCAACCCAATCGTGGCGCGAAAAATTCTACCGATACGTTTTGGTTGGGTAATCAGCCGAAACAACCATTCCAAACCAACCTCGCGAACCCACATCGGTGGCCTGAGTTGATTCCCAGAAAAATAATCAAACGTGCCACCCACTCCGATAATCACTGTCGCTGGTAAAGAATCCAAGTTTTGGTAAATCCATCGTTCTTGTCTGATTGGCCCAAACCCAACAAATAACATATCTGGTTTAACCGAAGTTAAATCTGCAAAAACGCTTTTATCTTCTGCTGATTTATTGGAAGCACCAACCACTTTCAAACCAGAAAATTTTTCCTCTAACATGTTGGCGGTTTTCTTAGCACTATCGCCCCAGTTCCCAAGCAAGTAAATAGATTTATCTAACTTATGAGCTTCTGCTACCATTTCAACGAACACTGAAGCGCCAGTAATTTTCTCTGGTAACTTTCTATACAAATAACTAGGAGTTAATAATATTTTTGCTCCAGTGACCACGACATACAACCATGACTCCAAGATTTTACCAATATGACTCTGTAAGCGAAGTGGTTTACTCAGAAATCGTTCTGCCCAAAAAATCCCAATCCCATCAGGAATAGCGATATCGGCTTTAGCTAACATATCTCGCACTTCCCCACTGCGAAGTGCTGCATACAAAAACTCTGAGTAAGGAGTAGTGATCCAAGTTTGTTGATTTTGCTCAAGACGCAGTGAAACCTGAGTTAAAAATTCCGCTCGAGTGACAGCGGAAATTTTAATAGGGCCAATTGTAACAGGTTTAAGCATTCTTCTCTAAACAAACATTAAAGGAATTAACTTGGTGATTATATTCGTTTACTAAATCTTTTGTGAGCTCAACCAAACTATTGAGTCGGCGGGCCAATTCATTATATTCGTCCACAGCACGGTTATACTCACTTCTAGTTTGATACCGATTGCTATCCAAGGCTTCCTTCTTGGTGGCCAGTTCGGCTTCTAAAGCGGAAATTTGCAATCGATTGTTATCAATCTGAGCTTTTAAAGTCCCTTGTGGCGAAGGACAATTGGAAAGTGGCGTGCCAAACTCTTGCACTGCCATCCAAACCTCTTTGCCTTCATACATTCCCTTGCCTACTGCAACACCTATTTCATTAAATTTACCGTCCACAATATTTGCGCGGTGACCTGGACTATTCATCCAAGCCTCAACTAAGACCACATCATTTTCGTAGTTTCCTAATGCGAGGTTCTCCCCCACCACTAAGAATTCATAGCCAGCTGCAGAAATTACGTCTGCTGGATTTTTACCATCTGGAGATTCATGCTCAAAGTACTGCTGTCTAAACATGTCATCCAGCTTGGCCTTTGCTGCTAAATTTAGCTTCTCATTCATCCGTAATGGCAATTGACCATTAATTTCCCGTTGGTGATTGGTTTCATTTATGACGCCATCACGAGTAAGGTCTCGGGGTGATGAATCTAAGGGTCCAAGTAATGGTCCAGGAAGTGATTGTGGTAAATTAACCTTCTCAAAAAAGTGCGACCAATTTTGTTCGCTTTTTAACCAGTTAGTAGCACGCTCTGGCAATCCTTCCATAACTGCCACGATCACAAAACCACCTAATAATAATGCTGCAAAGAGTTTATTTTTCATATTATTGAATATTAGTATTATAGCTGGAAATTGTCGATTTATCTAGCTATAATTAACCTATGGATTCCTTAAAAAATCTGGCGAAAAACAAGAAATTCCCCGCCAAGAAAGATCCAAAATTACATTCCGCCAATCATGTGCTCGCCGATGAATTGGCCAACATGTTAAGTGATCCCAAGCATTTTGGATTCTATCTCAAGATGGCAACTACCATGCCCCATCCGGTATTAAAACGCTTAGCTGGAGATGTCCTAGAAAATCCTAAAGTGCAAAATAAGGGCAGACTTTTTGCCTACCTCATCAAACAATATAATCAATCCCAAAAGTGACACGAACTGTAATCCGGAGCCTGTCCCCACACCAATGCATTGGTGTGGGGACGTGTCGAAGGATATGTCTTCAGATCTGATTACAGAGTGTTAATAATATTATGATCCTCCCAATCTCAAAACTACCAGCCAAAGTGTTACGCACCAAAGTTCAAGACTTAAACTTACCCGGAGACAAAGATTTGCTTCGTTTGATTAAAGATATGTTCGCAACTTGTAAAGCTGCTGACGGCGTAGGTTTAGCCGCACCTCAAGTTGGAAAAAATCTTAACATGGCCATTATCTTTCTTGAAGAAGCTGGTTTACCGGCCTTCCCAATTATTAATCCAAGAATTACTCAATCTTCTAAAGAACAAACGGAAATGGAAGAAGGCTGTTTATCTATTCCCGGAGTATTTGGGAAAGTGAAGCGACCCAAAAAAATCACTATGGAAGCTTACAATCTGGCTGGGGAAAAGTTTACCATCACCGACGATACTTTTTTGGCACGTGTACTGCAGCACGAAATTGATCATCTTAACAACATTTTGATTTCAGACAAATTCGAAGAACTAACAGGTGGCAAAGAACTTCTTCCTCAATACGGGGTAAAGCTATGAAGCTTATTAAAGACTTATTAGTTCTCCACCTTGAAACAACTGGCAATGACGCTGATCGTGACCATATTATTCAACTCTCTGCAGTGTTATTAGACAAAGACAGTTTGTTAGAAAAAAACTTTTTTAATTCCTACGTTAAAGTTAGTTTCCTTGATGGAACTCTACATCAACACTCCGAGCAACTAGGAATCAGTTTTGACACCCTGCGCCGTAGTCAAAAGATTAACGATGTAATCAAAGACTTTGTTAACACATTCGGTTACGAACCGTTGCTGGCCAGTAACGCAGTGCAAAATTATCTATTTTTGCGAGCAGCGTTCAAAAAAACTCTCACTCCGTTTAAATTTGATCGGCACTTAGTGGATATTTGGTCTTTAGGTTATATTTATGCGTTACACATCGGTATCAAAAAAATGCCGACTCTCAATACTTTGGCTGACCATTTTAATATTCAACTCAAAAATAGCGCTGATGGTTTACAAAAAGTCCGAGCCATTGCCGCGGTTCTTAAAAAAATTATTAACGGCTGATTATGTTTAAACACGATCTTTTACTAATTGATATAGAAAGCACTGGCGTAGACATCACCAAACACGAACTCATCGAGCTTGGCGCTGTATTACTGGACAAAAAAACTTTGAAAGAAAAGAAAGCTTTTGAAGCTTTTATTAAACCTCACAAATGGGCTAACCGAGACCCGGAAGCAATGGCTGTTAACCAAATCACTTGGGAGCAACTAAAAAAGGCGCCCAGCCTCAAAGCTGTTCTTGGCAAATTCCAAAAAACCTTTGGCACCAAAGTGACCATTGCTAACTATGGCACCATCTTAGACACAGCCATGCTTCGCAAAAGCTACAAACAGATCAATAAAGATTACCCTTTTGATTATCACGTATTTGATATCTGGCCATTATGTTACACCTACATGGCCCGCAAGAAAAAACTTACTAACCCTAAAAAGTTTGCTGGGTTTTCATTAGAAGATTTAGCAAAGACTCTAAAAATTTCTGTCCCTGTGAATCGACATACTGCTTTAGCCGACTGCCGATTAGAAGCGGAGATCCTCCGCAAATTAGTTAAACAACTTAAAATATGAAGATAGTATTTTTTGGCACATCGGAAATTGGCGTACCGATTTTAGAGACTCTGCAAAAACATTTTGAAGTCGCTGCAGTAGTAACGTCCCCGGATAAGCCCGTTGGCAGAAAGCACATCCTCTCCCCTAGCCCGATTAGTAACACAGCTGAACGGTTAGGAATTTTTACTTACAAACCAGAAAAAGTAAAAAATAATTCTCAACTGCTTCGCCAACTTAAGCAACATGGCGCAGATATTTTTGTGGTAGTCTCCTACGGCAAGATTCTGCCCTTAGAACTTTTAGATATTCCTAAACTCAAAACTGTGAATGTACATTTTTCAATCTTACCTGCTTATCGTGGGCCAGCGCCGGTGCAATTTGCGTTACTTAATGGCGAAACTAAAACTGGTACCACAATCTTTATATTAGATGAGCAAGTTGATCATGGACCGATTTTAGCAACTGCAGAAATTGATATTGCACCTGATGACACCAACATCACACTTCAAAGTAAATTATCTCAATTATCTTGTGATATTATTGTGGATGTTTTAGAAAAATATGAATCGAGTCAGATTACTCCAACAGAGCAAAATCACGACTTAGCTACTCCAAGTAAACTGATTAGCAAAGAAGATGGCATAGTAAACTGGAATGAATCAGCTCAACAAATTTACAACCGCTTTCGGGCCTATCAACCATGGCCAGGTATTTACACGACTTGGCAAGGGAAAACTCTCAAAATTCTGGCTTGTAAACCTGAAGCTAACTCTAACCTTGCCCCAGGATTAACTATTGACGGCCTAGTTGGCTGTGGTAATAGTTCAGCCTTAAAACTGTTAACAGTTCAGCTAGAGGGAAAAAATCCCACAGACATTAGAGCCTTTCTCAACGGTTACCCCAATTTTAAATCGAGTCAATTAATCTAAACCTTATGTGGATTGCCTTAGCCTTGCTCGCACCATTACTTTGGGCTGCTTCAAACATCTTCGACAAATATGCGCTCAGCAAACTTTCTAGAGGTGCATACGAGTTTATTTTTTTAGGATCGCTAGCAAGCTTCTTGATTATATTTCTAACGATTCCAATCTTTGGTTTGGAAACAATTGGAATGATTGCTTTGTGGGCAATTACAGCAGGCGTTTCCCTACAATTTTCATATCTATTCTATTCATATGCGTTAGAAGAAGAAGATGCGTCCTATGTAATTCCTCTGTACATAACCTATTCAGTTGTAGTTTTGTTACTAGGTCCATTGTTTGGAGATAGCATAACCACGCACCAATATATTTCGTTTGCGATCGTATTTATCGGTGCCTTAATATTATCTCAAGTCAAATTATCGTTAAGTGTTTATAAATATCGAAAAGGTGCATTATGGATGATTCCTGCAATCATACTGTTGAGCTTCTATACTCTATTTTTTCATAACTCGCTCCAATACCTAACTTTTACAGATGCTTTTATTTATACGGAAATTGGGTTCGCTCTATCTGGAGTATCTCTCTTAATTGTCCCAAAATGGCGAAAAGAGATTCTCTCAGGAATTAAGGAAACCAGTTTGAAAAAAATGAAGTTCTTCCTCCTCAATGATGTCGTTGATCTATCTGGTCATCTACTATTTCAATACGCACTATTAATAGCTCCAAGCGCAAGCTTAATTGCTGTTATTGGTGGAGTACAGCCATTCTATGTACTAGTACTAGGGTTATTCTTTACTTTCTTGTTCCCCCAAATTATTTCTGAAAAAGTTACCAAGCAAGAAATTACTCAAAAACTAATCGGTACCGTAATTATACTTTTTGGGATTATCTATCTAAATCTATTCTAGAAATCGAAATACAAAAAACCGTCCCTTGTGGAACGGTTTTCCTTTATTGTCTGGCTTGAGTGTGTTCAGAGAAGGTTTTACTGAACACCACTTCTCCGGATGGCTGTCTGTGCAAGAAGTAATAAAAGTCTGATTTTGTCGGTCTGAGCGCAGCTTGAATGCTACCTAGCGAAGGTACACCAATTGGCCCTGGTGGTAGGCCTGCATATCGATAGGTGTTATACGGTGAATTAATTTCCGTATCTCTTAAGCTCACCCCAGGAGTATTTTTACCAGTAATATAATTTACGGTTGCATCACTTTCTAACCCTTGGCCAATTAGTAACCGATTATAAAACACACCAGAAATCAACGCTCGTTCTTCTGCTAAACTCATCGGCCCTTTTCCACCACCTTCTTTTTCAATTATTGAAGCCAACGTTAGAACATCATACAAAGATAAGCCGGCTTGATTATCTCCACCAACAACCTCGAGATCCTCGTAACCTGCAATCACAAAATCTTGTCCCGCTGAATCAACTCCCAAGGAAGAAACCCGTGCACTAAAGTTCTCCAACATCTTATTGATTACATCATCAGGAGTAGAACCTTTAGCGAATCGATAAGTATCTGGAAATAGATAACCCTCTAAACTAGCATCGCTTGGCTTATTGACCATCCGATACGCCGAAGCATTAAAGTTTTTGGTGGTTTCCAAAAAATCATCGGCGCTAAACAGCTCAACTTCTTCAAACTTTGCTGCAATCTGAGTTAGAGTCCAACCTTCGATAATGGTCACCTTAACTTCTTCAGCTTTTTTCTGTAAAGCTTCTACCCTGCGGCGCTGCTCATCACGGTAATCCGAAACCTGTTTATAAACAAAAAGCGCACCTAGAACTATAATGATAAGAGCCAAAAAGGCCCAATATTTTCTTAACATAAAGGCATTATAGCATTTGATTGAAACTTGCAAAAAACTTAATTTGGGCTTTAGGATTTAAGAGTTAAATTGAAACCGTGGGACGTGATTCTATAACCAAAGCAGACCCGTTTGACTGGCAGGAAGTTCGATTCTCTTTTGCTCCACCACCTTGAAAGAGGTTCATATGCATGGTATGATGTGCATGACGAGTCTGTTCTAATGGTGCCAACCCAACAAAAAACCGCCCTGTTATTATGGGGCGGTTTTGTTATTTCAATGTTTTATTTTAGTTTTTGGAAGAAATTCCAGCCTCGACATGATCGAGTACTTTTTTGGCGTGCTCCTTACCACCCAAGCCGAAGGCTAAACCACCCGCAACTGCCAACATGGCGACTACGGCGCGGAATAAGTCTTGCAAGAAGGTTTCTGCAATTTGCAATTCAGATAATGCCGCGATAATAGCAAAAATCATAATTGCCCAGCGAGTCAATGATCCAAGCAAATTAGCTGTCCCAAAGCCACCAGCCTTAACTGTGCCTTGCACAACATCGCCCAAAAAATTCGCAGCCAACATACCAAGCAGAATAATGGCCATGGCGATAATCACATGACTGGCATAACCTAACACATCGCTGTAGAAGAAGTTAGTTACGTTATTGAAGCCCAAAATATCTGAAGCTGCAATGATACTTGCTAAAATAAAGAACCATTTTACAACCCACTGTACAATGTGCGAAATACGGATTGTACGGCCACTGCGTTCAGATAATCGCTTCAAGCCAAGTTGGTCGCCTAGACCATCAATACCAACGGACATTAATGCGCGCTTGAGTAAGTTTCCCAAAAACATACCAATAATCCAGCCCAGCAACAAAACTATTACTGCAGCTAAGACATTTGGCAAGTATTGAATTACCCGGTCATACAAGCTATATACTGAGTCTTGTACTACATAAGGATAATCGTTGTAGTAATTCATGATGAATTCCTTTCTTTATATCATTTGGTACCAAATGATATTTGATTTAGCCTCCGGTCATCGACCTGTACCGGATTTAAATAATGACATTATAAAAAGCAATAGAAAATCTATTGCTCCCCATAAATAACAACATGAAAATCTCGCTTACGCCCACCATCCAATTCTACAAAAAACAGAGTTTGCACAGTGCCAAGTGACAACTTATTATCGGCGATAGGAATGGTTTGACTACTACCCAGCAGAAAAGATTTTACATGAGCATGACCATTACTACGCTCATTGACTTCCACTTCAGTACGCATCTCAAAGACATCATGCGAATAATTTTCTTCCAGCGGCACTACCCGATATAACATTTTCATAACATCCTGCATCAACATAGGCTCATTGTGAGTTAACCGAATACTTGCAGTGGTGTGAGGGTTATAGACTAAGGCGATGCCGTTTTTTATCCCACTCGAACCAACCACCTCAGCTACTTGGCCAGTGATGTCTATGAGCTCAAATTGTTTTTTGGAAGTCACTTCAACTAATTTTGAATAGATAGCCATTGAAGAAACTAGATTTGTTTCGAGGAAACTACTGTTTCCAAGGGTTAATTAGACCTAATGCAATTATACCATAATTTGAAGTCTTTTGGGTCTATTCTTGGGCAAGATCAACCACTGTAGCTTCAATTTTGCTCTTAATTGGCAGAGAAAATGCAAAAGTAGACCCTTTACCTACCCCAGGGCTTTCCGCCCATATACGGCCATTGTGTTGCTCTACAATGACCTTAGCAACGTACATACCCAGGCCCAATCCTGTGGCATGAGTCGCACTATCCTTACCTCTGGAATATTTTTTAAATAAGGCTTCTTGGGTTTCTTTATCCATACCCTTACCTGTATCAACAACTTTTACAGTGATGTTGTCCTGATCATGTTCAAGCTTAACAACAATATCCCCCTGTTTTGAATATTTGATGGCGTTATCAATCATATTGTTGAGCACTTGACGGATCTTTTCTCCGTCCATCACAATGTCTGGAATTTTTTCGGTCGGACCTTTGTAGACTATGTTTTGCTTATGCATTTTTACTAAAGGTTGTAGCTGCTCAACTAACTGGGAAACCATTGGTGCCATATTTGCAGGTTGAAAGAAGAACTCCAGCTTTCCCCGTTCAATACGAGAGGCGTTTAGTAAATCATCAATGGTCGAAATTTGCGCCTCGTTAGTCACATTAGTACGCTCGAGGGCAGCATATAACTCATCGGATAATTTACCAAAGTCACCATTGAGTACGGCATTAAGATACCATTTAATGGTCGCAGGAGGAGTGCGCAGCTGGTGACTGGCAATGGAAATGAACTCAGCTCGAGCCTTATCGAGAGCTTTGAGTTGCTCATTTGCAATTTTCAATTTCTCATAAACTAAAGCTTTATCCAAAGCAACGGCTACTACATTGGCCAGACTACTTATTGCTTCTTGCTCGAAATCACTTAGAGTATCATAGCCTCGGTTTAAACCTAACATTAAAATACCAATGAGCTCATCCTGAGTTACAAGAGGATAAATTAGAACAGTGTCAATATGGCCTTCGACATCTATTTTTTTTAGCTTGGCTGGATCAACCCATTCACCAAACACATCCTGAAAACTCTTAGTAGTATGCCATTCTTTATTAGTTATTACTTTATTTAACACCACATTCTTTGAAGCATCAAAAGATTCTGCTTCAGCCCAGGCTATTCCTTCTGCTTTAACAACATCAGCAAAACGATCCGACATTGAAAAAGGTTGTGGTGAAATCTGTTTAGTCTCACCAAGCACAATGAATATCCCAACCACCTCCATATTTAAATCAACCCGGACTGTGTCCGAAATCTTTTCGGAAAGTTTATCCGGGTCTAAAGTAAGTAAGCTTATCTGATACAGCTTACGAAGCAGTGAAAGAGTTTTATTGATTACGGCAAGTTCTAAGCTATGCTTATAGATTTGCTCATTCAACTGCTGCAAATTTGGTTCACTTGCAGCTTTGGTAGACATTTTTTATTTTTTTAGACTATCGTAAATTTGATGGAATATCGTTTGATGGAAGTTCAGCTAATAAATCTTGAACTGCATCTTTACATACTTCCCTAGAAACCTGTCCGAAAAGACGAGAATACTGTTCAACTAATCGGTTTAGAACTTCTTTCGGGTCACCTTCGAAGGTAACTTGCTCATTATTAGCATCAGAAATATTGAACCCAACAACCTTCTTAGCTTCTTGCCAAGCAACTGGACCAATAACAAGCTCCTGCTCTTTGATTATCCTCAAAGATATTTGAGTGAATACAGCTAATTCGTCTTGAGTAGTAGTTGTCATATATTTAAGATTTTTGAATCTTGTAATAGATATTGCCAATTGAGAATATCGCTAAGGTCATTAAATACAAAGAAAGCATGAAAACATAATCATTGAAACCACCAACATACCAAGTATCATTATTTACTTGGTAAGAGAACTGAAAATCTGATATAAACTGTACTGTAAGCGCTGCGATCAATAAAATAATCGGTTTTCTCATTAAACCACCCAAAGTGTTCTTCGAGATAAATAAGGCAAAAAGAGCTATAGAGATGTAAATTACTTGACCGATTTGCCATCCAAAATCCAAAAAAATTAACAGAGGAGTACTGGTAGTAAAATCATATTCACGTAAGAGAATTAAATATGAACCCAACAATGCAACTAGTGGGATAAATATCCCAACTAATTTATTAGTAAATGATTGGGAGCTAAATTGCACACCGAGGACTCTAGCAAGCTGATATGATCCCACGATATATGCCAAAACACTTATGTAAAAGAACACATCCCCTATTGATGGGTATGGAACTTCGACACCTAAAATATAAATATAATAATTATATAAGATAGTACCAATGAACTGTGCCAACAGTCCTGAAGATAAAGTAAAAATAGCCATCCCAAATCTGCTTTTGAGACCTCCCCAAAGTTTGGCGTAATACAATCCAGCGACACCACCAAATAAGGGAAATAATATCAAAAGATTTGTAAACAGATCATTCTCTAGCCCTTCAGTCAGAAAACGAAGATAGATTGACACCCACCAAGCACTTAATGCAATAAAGATGATGGTTGCAACCATAAACCCTTTACTTTCCCTAAATTGTTCCAAAAAATATTCTTTCATAATTTACATACTTACAACTTAATAAATATCATAAAAATTTCATTTGTGCAATTTTACATTAGTCTCCGTATAGTTTGAAAACAACTTCAAAAAGGTTGGTTAAAAATTATTTTCTCACTATTGGTGCAACAATCGTTTTATGCTTCCAGTAAATACAATCTTTAGGAGGGTTGACTGCACAAACTTTATACTTTATATCTTTAAACCCAGCCTTCTTCAATAACGCCCTATGCTCAACAGAGATTGTTTTAGGTTCATCCGAAAAATAGGTGAATATCCCATCGTCTTTCAATAACCTATAAGCTTCCTTAAAGAATGGAAAAAATTGAAAGAATTCTACTTCCTTATCCAGCGGACATGAATCAAAAAGAATGCCATCAAAACTTTTATCTGGAATATTTTTCGTAACGTCTTCCCAAAAACCCTTTAAAATTTTTAACCTTTCACTTTTTATTGCTGCGGGAAATTTTTTCTTCGCTGAAGCTATTACTAATGGATGGCATTCAACAACTACGTGCGATTTCATTTTTTTCACTTTTTGAATAAACCCAGCTGAAATCCCCATTCCAAATCCAACCTCTAAAACAGTTCCGCCTTTTGAAGTTGCGATAGAAGCCAACTCTTTCATGTAGGGCTTTTCCCAATCCTGCATAATCTGATTGACAAGCTCTTTCTTTCCTTTTTTAAAATGCATAACCAATTCTTTTTGGTTGAAATCTAGGACAGTTTTTAAATACTTATCTTTTACTTTTTTCGAATACTTGCCTACTGTTTTGCTAGCCATGTTCACTCTAAAATTAATTACTATAAAAATTATACCAAATTATGGTCAGGGTATTTTGTACCCCTAATCACAAAGTTAACTTCTAAATCCTTTAAATCAAACATATCAATAAAATATTGCTTAATCTTTTCTTGTTCCAAACCATTCTGACAAGTATAGACATCTGCACTAATAAATCCCCTTTTCGGAAAAGTATGAAGACTTATATGACTCTCAGCGATTATAACAAAACCGCTCCAACCACCTGGGTCCTTTAAATCATTTTCTGGTGCCAAAATCACATTTGGTTCAGTCAAGCGGTTCATGCCTAACAGGCTGGGTAGTTCAATTAACACCTTCTCAACGATTTTTTTATCATTAAGTTTATTATATTGGCCTCCGTAGCCATCAATAGTTAAGTGCTCTCCAAAATGCTGAACTTTCTTCATCTATTTATTTTTTCATTATTAGTCAACTTGATTTTTGTGGTATAATATACCCACTAAACACATGCCGCCAGAAGATAACAAAAAGACAATTGTGATCGTGGAAGATGATGTGGCGATGCGGGAAATTGTCACCCACAAACTCTCAAACAGTGGTTACATTGTAAAAGAGGCTGAGGACGGCAAAGCCGGCATTGACCTAATTATTGAAACCAAACCAAGTTTGGTTTTACTTGATTTGATGTTACCAGAAGTTGATGGTTTTAAAGTTTTAGAAACCATTCGTAGGAACTCAGACCCAGATATAGCTAAAACCCCAATCATCATTCTTTCTAACCTCTGGAGCAATAAAGATATTCTTAAAACCAAAGCCCTGCATGTTCAAGCATATATGGTTAAAGCATATTTCACTACCGAAGAAATCTTAAAGAAAGTTCACGAAGTAATAGCTAACCCAAACAAATTTGCTGAACTCTCAGTTAATAACCAAGCTGGCTCCCCTCCTATCAATCAATAATCTCACTACTTTCCCCGCACTCTAATGCGGGTTTTCTTTTGCTAAATTAAGAAAGGCCACCATGCACAGGGCAATAATGCCCGTGCAACGGTGGCCTAATTCATTTTATAAAATTGCGTCCTTAGCTGCCTTAGCAACTGTAAACTTAACAACAGTCTTAGCAGGAATCTTGATAGATTCACCGGTTGCAGGATTACGGCCCATACGAGCGTCGCGATGCTTCTTCTTAAGCTTTCCCAAACCAGGAATTGAAAATTCACCAGCGGACTTGGTTTCTTTGTAAGCCAAGTTCACCATAGCTTCCATGAATTCAACAACTTGCTTCTTGGTCATACCAGTTTGTTCAGCAAGGTGCTGCATGATTTCTGACTTTGTCATTTTTTTCCTTAAATCTCCGTAGAGATGCTTAATTGATTGTGCCCCTGGTCTCTAGAACTCAGAAGCTGGACTTATGTATTAATCGTATATAAAAAACCCCGAAAACACAAGGGTTTTTGGGGATTAGTCAAGGGTTTATTGGGTTTTTTGTAAGTTTTTCCAGAACTCAACAAAAAAATCCTTTATTTAAGCCAATTTATTAAACTTTGATTTGAGCCTGATTTAAAATTGAACTAAGGTCTATAACCTCAAAGTAGTGGGCCGGATCTGGTTGATAAAACTAGGCTCACCATCTTGGTTTTGGGAGTTCGATTCTCCTCCGGTCCACCAGATTGACACTAAATCTGTTAGTTGTTAATCTGAAACCGGTGAGCTTGGTTAACCAGATCCTAAAAGAACCCCGCAGGGTTCTTTTTTATTCTGGCAATAGTTCAGCTCTAACTATATAGCGCTTTAATGCGGTGCCAATTGGGTAGGAAGTTTGTAAGGTTAAGACTTTGCGTCCCCCAGTATCTTGACTAAGTAAATGCGTTGCGGTTTTTTCAGCGACAAATTTTTCGTAGACAATATATTTAAAGATTTTTCCGTTTTCATTACTCACTAAAACTTGTTCACCTATTTGTAAGTTCGGTAATAAAGCAAACACTGTTTTGAATTCTCCAGGGGCAAAAGCAAAATCAGAAGAATGGCCAAAAATATAAGTATTACCAACCTGTCCTACCTGTGCTGTCCCAGGATAGAGCACTACTCCTTTTTGAAGCGCCTGCTGAAAACCAGCTTCATTTGTATCTGATGTAAAAATAATCGGCGCCCGAATCTCGAGAGCTGGTATATAAATTTCGTTGGGCTTTTGTTGAATTCGTTGCTCATTTCTGCGGAATTCTCGTTGTGCGTCAGTGACAAATGTTTGATCAAAGAAATAAGTTAAATGTTGACTGAAATAATTAAAGTTTAACAAAACAAAAACCAAAGCTGCTACTACAGCCAGTAAGATTAACCATTTAACTATAACAGTAATCTGATGCATTTGTTGCTATTATTATACACCCTGAGAGTGAAATCAATAAAAAAAGAGCCCCTCCCTGCTCGGCGTAAAGATACGCAGGGCAAAACGGGGGCTCTTTTTGAAATCGTTATTTAACAGCTATTTTAGCGTAACGTGGAATCATAATGATTGCCAAGATTCCGACTAAGCTGAACGCGATTGCCAAAGGAGTACCAGTACGAGGAAGTTCAGTCGCTTCACCTAGTACTTGAGGTGCTTGGTAAGGAAGTCCGGTTGAATCTCCAAGAACGCGACCATCGTCAGGAACTTTCTTGCTACCTGATGTAGATGAACTAGAACTACTGGAACAATCTTTACACTCACTGTAATTTCCGAAGTCTAAACCGATAGCATCACTGTCCGTATAGACATAATTGCTTGCATATTCTG